>CAYUXZ010000008.1:0-71243 GCA_964449135.1 uncultured Gammaproteobacteria bacterium
ACGACCACATCACCTCCGCGATCGGCGCGGCGATGATCGGCTGGTACGGCACCGCCATGCTCTGCTACGTCACGCCGAAGGAGCACCTGGGCTTGCCGAACAAGCAGGACGTGCGCGACGGCATCGTCGCCTACAAGATCGCCGCGCACGCCGCCGACCTTGCGAAGGGCCATCCCGGCGCGCAGGTGCGCGACAACGCGCTCTCGAAGGCGCGCTTCGAATTCCGCTGGGAGGACCAGTTCAACCTCGGCCTCGATCCGGAGAAGGCCAAGGAGTTCCACGACGAGACCTTGCCGAAGGAAGCCCACAAGCTCGCCCACTTCTGCTCGATGTGCGGCCCGCACTTCTGCTCCATGAAGATCACCCAGGACGTGCGCGACTACGCGGCGAAGGAAGGCGTTGCCGACGAGACCGAGGCGCTGGAGCGCGGGATGCAGGCGAAGGCGCAGGAGTTCCGCGACGCGGGTGGAGAGATCTACCGCGCAGAGTGAGAGGGTGGCTGCCGGATAAGGATTCGCTCACAGCCTGAATTAAAGTAGGCCAGCCAGAGGTTCGTGTCGGAGTCCTCGCTGACCCGCAATGCGATCCGACCAGCGTCACTTGTCCAGCGGTGGCAGGGGCATTTCGAATACTAGGGTGTGGAACTGCCGCGCTATTCTGGGATCACTCCGTTGGAGTTGCGCATACAGCTCGCGTGCCTTGGCGACTTGACCCATTTGCATGTACAGCACGCCGAAATTAACCCAGATCTCGCTGTCTTTCGGATCGAGTTTGACCGCTTTGCGGTAGGCCTCGACGGCCTCAGGATAGCGACGCAGATTAGTGTACGAGGCACCAAGCTCGTACCAAGCCTTGCTGTCCTCCGGGCGAATTTGCACGGCGTGCTGCCAGGCGTCGACTGCTTTGTCGGGTTTGTTCATGTTGATATAAGTGATGCCAAGGATGGCCCAGCCGCTCTCCTTGTCTGGCTCTAGTTCGACGAGGTGGTTGGCGGCTTCGAGCGCCTTGTCCTGCTCGCCGAAGTCCGAATAGACCTGGCTGAGCACGCTCCACGCCAGTGCGTCCTTCGGATCAATTGCCACGGCGTGTTCAGCGGCGTTCTGTGCTTGGTCTTTCTTTTTCTCTGACAGGTACGCGTTCGCAAGCTCACTCCATGCAGGCTCGATGTTTGGGTTTAGCGATACGGCCTTCTGCAGCGGTTCGACAGCTTGTACGGCATGATGCTCAAGCATATGAGCCGTGCCGAGTCTGTACCAAGCGAAGGCACTCTCGGGATGTGCGTGCGTCCATGCCTCGGCATATTCACGGAAGCCTTTCTGGCCTGGCTCGTAGTTGGTGGACTGCGTGAACCATTCCTTGTCACTGGCGGTAGCATCTGGCGTGGTTATGGCGACTTCACCATTCATTGCCCAAGCGTTGCATGAAAGCAGCAATGTTACGAAGAGATTCGAATGTGCCGATAGGGCGAATCGACACATGGTTTGTTTAGTGGCTTGCATAGATGTCCTGTGACAGAAAACTGGTTGTGCTGCCATAAGTGATGATCAGAAAATCAGTCGATTGCATAAACGAATGCTTTCGCGATGAACCGAAGTTTCAAAAATGCGGCTTGTCGGCCGCCGCCTCGTAGCGCGCCACGCAGTCGAGGATCTCCTGCCGCGCCGCGGCTGCGTTCTGCCAGCCGTCGATGCGCACCCACTTGCCGGGCTCGAGGTCCTTGTAGTGGGCGAAGAAGTGCGCGATGCGGTCGCGCCAGTGCGGCGGCAGGTCGTCGACGTCGTGCATGTTCGAGTAGCCGGAGAACACCTTGTCCACCGGCAGCGCGACGAGCTTGGTGTCGGCGCCGGCCTCGTCGGTCATCGCGAGCATGCCGACCGGACGGCAGCGGATCACCGAGCCGGGGATCAGCGGCAGCGGCATCATCACCAGCACGTCCACCGGGTCGCCGTCGCCGCACAGTGTGTGCGGGATGTAGCCGTAGTTGCACGGATAGCGCATCGGCGTGGACAGCACGCGGTCCACGAAGATCGCGCCGGTCGCCTTGTCCACTTCGTACTTGACCGGCTCGGCGTCCTTGGGGATCTCGATCACGACGTTGATGTCGTTCGGCACATCGTGGCCGGTGGGGACGAGGTCGAGGGCCATTGGAATCTCCGTGCGATGCGGCCGCGGCGCACACACGCGGCAGGGGCGCGCAGGATACGGCAAACGCAGTGAGGTCGCACGTTCCGCTTCGCAGAGCGCGCCGCTTCGCATAGGCTAGGGCCGCATGACGACGGCCGAAGCAACCCTCGCGAACGAAACGCCTGCGCGCGAAACCGCTGCGCACGCGACCGTTCCCGAAGGTCGCGCTTACTTCCCGTGGCTGGACGCGCTGCGCGGATTCGCGGCGTGCTCGGTGATCGTCTACCACCTGATCGCGCTCGCGAAGCTGCCGGTGCCGGCGGCGATGCCCTGGCAGTGGTTCCGCTTCGGCTTCCTCGGCGTGGACCTGTTCTTGGCGATCAGCGGCGCGGTGATCCTGCTCGCGCTCGCCGCGGCGCGCGATCGCGATCCGCAGCGCTGGCGACCGACGTTCGCACGGCACCGGCTCGCGCGTATCCTGCCGCTGTACCTGCTGACTTGTGCGGTGTTCGTTGCATTCGTGAAACCCGACATCCTGCAGCGGCCGGACCTCGCGTGGTTGCTGATCGCGCAGGCGCTGTTCGTGCACAACCTCTCGCCGGCGACGCACGGCGTAATCAACGGGCCGAGCTGGTCGCTGGGGCTGGAGATGCAGTTCTACGCGGCGATGGCGCTGGCCGGCGCGTGGCTGCTGTCGAGACGCGGACGCTGGATCGCGGCGGCCTTATTCCTCGTCGCGGTTGGTTGGCGCGCCGCTGTGTGGTGGCTGGATGCAGGATCGTATCCTGCAACTCCCAGCGCCGCGCAGTTCATCCACGCGAGCGAACTGCCCGGCGTGATCGATGCGTTCGCAGCAGGCATATTCGCGGCCTTGTGGTTCACGCAACGCCGAACGAACGGTGCGGCAAGCAAGGGGTCGCGCGCGTTGATGCTCGCGGCGCTTGCGCTGGCGTGCTGGGCCATCGCGTTGGTCGAGTTCGTCGCGCACGCGGGCGATTACTGGACGAATCCGGCGAGCGCGATCCTGCTGCGCAGCCTTACCGCGGTCGCGGGCGGGCTCACGGTCGCCGCCGCATTCGCTGCGCCAGCGCCGCGCATCGGCCACGCGGCGATGACGCTCGCCGGCGACCTGAGCTACGGCCTGTATCTGTGGCATTTCCCGGTGCTGCTGTGGCTGCAGGCGCGCTGGCCGGTTGCGCCGCCGTGGCGTTTCGCGGCCGCGGTATTCGCGCTCACGATCGCGTTGTCGGCGACCACGTGGTTCTTGCTGGAGCGTCCGATCCTGCGCTGGACGCGGCGATCGGACTGAGGCTTATTGCCCCGATTCTGGATCTTGCTCGTCGGACTTTATGGTGGGCGCGCAGTCGGCCTTCACCGCATCGGCGCGGAACATCCACCATTCGCGGCGGTTCGCGCGACCCACGTGCACGGCGCGCATACGATCCACGCAGTCGCCCATCGCCTGTTCGAGGGCGAACACCCAGCGCTTTTGCGGCGCCTGCGCCTGCCACGCCACGCCCTGCCTGAACTGCCGGTCGAACGACGCCGTGAATCCGAACTCGCGCACCGGGCGGTCGGCGAACAGCAGGTTCTGCTCCTTCCATCCGACCAGCGCGAGTTCGTCGGCCGGGCCTGCGATCGTGCCGGCCTGTTGCATGATGCCGCGCGCGGAATTGGAGTCGTTGAGCAGCGGATATGCCCAAAGGCTCCACGCCAGCCACAGCGCGGTCAGTCCGCTGAGCAGCGCGAAATGCGCGCGTTGAAGGCCGAACGTGGCGAGCGCGAACAGGCCCGCGAGCCCGATGCTCGCGAGCATCCAGCCCAGTCCCTGCGCATTCGCACCGATGCTGTGCTGGGCGAGTTGCCGCAACGCGAACGGCGCATGCGCGAGGATCGCCGCTCCCGCGCCGCCGCAGCCGATCGCGATCAGCAGCGCGAGCGCGAACAGCGATCCGCGCACCCAGCGACGTTCGAGTTGCGCTTCGAGGAAGGGTGCAGCTGCGAGCGCGAGCATCGGCAGCGCCGGCAGGATGTACATGTCGCGCTTGCCGCGCGCGAGCGAGAAGAACGCGATCACGATTGCGCCCCACAGCAACGGCAGCAGCGCGCGCGCGTCGCGCTCGCGGCAGGCCTGCGCGAGTCGCGGCGTCGCGGCGGCGAACAACAGGGTGAACGGCTGCCAGGCCAGCGCGATCACTGGCACGAAGTACCAGAACGGCTGCGGGTGCGACCACTCGCCTGCATAGCGCTGCGCGGTCTGGTGGAACAGTATGTCGTTGACGTAGGCGCGGTATTCGGAAGTTCCATGCGATTCCGCGGCCAGAAGCATCGGCACCAGCCACAGCGCGATCGCGGCGAGGAACGCAACTGCGCCGGCCAGCCATTTCAGCGTCGCGTTCGAGGTCTGCGATACGCCGTTCCATCCGCGCGCACGGCCGATCGCGTACGGCAGCAGCATCAGCAGCGCTAGGAATCCCACGCCCTTGGTGATCACGCCCAGGCCCGCCGCGAAGCAGCCCAGCCAGTACGCGCGCCAATCCGGTCCGCGCAGGCAGTGTCGCAGCAATCCCCAGTTCGCGAGCGTGATCCACATCGTCACCAGCGGATCGATTTGCGCGCGCTTGAACTGGAACATGAACTGGAACGCGAACAACACCGCAGCCGCAGCATACATTCCCGCGCGCGGCGTCCACAGGCGGCGTGCGATGTCCCAGGTCAGTCCCAGCGTGAGCAGGCCCGCGAGCAGCGAAGGCAACAGGAAGGCGACGCGCCAGTCGCGCACGACTTCGTACGCGGTGGCCTGCATCCACATCAGCATCGGCGGCTTGTCCGCATACAACTCGCCGCCGCGGTGCGGGAACAGCCAGTCGCCGGATTCGACCATCTGCTTGGCCGACAGCGCGAAGCGCGGCTCGTCCGACGGCCAGGGATCGCGCAAGCCGATGCCTGCGCCGAGCACCGCCAGCGCGAACAGCAGGAACAGCCAGAACGCGCGGCGGTCGGCGGAGGTGAGCGGTGCCGCGGTCGAAGTCATCGCAAATCCGGCGGAAGTCTCGCGGTTATCGTAGCAGCAGCGTTCGCGATGATCCGAAAAAAGAAGCCCCGCGCGAGGCGGGGCTTCTTCGCAACGATTGCATCGGGTCACTTACAGCAGCGGCACCAGCAGCAGTGCGACGATGTTGATGATCTTGATCAGCGGATTGACGGCCGGACCCGCCGTGTCCTTGTACGGATCGCCGACGGTGTCGCCGGTCACCGCGGCCTTGTGCGCCTCGGAACCCTTGCCGCCGAAGTTGCCGTCCTCGATGTACTTCTTGGCGTTGTCCCAGGCGCCGCCGCCGGTGGTCATGGAGATCGCGACGAAGAGTCCCGTGACGATCGTACCGATCAGCACGCCGCCCAGCGCCTTCGGGCCCAGCAACAGGCCGACGACCACGGGCACCAGCACGGGCAGCAGCGAAGGCACGATCATTTCCTTGATCGCGGCCTTGGTGAGCATGTCCACCGCCTTGTCGTACTGCGGCTTGCCGGTGCCTTCCATGATGCCGGCGATGGTCTTGAACTGGCGACGCACTTCCTCGACCACGGCGCCGGCCGCGCGGCCGACCGCTTCCATCGCCATCGCGCCGAACAGGTACGGGATCAGGCCGCCGATCAGCAGGCCGATGATGACCATGTGGTCGGACAGATCGAAGGTGAAGGTCTGGCCCGGGTGGGTGGCCTGCAGGTTGTGCGTGTAGTCGGCGAACAGGACGAGTGCCGCAAGAGCCGCCGAGCCGATCGCGTAACCCTTGGTCACAGCCTTGGTGGTGTTGCCGACCGCGTCGAGCGGATCGGTGACGTTGCGCACTTCCTTCGGCAGTTCGCTCATCTCGGCGATGCCGCCGGCGTTGTCAGTGATCGGGCCGTAGGCGTCGAGCGCGACGATCATGCCGGCCATCGAGAGCATCGCGGTCGCGGCGATCGCCACGCCGTAGAGGTGGCCGATCGCGTAGGCGCCCCAGATCGCGGCGCAGATCACCACGACCGGCAGTGCGGTCGCCTTCATCGACACGCCCAGGCCGGCGATGATGTTGGTGCCGTGGCCGGTGGTCGAGGCCTTCGCGACGTGGCGCACCGGGCCGTACTGCGTGCCGGTGTAGTACTCGGTGATCCACACGATCAGGCCGGTCAGCACCAGGCCGATCAGCGCGCAGTGGAACAGCGCCATCTTCGAGATTGCGAAGCCGTCGGAAGCGGTCAGGCCGTTCGGCAGCAGGTCGCCGGTGACGAACCAGAACGCGACCGCCGACAGCACGGCCGAGACGATCACGCCCTTGTACAGAGCGCCCATGATCGAGCCGCCCTGCTTCACCTTCACGAAGAAGGTCGCGACGATCGAAGCGATGATGGACACCGCGCCGAGCACCAGCGGATACAGCACCGCGGCGAAATTGTTGGTGAAGGTCAGGCCCGCGAGCAGCATGGTCGCGATGATCGTGACCGCGTAGGTCTCGAACAGGTCGGCCGCCATGCCCGCGCAGTCGCCGACGTTGTCGCCAACGTTGTCGGCGATCACTGCCGGGTTGCGCGGATCGTCTTCCGGAATCCCGGCTTCGACCTTGCCCACCAGGTCCGCGCCGACGTCGGCGCCCTTGGTGAAGATGCCGCCGCCCAGACGCGCGAAGATCGAGATCAGCGAGGAGCCGAACGCGAGGCCGACCAGCGCGTGCAACGACTGTTCCGTCTCGATGCCCATCTTCTTCAGCGCGAAGAAGTAGCCGGCGACGCCGAGCAGGCCCAGGCCGACCACCAGCAGGCCGGTGATCGCGCCGCCGCGGAAGGCGACGTCCATCGCCGGGCCCATGCCGCGACGCGCGGCCTCGGCGGTGCGCACGTTCGCGCGCACCGAGACGTTCATGCCGATGTAGCCGGCCGCGCCGGACAGCACCGCGCCGATCGCGAAGCCGATCGCGGTGTGCCAGCCGAGCTTCCAGCCGATCACGCCGAACAGGATCACGCCGGCGACGGCGATGGTCGTGTACTGGCGGTTGAGGTAGGCGCGCGCGCCTTCCTGGATCGCCGCGGCGATCTGCTGCATGCGCTCGTTGCCCGCGGGCTGCGAGACGATCCAGCGCGACGACGCGAGGCCATAAATGATCGCCAGCGCGGCACAGGCCAACGCCAGCAACAATCCGTAATCCTGAAGCATGAACGCGCTCCCCATGGCCGAAACCGGCCGAATGATGGTTCGAATAGGTGGTTTTTCCAGCAGGTCCGGGCCGCGCGGGGCGGCTGAACCCGGGGATTATCGCAAAGCCGGCCGGCGCGCGCCAATCGAGGAAGGGAGCCTGGTTCCGGAGGGCGCATGAACAACGAGGCCACCCCAGCTTAGGGGGTGGCCTCGGCAGGGAAGCATTCTGGGCGGCCGCGCGCTACTTCTTCGGCTCGAGCCTGTCGTTGGGCACCCAGCCAGTATTGCCGTTTTCGTCCTCGACCTCCCACCACATGCCCTCGCGGCCGCCGGTCGGGTAGACCATCATCCCCGGGTCGAGCTTGCGAACCGTGCTCGAACTCTTGGACGGCGAACGCTTCATCTCCACCGGATTGCGGGTGATGAAGGACTGGCGTGGCGCGGAGGCGACCTGGTTGGCGTTCATGCCGCCCATCTGTGTCACCAGCTGGCGATAGGCATCGAGGAAGGCCAAGCCGACCACCTTGCCGACGTCGGTGTTTTCGTAGGAGCCGCCGCCGACACCGCCCCAGCCGACGAAGCCGCCGCCACCCCAGGAAATGTCGCTCTTCTTGGCGAATCCCTCGATGTTGTATTCCTCTTCCGAGGTGCGGGTATTGACCAGCGAAAGCACGGTCTGGGCCTCGACCTTGCTGGTCTTCACGCCCGCGACCAAGCCGCCCAGGCGACCGCCGATCAGGCCGCCGGCAATGCCGCCCACGGCATTGCCCCCGGAGTTCTGGTTTTCGCCGGCGACGTCGGCCACCAGCAGCCAGTCCGCGGTCTTGATCTGGCCGCCGCCGACGTTGGAGCCGCGCTGCAGATCGCCGCCGCTCGAAAGGGCGTGTTCACGCTGGATCGCTTCCATGCCTGCGCCGCGATTGACCAGCTTGAAGCAGCCCGAGCGCGTGACGAAGGTCTTGAGCAGCGTGGAGGGCGCGCCGACGCCGTAGGCGGTCCAGCCGCGACCATCGCCGTCCACCAGTGCGATCGTGCCGAGTACATGGCCGCATTGGGGGATTTCGGCGCTCTTGGTCGAGCCCTTCTCGTTCTCGACGCCGCCGCCCGCGAATGCGGGCGTCGCGAGCGCAATGCCAGTGGCCAATGTCAGTGCAACCCGTAGCGAATGATTCATTGCGACTGTCTCCGTAATTGAGGGCGCCGGAACGCGGCATCGAATGGCCTCGGCACGGTAAACCACCCCATGTTTCCGGACAAGCCGACCCAAGCCGGTTTCGTGGCGCCACCCGTGCTCGAAATCGACCGGGCGATACGCGTGCCGATCGATTCCCCTTACGGAAAAAGCGTGCGCCAGGCGGACAGCGCGAGAACGATCGCCGTCGCGAGCACGGGAACCCGGGTCTGCGGAAATTCCGGGTTCAGCGTCGGTCTGGCAGGCTTGCGGAAGATCCAGGGAGGATTCCCCGATGTCCAATGCCTTGCGTCATCTCATCGTCCTGGCGGCATTGGCCGCCGCGTGCGCTGTGCGGGCCGGGCCACTGCCCCCCGAGATCCAGCGGCCGGATGCGGCTGCGCAGACGGTGGGCACGCCGCACACGCTACGCACGATCCCCGAGGCCTGCGTGCGGCTGGAAGGTGAGTTCACCGGCGACGCGGCCGCGCCGTATCGCATCCATGTCGTCTCGACCGGGCGTTGCGCGCAGCGCGCGGTCTTTGTTACGGCCGCCGAACTCAAGCCGCCACCGGATGCCGCAACCGGCTGGATCCTCAACGACCGTATCCGCGTGCCGCGCGCGGACGCACCGGCTTGCCTCGCGAAGATCGATATCTGGCGCAAGCCCGGCAACGCCGCGCCGCCCGCGCTCGACGCGCAGGGCCGCTCGCGGATCTACCTCGACAAACCAAAGTCCGCGACCGCGTCGATGTTCACCGCGGCGCTTACGATCGACTCGGAAAATTGCCGCTGAGGCGAATGCCGATCGGCATGAGGATCGAATGCGACCGTGTGCAGTGCTGATCAGCGGTTCCACGCCGCGAGTTTCTTCTTCAGCATCGCGTTCTTCAGCGCGACGTAATCCGGAATTCCCTCGCGCCGATACGGCGGAGGCGCTTCGCCGCGCAGCAGCGGGCCGAGATAGCGACGCGCGGCGGCGGTGATGCCGTAACCGTCGGCGCGCAGGAAATTCGCGGGCAGCTTCTTCTCGTGGTTCGCGAGCTGTTCCAGCGGCGCGGGCGCGACCTTCCAGCGGTATGGCGAATCCGAAGTGCGCACGATCACCGGCATCACCGCATTCATGCCTTTCATCGCGTATTCGACTGCCGCCCCGCCGACCGCGAGCGCATGCTTGAGATCCGTCGCCGACGCGAGATGCCGCGCCGAGCGCTGCAGGTAGTCGGGCACGGTCCAGTGGACCTTGAAGCCGAGCTTTTCCTTCACGACCTGCGCGAGATGCGGCGCGACGCCGCCGAGCTGGGTGTGGCCGAACGCATCCACGGTGCCGGCTTCCGCAAGGAATTTGCCTTTGGCATCGCGCACGCCCTCGGATGCGACGACGACGCACCAACCCACGCGCGCGACGGTGTCCTTCACCTTCGCGAGGAAGGCCTCCTCGTCGAACGCGCGCTCCGGGAACAGGATGATCTGCGGCGCATCATCTGGGCCGTCGCCGGCCATGCCCGCCGCCGCGGCGAGCCAGCCCGCGTGCCGGCCCATCGCCTCGTAGACGAACACCTTCGTGGACGTATCGGCCATCGCGGCGACGTCGAGCGCGGCCTCGCGCACCGACACCGCGGTGTATTTCGCGGCCGAGGCGAAGCCCGGGCAGCAGTCGGTGACGACGAGGTCGTTGTCCACCGTCTTGGGCACGCCGATGCAGGCGAGCGGGTAGCCGAATTCGCTGGCGATCTTGGAGAGCTTGAGCGCGGTGTCGGCCGAGTCGTTGCCGCCGTTGTAGAGGAACCAGTGCACGTCATGCGCGCGGAACACCTCGATCAGCCGCTCGTAGGGCGCACGGTCCTTCTCCGGCGCGGGCAGCTTGTGGCGGCAGGAGCCGAATGCACCGCCGGGCGTGTGCGCGAGCGCTCGGATCGTGGCGGGCGTTTCCTTCGAAGTGTCGATCAATTCCTCGCGCAACGCGCCGAGGATGCCGTTGCGTCCGGCCAGCACCCGTACCTGGTGTTTGCGCGCGGCGCGGATCACCGCCGAGGCGGTGGCGTTGATCACCGCCGTGACGCCGCCGGACTGGGCGTACAACAGGCTGCCTTTGCGCATGACCGGGGCCTCCTAGCACGATTTGACTTGCGCGGCCGGCAGCGGTTAGCGTGGGGCCGTCCGCGCGAAACCCGCACCGAGTGTAGCAATCCCGGTGTGCGGCCAGCCCCTCATCGGACGTGGTCATTTCGGGATTCAAAAACATGCGATTGGTACTTCTGGGCGCGCCGGGTTCCGGCAAGGGCACGCAGGCGACCCGCCTGCGCGACCACTACCGCGTTCCGCACATTTCCACCGGCGACCTGCTGCGTGGCGCGGTCAAGGCCGGAACAAAGCTGGGGCTGCAAGCCAAGGCGGTGATGGAGTCGGGCGCGCTGGTGTCCGACGAGATCGTGCTGGCGATGCTCGAAGAGCGCCTGTCGCAGGGCGACACCGGCGACGGCTACATCCTCGACGGCTATCCGCGCAACCTCGCGCAGGCGAATTCGCTCGATGCGCTGCTCGGCAAGCTAAGCCAACCCGTCGAGCGCGCGATCCAGCTCGACGTGGATACCGAACTGCTGGTCGCGCGCCTTGCGGGCCGCGCGCTCGCCGAAGGCCGCGCCGACGACAATCCCGATTCGGTGCGCAATCGCCTGCAGGTGTACGAGGAGCAGACCGCGCCGGTGATCGATTTCTACCGCCACCAGCAGAAACTCACCGCGGTGGACGGCGTGGGTTCTATGGAGGAAGTCTTCGAGCGCATCGTCGAGGCGCTGGACAGCCGCTACGCCTGAACAGCGGGGCTGGGCGCCGGCGCGCACAGGTTCATGCAAGGTCCTTGGCGACGCGTTCACGCACGCCGTGATCGCATGATCGCCATCTGCGATGGAAGCGGTTCGACCATGAGCAAGCCTTGGGTGTTGACGATCCTCGTTCTGATCGCGCTCGTCAGCGCGAATTCGGCGCGCGCCGACCATTTCGGCGATATCGACTTTCGCGTGCCGGCCGGCTGGCAGAAAGTCGAGAAGGGCGGTTTCGCGATTCTCGCCGGTGCGCTCGATGCGCACGGCCGACCGCGCGCGGCGATCTTCATCACCGGCGGATCCGAGTATCGGGGTGACTTCGGCGAATGGCTCGCTGCCGCCGTGCGGCAGGGCGAGGCGAACGAAACATCCGTGTCGCGGGGTGGCCCGCAGCACATCCAGGCGAAAGGCGACTACGACGCATTGACCATCGACAGCGTGGCACGCGATGGGCAGGGCACGACCACGCACCGCAAGTACATCGCAGCCAACCCCGGCGGCCGCGCCGAGATGTTCGTGTACATCACCTACAGCGACGCCGACGCGCAACGCGAGCTGCCCAAGCTGCGCGAGTTCCTCGAAAGCGTGCGCTATGCGCAGCTCGGCGGCCTGCATTCGGTGCCGCGCGCGAACGTCCGCGACGGCACGGCCTCGACTCCGGTATCGCCACGGCCGACAACCGGCGCGCACTGCCGGATCGTGACCCGGCAGCAGTGCATGTCGGGCATGTCCGGCGGCTTCGGCGGGACGATGACGCCGACCTATACCTGCCTGCCGGTGAGCAAGACGGTCTGCGACTGAGCTCCGCACGTGGTGTAATGCGCGCATCGGATTACACGGTGCGACCTTCTTGAAACTGCATATCCTCGGCATCGCCGGCACCTTCATGGGCGGCGTCGCGGCGCTCGCGCGCGAACTCGGGCACGCCGTCGCGGGCAGCGACCAGAACATCTATCCGCCCATGAGCACGCAGCTCGAAGCGCTGGGCATCGAGCTCGCGCAAGGTTACGCACCCGAACATATCACCGCCGACACCGATGTGGTCGTGGTCGGTAACGCGCTTTCGCGCGGCAACCCCGCGGTCGAACACGTGCTCGATGCCGCGATGAATTACACCTCGGGCGCGCAGTGGCTGGCCGAGCACGTGTTGCCCGGACGCAACACGCTCGCGGTCGCGGGCACGCACGGCAAGACGACCACGACCTCGATGCTCGCGTGGATACTCGAAGCGGCCGGCCGCGATCCGGGCTTCCTCGTCGGTGGCGTGCCCGAGAACTTCGGCGTGTCGGCGCGGCGCGGCAGCGGCGCGGAATTCGTCGTGGAAGCCGACGAATACGACACCGCGTTCTTCGACAAACGCAGCAAGTTCGTGCACTACCGCCCGCGCGTGGCGATCCTGAACAACCTCGAATACGACCACGCCGATATCTTCCCCGACGTCGCCGCGATCCAGCGCCAGTTCCACCACCTCGTGCGCACCGTGCCGCGCAACGGCCGGATGATCATCAACGGCGAGGACGAACGCCTGGCCGAGGTGCTCGCGATGGGTTGCTGGACGCCGGTCGAACGCTTCGCGATGGCCGGCGACGCGGAGTGGACGCCGCGGCTGATCGCTGCGGACGGTTCGGAATTCGCGGTGCTCCATCGCGGCGCCGAAGCCGGCGTCGTGCGCTGGGACCTGCTCGGCCCGCACAACGTGATGAACGCGCTCGCCGCGATCGCGGCCGCGCACGCGGTCGGCGTCGATCCGGCGCAGGCGATCGCTGCCCTGGGCGATTTCCGCAGCGTGAAACGTCGTCTCGAGGTTCTCGGCAGGGCGAAGGGCATCACCGTCTATGACGACTTCGCGCACCATCCGACCGCGATCCGCACCACGCTCGCCGGCTTGCGCGCGCGCGTCGGTTCGGCGCGCATCGTGGTCGCGATGGAACCGCGCAGCAATTCGATGCGGCTGGGCGCGCACGCCGACGAGATCGCGCCCTCGCTGGACGGCGCCGACGCAGTGGTGTTCCTGCAGCGCGTAGAACTGCCCTGGGACGCAGGCAAGGTCATCGCCGCGTTGCGCGGTGAGGGCGTCGCGGCGCCGACCGTCGATGCGCTGGTCGAAAAACTGGATGCGATCGCGCGCGACGGCGACCACGTGGTGTTCATGTCCAACGGCGGCTTCGAGGACGCGCCGCGGCGCTTTCTCGCGACATTACAGGCTTGACGCCGCACGCGCGGGGACGCGCTAGACTCCCCGCATGAACCAATCCGCGCACGCCGCATCGTCGGGAAGCTTGCCGCTGTTCCCGCTGCACGCGGTGCTGCTGCCCTCGGCGCGAATGCAGTTGCGCATCTTCGAGCCGCGCTACCTGGACCTGGTCAGCAACTGCGCGCGCAACAACGGCGGATTCGGCGTCTGCGCGATCGTCGAAGGCGATGAAGCAGGGAAGCCTTCGATACCCGTCGCGATCGGCACCGAGGCGAAGATCGTGGATTTCACGACGCTGCCCGACGGGCTACTGGGGATCACCGTCGAAGGCGGACGCCGTTTCCATGTCGAACGCACGCGTGTGCGCGACAACGGCCTGATCGTCGCCGACGTGAGCTGGCTGGACGAACCCGCATCGGCGCGGCTGGCGGTGGAACACGAATTGCTGGCGACTCTGCTGCGCAGGTTGATCGAGCGCATGGGCGGCGCGCACGCGGGCGCGGATGCATCCGCGTACGAGGATGCGGGCTGGGTCGGCTGGCGGCTCGCCGAATTGCTGCCGATCGCACTCGCCGACCGACAGATGCTGCTGCAGGAATCCGACCCGCAGGCGCGGCTGCAACGCCTGCTCGGCCTGATCGCGCAGCTGCAGCCCGAATGACGATGGCGAGAGCGTCACACTGAAATCCTGACGACGAGGCGAATGATGTCCGATCTGCGCGGCAAAACCCTGTTCATCACCGGCGCCTCTCGCGGGATCGGCCTGGCGATCGGCCTGCGCGCGGCGCGCGACGGCGCGAACGTCGTGATTGCGGCGAAGTCGAGCGTGCCCAATCCCAAGCTGCCCGGCACCATCCACACCGCCGCGCGCGCGATCGACGAAGCCGGCGGACAGGCATTGGCGATCCAATGCGACATCCGCGAGGAGGAGCAGGTGCGCGCCGCGGTCCGTCAGACGATCGAACGTTTCGGCGGCATCGACATCCTCGTCAACAACGCGAGCGCGATCTGGTTGCGCGGCGCGCTCGACACGCCAATGAAGCGCTTCGACCTGATGCAGCAGGTCAACGCGCGCGGCACTTTCCTGTGTTCGCAGGCCTGCCTGCCGCATCTGCTGCAGGCTCCGAATCCGCATATCCTCACGCTGGCGCCGCCACCCACGCTGGATCCGAAGTGGTGGGGCCCGCATACGGGGTACACGCTCGCGAAGATGGGCATGAGCTTCGTGACGATCGGGCTGGCCGCCGAGTTCGGTTCGAAAGGCGTGGCAGTCAACGCGCTGTGGCCGCGCACGGTGACCGCGACCGACGCCATCAACATGATCCCGGGCGTTTCCGCCGCGCGATGCCGCACGCCGGCGATCCTCGCCGATGCCGCGCACGCGATCCTGACCGCGCCTTCGCGCGAGCTCGGCGGACGTTTCCTGATCGACGAGGACGTGCTGCGCAAGAGCGGCATCACCGACTTTTCCGGATACGCCGTCGATCCCTCGCAGCCGCTGCTGACCGATCTGTTCCTGGATTGACGGAGAACGCGATGAAATACCTGCACAGCATGGTTCGCGTCCACGACCTCGATGCGACGCTCCGGTTCTTCTGCGAAGGCCTGGGCCTGCGCGAAACGCGTCGCGTCGATAATGCTGCCGGCAAATTCACGCTCGTGTTTCTCGCCGCGCCGGGAAGTCCCGAGGCAGAAATCGAGCTCACCCACAACTGGGGTTCGACCGAAGACTACGGCAGCGCACGCAATTTCGGCCACCTCGCATTCGGAGTCGAAGACATCTACGCGACCTGCGCGCACCTGCAGGCGATGGGCGTGACCATCAACCGCCCGCCGCGCGACGGACACATGGCCTTCGTGCGCTCGCCCGATCGGATCTCGATCGAACTGTTGCAGAAAGGCGAAGCCCTGCCGCCCGCCGAGCCCTGGGTTTCGATGCCGAATGTCGGAGGCTGGTAGTCAGGAATCCAGCGCCTGGGCCAGGTCCGCGACCAGGTCGTCCGCGTGTTCCAGTCCGACCGACAACCGCAGCAGGTTCTGCGGCGAGAACGGCTGCGGTCCTTCGACCGAGGCGCGATGCTCGATCAGCGATTCGCACCCGCCCAGCGAGGTAGCATTCGTGAACAGCCGCAATTTACCGGCGAACGCGAGCGCGGCCGTGCGGCCGCCGCGGACTTCGATCGACAACATGCCGCCGAAATCGCGCATCTGTTTCGCAGCGATGGCGTGCTGCGGGTGCGAATCCAGGCCGGGCCAGTTCACGCGCTCGATCGCCGGATGTCTCGACAGGAACTCGGCGACGCGGCGCGCGTTCGCGCAGTGCATCGCCATGCGCGCGGGCAGCGAACGGCAGCCGCGCAGCATGAGCCAGGCGCTGAACGGCGACAGCACCGCGCCGGTGATGTGGCGCCGGTGCGCGACGCGCTCGTGGAAACCGTCGCGCCACGCGAACACCAGCGCGCCGCCGAGCACGTCGCTGTGGCCGCCGAAATACTTCGTCGTCGAGTGCATCACCACGTCGGCGCCGAGCGCGAGCGGTCGCTGCAGGATCGGCGTCGCGAAGGTGTTGTCGCAGACCAGGCCGGCGTCCGCGTCGTGCGCGATCTCCGCGAGCGCGGCGATGTCGCTGACCTTCATGCGCGGGTTCGAGGGCGTCTCCGCCCAGATCAGCGCGGTGCCCGCGACGCAGGCCGCGCGCACCGCATCGAGATCGCTCAGGTCGACCATCGTCGCGACGATGCCGCGTTCGGGCAGGAACTCCTGGGCGAGAAAGCGCGTGCCGCTGTAGCAGTCGTCGGGGATCAGCACGCGCGATCCGTTCGGCAGCGATTCCAGCAGCGCGGTGATCGCGGCCATGCCCGAGGCGAACGCGAGCGCGGCCTGCCCGCCTTCGAGCGCGGCGAGCGCGGCCTCGAGGCGATCCTGGGTCGGATTGCCTTCGCGCTGGTATTCGTAACCGGCGATGCGTTCGCCCGCCGGCCCGTGCTGGAACGTGGTCGCCAGGTGGATCGGCGGCACGACCGCGCCAGTCTGTGCATCGGGCTCGGCGCCCGCGTGGACGGCGAGGGTTTCCGGCCATGCAGCGCTGGAGAACTTGTAGATGTCAGCCACGTCCGATCTCCGCGAAGGTCTCGCGCGCGGCCTGCACGGTCGCGGCGATGTCGTCCTCGGTGTGCGCCGAGGACACGAAGCCGGCCTCGAATGCCGAGGGCGCGAGATAGACGCCACGATCCAACATGCCGTGGAAGAAGCGCCGGAATGTCGCGACATCGCAGGCGGTGGCCTGCGCGTAGCTTTCGACTTTCCCGGCGCTGAAGAACAGGCCGAACATGCCGCAGACGCGGTTCGTGCTGAACGCGATGCCCGCTTCGTTCGCGGCGGCCTGTATCCCGTCGACGAGAAGTTCGGTGCGACGCGCGAGTTCGGCGTGAAAACCCGGTTGCCGGATCAGTTCCAGCGTCGCCAGGCCCGCGGCCATCGCGACCGGATTTCCCGACAGCGTGCCGGCCTGGTAGATCGGGCCGTTGGGCGCGATCTGCTGCATGAGATCGCGACGGCCGCCGTAGGCGCCGACCGGCATCCCGCCGCCGATGATCTTGCCGAAGGTGGAAAGATCCGGCGTGATGCCGTACAGCGTCTGCGCGCCGCCGAGCGCGACGCGAAAACCGGTCATCACCTCGTCGAATATCAGCAGCGTCCCGTGCTTCGTGCACAGCGCGCGCAAATGCTGCAAGTAACCGTCCTTCGGCGGAATGCAATTCGCGTTGCCGACGATCGGCTCGATGATCAGCGCAGCGATCTCGTCGCCGATCGAATCGAACAAGGCGGTCGCTGCGTCGAAGTCGTTGTATGGAAGCGTGAGCGTGAGATCGGCGAGCGCCTTGGGCACGCCCGGCGAATCGGGCACGCCGAGCGTGAGCGCGCCCGAGCCGGCTTTCACGAGGAAGGAATCGCCGTGGCCGTGGTAGCAGCCTTCGAATTTCACGATGCGGCTGCGCCCGGTCGCGCCGCGCGCGAGCCGGATCGCCGAGAGCGTGGCCTCGGTGCCGGAGTTCACCATGCGCACCATCTCGACCGAAGGCACGAGCTGCGCGATCGTCTCGGCCATCGTGACTTCGAGCGGGTTGGGCACGCCGAACGACAGGCCGTCGCGCATCGTGCGCGCGACCGCATCGAGCACCTGCGGATGCGCATGGCCGGCGATCATCGGTCCCCACGAACCGACGTAGTCGATGTAGCGCTTGCCTTCGACGTCCCAGAGCCAGGCGCCCTGCGCGCGCTGCGCGAAGAACGGCTCGCCGCCGACCGACTTGAACGCGCGTACCGGCGAGTTCACGCCGCCGGGCATCAGTTCCTTCGCGCGCGAAAACAGTTCGTGGCTGCTCGGGCTCATGCGGATCCGTGTTTCACGCGGGTTCGTTGAATGCGGCGACATACGCGCGCGAGGCATTGGTCGGCTCGCGCGAACGCCAGAGGCCGGAAAGCACCGCGATCAGGTCGGCGCCGGCGTCGCGCAGGCCGCGCACGTGCGCGGGCTCGATGCCGCCGATCGCGACCAGCGGCAATTCGAAGCGCCGCGCCTGCTGGAGCAGGCCGGTATCCGCGTGCGCCGCGTCGGGCTTGGTCTGGCTCGGGAAGAACGCGCCGAACGCGAGGTAATCCGCGCCCTGCGCGACCGCGGCTTCCGCGCGTTCGATGCGGTCGTAGCAGGACGCGCCGATGATCGCCTCGGCGCCGAGCTTCGCGCGCGCGGAGGCAATATCGGCATCGGTCGCGCCGAGGTGCACGCCGTCGGCGGCCATCGCCTTCGCGAGTTCGACGTCGTCGTTGACGATCAGCGGAACGCCGTAAGTCAGGCACAGCAGCTTCATCGCGAGCGCCTGCTCGAGCCGCTTGTCGAAGTCGGCGGTCTTGTTGCGGTATTGCAGCACCTGCGCGCCCTGGTCGAGCACCACTTCGACCCGCCAGAGCAGCTCGTTGGTGTCCGTGTCCTCGGGCGTGATCGCGTACAAGCCACGCTTGGGCCAGTGCTTGCGCATGTGCTCGCTTCCCCCCGCTGGCGCGAAATGCGAAAATCCACGGCTAGTTTCGCACGAGTCGAACCATGAGCGTTTCCATCCCGGCCGAAACCGCCTACCGCACCTGGATGTGCGTGGTCTGCGGTTTCCTCTATGACGAAGCCCGCGGCCTGCCCGAGGAGGGCATCCCGGCCGGCACGCGCTGGGAAGACGTGCCCGACACCTGGGTCTGTCCGGATTGCGGCGTGACCAAGGACGACTTCGAGATGATCCCGCTGGCCTGAACCGGGCAGGCCGGATAGGCCTGCGGCGGATCGGACCGCCGCGGAATTCAGCTCAGTTGCCGGCTTACGCTCGTCGCATCGATGAGCAGCGCGTGGATGGCCTCGGCGTCCGGCGCGTCGGGCAGCAACGCGAGATAGCGCGCCAGGTCCTCGCGCGCGCCGGTCGTGTGGCCGAGCTTGAGATAAGCCAGCCCGCGATCGCGGATTTCCTCGCGTAGCCCGGGCGCGAGCTTGAGCATCCGATCGGCCGAGCGCGCGACGCGTTCCCAGTCGTCGGCCTCGACGTACAGCGCCTTGAGGTTGCGCAACATGCGCAGCAGGATCGTGCGATGCGACGCGGGCGCGAGGATGTGCAGCAATTCGGCGTCGTCGGGCGATTGCCCGCCGAACTGCGCGCTCACGCGGTCGCGCAGCTCGTCCGCGCTCAGCGAGCGGCCCTTGTTGTACGGATCCATCACCAGGATGCCGTCGTCGACCGGCAGGCGCACGAGGAAATGGCCGGGGAACGAAATGCCGTCCAGCGGCACGTCGAGCCGGCGCGCGATTTCCATCTGCACCACCGCGAGCGAGATCGGGATTCCGAGCTTGCGGTCGAACACGTCGTTCAGATAGCTGTTGCGCGGGTCGTTGTACGCGTCGTTGTTGCCGCCGAAGCCGATCTCGTCGAACAGGTAGCGGTTGATCAGCGCCATCTTCGCGGGCGCGGTTTCCTGCACCTGCACCTGCGCGCGCAAGGTGTCGGCGTAGCCCTGCACCAGCGCGTCGTAGTGCGCCGGCTGCAATTCGGGGTATTCGTCGCGCGCGATCAGCAGCGCGGTCTCCAGCAGCGGCACCGCGTCGTCGTCCATCCGCGCGAGCGCGTCCCAGGCGGGCAATTCGGTGATGGCGTGGCGTTCTTGGGTGTTCATGTTCGCGATATGGGTCCTGGCCGCAGCGCGATCAAGGCGAGGGGGCGGGTGGCCTGGCCGGGATGTCGGGGCCGAATTTCAGACGATCGCCCTTTTTCACGTGCAGCCGGTCGGCGATGCCCGCGTTGAGTTCGAGCACGTACAGCGCCGATCCCTCGCTGCGGTACGGCGGGCAGGCGTCGCCAAGATCGCAGGGCGGCGTGTTGCGCGCTACCGAAACCAGCCGGCGATCCGCGTCGAAATAGAAGATGTCCAACGCGATTTTCGTGTTCTTCATCCAGTACGCGAGCGGCTCTTGCGCATCGTGGACGAACAGCATCCCGCGGTCTGCGTCCATGTGCGTGCGGAACATCAGGCCGCGGAAACGCTGCGCGTCGTTCAGCGCGAGTTCGACGGTATAGCGGTGGCCGTGCAGCTTGACCCACGAGACGGCCGCGGGCGCGGTCTGCGCATCTGCGGCGGGCGGTTCCTGGGCGAGCGCAGGCAGCGCGACCAGAAGACACAACCACGGCAGGATCCGGAACGGCAGGCGTGTCGGCTGGGGCATGTGGATCGTCCCGCGGCTGGCTGTGCTGACGTTCGGCCAATGCGTCGCGGCTGTCAAGGCCCGCGCAGGAAGCGATTCAGCCACGGCGCACGCCATCCACGATCACAATGTCGGCGGGCCGCTGCGCGAACAATCCGACCGTGACCACGCCGGGAATCTGGTTGATCGCGCGCTCGAGGCCGACCGGATCGGCGATGCGCAGGCCGTGCACGTCGAGGATATCGTTGCCGTTGTCGGTGACGACGTTTTCGCGCCACACCGGTCGCCCGCCCATGCCGGCGAGCGCGCGCGCGACGCAGTTGCGCGCCATCGGGATCACTTCGACCGGCAGCGGGAACGCGCCGAGCACTTCGACCTGCTTGGCCGCGTCGATGATGCATACGAAGGTCCTGCTGACCTGCGCGATGATCTTCTCGCGCGTGAGCGCGCCGCCGCCGCCCTTGATCAGGCAGCGATTCGGATCGCACTCGTCGGCGCCATCCACGTAGAGCTGAAGCGCGCCGACCTCGTTGAGGTCGAAGACCTCGATGCCGTGCGCGCGCAGGCGCTGCGTGCTCTGCTCGGAGCTCGACACCGTGCCCTTGATGCGATCCTTCGCGCGCGCGAGGCCATCGATGAAGAACGCGACCGTCGAGCCGGTGCCGACGCCCACGATCATGCCGTCCTCGACGAAGGCCAATGCGGCCTCGGCGGAGAGTTTCTTCCGTTCGTCCTGGTTCATGCTTTCTCCATCGCGAGGATGAGCTTCCATTGCGTGGCGGACACCGGCAGCACGGAAAGCCGGTTGCCGCGCCGGATCAGTGCGAAATCGCCGAGTTTTCCAGACTGTGCACGCAATTCGTCGAGGCCGATCGTGCGCCCGAGCTTGCGTTCGAACGCGACATCCACCGCCGACCAGCGCGGATCGTCCTTGGGGCTCCTGGGGTCGTGGTAGTCGCTGCGCGGATCGAACTGGGTCGGGTCGGGAAACGCCGCGCGCGCGACCGTCGCGATGCCGACCACGCCGGGCTCGTCACAGCTGGAGTGGTAGAACAGCAGCTTGTCGCCGACTTTCATTTCGCGCAGGTGGTTGCGAGCCTGGTAATTGCGCACGCCGCTCCAGGGCTCGGCGCCCACGCGCTGCAATGCGTCGATCGAGAACTCGTCGGGCTCGGATTTCACCAACCAGTACTTCATGCGATCCCCCTTGTATCTTTTGCAATGGCGATGCTAACGCGCGCAGACGATCAGTTCATGTTCCGTGGCGATCGCGTCCAACGGAACATCCCATTCGCGCGCATCGATCTCCTCCGCCTCGATCTGCTGGCAGGCGAATCCGATCCCGATCAGCAACGGCGGCGCGGGCGCATCGCGGCGGAACGTGAAGCTGCGGTCGTACCAGCCGCCACCGGTGCCGAGCCGCTGGCCGTCGCGGGAGAAGCCGACGAGGGGCAGGAGCACTACCTCGACCTCGTGGGGAGACAACGCGACTCCGACTTCGACTGGTTCTGGAATGCCGTATCGATTGGCGGCGACCGCATCGCCCGTGCGCCAGGGCGCAAAACGCAGCGTCCGGTCGGCGTGCAGCACCGGCAGGCAGTAGCGCGTGCCTGGCGACAGCCGCGCCATCAGACGGTGCAGCGGCAATTCACCGGCCACGGCCCAGTAGCCCGCGAGCGTATTCGCGACGGGGACCGCAGGATGCCGCAGAAGATTTTCGGCGACCGCATCCGCGGCGGCGATGCGCTCGGCGGCGGGAATCGCAGCGCGCAGCTCGCGAAGTCGTGCGCGCAGGACTTTGCGTGGATCATCCATGGCCGCACGCGAGAATGAAGGCGACCTCCGCCATGACGATGCCGGCGCAACGACCTTGATCCTCAGGATCAGGTGGAAACGGGCGTCGAGGCTTCAGGCTTTCCGCTCGTGGCGGACTTGCACACCGCTTCATCTGCCGGTTTCCGGGGTCGCGTTATGGGTCAAGGCAAATGTAGGCGCTGGCTGTCGTTCACGGCAGAGGACGCGCGGGCAGTATATCCGCGCGGCGCGCGGCGAAGGTTAAACGTGCTCGTGCCCGCGGATCGAAACCGCGGTGAGCAGGCTGTCGAGCTTGCGGTTGAGGTCGCTCAGCGTGCGGTTGATCTGCGCGTCGCGCAGTTCGCCGGCCGAACGCGCCTGCAGCAGTTCGTGCGCGAGGTTGAGCGCAGCCATGACCGCGATGCGGTCGATCGCCGCCATCCGGTTGCCGCCGCGGATGTCGCGCATCCGCGCGTCGAGCAGGTGCGCCGCGGACACCAGTCCTTCGCGCTCGCCCGGCTCGCAGGCGATCAGGTAATCGCGGTCGAGGATGCGGACGTTGACCGGGTCGCTCACGCGTTGTGCTCCATGGACTTCAGACGGTGGATCATCGCCTCGACGCGCGAGCGCGCCTGCTCGTTCTTGCTCAGCAAGGCCGCACGCTCGCCGATCAGCTGGTCCTGGTTCTGGCGCAGCACGCGGTTCTCCTCGCCCAGGCGGCGGCACAGGTCGGCCAGTTGCTCGACCTTCGCGGCCAATGCGCGCAATTCCGTGAGGGTTTCGGCCGTGTCCATGCGCCGCCACGATAGGCGCAGCGTCTGGGCCGGTCAATACGGGACGCCCGGGCGGGGGCGTCAGTGCGCGGGAACGATCGGCGTTTCGGCTTCGGCACGCGCGGTGCGGTGCCAGCTCTGGATGAATGCGCGGCAGTTCGCCTCGTCCAGCGGCTGCGACAGCCAGTAGCCCTGGATCTCGTCGCAATCGTGCTCGCGCAGGAAGTCGAGCTGGGCCTGCGTTTCCACGCCCTCGGCGATCACGCTCAATTCCAGCGAGTGCGCCATGGAGATGATCGTGGTGGTGATCGCCGCATCGTCGGGGTCGCTGGTGAGGTCGGCGATGAAGCCACGGTCGATCTTGAGCATGTCGATCGGCAACTGTTTCAGATACACCAGCGATGAATAACCGGTGCCGAAGTCGTCGATCGCCAGCGACACGCCGATCTCGCGCAGCTGGTTGAGGATGTTTCGCGTCTCCGCCGCGTTCTCCATGACCATCGTCTCGGTGAGCTCGAGCTCGAGCTTCTCGACGGGCGCGCCGGTCTCGGCGAGCGCCGCGGAAATCAGCCCGCAGACGTTGCCGCGCAGCAGTTGCAGCACCGAGACGTTGACCGCGATCGCGACGTCGGCGAGGCCCTCGTGTCGCCACTGCGCGAGCGTGCGGCAGGCTTCACGCATCACCCATTCGCCGATGCGCAGGATCATCCCGGTTTCCTCGGCGATCTGGATGAAGTCGCTGGGCTTCATCTCGCCGAGTTCGTCGCTGTGCCAGCGCAGCAGCGCCTCCACGCCGGTGATGCGCCCGCGCGACAGCGACAGGCGTGGCTGGTAGAGCAACTGGAACTCGTCGCGGTCGAGCGCGCGACGCAGCGCGGCGGTGACGATCGCGCGTTGGCGCGTCTGGGTTTCCATCGCCTCCGTATAGACCAGGTAGGTGTTGCGGCCGATCGCCTTGGCCTGGTACATCGCGGTGTCGGCGTGCTTGAGCAGGTCGGTCGGCGCCAGTCCGTGCGCGGGATACACGCTGATGCCGATGGACGGCGTGATCGTGATCTCGCTGCGGTCGTCCACCGCGAGCGGCTTGGCGAACGAGTCAAGGATGCGCCGCGCGATCTCCAGCGCGCCCTCCTCGGAGGCGATGTCCTCGACGACCACGGTGAACTCGTCGCCGCCCAGACGCGAGACCGTGTCGGTGGGCTTGGTGGTCGCGAGCAGACGCGCGGCGACCGCCTTGAGGATGCGGTCGCCGGCGGTGTGGCCTAACGAATCGTTGATTTCCTTGAAACGGTCCAGGTCGAGGAACAGCACCGCGACCATGCTGTCGTGCCGGCGCGCGCGCACGATCGCGCGGGCGAGCCGCTCGGATAGCAGCGCGCGGTTGGGCAGCCCGGTGAGCGTGTCGAAATTCGCCAGGTAGCGCAGTTCCTGCTCGGCGCGCTTGCGCTCGGTGATGTCGTTGATCACCACCACGTAGTGGCCGCGCTCGCCGTCGGGCTCGAGCACCTCGACCGCCTCGATCGCGGACAGGAACTCCTCGCCGTCCTTGCGCCGTTGCCACATCTCGCCCGACCAGCGCCCGGTCAACTCCATGGTCTCGCGCAACTGCCGGTAGAACTCCGGCGGATGCTGGGTGCTGTCGAGCAGCGCGGACGATTGCCCGACCACCTCGTCCTCGCTGTAACCGGTGGTCAGGGTGAACGCGCGATTGACCGACACGAAGCGGAACTGCAGGTCGATCACGCTGACCGCCTCGGTCATGCTGCGCAGCACTTCGCTGGCGATCAGACGCTCGCGCTCGTTGTGGTGGCTCTCCGACACGTCGCGCGCGGTGCCAGCCAGCCGCAGCGGGTGGCCCTCGAGGTCGCGTTCGACGACCTTGCCGCGCGCGAGCACTGTGATCCATTCGCCGGTACGCGGGTGGCGGATGCGGTGCTGGCTCTCGTAGTGGTCGGTTTCGCCCAGGATGTGCTCGCGCAGGCGTTCCTCGACGGCCTCGAGATCTTCCGGATGGACGACCTGCGTGCGCCACTGCGCCACGCTCATATCCATGCCGGGCAGCTTGGAGATCATGCCGGCGGCGTTGGAACGGCGCAGCGTTTGCGTGCGCAGGTCCAGGTCCCAGAAATCGTCGCCCGACCCCCACAGCGCCATGATCAACTGCTGCTCGCGCTGCTGGATCTCCTGGTTGTATTCCTCCTCGCGGCGGCGGCGCGCCTGCACGATGCGCCACGCGACCAGCGCTGCGACGAGCGCGAGCAACACATAGGCGATCTTCGCCCAGACGCTGCTCCACCACGGCGGGACAACCGTGAGCGGGACCCGCAGCTCATGCGCGCTCCAAGCGCCGTCGCGGTTGGTCGCCTGTGCGTGGAACACGTAGTCGCCGGCGTCTAGGTTGGTGTAGGTCGCGTCCGGGCGGTGGTCCGCGTCGATCCAGTCCTTGTCGAAGCCGTCGAGACGGTAGCGGTAGCCGATCGCCTGCGGATCGGCGTAGTCGAGCGCGGAAAAACGCATCCGCAGCACGTGGTCGAGCTGGCGGAAGCGCAATTCCGGCGGCGCTACCAGCGCCGCGCGATCTGCGGACTCCGAGCCGATGCGCAGGCTGGTGAGCACCACCGGCGGAGCATAAGCGCTGTCTATGATTGCGCCCGGATCGAACAGGTTCAGGCCGCGGATGCCGCCGAACGCGAGCCGGCCGTCGGCGAGGGCCAGGTACGCGCCGCCGTTGAATTCCGGGTGCTGCAAGCCGTCGCTGACCGTGAACCGGCGCAGCGCGCCGCTGCCCGGATCCAGCCACGCGAGGCCGTCGTTTCCGCTGAACCAGATCCGGCCGCGAGCGTCCTCGAGGATTCCATACACGGTGCCCGCGTGATCGGCGTCGCTGCCGACCGCGTAACGCCGGATGCGGAACGATCCGTTGCCGGCCGCCTGCAGGTGGTTCAACCCCGAATGCGTGCCGATCCACAGGCTGCCGTCGCGCGCGGGGACGATCGCGCGCACGCGGTTGCCCGACAACGTGGAAGGGTCGTGCGGGTCGTTGAGGAAGTGGCGCAGCTTGCCGTCGCCAGTCTGCAGCAGGTCGAGGCCATCCATGGTGCCGATCCACAACAGGCCGCGCTGCGCGTCCTCGTGGAGGCAGTTCACCATCGCGTTGCTCAGGCCCGCATTGCCCGCGTCGAGTTGCAACACCTGGTTCCCGCTCGCGTCGAGCTTGAGCAGGCCGTGGGCCTGGGTTCCGATCCACAAACCGCCGTCGGCCGCGTTGGCCAGCGCGCGCAGGTTGAGCGGCGCTGGGTTCGCGTCGGCTTTCTCCGCGTGCAGCGGAAACAGCCGCGCGCTCGAATGCGCGGCATCGAGGCGGTACAGACCCAGGTTCGTCGCCAGCCACAAGCCGCCGTCGCGCGCGGGCCGGATCGCGAGCACGTTGATGTCCTGCGTTTCCAGGCCGGGCGGCAGCGCCGCGCGCAGCGCCGCGGCGTAACTGGTGAAGCGATCGGCGGCGAGGTCGTAGCGCTTGACGCCGTCGCCGTCGGTGCCGACCCACAGCGCGCGATCCGCGTCCTGGTAAAGCGAACGCACGCGGTTTGTGAAACGCTGCGCGTGCGCGGGATCCGGATCGGAAACGTAGGCGAACCGCGCGCCGTTCGCGTCCGCGAGCGCGACGCCCGCGGTCCAGGTGCCGATCCAGAGCAGGCCGGAGCGATCCACGAGCAGCGTGCTGACTTCGTCCTCCGGCAGGGCGTCGGCCTGCGCGCCATTCGCGCGCACAGCGATCGCCGCGCCGCTTTCCGGATCGAAGCGCAGCAGGCCGCTGTGCGCGGTCGTCAGCCACAGCCTTCCCTGCGCGTCCTCGACCATCCGTTGCGGCCGGTCGGATTCCGCGCCGCCGGGCAGGCTCAGACGGATTCGCTGCAACTGCGCGTTCGCCGGATCGAGCCGGTACAGGCCGTCCGCCGAAATCCACATCCGCCCCTTGCGGTCGCGCGCGATGCCGGCGATGCCGCCGGCAGCCGCCGCGCGTTCGACCTTCAGCGTCACCGGATCGATCTTGTACAAACCGCTGGGCAGCGTCGCCCAGACCCTGCCGGCCGTATCGCTCGCGAAGCCGTAGCTATTGCGCGTGGAGGCGATGGACGGGTTGCGCAACACGCCGTGGCGTTGTCCGGTCGCCGGGTCGAGCAGGTCGATGCCGCCGTCGCTGGCGACCCACAGGCCGTGGCCGTGCTGGTAGAACAGCGCGAGCACGCGCTTGCCCGGTTCGCCCGGATGATCGAGGTCCGCCGGCAACAACCGGCGGAAGCGTCCGCTCGCCAGGTCGAGCTGCGCGACGTAGGCGCTGTTGGTGCCGACCCACAGCGTGCCCGGCTCGCCCTCGGCGAGTGCGGTCACGAAATTGTCCGGCAGGCTCGCCGGATCGCCGGAGGCCTGTTCGAACAGGCGGAACCCCTGGCCGTCGTAACGGTGCAGTCCGCCTTGCGTCGCGACCCAGACGTAGCCGTCGCGATCCTGCAGCAGCGCGCTGACGGTGTTCTGCGCAAGGCCGTGTTCGCCGGTGATGCGCTGGAAGCGGAACGCGCGCACGTCGGCGTGGACCGCAGTCGCGCAGGTCAGCAGCAGTCCGCAAAGGAAGGCGAAGGCGGGCGCGCGCCGCGATGCGGCGCGCCGTGTTCGCACGGTTCCTGGTGGCTGCGCTGGCACGGTTCCCGGGCCCCTTGCGTGGAATTCCGAGTGTAGGCGGGGCATGGGCGACACTCAATACAGGACGCGGGCGGGGCGCGGTGCGGGCGCGTACAATCGCGGGCATGGCGCCCGCCACCTATGAATCATCGATCCGCGCCGCATGAGCAGGGACGATCCATCGCGTGACGAACCGCAGGATGTCGAACTGCCCGTCCTGGCGGCGGTGGCCGCGGTGATGCGCGAGTCCGGGCTGAGCGCCGATCCGAGCGAACTGCACGGTTCGCTGTGCGGATACCTGTGCGGCGGTGGCCGTTGCGACGCGCGCGACTGGATCGAACGGCTCGCGCTGGAGATTGACCGCCCGCCCGAACCCGGCGATGCGCTCGACGGCCTGCGCGCGGCCACGACCGTGCAGTTGTCGAACCCCGATTTCGGATTCCAGATGCTGTCG
Source organism: uncultured Gammaproteobacteria bacterium (assembly GCA_964449135.1). Classification (GTDB taxonomy): domain Bacteria; phylum Pseudomonadota; class Gammaproteobacteria; order Xanthomonadales; family Xanthomonadaceae; genus SZAS-103. The sequence goes on from CAYUXZ010000008.1 coordinate 27,925, forward strand.
CCCGACGACGACGCGCCGCTCGCCGAGCGCGCCGACGCGATGGTCGCCTGGTGCCGCGGCTTCCTCGGCGGATTCGGGCTGGCCGCTCCGGATGCCTCGGCATTGTCCGACGAAGCCGCCGAAGCGCTGCAGGACATCGGCAACATCGCCGCCTCGGATCTTTCCTACGAGGAGTCCGACGCCGACGAGAACGCGCTCGCCGAGATCGTCGAATTCGTGCGCGTCGCCGCGCTGTTGCTGCACGGCGATTGCGCGAACGCCACGCAACGCAAGCGGAGATTGCATTGATGGATATCGGCACGCGCAATGAAGGCCGCGACAGGCTGCAACGGGACCGCGCGGGCGCGCGCGTGCCGCGCGATGCGTCGCGCCCATCGAGCCACCCGATCGAGACGCCGGTTTCGGAATACGCGCGCCGGCGCAAACAGCTCATGCGCATGGTGGGCGAGGAGGCGATCGTCATCCTGCCCGCTGCGCCGCCGCGCATCCGCAGCAACGACACGCACTACTCGTACCGCCAGGACAGCGATTTCTGGTACCTGAGCGGCTTCGACGAGCCCGAATCCGTGCTCGTGCTCGTGCCCGGCCGCGCGCATGGCGAATCGCTGCTGTTCTGCCGCGAGCGCGATCCGGCGCGCGAGGTCTGGGACGGCCCGCGCGCGGGCACCGAGGGCGCGGTCGCGGCCTTCGGCTTCGATGATGCCTATCCGGTCGCCGACCTCGACGACATCCTGCCGGGCCTGCTCGAGGGCCGCACCCGCGTCTATTACCACTTCGGCCGCGACACCGAGTTCGATCTCAAGCTGATCGGCTGGGTCAATCGCGTGCGCGCGCAGATCAAGCAGGGCGCGCAGCCGCCGCACGAGTTCCTCGAGCTCGGCCATTTCCTGCACGAGCTGCGCCTGTTCAAGAGCCGCGACGAGATCCGGCTGATGAAGCGCGCCGCGCAGATCGCCGCGGGCGCGCATGTCGTCGCGATGCGCAGCGCGCGACCGGGCCTTCACGAGTACGAAATCGAGGCGGCGATCCTGCACCATTTCCGCCGCCACGACGCGCACGCGGCCTACGAGTCCATCGTCGGCGGCGGCGCGAACGCCTGCGTGCTGCACTACATCGCCAACCGCTCGCAACTCAGGGACGGCGATCTGCTGCTGATCGACGCGGGCGCCGAATACCGCAACTACGCCTCCGACATCACCCGCACGTTCCCGGTCAACGGACGCTACTCGAAGGAGCAGCGCGCGATCTATCAACTCGTGCTCGACGCGCAGCGCGCCGCGCTCGCGCACGCCAGGCCCGGCAGTGCCTGGATCGCGGGCCATGACGCGGCGGTCGTCACCCTCACCGAAGGCTTGCTGCGGCTCGGCTTGCTCAAAGGCACGCTCAAGCAGAACATCGAGTCGGGCGAATACCGGCGTTTCTACATGCACAAGACCGGCCACTGGATCGGCCTGGACGTGCACGACGTCGGCGAATACCGCCTCGACGGCCACTTCCGCGAACTCGAGCCGGGCATGTCGTTCACCGTCGAACCCGGCCTGTACATCGCGCCGGGCAGCAAGGGCGTGCCCGCGAAGTACCAGGGCATCGGCGTGCGCATCGAGGATGACGTGCTGATCACCAAGGACGGCCACGAGGTGCTCACCGGCGGCGTGCCCAAGCAGATCGACGAAGTCGAAGCCCTGCTCGCCGACCGCTGAGTCGTCGCGTCGGATTTGCGCGCCGATACGACAAGGAATCCCATGAGCACAAAACATCCGCTGACCCGCGCGGAAAGCAGCGGCTACACCGAAACCTCGCGCCATGCGGACGTGATGGCCTTTATCGCCGAGTTGGCCGCGCGCAAGGATCCGCGGCTGCACGTCGGCGATTTCGGTGCGACGCCGGAAGGACGCACGCTGCCGCTGCTTGTGCTCTCGCAACGCGGCTGCTTCACGCCCGAAGCCGCGCATGCGGCGGGGCTGCCGGTCGTGCTGATCGTCTGCGGCATCCACGCCGGCGAAGTCGAAGGCAAGGAAGGCGGCTTGATGCTCGTGCGCAATATCCTCGATGGCGATTACGGCGATTTGCTGGACAGACTCACGCTCGTCGTCGTTCCATTGTTCAACGCCGACGGCAACGACCGCATCGATCCGGCGAACCGCAAGCTCGACATCGCGCACCTGACCGGCCAGCTCGGACCGGCCAGCGGCGTCGGCACGCGCGTGAACGCGGCCGGCATCAACCTCAACCGCGACTACATGCGTCAGGAAGCGCCGGAGATGCGCGCGCTGCAGACGCGCGTCTGCCAGCCGTGGAACGCGCACCTGACGATCGATTGCCACGCGACCAACGGCTCGATCCACCGCTTCGCGATGACCTACGACGTGCCGCATACGATCGGCAGCGGCCGTCGCGAACCGATCGACTACATGCGCGAAACGATGATGCCGGCGGTGAGCGGGGCGGTGAAACGCAACGACGGTTTCGACAGCTTCTGGTACGGCAATTTCCTGCGCGACGAGGGCGGGCAGGGCATCGGCTGGATCACCTACACGCATCATCCGCGCTTCGGCGGCAACTATCGTGGCCTGACCAACCGTCTCGACCTGCTGCTCGAGGCGTATTCGTACATCAGCTATGAAGAGCGCGTGCGCGTGACCTACGGATTCCTGCGCGAGTCGCTGGCCTACGTCGCGTCGCACGGCGAAGAAATCCGCGAACTGCTTGCGGGTTGCGAATTGCCACCCGACGAGATCGCGGTGCGCTATCGGCTCGAAGCATTCCCGGGCGTGGAAGCCGACATCCTCACGCGCGAGCCATATGCTCTCGATGGCGCGCCGATCGTCGTGCCCGGCGTGCCGCATTACGGCCACTTCGTCGGCGAGCATGTCGTGAAGCGGCCATGGGCGTACGCCGTGCCGGAGGACATCGCCGCGAAGCTGGAAGGACACGGCTTGCGCGTGCAGCGCCCCGAGGATTCGCCGTTACTCGATGTCGAGGTCGCGCTGGTGAAGGGCCTGGTCTCGTCGAAGGGTCGCGAGATCCTCGAAGCCAACGCCTCGTCGTACCTCGACGCCGACCACGTGCGCATGCGCCGCGAATTGCCCGCGGGCTGGGCGCTGGTGCCGACCGCGCAGCCGCGCGGCGCGATCGCGGTGTATCTGTGCGAAGCCGGCAGCGACGACGGCCTGCTCGCCTGCGGATGGATTGATCAGCCAGCGATTGGTTCCGAGTTTCCGGCGTGGCGCGTGCACGGCATCGCTAAGGGTTGAATCGAGTTCGGATCAAGAGCGGTTCCGTCCGCTGCGCGGCCGGGTGACTTCTCTTTGCGTGCCCAAAGAGAAGTCACCAAGAGAAAGGGCACCCCGGGCTCAGCACCCTGCGCACATCCCTGTGCTCCGGGTTCGCGTGCGACGACAGGATTTTTCGACGGTGCATCCATGCACCGACGAAAAACGATGCGCATCCTGCGCATCGCCCTACGGGTCTTTCCGCCGTCGCCCGCCGCTGCGCAGGGGCCCCGACAGGCAGCGCGCTCCTGCGCGCCGAAGCGAAAGCTCTTACGTTCTTGATCTTCGCGCCGTAAAGCGAGCCGAGCACCGCAGGAAAGAGGGGGAGCAAGGCCCGGGTGTCTGAGGGCCATGGATGGCCCGAGTTACGGGCCGGCCCGCTCTTTACGAGGAGCGCAGGGAACCGGAACGGTTTCATCGTTCCGGCGAGTGTCCGGCGCAAATGGTTTTGGCCACTTTTGCCGAAACAAAAGTGGCCCGCGCGTCAGCGCGGAAGCTTTGCTTTGCATTTGTCGGGCGGCGAAATGCTGACCTCACGCCAACCTTCCCCTTCGCTGCGCGAAAGGGAGGGAGCAAAGCTTCAATGCACCGCCGCGAACGCCTCGCGCGTGAGGTTCTCCGGCGCGCCGTCGGTGCAATGCACTTCGTCCTCGATGCGCACGCCGCCGAAGGCGCGCAGGTGCTCGACCTCTTTCCAATCGACCGCGGCCGCGTGCGGACCGGCTTTGAGTTTCTCGAGCAGCAGATCAATGAAGTAGAGGCCCGGTTCGATCGTGACGACCATTCCGGGTTCCAGCGTGCGCGTCATGCGCAGGTAGGGGTGACCATCCGGCTTCGCGATCGTGCCGCCGGCATCGGACGCCATGAAGCCGGCGACGTCGTGCACCTGCAGGCCGATCGGATGGCCGAGGCCGTGCGGGAAGAACGCCGAGCTCACGCCGGTTTCGAGCATGGTGCCCGCGTCCATCTTCACGATGCCAAGGTCGTGCAGCACGCCGCCCAGGCGCAGGTGCGCTTCCAGGTGCAGCTCGCGATAGTCCTGCCCCGGCCGCACCTTCGCGGCCAGTGCCTGCTGCTCGCGATCCACCGCCGCGACCAGCGCGCCGAAGCGCGCGTCGCCGTCGTGCCAGGTGCGCGTGATGTCGGCCGCGTAGCCCGCGTGCTCGGCGCCCGCGTCGATCAGCAGCGAGCGCGAGAATGCGGGCGGCTTGACCTGCTGGTACTGGTAGTGCAACGTCGCGCCGTGTTCGTTGAGGCCGACAATGTTGCCGTAGGGCAGGTCGAGGTCGCTGTGTCCGCTCGCGGCGAGGTAGGCGCGGTGGATGTCGAGTTCAGACTCACCGGCGTGGAAGCGCTCGCGCGCGGCGTTGTGGCCGGCGACCGCGTGGCGCTGTGCGACGCGCATCATCGCCAGTTCGTACGGGGTCTTGTACGCGCGGTGGAAGTGCAGGTAGTCGAGCAGCGGCTGCGGGTTGTCCGGCACGAAACCGGGCAGCGCGGCATCGGCTTCGCCGAGGATCGCCAGGCGCCCGGACTTCGGGAAATGCTGCGCGGCGTCTTCGGCGTTGCGCACGACGCGCACGTCCAGGCAATGCGTCCAGTAACCCGACGGCGGCGCGGGCGGCAGGTGCCAGTAATCGTCGGGCTGCGCGTAGACGAGCACCGGCGCGCTGCCCGGCGTGTAGGCGATCCAGCAATCGGGGTGGTGCGTGAGCGGCGCCCATGCCTTGAACTGCGGGTTCACCTTGAAGGGGTAGGGCATGTCGTCGAGGAAGCGCATCTTCTGCACGCCCGCGGCGATGAGCACGTGATCATGCCCGGAACGTTCGAGCGCGCGGCCCATGCGTGCGCACAAGGTCGCGATGTGGTCCTGGTAGGCGGTGGCGTGCATGGCGTTGTCCGTGAGAAGCAGCGATCACGCGATCATGCCGCATCGGACGGGGCGATGCAGCAGCGCAATTGGCGCGATCAGCGGACGGCCCGGCAGCGCGGCTCAGCCATCGGTGCTGGCATACACCCATTCGCGCAGGCGCACGGCGTCGTCCGGCGAGATGTCTATGAAGCGGAAGCCGATCCACATCACCCCGTGCGGGCCGTCCTGCTCCGACCACAGGTGGTGCGCGCCGATCTCGTACGAGTGGCGTTTTCCGCTGTTGTCGTGCAGGGTGAAGCGGAACTGGTAGAGCGCGTCGTCGGTGAGCGCGCGGTCGGCCTGGATCAGCACGCCGGTCTCGGAGAGGTTGCCGATGCGACCGACGACCTGCTCGGTCATCACATCCTGCACCTCGACCGTGCGGTCGGGGTTGCGGCGGTGCTTGCGGCGGTATTCGTTCATGGCCGCGGCTCATCCTGGTGGTGCGACCGCGCGGCGTCGCCGCGCAGCATGTCAACGACGCGATGCATCGCGCGCGCGAGCATCGTCTCCTGCTTCTGCTCGACGATGCGCACCTGGTCGCGCGCCATGGCGCGTGCGAGCGTGTCGAGCGTGTAGTCGCCGACGCGCTGGCCGCGGTGGTTGATGAACAGGCAGTGGCCGGTCGCGAGGCTGAACCACGACAGGCGGCGGCGCACGGTGTCGCCCTGCTGGTTGGTGACGAACTCCAGCCAGGTGCCGAACGGCAGTTGGCGGATCTTCTCCAGGCACTCGCTTTCGTGCGCGTTCAACGGCGGTAGCTGGAACGCGGTGACCTTGCCGGTGACATGCTCGCCCAGCCGCGCGCGCTCCTTGAGCTTCATCGCGATCTCGGTGCGGCTGCTCGGATCGTCGGCGGCGTCGCTGCCGGTGGTCAGGCGCTGGCCGATCGCGGCGGCCTCGTCGGCCTGGTAGCCGACCTGCATCAGCGATTGTTCGACATGCTGGCCGAGCTCGGAGGTCTGCTGCGCGTCGGCGTCGATCGCGCCGCGCGCGCCGGACGCGGCCGCCGAGGCGTAGGCGGCGATCTGGTTCGCGACCTCGACCTGGCGTTTCCACTCCTCCGACTCTTCTCCGTGCCGCAGCGCGGTCAGCGCGAGCACATCGCTCCAGGCCTGGTTGAGCAGGGCGCTGGTGAACTTCGGCAACGGATGGCTGCGGACCACGTCGTCCATGATCCGCCCGGCGTGCTCCTGTGCGAGGGTCAGGCGTTCCTTGCCGCGCGCGGCTTCGACGTGGCGGCGCTCGGCGACCTCGGCGCGGCGCATCACCGCCTGGGTCTGGTTCGACAACTCGGAGAGCATGTTGTTGAACACGCCGATGTCGCCGTCGAAATCCTGGCTGATGCGCTCGACCAGGCGCTCGACGTTGCCGATCAGTTCGCGATCGGCCGGTTCCTCGCCCGACCAGTAGGTGCCGGTTTCGGCGACCGCGTCGAGCGCTTGCCGCGCGGGGTGTTCTTCCTGGTTGAAGAACTGCTTGTCGCGCAGCGCCACGCGCAACAGCGGCACCTGCATCCGGTTGATCAGCTTGGACGCCGGGCTATTCGGCCGCACGTCCTTCATGATCTCGTCGAACAGCAGGCTGACCAGGTCGATGGTGTCGGTGTCCTCGCTCGCCAGCGTCGGCGGCAGGTTGTCGCCGGTGATCATGCGCAGTTGCGCGAGCAGGTCCTGCTTGAGATGGCTGATCGTCGCGGGAACCGCCTGGCCGTCCACCATGACGGTCGCCGTCGGACGGCGCTGCAGCAAGCCGAGCACGGACTGCACATCGGTCGCGGACACCACGCCCGCGCCGTGCCGGCGCGGGATCGCCGAAGCGTCTTCGGGGCGCGCGGTGTGCAGCAGCTCGCGCAGGTCGGTGAAGATGTCGTCTTCTACGCCGGCCGCGGCGCTGGCCGGGCGCGGCGCGTGGATCGAATCGCCGGGCCAGCCGGTGAACGCGGTGGCTGCGAGCGCGGCAGCGACATGCGCGGGCGAAATCGCCTGCCCGCGCTGGCCGGTGAGCGGCGCGCGCGCGACATTGGTTTTCGTCTGCGGCGCGTTGGTCGCGGCCGCGGTGGAGGCGTCGCCCTGCGCGGTCGCGCGGAATCGCGTCGGCACGTAGTTGAGGTTGGGCAGCACGCCCTGGTTGATCAGGAACGCGTTGACCACTTCCACCAGCCGCGTGTAATCGCCGATCAGGTGGCGGTCGAACTGGCGGAACAGCAGCAGCCGATGCTCGTGCTGCAGCTCGAAGCAGCGGCTCGCGTTGCGCAGATGCTTGCAGAGCATCGCCGGGCCGATCGGCAGCGAGGCCATGTCCAGCGCGGGCCTGCCGGCGATCACGCCGAAGCGCTGGCTGATCAGGAACAACGGCAGGCTGGCGCGGGTCTCCGCGCGCGCGACGATCTCGTGCAGCAGCGTCGTCTCGTCCATGTCGATGTCATCGACGAGCGACAGCTCGGTGAACTCCTCGCTGAGGCTGCCCGAGGCGTTCGCCGGATCGCGCACCGTCGCCAGGCCCGATTCGAGCGCGGCGACGTAGCGCGGCATCAGGTCGAAGCGGCCGCGCTTGACCATGCCCAGCGCTTCCAGGCAGCCGAGCTGGATGTCCTGGCTGCGCGCCTGCTCGGCGAGCTTGAACAACTGCTGCTCGAAACCGTCGAGCGTGGTCACCAGCCCGCGGTCGATCTCGCCGGTAACCAGCTCGAAGATGCCTTCCAGCAGCGTGCGCACTCGGCGCGGAAAGGTGCGCGAGGACAACGTCGCGTTGGCAGCGGGGTTCGGTATCGCCATGGCCCAGCTCGTCGAGGACATCCGGTGCCCTCCCCAGGGCGTCCGTCCGATTCTATGCCAGCGCCACCGAGCCGGCCAGAGGACGGCGACCCACATGGAAGTGGGAAGTGACAGCTGACGTCGGGAACGTCAGCAGGCCGACCCACATGGCCGGAAACCGCTCCTGGCTGGAAATCGCTCCTGCATTTCCAGCATTGACCAGCTTCGCTGTTGAGAAGCGCCTCCGTCATCCATGACGGTCACGTTTCCGACATTGACCAGCTTCGCTGTTGAGAAGCGCCTCTGATGTCCATGGATGGACGAATGCCGCGAGCGGCTCTGCACTCCCTGCGGTCGCAGGATGCGCAGGAGCGACCGCCATCCATGGCGGCTAGGTGGGAAGTGCCGACAGGCGCACGGAGCGCCTGCGGCCAAGCCGTCCTCCGGTTCGCGTCGCGCTCGAGGTTACGGGCGCCAGATCAGGCTGAACTGCGCGTTGCGGCCGGGTGTGTTGTAGCCGTCGGCGAGCGCGTAGTCCTTGTCGAACAGGTTGCCGACGCGCAGCTCCGCGCGCCAGCCGGCATGGAAATTCCAGCCGGCGGCGAGGTTCAGCACCGCGTAGCCGCCGAGCCGCGCGCCGCCGAAGTCCGCGCGCGACGAGGCCACCAGCGCGTCTGCCGACACATCCAGCCCGTTGCCGAAGTCGTAGTGCGCATCGGCGGCGAACTTGTGCCGGGGCCGGCGCAGCAGTCGATTGCCGGTATCGGCGTCGTGCGGATCCTGCGCGGTGATCGAACCGCCCGCGCTCCACGCGCCGCGCAGGTAGCGGTACGACAGCTCGGCGCCGTCGAGGTCGGCGCGCGCGATGTTGATCGCCTGGAAAGTCGGATCGTGCGGTCCGCCGAACGTGATCAGGTCGCGAACGCGCGTGTTCCAGGCGGAGAGCTTGAAAACATGCGCCGCGGAAGGCTTGAACTCCAGCCCCGCTTCGAGACTGCGCGAGCGTTCCGGCTGCAGGTGCGCGTTGCCGGCGAACAGGCCGAAGAAACCCGGCGAGTACAGCTCGTCGAAGCTCGGCGCGCGGAAACCCTGGCCCCAGGACGCGCGCACGCGCCATCGCGGATCGATCTGCCAGCCCCACGCGGCGCTGCCGGTGGTCGCGCCGCCGAACTGGCTGTTGTGGTCATGGCGGATCGCGAGCTCGATCTGCTGCACGCCGAACTTCGCGTCGTAGCCGGCGAATCCGGCCGCGTTCGCCGTCGCGCGCGCATAGTCGGTGCCGCCGAATTCGCTGGACGTGCCGCGCTCGCGCTGCCAGTTGCCGCCGAGCGTGAGCGTGCCGGAGCCGATGTTCGCGAGCGTATTGACCCAGTCCACGGTCGTGCGGTGGCTGACCGTGCGGCTGCCGAAGATCGGCGTGTCGATCGCATTGCGCGCCGCGGCGATCGCCAGCGATTGCGACCACTGCGCGGTGACCGGGCCGGACAGCGTGACGCCGCCGGAGTCGTTGCGCGCATTGGAACGCGAAGGATCCGGCTGGCTGGGGAAGCCGCTGTCGAACATCGCGTCGCCGTCGGTGTGCAGCGCGGTGAACGCGAGCGTCTGCGTGCCCAGCGCGACGCTGCCGCGCAGACTCGCGTTGCGGTTGTGGTAGCCGTCGTCGTCGCGATTGAAGCTGAAGACGTTGCCGGGATTCGTCGCCGAAAAACCGCGCTGGCGATTCGCGCCAACAGTCGCGCCGAAACGGTTTTCGTCGCCCGTTGGAGTGCCGAACGACGCGCTGCCGCCGCGCAGGCCGTAGCTGCCCGCGTCCGCGCGCAGCGACGCGCCGGCGGGATTGCGGGTGAAGATCTGGATCACGCCGCCGATCGCGTCCGAGCCCCAGAACGCCGCGCGCGGGCCGCGCACGATCTCGATGCGGTCGATCTGGTCCAACGGCAGGTTCGCGAAGTCGAAAAAACTGTTGGCGCTCGCGGCGACGCGCACGCCGTCGATCAGCACCAGGGTCTGGTTCGAATTCGCGCCGCGCAGGAACACGCTGCTGGACTGGCCCGCGCCGCCGGTGCGCGAGACGTCGACGCCGGCCTGCTGTGCGAGCAGCGAGATCAGGTCCACGGCGGGACTCTGTTCGATGTCGGTGCGGGTGATGAGCGTGACCGAGGCCAGCGAGTCGTCCACGGTCTGCGCGTGGCGCACGCCGGTCACGACGATGCCGCCCGGTTCGGAAGGAGCCTCCGCGCGAGCGGCGGCTAATGGAAGGATGGAAACGATCGCCGCGGCGAGCACGCCGTGACGTTGAATCTCAAGCGAGTGGAAGTTCATGGAAGACTCCGTTGCGCAACCCCGTGGGTGGCGCGGACGGAAGGCACGAACTGACGAAGCGCGCGGCGGACGCGAACCTCGCAGCGTCGCCCTCCGCAACGCGCCGGTGATGCCGCGAGCCGGTCTCCGGACTTGCCAGCGATGCGCGTCGGCATCGACTCCCCGCCTTCCCGCTTGCGCAGTGGCGTGATGGGGAGCTTGACTGGCTTACCGTTGCGGGGGCAGCGCCGGACTCACACCGGCTTCCCGAGCACTCGTGGCGGCGCGCATTGTACGCCACGCGCGCGGCAACACGAAATCAGCCATCGCGATCGGCGTCGAGCGAGAAATCCTCGCCGTCGGTGGTGAGTTTCAATTCGATGGGTCGGCAACACACGGGGCAATCCTCGACGTAGTTCGCGTCGCCCGCGGACGCGTCGACGACCGCTTCGAAACGCTCCCCGCAGTAGGGGCAAGTGATGCGGATGCTGTCCGGCATGCGCGCAGTATCGCGCTGCACTCAGTGCAGGAACAGTGCGATCGCGTCGTTGGTGAAGCGCTGGCCGAGCTCGGTCGGGCGGACGCGATCGACGTCGATCACGACCCATCCGCGTTCGACCGCGGCATTCAGTTCATCGGCGATCGCCGCGCGCGTCAAACCGGTGCGCGCCTCGAACAACGACAACTCGAAACCTTCGGGAAGGCGCAGCGCGTTCAGCATGAAGTCGAACGGGCGCTGCGACGTGTCCAGCCATTCGTCGCCGCCAATCCGCGCATCGCTCCTCGCTGCGGTCAAGTAAGCGGCCGGGTGCTTGATCTTCCAGCGGCGCAGGATTCCGTCCTGCGCCGGCAAAGTCAGCTTGCCGTGTGCGCCGGCACCGATGCCCAGGTAGTCGCCGAACAGCCAGTAGTTGCGATTGTGCACGCACTGCGCATCGGGCTTCGCGTAGGCCGAGACTTCGTAGTGCTCGAACCCGGCCTGCGCGATCAGCCGCTGGCAATGCTCCTGCATGTCCCAGGCATGGTCTTCGTCGGGGATGCCTGCGGGCGGTTTCGCGGCGAACACCGTGTTCGGTTCCAACGTGAGCTGGTAGTGCGACAGGTGCGTCGGCCGCAGCGCGAGCGCGCGTTCGATGTCGTGCTCGGCCATCGCCACGGTCTGATCGGGCAGCGCGTACATCAGGTCGATGTTGAAGTTCGTGTAGCCGGCGTCCTGCGCGAGCCGGATCGCCACCTCCGCCTGCGCGCTGTCGTGGATGCGGCCGATCCGTTGCAGGCAGCCGTCGTCGAAGCTCTGCACGCCGAACGAGAGCCGGTTCACGCCGGCCGCGAGGTAGTGCTCAAAACGGCCGTGCTCGGCGGTGCCGGGATTGGTTTCCAGGGTGATCTCGAGATTCGGCGCGAAACGCAGGCGCGAACTCGCGGCCTGCAGGAAGCGATCGATCGCGGCGGGCGGAAACAGCGAAGGCGTGCCGCCGCCGAAGAAGACGCTGACGATCGTGCGGCCCCAGACCAGCGGCAGGTCCCGGTCGAGGTCGGCGATCAGCGCATCGACATAGTCCCCGAACGGCAGCACGCCGCGGCCCTCGTGCGAATTGAAATCGCAGTACGGGCATTTGCGAACGCACCACGGCAGGTGCACGTACAGCGAGAGCGGAGGCAAAGTCAGCACGCGGCGTAGCGACCGATCCTGCGCTCGTCGAGAGTGAGAGCGTCGCCCATCGCGTCGAAGCGCGCGTAGCGATCGCCAGCGGTCGAAAGGAAGTCGTCGTACTGCGCTTCCGATTCCCAGCGGTCGATGCTCAGGTAAACGTCGGGGCGATCGCCGCGCAGCAGTTCGGTGCCGATGTAGCCTGCATGCTTGCGGAACAACGCGACCCATTCGCCTTCGGCGCCGTAGAGTTTCTCGAATGCGGCTTCGCTGCCGGGCCGCACCTCGTATTCCCAGATCACGACGAACATGGCGTCAGTTCCCGGAGTGCGCGAGACGTTCGCGCAGCGCGGCCAGCGCCTGGCCGCGGTGGCTGATCGCGTTCTTCAGCGCCGGATCGAGTTCGGCCGCGCTCAGGTCGTGTCCGTCCGGCTGGAACACCGGGTCGTAACCGAAGCCACGTGCGCCGCGTGGCGCGTCGAGAATGCGACCGCGCCAGACGCCTTCGGCGATCAGTGGCTGCGGATCCTCCGCATGGCGCAGCAACACGAGCACGCAATAGAAATGCGCACTGCGTTTTTCCGACGATGCGCCGTGCAAGTTCTCGAGCAACAAGGCATTGTTCGAGGCGGCTTCGCCGTGTGCCCCCGCGTAGCGCGCCGAGCGCAGACCCGGCGCGCCGCCCAGCGCGTCCACGAGCAAGCCGGAGTCGTCCGCAAGCGCGGGCAGGCCGGTCGCACGTGCCGCGTGGCGCGCCTTGATCAGTGCGTTCTCGACGAAGGACTGGCCGTCCTCGACCGCATCGCCGATGCCGAGATCGGATTGCGCGACAAGTTCGTAGCCCGATGGCGCGAGCAGATCGGCAAGTTCGGCGAGCTTGCCGCAGTTGGAGCTCGCGAGGACCAGGCGCATCACTGCGCCAGCGCGGACTGCTGCAATTCCAGCAGCTTGCGCACACCCTTGTCGGCCAGTGCGAGCAGTGCATCGAGTTCGTCGCGCCGGAACGCGTGGCCCTCGGCGGTGCCCTGCAGTTCGATGAAACCGCCGCCATCGTTCATCACGACATTCATGTCGGTATCGCAATCCGAATCCTCGGCATAGTCGAGGTCGAGCACCGGCACGCCGCGGTACACGCCGACCGACACCGCGGCGACCGCGCCGTGCAGCGGATCCTTCGCGATGTCTCCGCGCCGCTGCATCACGCGCAGCGCATCGGCGAGCGCCACGTAGGCGCCGGTGATCGCGGCGGTGCGCGTGCCGCCGTCGGCCTGGAGCACGTCGCAGTCGAGGGTGATCGTGCGCTCGCCGAGCGCGCCGCGATCGACGCACGCGCGCAGCGCGCGGCCGATCAGGCGCTGGATTTCCAGCGTGCGCCCGCCCTGCTTGCCGGCCGCGGCCTCGCGGTTCATGCGCGAATGCGTCGAGCGCGGCAGCATTCCGTACTCCGCCGTGACCCAGCCTTCGCCCTTGCCGCGCAGGAACGCGGGCACGCGATTCTCGATGCTCGCAGTGCACAGCACCTGGGTGTCGCCGAAGCAGGCCAGCACCGAGCCTTCGGCATGGCGCGTGTAGTGGCGCTTGAGGACCACGTCGCGCAGCGCGTCGGGCGCGCGGCCGCTGGGGCGTAGATTCTGGTTCAAGCCGGACTCCGGGTATTTCCGCAACAGCGCGCCGAAAAGTTTACCATCGCCATCCTCTCCGCCCGGATCGCCACGCATGTCCATCCGCAGCATGACCGCTTTCGCGTCCGGCGAGCGCGCCACGCCCTGGGGCACGCTGAGCTGCGACATCCGCGCGGTCAACCATCGCTTCTTCGAGCTCGGCCTGCGCCTGCCCGAGGAACTGCGTCCGCTCGAGGCGACGGTGCGCGAGCGCATCGGGCGCGTGCTCAATCGCGGCAAGGTCGATGCGACGTTGCGCTGCCGTGCGCCCGAGGGCGCGCGCTCTGAGCTGCATCCGAACGCGACACTGATCGCGCGGCTGTCGGAGCTGTCGCTCGACCTCGAATCGCGTTTCCCGCACCTGCATACCGAGTTCACCGACCTGCTGCAGTTTCCGGGCGTGCTCGAGGAAGCTGCGCTCGACACCGCCGGCTTGCAGGTCGAGGCGCTGGCGCTGCTCGACGAGACGCTGACCGAATTCGTCGCCGCGCGCGAACGCGAGGGTTCCAAGCTCGCCGCCGGCATGCGCGAGCGGCTCGACGCGATCGCCGCGCTCGTGAAGCAGGTTCGAGCCTGGATGCCGGAGATTCGCGCGGGGCTGCAGCAGAAGTTCCAGGCGCGCGTGGCCGACCTCAAGCAGCCGCTCGATCCGGGCCGGCTGGAACAGGAACTGGTGCTGTGGCTGCAGAAGCTCGATGTCGCCGAGGAGCTCGATCGCCTCGACAGCCATCTTTCCGAAGCGCTGCGCGTGCTGGCGCTGCCCGAGGCGGTCGGTCGCCGGCTGGACTTCCTCATGCAGGAATTCAACCGCGAGGCGAACACGCTCGGGTCGAAGTCAGTGGACGCGCGCACGTCGCAAGCCTCGGTGGACTTGAAGGTGCTGATCGAGCAGCTTCGCGAACAGGTCCAGAACCTGGAGTAGCCTCAAGCCATGCGTGGAACATTGTTTATGGTCGCGGCGCCGTCGGGCGCGGGCAAATCCAGCATCGTCAACGCGGTGCTCGCGCGCGATCCGAACATCGCGTTGTCGATCTCGTTCACCTCGCGCGCGCCGCGTCCGGGCGAACGCCACGCGCAGCACTACCATTTCATCAGCGCCGGGGAATTCGAGCGCATGATCGCCGCGGGCGATTTCTTCGAGCACGCGCTCGTGCACGGCGACTGGAAGGGCACCGCCAAGCAGTCGGTCGAGCCGCAGCTCTCGGCCGGCCGCGACGTGCTGCTGGAGATCGACTGGCAGGGCGCGCGCCAAGTGCGCGCGCAGCTGCCCGATGCGGTCGGTGTGTTCATCCTGCCGCCTTCGCTGGCCGAACTCGAGCGCCGGTTGCGCGCACGCGCGCAGGACAGCGAGGAAACGATCCATCGCCGGCTCGCGGCTGCGCGCGAGGAAATCTCGCACTACGGCGAGTTCGATTTCGTGATCGTCAACGAGGTGTTCGAGCGCGCGGTGGACGAGATGCACGCGATCTTCGTCGCCAGCCGCCTGCGCCGCGAGGCCCAGGTCGCCCGCCACGGACGCCTGATCGGCACGCTGCTGACTGGCGAGAGCTGAGCCCGGGCCGATTCAGGGTTCGGATTGCGCAAAAAATGTCCACCGGATAAACTTGCTAGTTCAATTTTCTTTTGGCCCGGCCCGCCGCCGGCGCCTTTCCGGAGCAATGCATGGCCCGCGTGACCGTAGAAGACTGTCTGGAAGTGGTGGACAACCGTTTCGAGCTCGTGGTGATGGCGTCCAAGCGCGCCCGCCAGCTCGCCAAGGGCGTGACCTCCGCGCTCGAAGGCGCCGAGAACGCCGACAAGCCCACCGTGCTCGCCCTGCGCGAGATCGCCGCGCGCAAGATCGACAAGGAAACCATCGATCTGGTCGAGAAGGCCGAGCGCGAGCGCGCCGAGCGCGAAGCCCTGGAATGGGCCGCCGCCGAAGTCGTCGACGACGACATGTCCAAGGGCGGCGACGACTGAGTTTGATGCTCTGAGACGGTCCATCCCTGGACCGCTCAGAGCCCGCGCAGTCCGGCGCATGTCCGGACTGCGCTCACGCCGCACCAAGCGCTGCGCGCTCGGTGCGCGCAGGAGGCCTCCTGCCTCCTGTTCCCGCTTCGTAGAATGAGCTGGGAAGCCGGGCCTGAATCGGGTCGCGGCGTTGCCGTTGTGCGGCCCGCCGCGTACGCTCTGGCCATGAATACGCAGCTCAGCGAGTCCGTTCCGGTCGGCCCCGAATCGGTGCCGGACGACGTGCTCGCGCTTGAAGCCAAGCTGCGCGACTATCTTCCGCCCGATCAGGTCGCTGCCGTGCGCCGCGCCTACGCGCTCGGCGCGTCGGCGCACGCCGGCCAGACCCGCGCCAGCGGCGAGCCTTACATCACCCATCCGGTCGCGGTCGCCTCGATCCTCGCCGACCTGCGCGTGGACGTGGAAACCCTGTGCGCGGCGATCCTGCACGACGCGCTCGAGGACACTCCGCTCGAACGCCGCGTGCTCGTGGATGCGTTCGGCGAGACCGTGGCCGACCTCGTCGAGGGCGTCACCAAGCTGGACCGGCTCAAGTTCCGCGACCGCAAGGAAGCCGACGCCGAGAGCTTCCGCAAGATGCTGCTGGCGATGTCGCGCGACCTGCGGGTGATCCTGATCAAACTCGCCGACCGCCTGCACAACATGCGCACGCTCGACGCGATGGCGCCGGCGAGCCGCAAGCGCATCGCGCGCGAGACGCTCGACATCTACGCGCCGATCGCGCAGCGGCTGGGCATGAACCGCATCCGCAGCGAGTTGCAGGACCTGGGCTTCCGCACGCTGTACCCGAACCGCCATTCGGCGATCCTCAAGCGCATCCGCAGCCAGCCGGTGGTGCGTCGCGAAGCGATGGCGGTGATCGAGAAGCGTCTGGCCGAGAGGCTCGCCCAGGAAGGCCTGCCGTACCGCCTCGTTGGCCGCGTGAAGACGCCGTACAGCATCTACAGCAAGATGCGTGGCGAGCACAAATCCTTCGCACAGGTGATGGACGTGTTCGGTTTTCGCGTGATCGTGCAGACGGTCAGCCAGTGCTACCAGGCGCTGGGCGTGGTGCACGGCCTGTACAAGCCGCTGGATGCGCGCTTTCGCGACTTCATCGCGATCCCCAAGGCGAACGGCTACCAGTCGCTGCACACCGTGCTGTTCGGGCCATACGGATCGCCGCTGGAAGTGCAGGTCCGCACCGAGGACATGGACCTGATCGCCGAGCGCGGAATCGCGGCGCACTGGGCCTACAAGCACGGCGGTACCGGGCCGAACAGCGCGCAGGCGCGCGCGCACGACTGGCTGCGCGGCCTGCTCGAGTCGCAGCAGTACGCGGGTTCGTCGCTGGAGTTCCTCGAGCACGTCAAGGTCGATCTGTTCCCCGACGAGGTCTATCTGTTCACGCCCAAGGGCGCGATCCTCGCGCTGCCGCGCAACGCGACCGCGCTGGATTTCGCCTACGCGGTGCACACCGACGTCGGCAACCACGCGGTAGCGGCGCGCGTGGACAAGAAGTTGGTGCCGCTGCGCACCAAGCTCGCCAGCGGCCAACGCGTGGAGATCATCACCGCGAAATCGGCCGCGCCGCACACGCAGTGGCTGGACTTCGTGGTCTCAAGCAAGGCGCGCACCGCGATCCGCCATCACCTCAAGCACCTCGAGCACGAGGACGCGGTGGACCTCGGCCACCGCATCCTCGAACGCGCGCTGGAATCGCGCCACGGCTCGCTCGACAGCGTGCCGCAGGCGGTGCTCGACAAGTACCTAGCGGATCACCGCTACAAGCGGCTCGAGGAACTGCTGTCGGACATCGCGCTCGGCAACCGCATGCCCGCGCAGGTTGCGCAGGCGCTCGCGCGCGGCGAATCGCACCCAGCGGGGCGCGCGCCGACCGAGGACAACATCCACATCACCGGCGCAGAGCGCGGCATCATCAGCTACGCGGCCTGCTGCAAGCCGATCCCGGGCGACCCGATCATGGGCCACTTGAGCGCGGGCAAAGGCGTGGTCGTGCACCGGCTCGAATGCAACAACGTCGCCGAGTTCCGCAAATCGCCCGAACGCTGGGTCGGCATCGACTGGGACCGCAATGTCGAAGGCGACTACCGCGTCGAGCTGCGCATCGAGGTCGTCAACAAGCCCGGCGTGCTCGCGCAGGTCGCCGCCGCGGTCGCCGAGGCGAATTCGAACATCGACAGCGTCGAATACCAGGAACGCGATCTTTCCGCCTCGGTGATGCATTTCGTGATCGAGGTGAAGTCGGTTTCGCACTTGGCCGAGGTGATCGGCAAGATCAAGCGCCTGGCGGTCGTGCAGGACGCGCAGCGCGTATAGCGCGTCGGGTTACACTCGCATCGAAACGCGCCTCGAGAGGGAATTCCATGCTGCGACATCCTGTCTCCACCACCCAGGCACCCGCCGCGATCGGCCCGTACAGCCAGGGCATGGTCTGCGGGCGGCTGCTGTTCACCTCCGGCCAGATCCCGCTCGATCCGGAAACGGGGATGCTCGTCACCGGGGACATTCCCGCGCAGACACGGCGCGTGTTCGACAACCTGCACGCGGTGTGCGTGGCAGCGAATTCGGATTTCAGCCAGGTCGTGCGGGTGGGCATCTACCTCGTCGATCTGAACGATTTCGCCGCGGTGAACGCGGTGATGTCCGAATACTTCAATCCGCCGTATCCGGCGCGATCGACGATCGGTGTCGCCGCCCTGCCCAAGGGCGCGCGCGTGGAGATCGACCTGGTGGTCGCGCTCGATTGATTCGCAACGTGGCGCGCGCGAACCGACGCAAGCCCGCCGCACCCGCGCTGGCGACTGCCGGCGAAGCGATGCTGTCCGGGCTGGCCGGAGTCGGGCCGCGCGCAGCCGCGAAACTCGCCACGCACGGCCTGCTGCGCGTGCAGGACCTGTGGTTCCATCTGCCGTTGCGCTACGAGGACCGCACGCGGCTATCGGCGATCCGCGCCTTGCAGCCGGGAATTCCCGCGCAGATCGAGGGCCGTGTCGAAGCCGTCGAACGCGGCTTCCGTTTCCGCCCGATGCTGCAGGTCGCGGTCGCCGACGATTCGGGCGCGACGCTGGTGCTGCGGTTCTTCCATTTCACCTCGGCGCAGGCCGCGCAGTTCGCGATCGGTCGGCGCGTGCGCGCCTACGGCACGCCGCGCCCAGGGCGCGTGGGGTTGGAGATCGCGCATCCTTCCTACCGATTTCTCGCCGACACCGACGCGACCGACCTGAGCGACCGGCTCGACCCGGTGTATCCGGCCGTCGAAGGCATCGGCGCCGGATCGCTGCGACGCCTGATCGGCCTCGCATTGCAACGCTTGCCCACCGCCGCGGAAATCGAGCTGCTGCCCGATCGTGTGCTGTGTCGGCAGCAACTCCCCGATCTGCGCAGCGCGTTGCGGACGGTGCACCAGCCGAGCGCGGACACCGACCTGCGCCAACTCGCAGCCGGCGTGCACCCGGCGCAACGACGCCTCGCGCTCGAGGAATTGCTTGCCTATCAGCTCAGCCTGCGCAGGCAGCGAATGGCCGTGCGCCGCCTGGGCGCGCGCGCGATCGTCGCCGAAGATGTCCTTGCGGATGCCTTGCGTACGCGCCTGGGGTTCGCGTTGACGAAGGCGCAGCAACGTGTACTGCGCGAAATCCATGCGGACATGGCGCGCACCGAGCCGATGCTGCGCCTGCTGCAGGGCGATGTCGGCTCGGGCAAGACCGTGGTCGCCGCGCTGGCCGCGTTGCGCGCGATCGCGG
The DNA here is from genome assembly GCA_964449135.1 of uncultured Gammaproteobacteria bacterium. Lineage (GTDB taxonomy): Bacteria > Pseudomonadota > Gammaproteobacteria > Xanthomonadales > Xanthomonadaceae > SZAS-103. Next base: position 47,237 of record CAYUXZ010000008.1, read on the forward strand.
CCGGGCGCCAGGCCGCGCTGATGGCGCCGACCGAATTGCTGGCCGAGCAGCATCTGGCGACCTTCCGCGCGTGGCTGGAGCCGCTCGGAATCGCGGTCGTCTGGCTCACCGGAAAACTTGCTGCGCGCGTGCGACGCGATGCGCTCGCGACGATCGCCGACGGCCGCGCGCAGCTCGTGATCGGCACGCATGCTCTGATGCAGGAAGGTGTCGCGTTCGCCGATCTGGGGCTGGCGATCGTGGACGAACAGCATCGCTTCGGCGTGCACCAGCGGCTCGCGTTGCGCGATAAAGGCAACGATGGCGAGCGGGTGCCGCATCAACTCGTGATGACCGCGACGCCGATCCCGCGCACGCTGGCGATGACCGCCTACGCCGATCTTGATGTCTCGGTGATCGACGAGCTGCCACCCGGGCGTACGCCGGTGCAGACCGTCGCCACGAGTGCCGAGCGGCGTGCGGAGCTGATCGAACGCATCCGCGTCGCCTGCTCGGAAGGACGTCAGGCGTACTGGGTGTGCACGGTCATCGACGACAGCGACGAGATCCAGGCGCAATCGGCCACGGCGCTTCATGCCCAGCTCGTGCAGCAATTGCCCGGATTGCGCATCGGCTTCGTGCACGGACGGATGAAACCTGCGGAAAAGCAGGCGACGATGCGTGCGTTCAAGGACGGCGAACTCGACCTGCTGGTCGCGACCACGGTGATCGAGGTGGGCGTGGACGTGCCGCGCGCGAGCCTGATGGTGATCGAAAACGCCGAACGTCTGGGGCTGGCGCAGTTGCACCAGCTGCGCGGACGGGTGGGACGCGGTGCCGAGGTTTCCACCTGCGTCTTGCTCTACCAGCCGCCGCTGTCGGCGATGGCGAAGGCGCGGCTGGACACGCTGCGCAGCACGAACGACGGCTTCGTGATTGCGCAAAAGGATCTCGAGCTGCGCGGACCCGGCGAACTGCTGGGCACGCGCCAGACCGGACTTGCGCAGTTCCGCGTCGCCGACCTGGTCCGCGACGCGCCGCTGCTTCCGCCGGTGCAGGCTTTGGCCGATGATCTGCTGCGCAAGGATCCCGCGCGCGCCGACCGGCTGGTCGCGCGTTGGATCGGCGGCGCCGAGCGCTACGCGGGCGTGTGAAGGCATTTTTTCGGAGAGGGATTTCGGGCATGAGCGAACGCATACCTCTGCTGATCGACACCGACCCCGGCGTGGACGACGCGCTGGCGCTGTTGATCGCGTTTTCCGATCCGCGCCACGAAGTCGTGGGCCTGAGCATCGCGGCGGGCAACGTCGGTCTGCCGCACACCGTCGCGAACGCGCTCAAGCTCTGCGAAGTCGCCGGCGTCGACGTGCCCGTGCATCCGGGCTGCCCGGTGCCGCTGGTCTGCGAAGCGGCCGATGCGGCCTATGTGCATGGCAAGGACGGTTTTGGCGATACCCACTACGTACCGGCAAAACGACTCGCCGATCCGGAAGCCGCCGCGCTGGCGATCGTGCGGCTCGCGCGCGAACACGAAGGACGTCTGCTGCTGGTCACGATCGCACCACTGACCAATGTCGCGCTGGCCTTGCGACTCGATCCGGAATTGCCCCGGCGCATCGCGCGGCTGGTGGTGATGGGCGGTGCGGTGAACGGGCGCGGCAACACCAGCGTGCCCGCGGAGTTCAACGTCGGCTTCGATCCGGAGGCCGCGCACATCGTCTTCGAAGCGTTCCCGGAATTCGATCTCGTGGATTGGGAAACCACGCTCGCGCACGGTTTCGCGCACTCGGACTTCGAGACCTGGCTTGCGGCAGGCGATGAGCGGGCAGGTTTCTATGATGCGATTTCCAGATACACCCGGGCCTGGGCCGGCGAACGCCGCGGCTCGAATTGGCATTCGGCCGACGCGTTGGCAATGGCGGTCGCGCTCGATCCCGAGCACGTCCTCGAGTCCGCCCAGCGCGCGATCGGGGTGGAGCTGAGCGGCGCGCTGACCCGTGGCGCGACGGTCGTGGACTGGCTGCAGCGTGGAGGGCGCCCGGGAAAGGCGCGAATCGTCCAGCGCTACGACCAGCGACATTTCGAGGTCCTGGTGCGACGGGCGCTGGGCGTTGCCAACGGGTGAGTTGCGGATAGACCTCTGATTTGGCTAGAATGATCGTCTTTTCCCGCCCATTCGCAAGGCGAGTTCCATGAAAGCCGATATCCATCCGAACTACCGTCCGGTCGTGTTCCAGGACGTCACCTCCGATTTCGCGTTCCTGACCCGCTCGACGCTGGCGAGCAAGGAAACGATCAAGTGGGAAGACGGGCAGGAATACCCGCTGATCAAGATCGAAGTGTCCTCGCACTCGCACCCGTTCTACACGGGCAAGCAGAAGATGATGGACACCAGCGGCCGCGTCGATCGCTTCCGCAAGCGTTACCAGAAGTAAGCGTCTGCGCGCGGCCGCAACGGCGGCCGCGCGACTCCAGGTTCGTGATCGCAGTCGCGATCCATCGAGCCGGCAGCACTGCCGATCGCGTAGTGGCTGTGTGATAATTCTTCCTTGAAAGAACTGCGCCGATGAGCGGCCTTGAGTCGCCGGTGGAGCTTCCCCCGACGAGCGCGTCTGCGCCTGGTTCAAGCAAGGAGATGCCCGTGTCCGATTCCAAGAGCGTGACGGTCAGCGATGCCGGCTCCGGCAAGTCGGTGGAACTGCCGCTGATCCCCGGAACGATCGGTCCGTCCTGCATCGACATCGGCAAGCTGCCCGCCGCGACCGGACATTTCACCTACGACCAGGGCTTCATCGCGACCGCGAGCTGCAAGTCGGCGATCACCTACATCGACGGCGACGCGGGCGTGCTGCTGTACCGCGGCTACCCGATCGAACAGCTGGCCAAGCACTCCAACTTCCTCGAAGTCGCCTACCTGCTGATGAATGGCGAGTTGCCGGGCGCGGCCGAATTCGCGAAGTTCGAACACGAGGTCACGCATCACACGATGATGCACGAGGCCTTCCGCAACTTCCTCTACGGTTTCCGCCACGACGCGCACCCGATGGCGATGCTCTGCGGCATGGTCGGCTCGCTGGCCGCGTTCTACCACGACGGCCTCGACCTCGAAGACCCGCAGCAGCGCCGCCTCGCGGCGATCCGCCTGCTCGCGAAAGTGCCGACGATCGCCGCGGCCTGCTACCGCTACTCGATCGGCTGGCCGATCCGTTATCCGCGCAACAACCTCGAATACGTGGACCGCTTCCTGCACATGATGTTCGAGGTGCCGAGCGAGCCGCTGATGCTCAATCCGGTGGTCGCCAAGGCGCTGGACCTGCTGTTCATCCTGCACGCCGACCACGAACAGAACGCCTCGACCTCGACGGTGCGGCTGGTCGGTTCGACCGGCGCGAATCCCTACGCCTGCGTCGCCGCGGGCGTCGCGGCGCTCTGGGGGCCGGCACACGGCGGCGCCAACGAGGCGGTGCTACGAATGCTTGCCGAGATCGGCAAGCCGTCCGAAGTGGGCAAGGCGGTCGAAAGGGCCAAGGACAAGGCCTCGGGTTTCCGACTGATGGGATTCGGCCACCGCGTCTACAAGAACTTCGATCCGCGCGCGACGATCATCCGCGAGATGACCCACAAGGTGCTCGCCGAGCTCGGCGTCAACGATCCGATGCTCGAGATCGCGCTCAAGCTCGAGGAAGCCGCGCTCAAGGACGAGTACTTCATCGCGCGCAAGCTCTATCCGAACGTGGATTTCTACTCGGGCATCATCTACAAGGCGCTCAACATCCCGACCGAGATGTTCACGGTGATGTTCGCGATCGCGCGCACCGCGGGCTGGGTCGCGCACTGGCTCGAACAGAGCGCCGAGGCCGACGCCAAGATCGGCAGGCCGCGCCAGGTCTATGTCGGCGCGACCCCGCGCGACTACGTGGCGATCTCCTCGCGCTGAACATTCGCGACCCGCGCCGGTTCGCGGCGCGGGTCAGCCCAACGGATCGTCGAGCAGGTCCTGCAGCGCGGACAGCGATGCGCGCCGCATCGGTTTCTCGCCGATGCGATCCAGCGGCGCCTGCCGCAGCGCGTCGCGCGGCAGCACGGTGAGGTCGAAGGGCAGGAAGTCGGCGGCGAACAGCCACACGGTCGCCTCGATCGCCCGATCGCGATCCAGTCGCACGCGCCGGCTCGACGACTCGGCGGGGATGGCGTGCTCGGCGAGGAAGCGCGCGACGCGCTCGGGCTCGTCGGTGTACAGGTGCAGGCAGACCGCCGAATGCGCGTCGGCGCTGCCCTCGAGCACCGCGCCGACCAGGCGCGGCTCGAATTCGGCGAAGAACGTCAGCGCACGCGCGGCGGCTTCGCGGCGTTCGCGCAACAACTGCGGCTGCGACTCCGCGAGGAACAGCCGCTGGTAGTCGCGCAACGCGTCCTGGATCTCGCTGTTGCGCGGCAGGCTGGCGTCGTCGTGGATGCCCAACCGGTGCGCGGCCTTGCGCTTGGCGAGGTGGAAGTCGCGGATGCCGCCTTCGCTGATCAGACGCGCGGCCTCGATCGCAAGGCGCTGGCGGCGTTCGCGGGTGCGCGTTTCCGTATGGGTGGCGGCGTGGGCATGTCGGGTCGAGGCGGGGGCGTGTCGCATGGGCGGCCTCCGGAGCATCACGACCTGCGCAACGAGCGTCGCGCCGGGGCCGCCATCGGGGCGGCCGGGGCTAGAAGATATCAAAAGCGTCTTCGTTGGTCGCGGTCGCATCCACCGTGCCGGGCGCCTCGTTGCGGTAACGCTCGAGTTCCTCGGCCTTGAAGTATTCCTTCATCCCTCCGGCGGAACCCTCCGGAAGCAGGCGGCCACTGCCCGGATCGATGCTCGCGGTGACGACGCCCGGCGGCGGCTGGATGTCCCGTTGCGGCACGTCGGTGAGCGCAACGCGCATGTAGTCGATCCAGATCGGCAACGCGGCGCGCGCGCCGAACTCGGCTCGACCGAGCGTGGAGAAATCGTCCATGCCGACCCAGACCGTCGTCACCAGGTGCCCGCCGTAGCCGGAGAACCAGGCGTCGTGCATGTCGTTGGTGGTGCCGGTCTTGCCGCCGATGTCCTCGCGGTGCAGCACCAGCGCGGGCGTGCCGGTGCCGTGCTTGATCACGTCCTGCATCATCGAGACGATCAGGAACGCGGTGCGCTCGTCGATCGCGCGGTGCGCCGGGAAGGTCGAGGGCGGGCCGACGAAATCCGGATCAACGGGTGGCGCCGGCGCGGCTGCAACCACAGCCGCTGCAGGATGCGCGACCGAGGCGCTCGCGGCAGGATGCGTGCTGGCCGCGACGGCGGGCTTGGCGGCAGCGCCGAGGTCGAAACCGGAATCGGCATCGCTCCCGGCAGCTGCGTCCGGAGCCGGCGTCGAAACCGGGCCGAGGTCGAATCCGTCCACCACGCTGGACACGGCCTGGTCCTGCCGGACGCGCTCGGCGCAGCTCTGGCAGGCACGCACCGGGTGCGCGCGCGCGATGGTCACGCCGTCGCGATCGACGACGCGGTCGATGAAATACGGCTCGACGAGGAAACCGCCGTTCGCGAACACGGTGTAGCCGCGCGCCATCCACATCGGCGGCACCGAGGCGCTGCCCAGCGCCATGGTCAGGTTCGGCGGCAGGCTCTGCTCGGTGAAACCGAAGTTCTGGATGTACTTGCGCGCGAAATCCACGCCGATCGCGTCGAGCAGGCGCACCGAAACCAGGTTGCGCGACAGCGCCAGCGCCTGGCGCAGGCGGATCGGGCCGTAGAACTTGCCGTCGTCGTTCTGCGGACGCCAGCTCTTGCCGGTCGAGCGGTCGTTGAACACCACCGGTGCGTCGAGCACGATCGAGGCCGGCGAGAAGCCGCGTTCGAACGAGGCCGCGTAGATGAAGGGCTTGAAGCTCGAGCCCGGCTGGCGCAGCGACTGGGTCGCGCGGTTGAACTTGGTCTGGGCGAACGAAAAGCCGCCGACCAGCGCGCGCAGCGCGCCGTCCTCGGGCTCCAGCGAAATCAGCGCGGACTGCGCCTTGGGGATCTCGTCGAGCTGATAGCTGACGATGGTGTCGCCGTCTGCGGGTACCGCTGGCGCGGGCGGGGATTTGGCGGTATCGGCCTTGGCCGCCGGAACCGCCTTAGCTGCCGCGGCGATCTGCGCGGCATTGGCGAGGTCGGCCTTGGTGATCGGCAGGAGTCGGATCAGGTCGCCGCGTGCGAGCACCGAATCCACGCGGGCCGGCTTGCCAGACGGGATCGCCCAGCGCACATCCTCCAGTCGCAGACCGACCTGCTGGCCGTCGTCGAGCAGCACCTGGGCGGCGTTGTCTCCGGTCTGCAGCACCACGCCCGGCAGCAGCCCGCCATAGACTCCGCGCGCCAGCAGCTTGCCGAGCAGCGCGGCGCGATCGGTTTCCGCATTCAGATCGAGCTTCGCTTCCGGGCCGCGGTAGCCGTGGCGGCGGTCGTAGACCAGCAGGTCGTCGCGCAGCGAACGGTTGGCCGCCGCTTGCTTGGTCGCGTCGATGGTGGTGTAGACGCGATAGCCGCGGTTGAGCGCATCGCTGCCGTACCGGTCGAGCATCGCCTGCCTGACCATTTCCGCGACGTAAGGCGCGTCGAGTTCGACCGGCGGTTCGTGCGGCGCGGCGTGCGGCACCTCAGCCTTGGCCGCGTCGCGCTCGGCGGCGGTCACGAAGCGCAGTTCGGCCATGCGGTCGAGGATGTAGTCGCGGCGTTCCCTGGCGCGGTCGGGGTTCGACAGCGGATTGCCACTGGAGGGAAATTTCGGAATCGCGGCCAGCGAAGCGCATTCGGCCAGGCTGAGCTGGTCGAGCTTTTTGCCGTAGTAGTACTCCGCGGCCGCGGCCACGCCATAGGCGCGGTTGCCGAAGAAGCTCTTGTTGAGGTACAGCTCGAAGATCTCGTCCTTGCTCAGTTCGCGCTCGATCTTGAGCGCCAGCGCGATCTCGGTGAGCTTGCGCGTGTAGCTGTACTCGTTGCTCAGGAAAAACTGCTTGACCACCTGCTGGGTGATCGTGCTGCCGCCTGGCACGCGGTGCCCGTGGGTGGTCGCGAGCAGCCAGACCGCGCGGGAGATGCCCCGCCAGTCCACCCCGGAATGCTCGTAGAAGCGCGCGTCCTCGACCGCGAGGAAGGCCTTTTTCAGCCGATCCGGCACGTCCTTGATGGCGACGGGATAGCGGCGGATCTCGCCGAACTGTGCGATGAGCCGGCCCTCGCGGGAATAGACGTTCAGGGGCAGCTGCAGCTCGACGTGGCGCAGTCCGGCCACGTCGGGCAGGCGCGGAACCAGCAGCCAGTACAGCACTCCCAGCGTCACCGCCCCCAGGACCACCAGTGCAAGACCCGCATACAGCAGACGGCGCAGCCAACGAAGCAAACGGGTCATCCTTGCGGCCTTCCGACGGTTTACAGACAGTAGTGCGAAGGAGTATAGAACGGGCAGGGCGCTCGGGGTTCGGACGGACGGGGGCACCTTCAGGGGGAGGTGGGCCGGAATCTCGGGAGCCTGGCAGGGCGCTTGGGCTATTTTTTGCGCTGCCTGTTGCTATTTCGTTTGCAAGTCGTTATTAATCTAATGCAGCGGTGCATGTATATCCGCTAAATACCCGTCGGAAGGGGAGAAACCGTGGGTCTCTTCGGAAACACTCAGGCGCCCCGTGTTGGCGTCGACATCAGTTCCACAGCGGTCAAGCTGCTGCAGCTGAGCCAGAGCGGCGGGCGCTATCGCGTGGAGCACTATGCGGTCGAACCGCTGCCTTCCAACGCCGTCGTGGAGAAGGCCATCGTCGAAGTCGATGCAGTCGGCGAGGCGATCAAGCGTGCAGTCGCCCGCTCGGGTACGCGCGCGAAAGACGCGGTCGCCGCGGTCGCGGGATCGGCGGTCATCACCAAGATGATCACCATGCCGGCGAACCTCGACGAGGACGCGCTGGAAGACCAGATCCAGTACGAAGCCGCGCAGTACATTCCCTATCCGATCGACGAAGTCAGCATGGACTTCGAGGTTTTGGGGCCGGTGCAGGGAAATCCCGACATTCTCCAGGTGCTGCTGGTCGCCTCGCGCTCCGAGAACGTCAACATGCGCCAGAACGCGCTGGAAATCGGCGGGCTGAGCACGAAGGTGATGGACATCGAAGCCTTCGCGATGGAAAACGCGTTCCGTCTGATCGCCGACCAGTTGTCCGTACCCAAGGACGGCTTGGTCGCCTTGCTTGACGTCGGCGCGACCGTCACCACGCTCAACGTGCTGCGCGACCAGCGCAGCATCTACACCCGCGAGCAGAGCTTCGGCGGGAAGCAGCTCACCGACGAGGTGATGCGCCGCTACGGCCTGAATTACGAGGAGGCCGGCCTAGCCAAGCGCCAGGGCGGCCTGCCGGAAAGCTACGAAGTCGAGGTGCTGGAGCCGTTCAAGGAGGCGATGGTCCAGCAGATCAGCCGCCTGCTGCAGTTCTTCTACGCCGGCAGCGAGTTCAACCGCGTTGACCAGATCGTGCTCGCCGGCGGCTGCGCCTCGATCCAGGGCATGTCCGGCATGATCGAGGAACAGCTCGGCGTGCCGACCCTGATCGCCAACCCGCTCGCCAACATGTCGCTCGGACCCCGCGTGCAGGCCAATGCGCTCGCGCAGGACGCGCCCGCGCTGATGATCGCCTGCGGCCTAGCCCTGAGGAGTTTCGACTGATGGCCAAGGTCAATCTCCTTCCGTGGCGCGCCGAGCGCCGCAAGGCCCGGCAACGGGAGTTCTATTCCCTGCTCGGTGTCGCCGCGATCGGCGCGGTCGTGCTGGGCCTGCTGGTCAGCTTCTACTACACCGAACAGGTGGACGGACAGAAGCGCAAGAACGACTACCTTGTCGGGAAGATCGCCGAGCTGGACAAGAAGATCGAGGAAATCCAGGCGCTCGACGCGGAGAAGGAGCGCTTGCTGCGCCGCAAGGAAGTGATCGAACAACTGCAGGCCAATCGTTCGCAGATGGTGCATCTGTTCGATGAGCTGGTGCGCACCATTCCCGATGGCGTCCGCCTGTCCGGCATCAAGCAGGACGGCGACAAGCTGACCCTCGACGGCTATTCGCAATCCAATGCGCGGGTGAGCGCCTACATGCGCAACATCGAAGCATCCGGCTGGATGACCAACCCGGATCTTTCGATCATCGAGGCCGGCGGCGACGACAAGACCCTGCCTTACAAGTTCAACCTGTCGCTGACCCTGACCAAGCCCGGGCAATTGATCGGCCCCGATGGCAAGCCGGTCATCGGTCCCGATGGCAAGCCGGTGATGGCCAATGCCGCGGCCAACGCGAGCGCACCGGGTGCCGCGAACGGATCCTCGCCTCCCGCTGGAGCGCCTGCTCCCGCGGCGGCCGCGTCCTCGTTGCCACCGGCCGCGCCGCCGACGGTACCCGCGAAGCCTGCGGCGACTCCGCCTGCCGCCACGAGCAAGGGAGGCTGAGCCATGGCCGCGAACAAGCCGATCAATCTGGATTTCAACAATGCCGGCAATTGGCCGACCGGCCAGAAACTCGTCGCGTGCGCGCTGCTCGCGCTGCTGATCCTCGTCGTCATCTACTACTTCATGATCAGCGACAAGCGCGATCAACTCGCGCAATTGGAGCAGACCGAGTCGTCGCTGAAAGTCACCTACAGCGAGAAGCATGGTCGCGCCGCCAACCTCGAGCCGCTCAAGATCCAGCTCGCGCAGATGAAGGAAATCCTGGAGCAGATGATGCGCCAGCTGCCGGGCAAGACCGAGATGCCGGATCTGATCGTGGACGTGTCGCAGACGGCGCTCGCCAGCGGCATCGTCAACGAGCTCTTCCAGCCCGGTCCCGAAGCCGCGAAGGAGTTCTACGCCGAGAAGCCGATCGCGCTGCGCATGGTCGGCACGTACCACCAGTTCGGATCGTTCATGAGCGGAGTCGCATCGTTGCCTCGCGTGGTGATCCTGACCATGCACAACATCTCGCTGCACCCGACCAACAAGGGCGGCAAGGTCGGCGGCGACAGCAGCCTCACGCTGGAGGGTACGGTGAAGACCTACCGCTATCTGGACGAAAACGAGCAGCAGGCGCAGGCGCCGAAAGCGACGACGGGTCCGAAGAATTCCGGTTCCGCGCCTGCTCCGACGCCGGCAACGGGAGGGAAATGAGATGAGCCTGTTCGCGAAGACAACCGGCCGTCGCGTCGCGCTCTTCCTGCTGGTCGTGGCCTTGGCCGGCTGCGGCCCGGATCTTTCGGAAGTGGAGACTTTCGTGCACAACGAGGACCAGAAACCGGGTCCGCCGTTGCCGCCCGTGCCGGTCCTGCAGCAGTTCGAGACCTTCATCTACAACGATCAGGGCCTGCGCGATCCGTTCGCCGCGCCCGTGGACAAGAACGCGTCGAACAAAGGTCCGCGGCCCGACGAGAATCGCCCGAAGCAACCGCTGGAGGCGTTCCCGCTCGACAGCCTGAACATGGTCGGCACGCTCAATACGAACAACCCGGGCGCGATCGTCGGACTGGTGATGGCGCCCGACCGCGTCTTGCACCGTGTGAGCTCGGGAAGTTACCTGGGGCAGAACGAAGGCAAGGTCAACGCTGTGCACGAGGACAAGATCGACATCACCGAACTCGTGCCCGACGGCGCTGGTGGGTGGATCGAACGGAAGGCGAGCCTGGCTCTCGCAACAAAACAATGATCGGGGAGTAGCATGATGAGCACAAACATCGTCAATCGCCGGATGGGCCGGTCGCGCGCCGCGGCGCTGGGCATCTGTGCCTGGCTGCTCTGCAGCGCACTCCCTGCATACGCCGCGAATGTGCTGCAGCAGGTCAGCCAGGCGCCCGGCGCGAAAGGCGGGGTGGACATCACCTTCCAGTTCGCCGAACCGGTGGGCGATGCGCAGGTATTCACGACCGACAATCCGCCGCGGATCGCGATCGACCTGCCCGACACGCGCGACGGCATGCCCGCGCGGATGATCCCGATCGGCAATGGCTCGGCGAGTTCGGTATCGGCCGTCGAGGCCAATGGCCGCACCCGCGTCGTGGTGGACCTGTTCCGTCCCGCGGCCTACGAATCGCGCATCGAGGGCAACCGGCTGGTTCTTTCGGTGGCCGGCGCCCCGATGGCGGCGCAGGCCACCGTTCGCAAAGGCCAAGGCCCGATCCTCGCCAACACCGCGGATCCCTCGCGTCGGGTCGCCGGCGCGCTCAGCGTGTCCAACATCGATTTCCGCCGCGGGGCCAACGGCGCGGGCCGCGTGGTGCTGCGCTTCAGCGGTGAAGGCGCCGCGGCAGACATGCATACCGAAGGCACCAGGGTCATGGTCGATGTCGGCAACGCCATGATGCCGACCAACCTGTCCAGGCACATGGATGTCAGCGATTTCGCGACGCCCGTGCAGTCGCTCGACGCGGACGCTCACTCGGGTGGCAGCCGCCTGATCATCAACACCGCAGGCGCGTTCGAATCGATGGCCTACCAGACAGGCAACGAGTACGTCGTAGAGATCAACCAGAAGAAGGCCGGTAGCGACACGATGGCCGCCGACATCAACCGCATCGGCGGTGGCCCTTCGAAGACTGCTTACAAGGGCAAGCCGGCGACCTTCAATTTCCAGGACGTGCCGGTGCGCACGGTCCTGCAACTGATCGCCGAGGAATCCAATCTCAATATCGTCGCCTCGGATACGGTGGCCGGCAATGTGACGCTGCGCCTGATCAACGTGCCTTGGGACCAGGCGCTGGACATCGTGCTGCGCGCCAAATCGCTGGACAAGCGCCAGGATGGCGGCGTGATCTGGATCGCCCCGCAGAAGGAGCTGGCCGATTACGAGCAGGCGACCCAGGATGCCCGTATCGCGCTGGAGCAGCGCGTTGACATGGTCACCGAGTACATCCCGATCAATTACGGCAATGCCAGCGACATGGCAAAGCTGCTGACGGAAGAAGCCAAGGGCAGCAATAGCGGCGGCGGCAGCAGCGCCTCCAGCGCCCAGCGCGGATTCCTGTCTCCTCGCGGCAGCATTTCGTTCGATCAGCGCACGAACACCCTGCTCGTGAGCGACATTCCGAAGAAGGTCGCCGATATCAAGCAGGTGATCGCGTTGCTCGATCGTCCGGTGGACCAGGTGCTGATCGAGGCGCGCATCGTGATCGCCAACCAGAGTTTTGCGCGCGACCTGGGAGCGCGCCTGGGACTCAGCGGCGCGCACGCGGGAGATTCCTCGCTGACCACGTACGGTGGCGATCTCGCCAGCACGCTCGCGACCTCGACGTCATTCGTAAACACCCTGGATACGAATCTCGCAACCGAACGTGCTTATGAAGCGGCGTTGCAGACGTACCAAACCTGCCTGGGTGGCACCGATACGTCGAAGTGCACAGCGCCGGTCCAGCCTGTTCCGAAGCGTTTCACGATCCAGCGCGGATTGAACGTCAATCTACCCGTTGCCAGTCCGTCGGGCAGCCTGGCGTTCACCATCCTCAACGCCGGCCATATGCTCGATCTGGAATTGAGCGCGATGCAGACCGAGGGCAAGGGCGAGATCATTTCCAACCCCCGCGTCGTTACCAGCAACCAGAAGGAAGCGCTGATCGAACAGGGCGACGAGATCGGTTACGTGACCTCGACCGGCGGCGGCACCACCGGCGGCGTTTCGACCCCGAACGTTCAGTTCAAGAACGTCGTGCTCTCGCTGAAGGTCACCCCGACCATCACGCAGGACAACCGCGTGTTCATGGCGCTTGAGCTCATCAAGGACGACATCAAGGGCTTCATCGACACCAGCATCGGTTCGGTGCCGCAGATTTCCAAGCGTCACATGACGACCGCCGTCCTGGTGGATTCGGGGCAGACGATCGTCATCGGCGGCGTGTACGAATTCAAGAACCAGGAAAGCCTGAACAAGGTTCCGTTCCTGGGCGATCTGCCTGGACTGGGCAACCTGTTCCGCAGCAAGAACCACAGCAGCGACAAGGCCGAGATGCTGATCTTCATCACCCCGAAGATCCTGCAGGTCAAGCCGCGAAGCAGCTGATCCGCTGCGCCGATGCTATCGTGAGAGGGCCGCTTTGCGGCCCTCTCGTTTTTCGGCAGTCCGTCAGGAGCCCAGGAGGATCGGGTGTTACGCAGGACACTTTCTGCAGGCGAATACCTGTTCCGCGAAGGCGACCGGCCGACGTCCGCTTTCCTGATCGAGGAAGGCGCGATGGAGATCCATTCCGGTGACGGCCGCAACCGCATCGTGCTTGCGTTGCTCGGTCCGGGCGACCTGCTCGGCGAAATGGCGGTAGTGGACCAGGCGCCGCGCACCTCATCGGCTCGCGCATTGCGGGACAGCGTGCTGCTGGTGATCGAGGGCGAACAGATCCAGGACCGGCTCGCCGCTACCGATCCGATCATCCGCATGCTGCTCGACGGCCAGGTGAAGCGCTATCGCGGAATGCTCGCGCTGCTGCAGGGTCGTGGGCCGACGGATTCGATCATCCCGGAGCCGGACGCGCTCGCCGACGAGGGCCTGAGCAAGTTCCGCCTGGAAAGCCACCTGCGCGACGCGCTCGCGAACGACGAACTCGAGGTTCGCTACCAACCAATCCTCGACATCGCGAACGAGCGTGTCGCCGGCTACGAGGCATTGGTGCGCTGGGAGCACCCGACCCGTGGCGCGGTATCGCCGCAGGAGTTCATCGCGCTCGCCGAGGAAACCTCGCTGATCGTGCCGGTCGGCGAATACGTGTTCGATGCGGCCTGCGCCGCGCTCGACCGGCTGCGCGCCGACCCGATGCCATTCGTCGCGGTCAATGTTTCGGCGCGCCAGCTAATGCACGAAGGCCTGATCCAGCGCGTGGTGGACCGGCGCGACGCGCTGGGACTGCCACCGGGTTGCATCAAGGTCGAGATCACTGAAAGCCAGGCGCTCGATTACCTGCAGGTCGCGCGTGTGATCGGCCATTGCCACCGCAAGCACATCGCGGTGTCGCTCGACGATTTCGGCACCGGCTACTCGCACCTCACCCACCTGCACCAGCTTGACTTCGATGCGATCAAGATCGACCAGGCCTTCGTGCGCGACATGCAAACATCGGAACGCGCGATGAGCATCGTGCGCGCGATCGTCGCGCTGGGTCAGGCGATCGGCGCGGATCTGGTCGTGGAAGGCGTGGAAACGAAGCAGCAACTCGAATTGTTGCGCTCGATCGGCTGCCGTTACGCCCAGGGTTGGCTGATCGGCAAGCCCGAGCCATTGGAAACCGTGCTCGCGACGCGTTGAATTCGCGAACCTACCGGGCGTTGGCGACTGGCCGTGAAGGCCGCGTCTGCGTAGCACCGCGCCGCGAGGCACGCAACCGCGACAGTGCCGGCCGCGGGTGGGACAATACGCGTCCCGCCAGAACCCGCGCCCGCCGCCGCCATGCCAACACGCCGCGAACTCGCCAACGCCATCCGCTTCCTCGCCGTCGACGCGGTGCAGCAGGCCAATTCGGGCCATCCGGGAATGCCGATGGGCATGGCCGACATCGCCGAAGTGCTCTGGAACGATTTCCTCAGGCACTCGCCCAGCAATCCGAAGTGGTGCAACCGCGACCGCTTCATGCTCTCCAACGGCCACGGCTCGATGCTGCAGTACGCCTGCCTGCATCTGACCGGCTACGACCTGCCGATCGAGCAACTGAAACTGTTCCGGCAGTTGCATTCGCGCACGCCGGGTCATCCCGAAGCGCACATGACCGCGGGCGTGGAGACGACGACCGGACCGCTGGGGCAGGGCCTGGCGAACGGCGTCGGCTTCGCGCTCGCGGAACAACTCCTTGCGCGCGAGTTCAACAAACCCGATTTCGCGATCGTCGATCACCACACCTGGGTGTTCATGGGCGACGGCTGCATGATGGAAGGCGTCTCGCACGAAGCCGCCTCGCTCGCCGGCACGTTCAAGCTCGGCAAGCTGATCGCGTTCTGGGACGACAACCACATCTCGATCGACGGCCACACCGAAGGCTGGTTCACCGACGACACGCCCGCGCGCTTCGAAGCCTACGGCTGGCAGGTGATCCGCGGCGTCGACGGCCACGATCCGGTCGAGATCGCGCAGGCGATCCGTACCGCGCAGGCGCAGTCCGACAAACCTTCGCTGATCTGCTGCCGCACGATCATCGGCTTCGGCGCGCCGCACAAGCAGGGCAGCGAATCCGCGCACGGCGCACCGCTGGGGAAGGACGAGGTCGCCGCCGCGCGCGAAAACCTGCACTGGCCGTATCCGTCATTTGAGATTCCGCAGGAAATCTACGCTGGCTGGCGCGGCGCGATCGACGCGGGCAAGCAGCGCGAGGCGCAGTGGAACGCGCTGTTCGACGCCTACGCGAAGCAGTATCCCGAGCTTGCCGCCGAATTCCTGCGCCGCACGCGCAATGAATTGCCGGCCGGCTTCGCCGCCGCGGCCGACGCCTACATCGCGAAGGTTCAGACCGACGGCCCCGAAGTCGCCACACGCAAGGCCTCGCAGATGGCGCTCGATGCCTACGGCCCGCTGCTGCCCGAGCTGATCGGCGGTTCGGCCGATCTCGCCGAATCCAACCTCACGATCTGGAAGGGCTCGAAGAACATCCTCGGCGGTGATGCGCAGGCGAACTACATCCACTACGGCGTGCGCGAGTTCGGCATGACCGCGATCTCCACCGGACTCGCGCTGCATGGCGGATTCCTGCCGTACGACGCGACCTTCCTGGTGTTCTCCGACTATGCGCGCAACGCGGTGCGCATGTCCGCGCTGATTCCCGCGCACGCGATCCACGTGTACACGCACGACTCGATCGGCCTCGGCGAGGACGGCCCCACGCACCAGCCGGTCGAACACCTCGCCTCGTTGCGCTACATCCCGCACAACGACGTGTGGCGTCCCTGCGACGCAGTCGAATCGGCGGCCTGCTGGAAAGCGGCGATCGAACGCCGCGACGGGCCGACCTGCCTGGTGTTCACGCGCCAGAAGCTCGCCCACCAGCAGCGCACGAACGAGCAACTCACTGACATCGCGCGCGGCGGCTACGTGCTCTCCGATCCGCCCGAGGCGAAGTTCGACGCGATCCTGATCGCGACCGGTTCGGAAGTCGCGCTCGCGATGGCGGCGATGCGCCAGCTCGCCGACGCCGGCATCAAGGCGCGCGTGGTGTCGATGCCGTGCACGGATGCGTTCGACCGCCAGCCGATCGAGTGGCGCGAAGGCGTGCTGCCGTCATGGTGCCGCAAGCGCGTCGCGATCGAGGCGGGCGTCAGCGATTTCTGGCGCAAGTACGTGGGCCTGGACGGCGCGGTGATCGGCATGGACCAGTTCGGCGCCTCGGCGCCGGCGGAGGCGCTGTTCCCGTATTTTGGCTTCACCGCCGAACGCGTGGTCGCTGCAGTCAAGGCGCTGTAACCGCCTTGTCGGCGCAATAGTGGATTCAATACGAGTCGCAACAAATCGATACGATTCGAAGGAGGCCATGCAATGAACGCCAATGCTGGAATCGGATCGCCGCGGGAATTCGCTGATACCAGTTGCCGCATCGGCATCGTGGGCATTGTCGGTATGTCCGTAGCGCTGGTTTTGAACTCTGCCGCGTTTGCGCAGCAGCAGCCGAGCTCTTCGCAATCGGGTAAGGCTTCCGAAAGCTCTGCAATTACGCATGACGCGAATGTTGACGTTGCCTTCATGAAGATGAGCCCGCCCAAGTACCCTCCTGCGGCCCTCAAGGCGGGACTTCACGGGCAAGTGATCTTGCTCATCCACGTTGCCGAGGACGGTAGCGTCGGGATGGTCGAAGTTGAAAAGGCAACGCGCCCAGGTGTTTTCGATGCCGCCGCGATCGAGGCAGCGAAAACCTGGAAGTTCCGTCCAGCCATGAGGGACGGAAAGCCGGTACAGGCGGTCATTCGTGTACCCGTGGATTTTTCGCCTAACCGATGAAAGTCGAAGGCAGCTGCCACTGCGGCGCGGTCCGCTACGAGGCGGAAGTCGATCCGGACGATGTCAGCCTGTGCAACTGCACCGACTGCCAGATGCTGACCGGGTCCGCGTTCCGCGTTTCCGTGCGTGCGCCAGCCGAGACCTTTCGGTTCTTCAGCGGCCGTCTCACGAGTTACGTCAAGATCGCCGACAGCGGCGCGCGGCGCCGGCATTCGTTCTGTTCGGCCTGCGGAACTCCGGTGCACGCAACCGCCGACACCGACACGCCGCCGACTTACTCGCTGCGCGTGGGTTGCCTCAAGCAGAAAGCCGATCTGCCGCCGCGACTGCGGATCTGGTGCGACTCCGCGCTCGCCTGGGCGCAGGACGTCAGCGCGGTTCCGGGCGTGCCGCGCTCGGGCTGAATCACCGATCGCATGGTCGCGATCCGCGAATGACCGCTCTTGCGGAACCGTTCGCGCGTGCGACGGACTATCGCGTGGAACGAAGTGCGAGGCCGAGCAGCCGCGCATAGAGCCGCTGCTGCAGGCCTTGCGGAGCATCGAGCCCCATCCGTGCGATGGCTTCGGCGTCGTCGGACTTCCCGCCCGTGATCGCCGCCAGCAGCGTGCGCACGGTCTGCGACTTCTTCGCGGTATGCGCCTGCAGCCAGCCCAGCGCCTTGACCAGGCGCTGCTCGACGGGCGTGAAATCGCTGCCCAGCGGGTAGTCCGGGAACAGGCCGTTGCGCCGGAACGGAGCAATCGCTGCGGAAAGTGCGGGCATGCGGTTGCGAGAGAGACTGGCAGGCGCGACGTAATCGGTATCGAGCTTAAGCGCGCGTTTCGCCTGCGCGATCAGGTCCGGCTGGAACTCCGCCGCGGCGAGCGCCAGCATGCGCTGCACGCAGTCCTCGTCGCAGGCGCCGCGCAGGTCGGCGATTCCGTACTCGGTGACCGCTAGGTCGCGCAGGTGGCGCGGGATCGTGGTGTGGCCGTAGTTCCACGGGATATTCGATTCGGTCACGCCGTTCTTGGTGCGCGTGGCGCGGAACATCAGCACCGAGCGCGCGCCCTCCAACGCGTGCGCCATCGCGACGAAGTTGTACTGGCCGCCCACGCCCGAGACGATGCGGCCGTCTGCGATCGCGTCGGACGCGGCCGCGCCGAGCGGCGTCATCAGCATGCAGGTGTTGAAGAAGCGTGCGTGGCGGCGTTGCACGCGCTTGAGTTCCTCGTCATGGCCGTACAACTCGTTGGTGTAGGTCACGCGCACCATGCCCATCGCGCGCGCGGTCGCCGGATCGAGCGCGCGCAGCCACGCGTACAGGTCCTTCGATCCGACGTAGAAGGCGCCGTGCAGGAACTGGCCGTCGCGTTCGAGCCGCGCTCGATCCTCCGGCGTCGTTTCGCCCGCATTCGCGCGCCGCATCAGTTCGACGTCGTCGACCACGCGTCGCCGGATGACCCCGGCCTCGATCAGGCGCATGAAACCGTCGTTGATCATCTCGCTGGAGCCGAACAGACCTTGCGCGAACGGCTCGACGCCACCCTGCTCGCGCACGATCTGCGATTCGCGCAGGCCGGGCGAGAGCGCATCGAGCAGGGCGATGTATTCATCATTGCGTGTGTGGCGCAGGATCAGCGCGTGGCACAGCGAATCGGTCAGCGCGCCAATGCCGATCTGCAGGGTGCCGCCGTCCTTGACCAGGGCGCTGGCGTACAGCCCGATCGCGCAGTCCGCGTCGGAGACGGGCTCGCGCGGCAGCGCGAACAGCTGCGGCGCGGGGCCCGGCAGATCGAGCACGGCGTCGAAGAAATCCGGCTCCACCGCGCAGGGACCGCCGATCCACGGCAGCTCCGGATCGACTTCGGCGACCAGCAGCGGGCGCGGCTTGCCCAGCGCGGCGCAGGCTTCGACGACGTCGAACGTGGTGTCCGGATTGCAGCTCAGCGACAGCCGGTCGCCGCCGGGTTCGCGCGCGACCTTTTGCAGCAACACATTGATGCCTTTCTCCGCGATGATGCGGGCGACGTGGGTGTAGTTCAGGCTGGCGTAACGGCGCTGCGCCTGCCGCGAGCCGAGCAGGGCGCCGGACTGCACGTAGAACTCCTCGACTTCAATGTTCGCGGGCAAAGCGTCCCGGCGCAGGGCAAGCGCGTAGTCGAGCACGGGGTAGTCGGTGCCGAAATGGCGTTCGAGGAACGGCCCGACGAAGCGGCCTTCGAGATCGCTGCGCGGCGTCGGTGGCGTCAGCGAGAGCGCGGTGTAGAGCGTCAGCGACAGCGACGGGTCGGACGCGACGCGTCGATAGATCGCGTTGAGCAGACGATTGGGTTTGCCGAGCCCGAGCGGCGCGCCAGCCAGCAGCTGGGTGCCGGCGCGTTGCAGCACCCACTCGACGGCGGCTTCGAGCGAGTCGAGCTTGAGGTGGCGTCGGTCCATGCATGCCCCCGGTTCCGGACGCAGTATCGCACCGTCCGGACACCCGCTTGACAAATTCGATTACATGCGTAATCTGGGCAAAAATTACAGGCGTAAACGACATGCGCATCAGCGAAGCCGAATCGGTGGTCATGGAGCTGCTCTGGCAGCGCAGCCCGCTCGCCGCGGACGAGGTCGTGGCCGCGCTCGCCGGCGCGCAGGACTGGCAGGAGCCGACGATCAAGACCCTGCTCAACCGGCTGCTGAAGAAAAACGCGATCCGCGCGCGCAAGGACGGCCGCCGCTACCTCTACGCGCCGGTGCTCAAGCGCAGCGACTGGGTGCAGCGCGAAAGCGAGGGCCTGCTCGAGCGCCTGTTCGACGGCCGCGTCGCGCCGCTAGTTGCGCAGTTCGCCGAACGCCGCAAGCTCAGCCGCAAGGACGTCGCGGAGCTGCGCAAGCTGATCGCGGAGATCGAAGATGACCACTGAACTGCTGGCCTGGCTGATAGACGCCACACTCGCGACCTCGCTTGCCGCGCTCGCGGTCCTGCTGCTGCGCAAGCCGCTGCAGCGCTTTCTCGGCGCGGAGATCGCGTATCGTTTGTGGGTGGTGATTCCGCTCGCGGCGATCGCCGCAGGTTTCTCGCTGCCGCAACCGGCCCCGTCCGTGCAGGGCGCAACGCCGGTCGTGGCCGTGAGCGCATCGCCCGTCGTGGTGAGCGTGGTCAGCACCGTTCGCAGTGTCGCCAGCGATCGCTGGTTGCTCGTGGCGTGGCTGCTCGGCGCCTGTGCGCTGCTCGCGGTGTTCGTCTGGCAGCAGCGGCGATTCATCGCGAGGCTGCGTCTGCGTCAGGACGCACAGGGCGTCTGGCGCAGCGGCATCGCCGATGCGATGCCGTCGGTGCTTGGCGTGCTGCGGCAGAAGCTCGTCCTGCCGGCAAATTTCGAGAGCGACTACAGCGCCGAGGAACAGCAACTCGTGCTCGCCCACGAGCGCATGCACCAGCAACGCCGCGATCCGTGGGCGCTCGCGCTGTGCGCGCTGCTGCGCACGCTGTTCTGGTTCAACCCGATCCTGCAGTTCGCGGCGACGCGATTCCGTCGCGATATCGAATCGGCCTGCGACGCGGCGGTGTTGCGCACGCAGCCCGTGTCGCGTCAGCGTTACGCGACCGCATTGCTCAAGGCCCACATTGCCGCCGGCGCGCTGCCGGTCGGTTGCCTGTGGAACCAGACCCCTCCCATGAAGGAGCGCATCATGTTGCTCAAACAGGCGGTTCCCGCGCGCACCGCGCGCCTGGCTGGCGCGATCCTCGTCGCGTTCGCCGCGATCGGCGCGACCGGCCTCGCGCTCGCCGGCCACGATTCGGCGAAGCAGACCGCGGACGCGCTCGCTGCGAGATCCGACGCGCACGCGCCGTTCTATCAGGTCAAGCTCGACATGAGCGTGGACGGCAAACCCGTCGCGCACCCGACGGTGATCGCGCGTTCGGGCGACGAGGCGATGGTGAAGATCGACGAGAACGGCAAGGCCTGGGGCTTGAAGTTCCAGGTCGCGCCCGAGCCCGGATCGAAGAGCCACGCGGTGCGCATCGCCGGCGACGTGATCGGCGCCGACGAGAAACATGTGATCGGCCACGTCAACCTCGGCATGACTCCCGGTACGCCCGGCGTGATCGCGATGAACGACAAATCCGGCGGGCCGGCGTATCGCATCGAGGCGACGGTGACCGCCGCGCCGCCACCGCCGCAGCCTCCCATGCCGCCCATGGCTCCGCTGCCGCCTCTGCCACCGCCTCCACCAGACGCCCACGGCAAGGCGATGGTGCCGCCACCGCCACCTCCGCCGGCTCCTGGCGAGCGCCGCGAAATCCG
The DNA here is from genome assembly GCA_964449135.1 of uncultured Gammaproteobacteria bacterium. Lineage (GTDB taxonomy): Bacteria > Pseudomonadota > Gammaproteobacteria > Xanthomonadales > Xanthomonadaceae > SZAS-103. The sequence continues at coordinate 68,445 of CAYUXZ010000008.1, forward strand.
CATCGTGACCGGCGGGCCCGGCGATGCGCCCGGAGGCGAGCGCATCGACAGCGATGAGGGCCTGCCCGAAGTCGATGCGGTGCCGGGGCAGCATCGCGAAGTGCGCGAAACCCGCACATGCTCCACGCCCGACGCACAGGGTCACAAGACATGCGATGTCAGGCGCGAAGTCCGGATCGTATCGTCGGGTGAGGCGATGGCGCCCCCACCGCCGGACGCGAATGCCAAAGGCCGCCGCGTGATCGTGACCGTCGAATCGAAGCACGACATGACCCCGCCGCCGTCTCCGCCACTGCCGCCGCTTCCGCCGGACGCCGCGAATGCACCGCAGCCGCCGGCGACACCCCCGCCGCCACCCGGACAGACGATGTCGCCGCAGCCGATGGGTGCCGTACCTGCCGCCAAGATGTCGTCGAGTGCGATCGCATCCACCGATGCACAACTCATTGAGTCGGTGCCTCCCGAATATCCGAGCCTGGCCCTGGCCCGGCGCATGGAAGGCAGGGTCGTCGTCGAGATGCTGATCGATGCGGACGGCAACGTCGAGCGCGCGAAGGTCGTGCAAGCAGGGCCGACGCACGCGTTCGACCAGTCCGCGCTCGCGGCCATCTCGAAGTGGAAGTTCCGTCCGGCCACTTCGCAGGGTCAGGCCATCGAGACCCGGGTGCAGAAGACGTTCGACTTTGCCCTCTCGCCGAAGCGAAGCGGCTGACCAACACCGGCACTGCAATGCACGTCGCCCGCAATGCGGGCGACGTGCTGCGATTCGACGATCGCGACGATCCCTAGATCGTGTCCAGCGGCAACTTGAGGTAACGCACGCCATTGTCCGACGCCGGCGGCAGTTCGCCGGCGCGGATGTTGACCTGGATCGACGGCAGCAGCAGCGCGGGCACCGCGAGCGTCGCGTCGCGCTGCGTACGCAGCCGCACGAACTCATCTTCCGTGGTGTCGGCGCGCACGTGGATGTTGCCACGCTTCTGCGCACCGATCGTGGTCTCGTAAGCGACCTCGCGGCTGCCGGGGCCGTAGTCGTGGCAGACGAACACGCGCGTTTCGTCGGGCAGTTCGTACAGGCGCCGGATCGAGCGATACAGCGTCGCCGCGTCGCCGCCGGGGAAATCACAGCGCGCGCTGCCGCCGTCGGGCATGAACAGGCTGTCGCCGACGAACAGCGCGTCGCCGATGAGATAGGCGATCGAGTCGGCGGTGTGGCCGGGCACGCCGATCACCTGCGCGTCAATGCCGCCGACGGCGAAGCGTTCGCCATCGGCAAAGAGGTGATCGAACTGCGAACCGTCGCGCGCGAACGCGTCGCCGAGGTCGAATACGCCGGCAAAATGCTGCTGCACGGAGCGGATGCCCGCGCCGATCGCGATCTTCCCTCCGAGCTGCTGCCTGATGCGTTGTGCGGCCGACAGGTGATCGGCGTGCGCATGCGTTTCCAGGATCCAGTCGACCGCGAAATCGCGTTCGCGCAGCCAGGCGACGATCACGTCCGCCGAGGTGGTACCGGTGTGCGCGGACTTGATGTCGAAGTCGAGCGCGACGTCGATCACCGCCGCGCGCCGCGTCTGGGCATCGGCGACGACGTAGCTCCAGGTCGAGCTTTCCTTGTGGAAGAACGACTGGACGAGAGGGTGTGCGAGTGCATTCATGCGTGGCCTCAATGCGTGGCCGGAGGGACGAGCGCATTGTTGAGCAGAACCGCAAGCCGATGCCCCGCTTGGATCAGTCGGCGTTCCGCGAGCGGTCGCATCCGGTCAAGGTACGTCGCGTCCATCTTGTGCGAGGCGGGATAGATGGACTCGGCAGCGACGATGCGGCAGGACTCCAGCGCCCAGTCCTTCGCGTCGCCGACCGCGGTTTCGTTGGTTGGCGCGTTCGCGTCGGGCGTCGCGCGCGCGGCGAGTTCGTCGGCGTAGCGATGTGCGCTCATGCCATGGCGCGCGATGATGTAGTAGTCCCATACCGAGTGCAGGTTGGTGCCCATCACGCCGTTGACGTAATTCTGCTTCACGTAATCCTGTGGCGGGATGTCGGTGCGCAGGCTGACCTGGAAATCGTTGCCGCCCTTGTCGTCCTTGTATCCGGCGTGCAGCGGCTGGTGCACGTCGCCGACGAGGTGCACGAGGAACTTCAGCGCATCCGCGCGCGCCTGCCGCGGCTGCGCGGGATCGGCGAGGATCTTTTCCTGGGCAGGAATCTGTTCGATCACGCAGTCGCCATCGGGACAGTCGCGTTGCGGCAAGTAGTTGCAGTCGCCGCGCGGGAAATCGTCGTAGTGCCACTTCTGCGTCTTCTTGAAGCGGTCCGGATCGCTCTGGCGCAGGGTGTCGGCCCAGTTCGCGACGCCGGCGAGGGTCGGTTCGGATTCCCCGTGCAACAGGTCGGCGACCGCGGCGGCGGTCTGCGGCGTGAGCTCGCGCTGCGCGAGTTCGCCGACGATGCGGTGGCCTTCCGGGCCCCAGGCCAGCGCGGGCGCGGCGCAGAGCAGGGCGGACAGGGCGATCGTCGAGAATCGCATCGGGCTGCGATAACGCGGGCGAATGGGCATATGCGGTCTGGTCAGCGGCAGGGGTGTGATGCGAAGGTCCGGACGGTTAAAATACGCGACTCGGCGGCGCTACGCATCGTCGCATCCCCACATTCCACAACTGTCCGCATTCAGGAGTCCTCCATGGCGATCAAAGTCGCGATCAACGGTTTTGGCCGCATCGGCCGCAACGTGCTGCGTTCGGCGGTGCAGAACTTCGCTGGCGACATCCAGATCGTCGCGATCAACGACCTGCTCGAGCC
>CAYUXZ010000009.1:0-68688 GCA_964449135.1 uncultured Gammaproteobacteria bacterium
GGCACGGCCATCACCATGTCGGTGCCGATGTAGCCGGGCGAGACGGTGTTGACGGTGATGCCGAACTTCGCGTTCTCCTGCGCCAGCGAAATCGTGAAGCCGTGCATGCCGGCCTTGGCGGCGGCGTAGTTGGCCTGGCCGTACTGGCCTTTCTGGCCGTTGATCGAGCTGATCTGCACGATGCGCCCCCACTTGCGATCGCGCATTCCGTCGATGACCTGGCGGGTGACGTTGAAGCACGAGTCGAGGTTGGTCGCGATCACGTCGTGCCACTGCTTCGGGTTCATCTTGTGGAAGGTGCCGTCGCGGGTGATGCCGGCGTTGTTGATCAGGATGTCGACCGGGCCGATCGCGTCGACGACACCCTTGACCATCGCCGCGGAGCTGTCGAAATCCGACACGTCGCCGGGCACGATCGCGACGTCGTAACCCTTCGCCTTCATCTGTTCCTGCCAGGCCTTCGCCTTGGCTTCATCGCGGTAGTTGGTGGCGACGCGGTGGCCGAGGCTGGCCAGCTTTTCGACGATCGCCGAGCCGATGCCGCCGGTGCCGCCGGTGACGAGTGCGTTGCGTGCGTCCATCGCGTTCCCCTTGGTGGTTGGTTTCGTGGTCAATCGCGCGGGTCGAGTTTACGCCGCGGTGTGTTGCAGTATGCGCGGCACACGACCCTCGTCAAATGCGGTTTCCGCGCGGCGAAGGAGTTCGTCAGGGTTGCGCGCATCCGCGACAGCCGCCGCGTCCTGTCCGAGGAACGCGAAAGCAGCCCGCAAGGCGGACAATGGATTGCCCGGATCCACCGCCGCGGCGCCGCTGGACTTGGCGAGTTTGTGGCCCTGCGCATCCATCGCGAGCGGCAGGTGCGCGTACGTCGGCGTTGGCAGATCCAGCGCGCGTTGCAGCAGGATCTGCCGCGGCGTGGAATCGAGCAGGTCCGCGCCGCGCACGACCTGCGTGATGCCCTGCGCGGCGTCGTCCACGACCACCGCGAGCTGGTAGGCCCAGAGCCCGTCCGCGCGACGCAGCACGAAATCGCCGATCTCGGCCCGCGCGTCCTGCTCGAACCGGCCCCCATGCGGGCCGATCTGGATCGCGTCGTCGAAACCCATGCATTCATCGGGCACGCGCAAGCGGATCGCGGGCGGACGCACGACCGCGCTGCGCACGCAGCCGCGATGCACGCCTGCGTCGGCGGCCAGGTCGCTGCGGCTACACGCGCATTCGAAGGCGTCCCCCGCCGCAAGCAGGCGATCGAGCGCGGCCGCATACGCGTCGCTGCGGCTGCTTTGCCAGACGATGGGTTCGTCTGAATGCAGCCCGCAGGCCTTCAGGGTTTCGATCTGCTGCGTCGCCGCCCCGGCGATTTCGCGCGGGGGATCGATGTCCTCGATCCGCACCAGCCAGTCGCCGCCGTGTCGGCGCGCGATCAGCCAGCTGCCCAGCGCGGCGACCAGGGAGCCCAGATGCAATGGCCCGGTCGGGGAAGGCGCGAATCGGCCGCGGTAGCGCGTGGTGGCGGGCATGGTCCGATTCGATCGCGCAGTTGCACGGCGCGTCGGGCGCGTGGACTTCAGCCGCTGAAGTCGTAGTTCATGTCCGGGCCGGCCATCGCGAGGAAGTGGCCTTCCACGTAGTCCACGCCGATGCCGAACAGCGTGGTCATGCTGGCCGCGTCCTGCACGAACTCGGCGATGACCTGCTTGCCGGCGCGCCGCGCCTCCTCGGTCATCTCGCGCAGCTTCTTCTGGTTGTCCGGTTTCTTCGCGAGGTCGGCCATGAAGCTGCGGTCGATCTTCAGGAAGGTCGGGTCCACGTGGCCGAGCAACTGGAACGAGTTCAGGCCCGAGCCGAACTGCTCGAGCGCGAGCCGGCAGCCGAACGGCTGGATCGCGCGCTGCAATTCCTGGGTCGCGCGCAGGTTGGTGAACACCTTGGGTTCCTGGATTTCCAGCACGAGCTTGTCGCCGGGCGCGCCGTGCTTCTTGAGCTGCTCGGCCATCCATGTGCCCAAGCCGCCTTCCATCAGCGAGTTCGGCGTGACCTTCACGAACAAGGTGGTGTCCTTGCCGGCTTTCTTGCGCGCGGCGATCACCTGGATCGCGTGCTCGACCACCCAGCGATCGACGTCGTCGAGCAGGCCGTGTTCCTCGGCGATCGGCAGGAAGGTCAGCGGCGGGATGATCTCGCCGCCGGAGCCTTTCATGCGGATCAGGCATTCGTAGGTCTCGCCGGGTTGTCCGTGCATCCCGATGATCGGCTGGTAGTGCAAGACGAAACCGTCGCCGGAGAGGGCTTCGCGGATACGCTGCACCCAGGCGGCGATGCGCTCGGTTTCGGCCCGATCCTGCGCGGACGGGTCGAAGATCTCGACGCGGTTGCCGCCCAGGCTCGCGGCGGATTTCGCAGTCTGGCTGGCCTTGCCCAGCACCTGTTGCAGGATCGCGATCTTCTCGCCGATCTGCACGCCGCCGATGCTCACGGTCAGGCTCACCGAGCGGCCGCCGACCTCGACGATGTGGCCTTCGTAGGCGGCGCGGATGCTTTCGGCGATCTCGGCGCTCTCGCGCGGCGAGGACTCGGTACGCAGCACCGCGAAATCGTGGTCGGAGAAACGCGCGCACAATCCGGTGTCGCCGACGACCTCCTGCAGGCGTTCGGCGAGCTTGGCCAGCAACTCGTCGGAATGCGCGATGCCGATGTCCATGGTCAGCGCGCTGTAGTGGTCGGGTTCGATCAGCAGCAGAAGCTGGTCGTTGCGCCCGCCCGCCGCGGCGGAAACCGCGTTCTGCAACTGCTCGAGGAAATGCTTGCGGTTGTAAAGGCCGGTGGTCTGGTCGCGCGAGCGCAGCTCGTCGAGCTCGCGCACCATGTCCTCGTCGATCGCGCGCTGCCGGAAGATGATCTGCAGGCAGGCCTCGCCCTCGTACTTGGCCTGCGCGAATTCCATGGTCGCCTCGAAGTCGGCGCCATCGGCCTTGCGCGCGCGCAACTCCAGTGAGCGCGGCGGCGGCTCGCCCTTGGACATGTCCTTGAACAACTGCTTGAAGCGTTCGGCGTCGGCGGTCGCGACCATGTCCAGCAACGGCAGGCCCTCGATTTCCTCGAACTCCTCGTAGCCGAACATCTCGAGGTAGGCCTCGTTCGCGCGGATGTGCATCCCGTCCACGACGTAGGCGATCGGATCGCGCGAGGAGGCGATCAGCGAATCGCAGCGGCGCTCGGATTCGTTCAGCGCGGCTTCGATCCGGCGCAGTGCGCGGCGGTCCTCGAGCACGTCGAACTCGTTGCGCACGACCTTGCGCAGGTGCTCGGGGCGGCCGCGCACGGCCACGTCGCGCGCGCCGGCGACGATCGCCTCGATCACGCGGTCTTCCTCGATCTTGCCGGTCGTGGCGATGACCGGGATGTCCTTGCCGCTGCCGTTCACCGCCATCATCGTGTCGGCGAAGGAAACCGACTTCGCCTCCAGCGAGGCGAGCACGAGATCCACGTTGCCTTCGCTGATCTGACTGATCAGTTCCGCGGTGTCCTTCGGGCGCTGCGGTCGCACGGCCATTCCGCCGTTGCGCAGCACGCTGATCAGGCGCTCGGCATCTTCGAGCTGGTCCTCGACCAGCAGCAGGCGGATGACGGTGTCCTTCGAGGGCATGCAGGGTGCTCTTGCGGCTTCAAGGGGTTATTTACACTTATTCGTCCAGTTTCGCCAGACAACCTGTGAATTGGATCACATTTGGAGTGGCTCGCCAAACGGTCGCCCGGCAGTTCGGGCTTGCGCAGTTCCGTGGGTCACGGTCAAGACGCGATGCTCGATGGGCCGAGTATCGTCTTGTTCGGCTCGCCCGTGATCTCGCGCACCAGCCGCGGCACCAGATAGCCTGGCAACCGCGCCATCAGCGCCGCGTGAAGTTCGCGTGCGCGATCATCGTCGACTTCAAAGTGCGCCGTGCCCGCCACGCGATCGAGCTGGTGCAGGTAGTAGGGCAACGCGCCAGCCTCGAACAGCCTTCGCGACAACGCAACCAGCGCATGTGCATCGTCGTTGACGCCGCGCAGCAGCACCGATTGGTTGAGCAGGGTCGCACCGGCATCACGCAGAGCGCCCAGCGCAGCATTGACGTCCGCATCGAGTTCGTTGGCGTGGTTCGCGTGGATCACCACCACGACCTGCTGCGGCAGGCGGCGCAGCCATCCCAGCATTTCCGCATCAATGCGCTCGGGCAACACTACCGGCAGCCGCGTGTGGATGCGCAGGCGGCGGACGTGCGGGATGCGCGCGAGCGCATCGGTGAATTCGGTGAGCTTCGCGGTCGAGAGCGATAGCGGATCGCCGCCCGAAAGCAGCACTTCCTCGATGCTTTCGTCGCCGCGCAGGTAGTCCAGCGCCTCGGACCAGCGCGTAGCGGCAGCGGTTTCCTCGGCATACGGAAAATGCCGACGGAAGCAGTAACGGCAATGCACCGCGCAACTTCCCGTCGCGACCAGCAGGGCGCGGCCTTCGTACTTGTGGATCACGCCGGTCGCGCCACGCGCGGCGGCGTCGCCGACCGCATCCAGGCCGAAGCCGGGCACGATGTGCTCCTCGCCAACTACGGGAAGGACCTGGCGCAGCAAGGGGTCGTGCGGATCGCCGCGGCGCATACGCGCGACGAAGCCGCGCGGCACCCGCAGCGGGAATTGCGCGGCGGCGGCATCGGAAAGGGTCGAAGCCAGGCCGGGCAGGTCGAGCAGGCGCATCAGTTCGCGCGGATCGCGCACGGCGTCGCGCCATAGCTGCTGCCAGCGCGGCTGCGCGGCATGGGTCTGAGCGGTTATCATATCGGGCTGCGAAGCCGCGGCTGCGCGGCTCCCGTCGAAATCGGCAATTCCAACCACCATTGTAGCCGTTCGCGGGAACGGCTCATTCGCTTACGGAGTGTTTCGCATGGCTTACGGCATGAACGACGTCAAGAACGGCATGAAGATCATCGTCAACAACGAGCCGTGCGTCATCACCGACACCGAATACGTGAAGCCGGGCAAGGGCCAGGCCTTCACCCGCGTGAAGTACCGCTTCATCAAGTCCGGCCGCGTGGTCGAGATGACGATGAAGGCGACCGATTCGCTCGAGGCCGCCGATGTCGTGGACACCGACATGCAATACCTCTACAACGACGGCGAGTTCTGGCATTTCATGCAGACCGACACCTTCGAACAGGTGCACGCGGACGCAGCCGGCGTGGGCGAAGCGGCGAAGTGGCTCAAGGGCGAGGAGCCCTGCGTGGTGACGCTGTGGAACGGCACGCCGATCGCGGTGCAGCCGCCGAACTTCGTCGAACTGAAGATCGTCGAGACCGACCCGGGCCTGCGCGGCGACACCTCCGGCGGCGGCGGCAAGCCGGCCAAGCTCGAGACCGGCGCGACGGTGCGCGTACCGCTGTTCGTCGGCCAGGACGAGGTCATCAAGGTCGACACCCGCAGCGGCGAGTACGTCAGCCGCGTGAAGTGACGTTCCGGCCCGCGCGCTTGCGCGCGACTTTGCCGACACGACGAGCACGAGGCCCATGATGACAGACGCCGCACCCATCGCCTGCGACCTGCTGATCGAAGCAGGCTGGGTCATCCCCGTCGAACCGCATGGCGTCGTGCTGGAAAACCATGCGGTCGCGATCCGCGACGGCGCAATTCTCGCAGTGCTGCCCATCGCCGAGACGCGTGCCACGTATCGCGCATCGCAGGTCGTCAGCCGCCCACATTCGGTGCTGATGCCCGGGCTGGTCAACGCGCACACGCACAACGCGATGACGCTGCTGCGCGGCGTCGCCGACGACTTGCCGCTCATGCGCTGGCTGACCGAGCACATCTGGCCGATCGAGGCCGCGGTGATCGGCCCGCAATTCGTCGCCGACGGCTGCGACCTCGCGGTCGCGGAGATGCTGCGCGGCGGCACCACCTGCTGCAACGACAACTATTTCTTCCCGGACGCGAGCGCCGCGACCTACCGCAAGCACGGATTCCGCGCGCTGGTCGGGCTGCCGATCATCGAGTTCCCGACCGCGTGGGCGGCCAGCCAGGATGAATACTTCGACCGCGCGGGAGAAGTGCACGACCTCTATCGCCGCGACCCGCTGGTGCGCACCTGCTTCGCGCCGCATGCGCCGTACACCGTGTCGGACGCGAGCTTCGAGCGCATCCGCGTGCTCGCCGATCTGCTCGACGTGCCGGTGCACTGCCACGTGCACGAAACCGCGCAAGAGGTCGAGGAATCGATGAAGCAGCACGGCATCCGCCCGATCGCGCGGCTGGACCGGCTGGGCGTGATCAACGACCGCATGATCGCCGTGCACATGACCCAGCTCACCGACGCCGAGATCGCGCTGTGCGCGGCGCGCGGCGTGTCGGTCGCGCATTGCCCGGAATCCAACCTCAAGCTCGCCTCCGGCTTCTGCGAAGCGGAGAAGCTGCGCCGCGCCGGCGTCAACCTCGCGCTCGGCACCGACGGCTGCGCCAGCAACAACGACCTCGACGGGTTCGGCGAGATGCGCAGCGCCGCGCTGGTCGCGAAAGCGGTCGCGGACGACGCTTCCGCGCTCGACGCGGCGACCGTGCTGCGGATGGCCACGCTCGGCGGCGCACAGGCGATCGGCATGGGCGAGGTCGTCGGCAGCATCGAGGCCGGCAAGCGTGCGGACCTGGTCTGCGTGGACATGGACCGCATCGAGACGCAGCCGCTCTACGACCCGATCTCGCAGCTCGTCTACGCGACCGGCCGCCAGCACGTGACCGACGTCTGGATCGACGGCCGTCCGAAACTGCGCGACGGCGTGTTGGTCGATATCGACAGCGCCGCATTGATCGCCAATGCTCGGCAATGGCGCGATCGCATTGCGAGGATCGACAGGGCATCGTGATGGCGATTGCGAAGGCCAATGTTGATCCGGCCGAGCTGCAGAAATTTGCGGAGTTGGCCCATCGTTGGTGGGACGTGAACGGTCCTCAGAGGGCGCTGCACGAGCTCAATCCGGCGCGACTGGCGTACGTGCGCGATCGCTGCACGCTACGCGGCGCCAGAGTGCTCGATGTCGGCTGCGGCGGCGGCCTGCTCAGCGAGGCACTGGCAGACGAGGGTGCCGAGGTCGTCGCGCTGGACCTCGCGCCGGAACTGGTCGAGATCGCGAAGCTGCACCTGCTCGAATCGCAGGCGACGCGGCCGTCGCTGCGCGTGGACTATCGCCTGCAGTCGGCGGAGTCCATCGCCGCGGAGATGCCGGGGCGCTTCGACGCGATCGCATGCATGGAGATGCTCGAACACGTGCCGGATCCGGCAGCCGTCGTCGAGGCCTGCGCGCGTGCGCTCAAACCCGGCGGCCGCCTGTTCGTGTCCACGCTCAATCGCACGCCGGCCGCGTTCGCGCTCGCGATCGTCGGCGCCGAGTACGTCGCAGGCCTGCTGCCGAAAGGAACGCACAGCCACGCGCAATTCATCCGTCCTTCGGAACTCGCCGCATGGATGCGCCGGGCAGGGCTAGAACTTGAGGACGTGAGCGGTCTGCACTACAACCCGCTCACGCGCGGGGCGGGTCTCGGCCGTCGCACCGACGTGAACTACCTCGCCTGCGCGGTGAAACCCGTGCTGGAATCCGGCGCATGAACACCCGCGGCATCGCCTGCGTGCTGTTCGATCTCGACGGCACCCTCGTCGACAGCGCGCCGGACCTGCTCGCTGCGACCAACCGCGTGCTCGCCGACGAAGGCGAGCCGTCGCTGACGCTCGCCGAATTCCGGCCGGTGGTGTCGAAGGGCGCGCGCGCGATGCTCGCGCTCGCGTTTCCGCGGCGCGATGCGGCGCAGCGCGAAGCCTTGGTGCAGTCCCTGCTGGATCACTACGCGAGCGCGATCGCCGTGCACAGCCGGCCCTTCGACGGCATCGAATCCCTGCTCGAGCGGATCGAACGCGCGAACCTGCGCTGGGGCGTCGTCACCAACAAGTCCGAGGCGCTCGCGCGCGAAGTCGTGCATGCGATGGGCTGGAGCGAGCGCTGCTCCGTGCTGATCGGCGGCGACACCTTGAGCGCGAAGAAACCCGATCCGGCGCCGCTGCTGCACGCCTGCGAGATTCTGGCCGTAGCGGCGGCCCGCTGCGTCTATGTCGGCGACGACGAACGCGACATCCAGGCCGCGCGCGCGGCGGGCATCGCCGCGGTCGCCGCGCTATGGGGCTATCGCGAGGCGCACGAGAATCCGCAGGACTGGGGCGCGGACCTGCACATCGCGCATCCGCTCGAGCTGTGCTTCGAACTCGCCGAAGGCTTGGTGCGTGACGGTTCCTGAGAACTGCGCCGAATTCGTCGCCAAGTGGCGGGCGCGCGAACCGGAGATGGCGTGGATCGAGGTGTTCTGCGCGCGTGATGCGCGCGCTCGTTTTGCGCTCTGGGGCGCGCTGCTGTCGGAACTGCGCGCGGCTGCGTTCGAGCTCAGCGATACCCGCGTCACCGAAGCCAAGTCCACGTGGTGGGCCGAGGAATTGTTGCATGGCGCCCAGGGTTCGCCGCGGCATCCGCTGACCCAGGCGCTGGCGATGCCGCCGGCGACGTGCAACGCATTGGCGCAAGGCATGATCGCGACGACGCATGCCGAGCCCTCGCGTCCTTCGGATGTCGAGGCAGCACTGGTTTCGGTGACGCCGTTTGCCGCAGGCATTGCGGCTGCCGAGGCCGCGCTGTTCGGCTCCGCGTCTGGCGACGATGCGATGCGCGCGGTCGCGGTGCATCTGCTGGCCGAGCGACTGCGCATGCGCGACGGCGCATTCGTGCCGTTGTCGCTGCTCGCGCGGCACGGAATCAACGCAGCCGCGCTCGATGCACCGCAGGCCGCGGCGGCATGGTCCGATTGGGCGGCGCAGCTCGCCGCGGCACTGCCTTCGAGCCTTGGCGATGCCGCGTTGTACCGCCGCGGACGCACGGCCTTCGATGCATGGCTGTTGCGCGAACGCGTCGCACACAGGGATCTCCACGGGGTGCCGCCACTGCGCGCCCTGCGCCTGGCCTGGCGCGCGGCGCGCTCCGTCGCGAACGGCTAAAATGCGCAATCTGCAACACCGGTGGATCCCATGACAAACGACCAGCACGCCGATCCGCGCGCGATCCGGCACGACGACGATGCGGGCGCGTTACCGGACATTGCCTCCGAATCGCAGACCGATGTTTCGACCGGACTCGAATGGGTCGGCATGGACGCGATCGAGCTGCCGATTCGCATCTACGCTTCGGAAGCCGATGTTCGCGTGCCCGCGCGCGTGTCGGCGCAAGTCGATCTCGTCGCGGGCGCGTCGCGCGGCATCCACATGTCGCGGCTGTATCTCGCGCTGGATCGCGCCGTCGCCGAACCGCTGTCGCCGGCGATGCTGCGTGCGTTGCTCGGCGAATTCCTGGCTTCGCACGCTGGGCTTTCGACGCGTGCGCGCGCCAGGTTCGCGTTCGACCATTTCGTCCGGCGCCCCGCGCTCGCAAGCGGGCACAGCGGCTGGCGGCGTTATCCGTTCGTACTGACCGCGCGGCTCGAACACAACGCGCTGGCAATCGAGATCGCGTTCGACGTGGTGTATTCGAGCACATGTCCGGCCTCGGCCGCGCTTGCGCGCCAACTCGTGGCCGAGGATTTCGGCCGCGCGTTTCCTGCCAATGCGCCGGTCGATCGCCAGGCCGCGCTGGCCTGGCTCGCGGGCGGGCAGGGAATGCGAGCGACGCCGCACAGCCAGCGCAGCACCGCACGCATTCGCGTACGCATTGATCCGGCTTCGACGACCTTGCCACTGGACGCGCTGATCGATCGCGCCGAAGCGGCGCTGGGCACGCCGGTGCAGGCCGCGGTCAAGCGCGCCGACGAGCAGGCGTTCGCGCGCCGCAACGGCGAGAACCCGATGTTCTGCGAGGACGCCGCGCGCCGCCTGCGCGAGGCCTTCGCGTCTGGCCGGGCGCAGGCGCTCGGCGTGCGCGGTGTCGCCGTGCGCGTGTCCCACCACGAAAGCCTGCACGCGCACGACGCCGTCGCCGTCGCCCGTGGCGACGGATCCGCCGGCTGCCTTGGCGAGTCCGACTGATCTGCCGTCGTCGCAGACGGCGGCGGGGGCATTGGCTACCATGCGCGCATGGGGATCCTGCGCTCGTTCGTAGCGGCTCTTTGCGGGCTCTGGCTGCTGTCGCCGCCGGGGTTCGCGGCGACGGGCGACGACCCTGCGTTCCGCGTGTATCGCATCGGCGATCTGGCCGTGCCGGCCGCCGAGGTGACCGCGGGCCGGCACGATGCCGATGCGGCCACGGTTGCTGAAGCGGCAATCGCGCCGACTCCGCGCGTCGGCGGCTGGTGGCGGCTCGACATCTTGCGCGACGTTCCTGCCGATCCGTCGCAGGTGCTGGTGCTGGACGCGCCGAACCACACCACGACCAGCGTCTGGCTGCCGGGGCGCGAATCGCCGGCGATCCGCAGCACGAGCGGACCGGATTCCGATGCGTCCTACGGTCCGCGCCTGGCGGTGTTTCCGCTGGCCGGCGGCCTGCACGCGGGGCAGCGCGTGTACCTGTACGTGGATTCGAGCGCGCGATCGGCGGACAGGCTGCGGATCATGGACGAACAGGCGATCCGCGTGCAGGACCGGCGCGACGTGCAACTCAACACGCTGATCCACGGCACCTTGCTCGCGCTGGTGCTGGTCGGCCTGGGCCTGGGCCTGACCCTGCGCGAATCGGATTTCCTGATCCTGGGCTGTGGCCTGGCGTTCGCGCTGCTGTTCCTGCTCGACAACACCGTGGATCTGTACCGCATTCCGGGCCTGGCGCCGCTCGCGGGCGTGCGCACCGTGCAGCGCATCCTCGGTTCGGGCGCGGCGTTCTTCACCGGACTGTTCATGTTGCGCTACCTGCAGATGGACCGGCGCACGCCGCTGCTCGCGCGCATCCAGCGCTGGATGCTCGGCGTCTATGTCCTCGTCGTCGTGGCGAGCTACGTTCCGGTGATCGGCCTGTGGCAGTGGCCGATGGTCGGCAACGTCGCGGTGCTGGTCAGCGTGGTCGTGGGCATCATCGCGGGCATCAAGGGCGCGCTCGCAGGAGACCGGCCTTCGCGGATGTTCCTGTGGTCGTGGCTGCCGCTACTGGTGCTGCTGGCGTGGCGGGTGCTGGAGATCAACCTCGGCTGGCCGCCGAACGAAATGCTGCAGTACGCGTTCCCCGCGAGTTTCGTGCTCGCCGGCGTGCTGCTGATGATCGGGCTCGGCGACCGGATGCTGCAGTACAAGCGCGAGCGCGACGCATCGAACCTGCTCGCGCGCCGCGATCCGCTCACCGGCGTGTATAACCGCCGTGCGCTTGACGAACGCCTGCACGCGGCCGCGCACGAGACCGGCGCGCATTCGCAGCCGCTCGCGCTGCTGTTCGCCGACCTCGACCACTTCAAGCGGATCAACGACGAGCACGGCCACGACATCGGCGACGCCTGCCTGCGCGACGTCGCGCGCCGCCTGCGCGGCGTGCTGCGATTCGGCGACGTGCTCGGCCGCTACGGCGGCGAGGAATTCGTGATCGGCCTGCCGCGCACGTCGCTGGAGGACGCCAGCGCGATGGCCGAACGCATCCGCGCGGCGATCGGTTCGCAGCCGATCGTCTGCGGCGACGTGGCGATCGAGGTCACGGTGAGCATCGGCGTGGCGGTGCTGCACGACGGCCTGGCCGGCTACGACGAGGCGATCCGCCGCGCCGACCGCGCGCTCTACACGAGCAAGCGCGACGGCCGCGACCGGGTGAGCCTGCTGCACGCCTGAGCCTTGCGCGGGCCGCGGGTAGCGCGGGTGTATCCCCGCGGGCGAGTCCGCGGGGACTTCGCCGGCCGCTGCTTGTGTCCTTGTCCGTTCGTGACACAGTAGGGGCGGCGGTTTGGCGCCGGCAGGGGAATCGTACGCATGAACTGGATCCTGGGGCTGATCGGCGCCTTGCTCGGCGCAGCGATATCGGAACAGGCCTGGCTGCTGGGCGCGGTGACCGGGTTCTTCGCGATGTTCTTCATCGGCTCCTACGCACGCCTGCGCGGCCGGATCGGGGTGCTCGAACGCGAATTGAACGTCGTCCGCGCGCGCGTGGTCGCGCAGGAGCAAACGCAGCCCGCGGCTCCCGCAACGACCGCGGAAACGCCGGTTGCTGCGCCATCGGCCGAACCCGTTGTCGCGCCGCGACCGCCAATCGATGCAGTCGAAGCGCCGGTCGCGCCTGTGTTCGAAGCGGCGCAAGCGAGCGAGAGGATCGAAACCGTCGAGCCGCCGCCGCTGCCGCAGGACTGGCACGCGCAAGCCGAGGCCGAACCGCCGCGCGCTCCGGTTGTGCCCGTCGCGCGCGAGCCGCAGGTTTTCGACAAGGCGATCGCGCGGATCAAGGCCTGGTTCACCGAGGGCAACGTGCCGGTCAAGATCGGCGTGCTCGTGCTGTTCGCGGGCGTCGCCGCGGCGCTGCGCTATGCGGTCGCGCAAGGTTACTTCCACCTGCCCATCGAAGTCCGTCTCGCGCTGATCGCGCTGGGCGGCGTGGCGGCGCTCGCGTTCGGCTGGCGCGAGCGTATGCGGCGACCCGCGTTCGGCCTGTCGCTGCAGGGCGGCGCGATCGGCGTGCTGCTGATGACGGTGTTCGCGGCTTACCGCATGTACGGATTGCTGCCGCCGATGGCGGCCTTCGCGCTGGTCGTGGTGCTGGTCGCCGGCGCGGCGCTGCTCGCGGTGCTGCAGGACGCGGTCGCGTTGGGCGCACTCGGATTCGTCGGCGGCTACCTCGCGCCGGTGCTGATTTCCACCGGCAGCAACGACCCGGTCGGCTTGTTCTCGTATTACGCGGCGCTCAACGCGGCGGTGTTCGGCGTGTCGTGGAAGCGCAGCTGGCGCGTGCTCAACCTGATCGGTTTCGTGTTCACCTTCGGCGTCGGCACGGCCTGGGGCGTGAAGTTCTATCGCCCCGACCTGCTGTGGAGCGTGGAACCGTTCCTGATCCTGTTCTTCGTGTTCTACGTCGTGATCGGCCTGCTGTACGTGATTCGCCAGACCACGCATCGCCGGCCCTGGGTGGACGGCACGCTGGTGTTCGGCACGCCGCTGCTCGCGTTCCCGTTGCAGGCGGGCCTGCTCAAGGACGACCGCATGGCGCTGGCGATCAGCGCGCTCGTGGTCGCGGCCGTGTACGCGGGGCTGGTGTGGTGGCTGCGCCGACACCGCGACGAGCGCCTGCTCACCGAATCCTACGGTGCGCTCGCGCTGGGTTTCGCGACGCTCGCGGTGCCGCTGGCGTTTTCCTCGGGCACGACCGCCTCGGTTTGGGCGTTGGAAGGCGCTGGCGTCGCATGGATCGGCATTCGCCAGAACCGCCGATTCCCGTGGTTGAGCGGGCTGATGCTGCAACTGCTCGCGGCGGGTTCGTACGCGGTCGCGCAGATCGGCTACCAGCCGCCGACGCAGACGCTGCTGCTCAATCCTCAGTGGCTGGGCGCGGCGCTGATCGCGATCGCCGGATTCGCGCTGAGCCTGATCCACGACCGCTTGCGCCCGATGCGCGTGTTGCCCGCGGCGTTGTTCGTCTGGGCGACGTTGTGGTGGCTGTTTGCGGAAGCCACGCAAATCGATCGCGCGCATTTTCTCGGCATCGGCAGGTGGCGGTTCGCGATGGGTTATTTCGCCGCGACGATCGCGATCGCCGCGCTGTTGCGCGCCCGCGCGAACTGGCCGCGAATGGGCTGGCTGGTCGTCGTCGGCGCGTTCTTCGGCTTCTGGATGAGTTTCGTGTTCGAACAGGATGCCGGCGGCCCGATGGCGCCGGATCGCCTGCCGGTGTGGGCTGCCTACGCACTGGCGATGGTCTGGGCCCTGTGGAGCGCGCGCGAACAGGCTTCGCGGACGACGTCGGCGACGCATCTGCTCGGACTGTGGACGCTCGCAGCGGCCGCGGCGATGCAGGCGCGCCATCTCGCCGTGATCGACCCGCAACTCGGCGATGGCTGGGCCGACGCGGCCCTGCTTGCGCCACCGGCTCTGCTGACGTTCGGCCTGCTGCGCAAGCCATCGGCGTTCGCGTGGCCGCGCGCCGGGTCGTTCGTGGGCTATCGCAACGGCTGGTTCGTTCCCGCCGCGTTGCTGTTCGCGCTGGCGTATCTCGCGGGATTGTTCGCCGAGGGCGGCAGCGCGCCATTGGCCTATCTGCCGGTGTTCAATCCGCTGGAGCTGGCGATGCTCGCGATCGCTGCGCTGCTGTATGCGATGTGCGAGGGATCGATGGCGACGCTGCGCAGGATCTGGCCGTACGCCGGCTTCGCGTTCGCGACCTCCGCGACCTTGCGTGCGGTGCACCACTGGCACGGCGAGCCGTGGAGTGAGGACGTGTTCGATTCGGCGATGAGCGAGATGGCGCTGAGCCTGGTCTGGAGCTTGCTGGGCGTGGGTTCGTGGATCCTGGGATCGCGGCGCGGAGATCGCAGGTTGTGGATAGGCGGCGCGGTGCTGATGGGCGTGGTGCTGCTCAAGCTCGTCGTGGTGGATCGGCATTACATGGGCAATATCCCGGGCATCGCTTCGTTCCTGGTGGTCGGACTGCTGCTCGTCGGCGTCGGCTACATCGCGCCGTCGCCGCCGAAGCAGCCCGAGGACAATGCCGCGCAGGGTGCGGTCGGTCAGGACAAGGTGGAAGGCACATGAAAACTCGCATCGTGTTTGCAAGCCTGCTGTTGAGCGCGGCCGTCGCCGCTTCGACGCCGCGCGATTTCGCGAATCAGTGGCCGCTTGCGGCCGACACCGAGGGTGCGTACACGATCGCGCTCGACGAGGGCATCTATCGGCAGATCAGCCGCGCCGATCTCGCCGACCTGGCCGCATTCAACGCCGATGGCGAGGAGCTCGCCTTCGGTCCGCTGCCGCCCGCGTACCGCGCGCCACCGGGAACCTGGCGGACGGCGGCCTGGTTCGTGCTGCCGGTGGGGGAATCGAATGCCCAGGGCGCGGGAGATCTGCAACTGCACGTCACGCGTTCGGCCGACGGCAGTCTTGCGCTGGATACCTCGCTGACCGGTGCGGCGCAGGCGGCCGCGAAATCCGGCGTGACCGACCTGCTGATCGACGTGCGCGCGAAGGATCGCTCGCTGGACGGCCTCGCTTTCGATTTCACCGCGGACGCGCCGGATTTCAGCGCGCAGGTCGAGGTGGAAGCCAGCGATGACCTGAAGAACTGGCGCAGCCTGGCTTCCGCTGCGCCGCTCGCGCAATTGCGCCAGAACGGCCAGGTCCTGCTGCGCCGGAGCGTGGAGTTCGGAGCACAACCGGCGACGTATCTGCGCGTGCACGCCTCGACCGCATTGCCGCTGCGCGCGGTGTCGCTGCGCCAACGCGAGCCGGGCGTAGAACCGCCGCGCGCGTTGCTCGATGCCGAGTATGTCGGACGCGACGGCGCGGCCTTCCTCTATCGGTTGCCCGCGCGGATTCCCGCCGAACGGCTGGACGTCGTGCTCGCCGACGACAACGCGGTCGCGCGATTCCGGGTGTCGGCGCGCGAGACCGGCGATACCGGCTGGCAGACGATCGGCGACTACACCGCGTTCCACCTGCGCGGTGCGGGCGTGGCACTGGACGCGGAACCCATGGACATCGGCGCGACGCGGTTGCGCGAATGGCGCATCGAACCGAATGCGGCTGTCGCCAAGCCGCCGGTGTTGCGATTCGGCTACGAGCCGGAAAGCTGGGTCGTGCTCACGCACGGTCGCGCGCCGTACACGATCGTTGCGGGCAGCAAGCGCGCGCATCGCAGCGAATTGGCGCTCGACCTTCTCGTTTCGCAATTGCGCGCGCGCTACGGCGAGCAGTGGCGGCCGCAGGCGATCGCCCATGCAGCCATGCAGACCTCGGGGGGCGAAGCCGCGCTGCACGGCTGGGACGCCAGCGAGAAACACACCTGGCTGCTCTGGGGCGTGCTCGTGCTCGGCGCGGGCGCGGTGATCTGGATGGTGATCGGGCTGCTGCGTTCGCCGCAGAAACCGCAGTCGTAGCGCAGCTTACTTCGCTTCTGTGGGGGCCGGCTGTCCGGGCGGCGTCATCAGTAGCAGCGGATCCACGCGCACGTCGAACCAGTTCATGCCCCAGTGCATGTGCGGGCCGTTCGCGCGTCCGGTCGCGCCGACCAGGCCGATCACCTGGCCCTGCTCGACGCGGTCGCCGACCTTCACGTAGATGCGGCTCATGTGCAGGAAATTCGAGCTCACGCCGTGGCCGTGGTCGATCAGCGCGGTGCCGCCGGTGAGGTAGAGATCGGGATTGGCGAAGCTCACGATGCCGCCCGCGGGTGCGTGGATCGGCGTGCCCATCTTTGCTGCGACATCCACGCCCGAATGCGCGGATTTCGGTGTGCCGTTGTAGATGCGCTGGCTGCCGAACACGCCGCTGATGCGGCCTTTCACCGGCCAGATGAATTGCATCTCGAAGTCGGTGCGGTCGTCGTCGCGGGTGCGCACGGCCTCGACATCGGCCTGTTCGCGCTCGATCCGCGCGGCGATGTCCGGCGGCGGATTCACGGTTTTCTCGGGCACGCCCTCGACGCGCTCGACGGGGAAACTACGCGGAACAATCGTCACGTTGACGCTGGCATCGCTACCATCGGGTTTCGTGATCTTCAGTGTCACCATACCGGTCTGTTCGCGCGCGACGCCGATCACGAAGCGACTGTCGTGCGCGACGCGGACGTGTCTGCCCGCGTAAACGATCACGCTGCCCGGCGGCGCATATCCGAACAGCAGCGCGCCCTGGGTCACATTCGGCGGAGCGATGATCGCGGATTTGGAGTGGATCGCTACCAGCGGCGGCGACGTGGGTTCCGGTGTTGCAGCGGACGCGGCCGGTGCGGGCGCGGAAGGCGGCGTGCTCGCGCAAGCGCTGCAGGCGAGCAGCAGCAGGGCGATGGCCGCGATGCGCATGTCGGCGAATCGGTTCAACGCGCGAAACTCAAGCGCTGCCCGAGCGGTGCGCCGACCAGATGCTGGCCGTCCCAGGCGAGTTCGCCGTTGACGAAGGTCGCGACCACTCGCGCGTCGAAGCGTTCGCCTTCGAACGGCGACCAGCCGCATTTCGCGAGCACGCGATCGCGCTTGACCTGTGTGCCGCCGTCCGGATCGACGAGCACCAGATCGGCGAAATAGCCCTCGCGCAGAAAACCGCGTTCGGCGATGTCGAAACGCTGCGCGGGCGCGTGGCAGATCTTCTGCACCAGGTGCGGCAGGCTGAAATGGCCTTCGCGCACCTTCTGCAGCGCGCAGACCAGGAAATCCTGCACCAACGGTAGTCCGGAAGGCGCTGTTGCGTAAGGCTGCGCCTTCTCCTCGATCGTGTGCGGCGCGTGGTCGGTCGCGAGCACGTCCACGCGATCCTCGGCGACCGCGCGGATGATCGCGTCGCGGTCGGAGACTTCCTTGATCGCCGGATTGCACTTGATGAGGTTGCCCATGCGCGCGTAATCGGGCCGCGCGAAGTGCAGGAAATGCACGCAGGTCTCGGCGGTGATGCGCTTCATGCGGCCCTGCGCATCCACCAGCGGGCCGGGCTCGAACAACTGCATCTCCTCGGCGGTGCTGATGTGCAGCACGTGCAGCGAGGTACCGTGCCGTCGCGCGAGCGAAAGCGCGAGCTCGGTGGATTTGAGGCAGGCCGCGCGCGAGCGGATCTCGCCGTGCAGTTCGACCGGGACGTTTTCGCCGTACTTCGATTTCGCGGCGGCCATCGCCGCGTCGATCATCGGCGTGTCTTCGCAGTGCGTGATGATCGGCGTCGGGCAGTCGGCGAACATGCGTTCGAGCACGACCGGATCGTCAACCAGCATGTTACCGGTCGAAGCGCCCATGAAGATCTTCAGTCCAGGCGTGGTCTTCGGATCGATGCGGCGGATGTTTTCGAGGTTGTCGTTGCTCGCGCCGAAATAGAAACCGAAGTTCGCGCGCGAACGGCCCGCGGCGCGGCGGTACTTGTCCTCGAGCGCGTCGTTGTCGAGCGTCGGCGGTTTCGTGTTCGGCATGTCGAGGTAACTGGTCACCCCGCCCGCAACCGCGGCGGCCGGTTCGGTGTCCAGACCGCCCTTGTATTCCATCCCCGGTTCGCGGAAATGCACCTGCGCGTCGATCACGCCGGGCAGCAGCCAGCGGCCGGCGGCGTCGATCACGTTGTCCTGCGGCCGCGGCGACAGCGACTTGCCGATCGCGTCGATGCGGCCGTCGCGGATGCGCAGGTCGGACAGGAAGCGGCGGCCTTCGTTGACCAGTTCGGCGTTGACGATCAGGGTGTCGGTCATCGGGCTTCGTCGTGGGGATGGGAAGGGGCGTGCGGAGAATCGGGCACCGGATCGTGCCCGCCCGGATGCAGCGGATGGCAACGCGCGATGCGCCCGGCCGCCATCCAGCCGCCGCGCAGCACGCCGAAGCGCTCCACCGCCTGCATCGCATAGACCGAGCAGGTCGGGTGGAAACGGCAGTGCGTGCCCAGCAGGGGGCTCAGGAAGCGCTTGTAGCCGCGCAACAGCAGCAAGACCAGGGATTTTGCGGGGTTCAACGCGGGCTCCGCACATGAGGGAATAGTCAAGGTTGCCGCTGTACCCTGACTAGGCTATAACACTCCGCTGCTTTGCCGCACCCCGCACCGACACCACACCAGGAATCGCCCAACGTGGCTGCCAAGAAACCCGCCAAGAAGTCCGCCAAACCAGCCGCGAAGAAGGCCAAACCGGCCGCGAAGCCCAAGACTGCCGCCAAATCCGCGAAAAAGCCCGCCGCCAAGCCGGCTGCGAAGAAGCCAGCGCCGAAGAAAACCGTCGCGAAAAAGCCGGTCGCCAAGCCCGTTGCGAAGAAGGCTCCGGTCAAGAAAGCCGCGCCCGTTGCGAAAAAGCCGGTCGCGAAGCCGGCCCCGGCCAAGAAACCGGCCGTTGTCGCGCCGGTCGTCGCCAAGAAAGCGCACGCGCCCACCAAGGTCGCCGCAGCACCGCCCGCGTCCGCGAAGAAGGGCAAGGCCGAAGCCGCGTCCGTCGTGCCGCCCAAGCCGCAAGCGCCGCCACCGAAACCGCTGGTGCGCCCGACCGGCGCGCGCGCGAAGGCCGTGGTGCGCAAGGACCTGCCGGAGAAGGTCATTCCCCTGCAGGCGGTGCCGACGCACGTGACGCTCCCCAAAGGCTACCGGCCGACCACCAAAGAGCCGTACATGAATCCGTTCCAGATGGAGTACTTCCGCCAGCGCCTGCATGGCTGGCGCGCGGAGCTCGTCGAGGAATCCAAGCAGACCATCGAGAACCTCAAGGAAGAAGTGCGCGACGTCGGCGACGAAGCGGAACGCGCGACCCGCGAGACCGAGAACTCGCTGGAACTGCGCACGCGCGACCGCTACCGCAAGCTGATCGGCAAGATCGACGACGCGCTCAAGCGCATAGACGACGGCGTCTATGGCTACTGTGTGGACACCGGCGACGAGATCGGCCTGGAGCGCCTGGAAGCGCGCCTTACCG
This sequence comes from uncultured Gammaproteobacteria bacterium, assembly GCA_964449135.1. GTDB lineage: Bacteria > Pseudomonadota > Gammaproteobacteria > Xanthomonadales > Xanthomonadaceae > SZAS-103. The sequence goes on from CAYUXZ010000009.1 coordinate 19,515, forward strand.
CCGAGCGCACGATCGACGCGCAGGAGCGCTGGGAACATCGCCAGAAGCAGATGGGCGACTGATCCGGAACGATCCGCGACACCGCAACGAATCGAAAAAGCCCTGCCGAGTGCGGGGCTTTTTCGTCAGCGCGTCAGTTCGTAGTAGGTCAACGTCAGGCCGGAAATGCTGATCTCGCGCTGCACCGTGTCGTTGCGCGCGCTGAGTTGACGGTGTGCGTTTTCGGTGAGCAGGACTTGGTTCTGCGTGGCGATGTCCTCGCTGAGCTTGCAGGACAGGTTCACCTCGTCGCCGAACAGGTCCTCGTCGCCGATGTTGAGCACGCGCCCCCAGCCGATGCCGATCGAAGCGTAGAGGTGGTGCTCCTGCGGCAGCAGCACGTTCACCGTTTCCAGCCGGTGGATGATTTCCTGCGATGCGGCCAGCGCCGCCTTGGCGTCGTCGAACAGGCAGAACAGGTTGTCGGCCTCGGTCTTGATCAGCTTGCCGCCGTGCTCGCGGATCACCGGGCAGCAGACGCGGTGCATCTCGTGGATCATCAGCAGGAAGGCGACGATGCCGTGCTGGTGCGTGGTGCGGGTGAACCCGCTCATGTCAATGATCAGCGTGGCCTGGTCCTGGCCGAAGGTCTGTTCGATTTCCTGGGTGATCTGCACGCGTTTTTCCGGATGCTGCAGCATCGCGTCGAGCAGCCCATCCAGCGCTCCGCGCGAGTTCGGCGGTGGGGCGGCGGTTTCGTTCGGTTCGGGACAGGGATCGGACATGGCCCGAAGTGTAGGGCATATCGCGTCGCGGCTGCGCGGAATTCGCGCAGATGCCTCGGCAAGCACGATCAGGCGGTTGCGGCGGCACCTATCGCGCGCTCGCGGATGAAGGCCAGCAAAGCGGCGAGGCCGTTGCTGCGCGTCGGCGAGAGGTGCTTGGACAGGCCGATCGCGGCGATGTAGTCGGGATCGGTCGCAAGGATCTCCTGCGCGCTGCGGCCCGAATACACGCGCAACGCAAGGAAGATCAGGCCCGAGACGATCGCCGAATCGCTGATCGCGCGGAAGTTCAGTCGTTGCGCGTCGCCGTCGGCGACGATCCAGACCAGCGACTGACAACCCAGCAGCCGGTGCTCCTCGGTCTTCCATTCGTCCGGCAGCGGCGGCAGCTTGCGGCCGAGGTCGATCAGGTACTGGTAGCGCTCGGCCCAGTCGCCGAAGAAGCCGAATTCCTCCGCGATCGCGGCCTGCGCCTGCGCGGTGGTGGGTTCGAGCGGGAAGTGGGCTTCGTTCACGAGACGAATTTTACTCGCGTTCGATCCAATCGACGCTGTCGAACATAAGAAAACACTGCGGATACCACCGGCATCTTCTATGCGCGCTTTCGAACCCAGCGGGTCCCCTGTGGCGTGTCTTCCAGCAAAATGCCTTGGTCGGCCAGTTGCTGTCGGAGCGTGTCAGCCCGGGTGAAATCGCGCGCGGCCTTTGCCGTGTTGCGTTCGTCAACCAGCGCCTGGATGCGCGCATCGTCACTGGCGTCCGCACCACGCGCGAACCATGCAGCCGGATCGAGTTGAAGCAAGTTGAGTGCACGGCCCGCGCCGAGCAGGGCGGCCTTGTGCGCAGCACGTTCGGCAAAATCGGTCGCTTTGCGTGCGGCGGCGGCGATGCCAGCGATCTCGGCGAGCACGCGCGGGGTATCGAGGTCGTCGTCCAGTGCGTCCTCGATCGCCTGAGGGATCGGCGCATTCGCCGCATCCACGGCGATGTCGCCGAGATCACGCAACGTGCCGTACAACCGGTCCAGCGTGCGGATGGACTGCTCGATCAGCGCTTCGCTCCAGTCCAGCGGCTGGCGGTAGTGCCCGGAGAGCAGCGCGTAACGCAGTGCTTCCGTGGGCACCAGCGCGAGCAGGTCGTGGACGTGGAAGGTGTTGCCCAGCGACTTGGACATCTTGGTGCCGCCCAGGTTGAGCATCCCGCTGTGCATCCAGTGGCGCGCGAAGATCTTCCCGCCGTGCGCGCAGGTGCTCTGCGCGACCTCGTTCTCGTGGTGCGGGAACTGCAGGTCCATGCCGCCGCCGTGCAGGTCGATGGTTTCGCCCAGGTGGGTTTCGGCCATCGCGGAGCATTCGATGTGCCAGCCCGGACGGCCGCGGCCCCACGGCGAATCCCAGCCGGGCAGGGTGTCGTCGGAGGGTTTCCACAGCACGAAATCGCCGGGATCGCGTTTGTACGGCGCGACATCGATGCGTGCGCCGGCGAGCATTTCCTCCGGATCGCGGCGCGAAAGCTTGCCGTAATCGGCGAAGCTGGCGACGGAAAACAGCACATGTCCTTCGGCTGCATAGGCGTGGCTGCTCGCGATCAGCCGTTCGCACATCGCGACGATCTGCGCGATGTGTGCGGTCGCGTACGGAATCACATCCGGCGTGAGCAGGCCCAGGCCCTGCATGTCCTGCTGGAACGCCGCGTCGAAGCGTTCGGTGATCACTGTGATCGGCGCGCCGGCTTCGCGCGCGGCCGCGTTGATCTTGTCGTCGATGTCAGTGATGTTGCGCGCATAGACGACGTTCACGAAGCGCCGCTTGAGCGTGCGCGCGAGCAGGTCGAACACCGTGAACGTGCGCGCGTTGCCGATGTGGATGTAGTTGTAGACCGTGGGTCCGCAGACGTAGAGGGTCACGCGGGCCGGATCGGCGGGGACGAAGTCTTCGACCCGTCGGGTCAGGGTGTTGTAGAGGCGCACGAGGATGATTCAGTGAATGAAGTCACGGACAGTGTAGCAACCGGCCATTGTTCAGGAAGCGTTATCAGGCATGGTTCAGCGGCCTAATGCTGGAATGCGCGCAGGTTCGCCTGGATTACGAAAAGGAGTAGCGACATGCGGAAAGGATATTTGCTCGCCCCGATCGCCCTGGCTGTTTCTATGGCGGCATTGGTTCTGCCAGCCGGTGCGCAGCCATACGGGTCACGCGGCGACGGCGTGAGCTTCGGCTATGCGACGGTGCTGCGCGCGACGCCGGCCTACGAGACCGTCCGCACGGTCGATCCCCAGCAGCAGTGCGATGACGGCGGCTACGTGCGCGAGCGCAAGGACACCACCGCCGGCACCGTGCTCGGCGCGGTGGTCGGCGGCGCGCTCGGCAACACGGTGGGCAAGGGCGACGGCCGCAAGGCCGCGACAATCGGCGGCGCGGTGGTCGGCGGCGTGGTCGGCCACAACATCGCCAAGGGCGATTCGGACCGCTACCAGCCCGGCGCCTGCCGTACCGTCGAAGTCGAGCACGAAGATCGCCGCGTCGCCGGTTACGACGTCGAATACAACTACAAGGGCGAGGTGTATTTCGCGCGCATGGCCTACGATCCGGGCAACCGCATCCGCGTGCGCGTGACCGTGCAGCCGGCCGATGACGGTTACGCGCCGCCGCCGCCGCCTCCGCCGCGCCGGCGCTGACGCGCGCGTTCGGATGATTCCTGCGACGCCCCTGCCCTTGGCAGGGGCGTTTTGCCATCTGCGCTCCACGTCATCGCGACGCCATCGCCTTGCGCGTCACCGGTATCCATGCAAGACTTCGGCCCCATGCTCGCGTTCAACGCCGCCGCCGATATCCTGACTTCCGCCCGCATGGCGGCGGGAATGACGTCGCGCGCGCGCCGACCGATGCCTCCCACATCGCGAGTCGGGTAGCGGTTTTCCGCTGTTTTCGAAGTATCGAAAAAACCCGGCCTCGCGCCGGGTTTTGTGTTTTTTGCGCCACCATTCCGTTGTCACACCCGTTCAGGACGATTCATCCATGGCGATCAAGCATTTCCTCAACACCCAGGACTGGAGCCGCGCCGAGCTCGACGCCGCTCTCGCGCGCGCGGCCGAGTTCAAGCGCTCGAAATTCGGCGATGCGCTCAGGGGCCGGGCCATCGCACTGGTGTTCTTCAACCCGTCGCTGCGCACGCGCACGAGCTTCGAGCTCGGCGCCTTCCAGCTCGGCGGGCACGCGGTCGTGCTCGCGCCGGGCAAGGACGCGTGGCCGATCGAATTCCGGCTCGGCGCGGTGATGGACGGCGAGGCCGAGGAACACATCGCCGAAGTCGCACGCGTACTCTCGCGCTACGTCGATCTGATCGGCGTGCGCGCGTTTCCGAAATTCCAGGACTGGTCCGTGGATCGCGAGGACGCGGTGCTGCGCGGCTTCGCGAAGTACGCGACGGTGCCGGTGATCAACATGGAAACGATCACCCATCCCTGCCAGGAACTCGCCCACATCCTCGCGTTGCAGGAACATTTCGGGACCACGGATCTGCGCGGCAAGAAGTTCGTGCTGACCTGGACCTACCATCCGAAGCCGCTGAACACGGCCGTCGCCAACTCCGCGCTCACCATCGCCTCGCGCATGGGCATGGACGTGACCCTGCTGTGCCCGACGCCGGAGTACATCCTCGACGAACGCTACATGCAGTGGGCTGCGCAGAATGTCGCCGAGAGCGGCGGTTCGCTGACGATCAGCCACGATCCGGCGGAAGCCTATCCCGACGCGGACGTCGTCTACGCGAAGAGCTGGGGCGCGATTCCCTACTTCGGGCGCTGGGACGAGGAAAAACCCATCCGCGACGCGCACAAGCACTTCATCGTGGACGAGGCCAAGATGGCGCTCACCAGCGGCGGCGTTTTCAGCCACTGCCTGCCGCTGCGCCGCAACGTCAAGGCCACCGACGCGGTGATGGATTCGCCGAACTGCATCGCGATCGAGGAAGCCGAGAATCGCCTGCACGTGCAGAAGGCCGTCATGACCGCGCTGATATCGCAATGAGCAAGGAAACCGAACCCATGAGCCAGGACATCGTTCTCGCCTTTTCCGGCGGCCTCGACACCAGTTTCTGCATCCCGTGGCTGATCGAGCGCGGTTACCGCGTGCACACCGTGTTCGCCGACACCGGCGGCGTGGATGCCGGGGAACGCGCCTACATCGAAGCGCGTGCGACCGAACTCGGCGCGGCCTCGCATGTCACCGTCGACGGCGGCCCGGTGCTGTGGCGCGATTTCGTCGTGCCCTTCGTGATGGCGGGCGAGGGCTACCAGGGCCAGTACCCGCTGCTGGTCTCCGATCGCTACCTGATCGTTGCGGCGGCACTCAAGCGCTGCGGAGAACTCGGCACCAAGCTCGTCGCGCACGGCTGCACCGGCATGGGCAACGACCAGGTGCGCTTCGACCTGACCGTCAAGGCGCTGGGCGATTACACGATCGTCGCGCCGATCCGAGAGATCCAGAAGGAACACACGCAGACCCGCGCCTACGAGCAGCAGTACCTCGAACAGCGCGGATTCGGCGTGCGCGCGAAACAGAAGGCCTACACGATCAACGAGAACCTGCTCGGCGTGACGATGTCCGGCGGCGAAATCGACCGCTGGCAGGCGCCGGGCGAGAGCGCACGCGGCTGGTGCGCGCCGCGCGAACAGTGGCCGCTGGATGCGCTGCGCCTGCGAATCGGATTCGAGAAGGGCGAAGCGGTATCGCTGGAAGGCGAGCGCATCGAAGGCCATGCGCTGCTCGCCAAACTCAACGGGCTGTTCGCGCGATACGGCGTTGGCCGCGGCATGTACACCGGCGACACCACGATCGGTCTCAAGGGCCGCATCGTCTTCGAAGCACCGGGTCTGGCCGCGCTGCTCGCCGCGCATCGCGCGCTCGAGGAAGCCGTACTGAGCAAGGCGCAGAACCGTTGCAAGCCGGCGGTCGCGAAGCAATGGGTGGAGCTCGTCTACGAAGGTTTCTTCCACGATCCGCTCAAGGCCGACCTCGAAGCCTTCCTGCGTTCCAGCCAACGCTGCGTGAGCGGCACGGTGACTCTTGAAACGCGAGGTGGGAGCGTGCAGGCAGTCGAAGTGGACTCCGCGCACATCCTCCACGCGAAAGGCGCGACCTACGCGCAGTCGGCGGACTGGGGCGTCGCCGAGGCCGAGGGTTTCATCCGCTTGTACGGCATGAGCAGCACACTGTGGGCAGAGGTCAATCGCGATGCTGGATGACGTCCTCAAGCATCTCGAACAGCTCGTCGCGTTCGACACGCGCAATCCTCCGCGTGCGATCACGACCGACGGCGTCTTCGGTTACCTGCGCGCGCAGCTCGACGGCTTCGTGATCGAACTGACCGATCACGGCGTCGGCGCCGTGTCGCTGCTCGCCGTGCGCGGCGCGCCGACGCGCCTGTTCAACGTGCATCTTGACACGGTGCCGGCTTCGGCGGACTGGAGCGCGGACCCTTTCGCGCTGCGCGTGGACGGCGCGCGCGCGGTCGGTCTGGGCGCCTGCGACATCAAGGGCGCGGCGGCGGGCCTGCTCGCCGCGGCGCGGGCCACGAAGGGCGATGCGGCGTTCCTGTTCAGTTCCGACGAGGAAGCCAACGATCCGCGCTGCATCGCCGCGTTCCTCGCGCGTGACCGGCACTTCCGGGAAATCGTCGTCGCCGAGCCCACGCGTTGCGAGGCGGTGCTCGCGCATCGCGGCATCGCCTCGGTGCACATGAAATTCAAGGGGACGGCCGGCCACGCATCGGACGCGCACGCGCTGGAAGCAAGCGCGCTGCACCAGGCGATGCGCTGGGGTGCGCGCACGCTCGACCACGTGCAGGCGCAGTCGCACCTGCGCTTCGGCGGGCTCACCGGCCTGCGCTTCAACATCGGCCGTGTCGAAGGCGGGATCAAGGGCAATGTGATCGCCCCGTCCGCGGAGCTGCGTTTCAACTTCCGTCCGCTGCCGTCGCAGGACACGGATGCGCTGCACTCCGCGTTCCGCGGTTTCGCCGACCCGTCCTCGCTCGCGCATTACGAAGAAACCTTCCGCGGCCCGTCGCTTCCCGCAGGCGACATCGCAGCGGCCGAGGACAGGCGTTTGCAGGCGCGCGACCTCGCCGATGAACTCGGCCTGCCCATCGGCAACGCGGTGGATTTCTGGACCGAGGCCGCGCTGTTCTCGCAGGCCGGCCGTACCGCGATCGTGTTCGGCCCCGGCGATATCGCGCAGGCGCACACCGCCGACGAATGGGTCGCGCTCGACCAGCTCGACCGCGCCGCGAACATCTACCGACGATTGATGGAGGCTTGAACCATGAATCTTGCACTGATGACTCCGGACGTCCTCGCGGGCGATCGGGGGTCGCTTCCGATCCGCAACCGTTGAACGCCATCTCACCATGACCCAATTGCGGACCACCATCGTTCGTTTGCTGTCCAACATGGCCAGCGCGAAGGAGATCCAGCTCTACCTCAAGCGCTTCGCGCACCTGGATGCCGCGCGCTTCGCCGTGGTCAAGGTCGGTGGCGCGATCCTGCGCGACGAACTCGACGCGCTGGTGTCCTCGCTCGCGTTCCTGCAGCAGGTCGGCTTGACGCCGATCGTGCTGCACGGCGCCGGCCCGCAGCTCGACGCCGAACTCGCGAAGGCGCACATCGCCAAAAAGACCGTGGATGGCCTGCGCGTGACCACGCCGGAAACGCTCGCCGTCGTGCGCCGCGTGTTTCAACAGGAGAACCTGCGTCTCGTCGAAGCCTTGCAGGCCGCGGGCGTGCGCGCGACCGCGATCCAGTCCGGCGTGTTCGAAGCCGAGTTCCTCAATCGCCGCAAACTCGGCCTGGTCGGCAAGGTCGTCGCGGTGCACACCGCGGGCATTCACGCGGCGATCGGCGTGGGTTCGATCCCGGTGATCGCCTCGCTCGGCGAAACCGCGGGCGGACAGATCCTCAACATCAATGCCGACTGGGCCGCGAACGATCTCGTCAAGAAACTGCAGCCGTACAAGATCGTGTTCCTCACCGGCACCGGCGGGCTGCTCGACGGCGACGGCGAGGTGATCGATTCGATCAACCTCAGCACCGAGTACGAAAACCTGCTCAAGCAGGAATGGCTGCACTCGGGCATGCGCGTGAAGATCGAGCAGATCCACGACCTGCTGATGGAGCTGCCGCCGTCCTCGTCGGTGTCGATCACGCGGCCGGACGAACTCGCGAACGAGCTGTTCACCCACCGCGGCTCGGGCACGCTGGTGCGGCGCGGCGAACGCGTGAAGCGTTTCGACGGTTGGAAGGGCATCGACCGCAAGCGTTTCAAGGCGCTGCTCGAATCCGGATTCCGCCGGCGGCTGGCGCACGATTACTTCGAGCGCACAGAGCCGTATCGCATCTATCTGAGCGAGCATTACCGTGCCGCGCTGGTGATCACGCTCGAAGAGGGCGTGCCGCATCTGGACAAGTTCGCGGTGGCCGACGACGCGCAGGGCGAGGGCCTGGGCCGCGCGGCCTGGCAGGTGATGCGAGCCGAGACCCCCGAGCTCTTCTGGCGCTCGCGTCCGGACAATCCGGTCAACGAGTTCTATTTCGACGAAGCCGACGGCTGCATCAAGGGCGAACGCTGGAACGTGTTCTGGTACGGTCTGCATTCGTTCGACGCGATCCGCTCGGCGGTGGATCACTGCCGGGCGCGGCCGCCGACCTTGAAGGATTGAACATGGATTCGAAGACGACATCCTGGTTGCAGCCGGTGAGCCTGCGTGGCGAGCGCGTGTCGCTGGGGCCGCTGCGCATGGAGCACGCCGAAGCGCTGCGCGAGGCGGCGAAGGACGGCGAGCTCTGGAAGCTCTGGTACACCTCGGTGCCTTCGCCCGACACGGTGGAGGCCTACGTCGCCACCGCGCTCGCCGAGCGTGATGCGGGCGCGTCGCTGCCGTTCACCGTGCGCGACGCGGACGGCGCGGTCGTCGGCAGCACGCGGTATTGCCACGTGGACGCGGCCAATCGGCGTGTCGAGATCGGTTACACCTGGTACGCGCAGCGCGTGCAGCGCAGCGGCCTGAACACCGAGGCGAAACTTCTGCTGCTGCGCCACGCCTTCGAGACGCTGGACTGCATCGCGGTCGAGTTCCGCACGAACTGGTTCAACCAGCGCTCGCGCACGGCGATCGCGCGGCTGGGCGCGAAGCAGGACGGCGTGCTGCGCAGCCACATGCTCATGCCGGACGGCAGCCTGCGCGATACGGTGGTGTTCTCGATCATCGCGTCGGAATGGCCGGCGGTGCGTCGGCATCTGCAGTTCCTGCTCGAACGCGGAGCGCCATCGTCATGAGCACCTACAGGATCGGCCTGGTAGGTGGCCGCGGCTACGTCGGAAGCGAACTGATCCGCCTGCTCGCCGCGCATCCGCGGTTCAAGATCGCGTTCGTGTCCTCGCGCGAGCGCGCGGGCCAGCGTCTCGCCGATCACGAAGCCGGCTATGGCGGCGATCTGCGCTACAGCGAGTCGACGCCCGCGCAGGTCGCGGCGCAGGCCGTCGATGCGGTCGTGCTCGCGCTGCCGAACGGTATGGCGAAGGAATACGTCGCTGCGATCGATGCGGCTGGCGATGGTCCGAACGTCGCCGACCCCGTCATCGTCGACCTGTCCGCCGACTACCGCTTCGACGACAGCTGGCATTATGGGCTTCCGGAACTCACGCGTCCGCACGCGGCAGGGCATCGTCGCATTGCCAATCCAGGCTGCTACGCGACCGCGATGCAACTCGCGATCGCACCCGTGCGCGAGCTGATCGAAGGTCCGGTGCAATGCTTCGGCGTCTCCGGATACAGCGGTGCGGGCACGATGCCTTCCAACAAGAATGATCCGGACAAACTGCGCGACAACCTGATTCCCTACGCACTGGCCGGTCACGTGCACGAATTCGAAGTCGCGCATCGGATGGAACGACCGATCGAGTTCATGCCGCACGTTGCGCCGCATTTCCGCGGGCTCACGATCACCACGAACCTGCATCTGTCGCGTCCGTTGTCGCTGGCCGCGATCGCGCAGCGTTATCGCGATCGCTATTCGGACGAGCCGCTGGTGCGCGTGACCGACGATCCGCCCTGGGCCAGCCGCGTCGCGGGTCGCCATCATGCCGAGGTCGGCGGCTTCGCGCTTTCGCCGAACGGCCGACGTCTGGTCGTGGTCTCCGCGCTCGACAACCTGCTCAAGGGAGCGGCGACGCAGGCGCTGCAGAACCTCAATCTTGCCTTCGACCTGCCCGAGACGACGGGTATCCCGCTGGAAGGAGCTTCGCCATGAGCGATCTGCTGTGGCAGAAGGATGGCGTCGCGATCGATCCGCGCATCATGCGCTTCCTCGCCGGCGACGACGTGCTGCTCGACCGCGAATTCATCGGCTGCGACATCCAGGCCAGCATCGCGCACGTCGAGGGCCTGCAGCGCATCGGCCTGTTGAACGTGACCGAATCCGCCGACCTGATCCGCGAGCTGAAAACGCTGGCGGCGGATATCGCGAGCGGCGCGTTCGTGCTCGACGCGCGCTACGAGGACGGGCATTCGGCGATCGAGGCGCGGCTGGCAGAGCGGCTCGGCGACGTCGGTCGCAAGGTGCACGCCGGCCGCAGCCGCAACGACCAGATCCTCGTCGCCACGCGGCTGTGGCTGAAGCAGCGGCTGGCCGAACTCGAATCGCTGTGCCGCGAGATCGCGGGCGTCTGCCTGTACCGCGCCGCGAACGAGGCGCTGCCGCTGCCCGGTTACACCCATCTGCAGCGCGCGGTGGTCTCGTCCACCGCGATGTGGTTCGCCGGATTCGCCGAAGGCTTCATCGACGACGCCGTGCGCGCGCGGCAGGCGCGCGACTGGATCGACGCGAACCCGCTGGGCACCGCTGCGGGTTACGGCGTCAACCTGCCGCTGGACCGCGAGCACGCCATGCGCACGCTTGGCTTCGCGCGAATGCAGGTCTCGCCGGTGTACGCGCAGCTTTCGCGCGGCAAGTTCGAAATCGCCGCACTCGATGCGATCGGCGCGGCGCTGCTCGATCTGCGCCGGCTCGCCTGGGACCTGTCGCTGTTCACGACGGCCGAATTCGGGTTCGTGTCGTTGCCGGACGAATACACGACCGGCAGTTCGATCATGCCGAACAAGCGCAATCCCGACGTCGTGGAGTTGATGCGCGCGAGCTACGCGCCGGTCGCGGCCGCGCGCGCGGAGATCGAATCGCTGCTGTCGTTGCCGTCGGGTTACCAGCGCGACCTGCAGTACGGCAAGGGTTCGCTGGTGCACGGATTCGGCCACGGCCTGGCGGCGCTCGCGTTGCTGCCCGGGTTGCTGCGCGGCCTGCGCTGGAACGCACCACGTATGCGCGAGGCCATCGAGCCGACGATGTATGCGACCGACCGCGCGATCGAACTCGCGAAATCCGGCGTGCCGTTCCGGCAGGCCTATCGCGATGCGGTTTCCGAGCCGCTACCTTCGTTCGGCGCCGATCCGGAGGCGAGTCTGGCCGCACGCACGTCGCCGGGCGGCGCGGCCGATCTGCGGCTGGATGAATTGCGCGCGCGGCTCGACGCGTTGCGCTGAACCCCTCGCGTCGCCGCGAGGGTGATGAGTCGCGAATACGGACTGCCAGTGGCAGTTCGTGCGACGAAGAACGCCCGACAGGGCCGGAGTAGGGTAGAAGGGGCTATGGATTCATCGACCCCTCTCTTACAAGCGGAGAGGGAGTCGCATGCGTCACTTGCCCGAGGTGTCGAAGTTCCAGCGCACCGATGCCATCACGCTGCGGCCGTTCAGGCGGTAGAACTCCGAGTCGCCGAATTCGCTCTCGGCCACCGGATCGCGCCGGTTGGAGAGGTTCTTCCCGTCCACGCGGAACTCCAGGTTCCTGCAGCGATAGCCGATTCCCGCGTCCACGGTCGTGTAGCTGCCGGCGAGGGCGGTGTTGCGCTTGTTGAGGTAGCGCGATCCGACATAGCTGCCGATCACGTAGCCGTTGAAACCCTGCGTCGGCGCGTAGGTCAGGCCGAGTCCGCCGAGGTGATGCGGCGACAGCTCGAGCTGCTTGCCGCGCAACTGGGTCGGCACGCCATCGAAGTCCTGCACGAAATCCTCGAAGCGCGCGTTGTGCCAGGCGTAGCTCGCCTGCAGGTCCAGGTCGTCGGCGAGGCGGTACCTGGTTTCGAATTCGACGCCGCGGAAGCGCTCGCCGCCTGCGTTCGCGAGGCCGGCGTCGGTTGCGACGACGAGGTTGTTGAAACGCATCAGGAACGCCGACGCGTCCCACTGCAGGCGGCCGTCCAGGTTGCTTCCCTTGAAGCCGAACTCGCCGCTGCGCGCGGTCTCGGGCTTGAGCACGCCGCCCTCGACGTCCGGCCCGAAATCGATCGCCGCCGGCTTGAACGTGTTGCGGTAGTTCGCGTAGAAGGCGACCTCGTCCTTGCCCTGCTTCCACAGCTGCACGTTGGTGCCGATCACGCCCGACAGGCGGTTGCTGGTGTGGCTGCTGCCTTCGCCCTCGGTTTCCGGCGGCGCGACCGTGTTGTCGGTGAACTGGCCGAAGCGGGTCTCGTGGGTATGGTTCCAGCGCAGGCCCGCGTCGAGGCGCCAGGCGTCGCTGACGTCGTAGCGCCAGTCGCCGTACACGCCGAGGAAGCTGCGCCGATCGCGCAGGTAGGTGAATTCGTCGGTGTGCAGGTTGATCGAGTCCGGCGGATTGCTGCCGTTGGGGAAGATGCCGTACTCGAAGTTCTGGCTGTGCTGCGAACCGTAGCCGTACAGGTAATCCATGCCCCAGGCCAGCGTGCTCTGCGCCGAGACGGACGTCGTGACGTGGGTGTCGAAATAGACCTCGTCGGTATGGCGCGTCTGGCGGAAGCCGTCGGCGTTGTGGGTCGTGCCGTCGTCGGCGAAATCCGGGCGCAGGAAGCCGCGGGTGTTCTCGCCGTCGGTGTGCGCGAACGACAGGCGGGTGTTCCACGCGCCCAGACTGGTGTCGTGGCTGTAGTCGAGCGAAACCTGGCTGCGCGTTTCGTTGAGCTGGGCGTCCTTCGGATTGATGTTGGCGTCGATCGGCATGCGCGGATCGAGCACGGCGCCTGCGCGCGGCTGCGGACTGCCCGGATCCTGGCTGACCACGCTGCCATCCACGTCGATGCCGAGCGTGCCGCCGCCGACCTCGCCGCGTGCGCGGTAGAGCACGTGGCCGCGATCGAAGCCGGTGCGGTGCTGCGAGAAGCGGTCGCGATCGACGTCCGCCATGATGGACATGGCGAAGCCGCTGTCGTTGCCGCCGCGCATCGTCGCCGCGACCGACGCGCCGACGCTGCCGCGGCTGCCGCCGTGGATTCCCGCGGTCGCGGGCGCCTTGCCCGCCGCGTAGTGGATCACCTGGATCACGCCAACGAAGCTGGTCGCGCCGAAGCTCACCGGCGCGGCGCCGCGCAGCACCTCGACGCGTTCGACGTTCGCGAGGTCCAGCGCCTGCAGCGCGGGATTGAACGCGCCGCCGCTGGGCACGCCATCCACCACCAGCAGGAACGCGTCGAATTCGCGCAGGCCCCACAGTGCGGGCACGCTCGAAGCCGGGCCGTTGTCGCCGCCCGCAGGCGCTTCCACGCCCGCGACCCCGCGCATCGCATCGGCCAGCGTCGTCGCGCCCTGCGCGCGCAAGGTGTCGCCATCGACGATGGTCACCGAGTCGGTGCTGCGCGCAAGGGTGGTCGGAATCTTGTCCGATGTGACCTCGATGCGCTCGAGATCCGTGATATCCGATGGTTTGTCGGCGGCCAGGACCTGCGACGGAATCGCGCACAGCGGAAGGGCGTACAGGGACAGCAGGATGGCGTTGCGCAACGTCATGGATCCGGGCTCCTCAAGGGACCGGGCATGATCGCGGACGCCGCCCGCGGCCGAAATGTGGCGAAAGTCATGGCGGGCGCTTGCGTAAATTCCATATTTCCGGAATCATGGAAATATGAAACCAACCCGCGCGATTGCCGCACTGAATGCGCTCAGTCATGAAAGACGCCTGTCGGCATTTCGTGCCCTCGTGCAGGCCGGGCCGGACGGCCTGCCGGTGGGCGAGCTGCGCGAGCGATTGCACGTGCCTGCCGCGACCCTGACCGCCCACCTGAACGTGCTGCGCGCGGCGGCGCTGGTGCAGGACCGGCGCGAAGGGCGCGTGATCCGCGTCCGCGCGAACTACGCGCGAATGAACGACCTGATCGGCTACCTCACCGAGAACTGTTGCGACGGCAAGGCCGACTGCGGGCCCGCCGCCGTGTGCGCGCCGAAGAAGCGGGAAACGCACCGATGAACCGCAAGCGCGTCCTGTTCGTCTGCGTGGAGAATTCCAATCGCAGCCAGATGGCCGAAGCCTTCGCGCGCATCCATGGCGGCGATGCGGTCGACGCGCTCAGCGCCGGCTCGCGCCCGTCGGGTCGGATCAACCCGAAGGCGGCCCGCTTCATGGCCGAACTCGGTTACGACCTCACGGCGCAGGCGTCCAAGTCCCTCGACGACATCGCCGGCGAATTCGATACGGTGGTCACGATGGGCTGCGGCGACGCCTGCCCGTGGGTACCCGCGAAGCGCCGCGAGGACTGGGCGCTGCCCGATCCGCGCGACATGGACGACGACGGCTACCGCGCGGTGCGCGACGAAATCTCGCGGCGCGTGAAGTCGCTGCTGGAGACGCTCTGATGCTGGCGCGCAAGCTGCTCGCCGAAGGCATCGGCACGCTGCTGCTGCTCGCGACCGTGGTCGGCTCGGGGATCATGGGCGTGAAGCTCGCGCAGGGGAGCGACGCGATCGCGCTGCTCGCGAACGCCGCGGCGACCGCGGGCAGCCTGTACGTACTGATCGCGATTCTCGGCCCGGTCTCGGGTGCGCATTTCAACCCCGCCGTGACCCTGGCGATGCGGCTGCGCGGGCAAATCGGCACGTCCGAAGCCCTGGCCTACATGGCCGTGCAGATCCTCGCGGCGATTGCCGGCGTGATGCTCGCGCACGCGATGTTCGGGCTCGAATTGATCCAGCCCGGCATCCACGCGCGTACCGGCGCCGCGCAGTGGCTCAGCGAAGCGGTCGCGGCCTTCGGCTTGCTGCTGACGATCCTGCTCGGTGTGCGCCATCGCCCGGCGGCCGTGCCCGCGCTCGTGGCCGGCTACATCTTCGCGGCCTACTGGTTCACGGCAAGCACTTCGTTCGCGAATCCCGCGGTGACGCTGGCGCGCTCGCTCACGCAGACCTTCGCCGGCATCCGCCCGCAGGACGTGGCGGGATTCGCGATCGCGCAGTTCCTCGGCGCGCTCGCGGCCCTGCCGGTCGCCGCCGCGCTCGGCGAATCCGAGCCGGCGCCGCGTTGACGGCGCCGCAACGAAAAACGGCCGCACGCGGCGGCCGTTTCGAAAGCTGGGATCGACAACAGGAAATTGGTCGGGGAGACAGGACTTGAACCTGCGACCTCTACGTCCCGAACGTAGCGCTCTACCAGACTGAGCTACACCCCGAAGAGCTGCATATTGTAGGGATCGGGGCCGGCGCGGGCAAGCGTGGAGCCGCCGCGGGAGGCCGCGTGCAGGCGGAACCGGTAGAATCCTTGCACCCACGCGGCCCGGTCCGCGAAAACTTCAGGAATTCCCGCTTGATCAAGCCCCGCACCATGCCCGGCGTGATGGAACTGCTGCCTCGCGAGCAGATCGCGTTCCAGCGCGTGCTCGACGTCATCCGCCGCAACTACGAGCGCTTCGGCTTCCTGCCGATCGAGACGCCGGCGATCGAACTGTCCGAGATGCTGCTGACCAAGACCGGCGGCGAGACCGAACGGCAGGTGTATTTCGTGCAGTCCACCGGCGCACTGGAGAAATCCGGCGAGGGCGTGCCCGAGCTCGCACTGCGCTTCGACCTTACCGTGCCGCTCGCGCGCTACGTCGCCGAGCACGAACACGACCTCGCGTTCCCGTTCCGCCGCTACCAGATCCAGCGCGTCTATCGCGGCGAGCGCGCGCAGCGCGGCCGTTTCCGCGAGTTCTACCAGGCCGACATCGACGTGATCGGGAAGGACGGCCTGTCGATCCGCTTCGACGCCGAGATTCCCGCGGTGATCTTCGCGGTGTTCACCGAACTTGCGATCGGGCCGTTCACGATCCAGGTCAACAACCGCAAGTTGATGCGCGGCTTCCTCGAAGGGCTGGGCGTCGCCGATGCGGAGCGGCAGGCGCTGGTGCTGCGCGAAGTGGACAAGCTCGACAAGCGCGGCGCGGACCACGTGCGCGCGACATTGACGGGCGAGGGTTTCGGGCTTTCCGACGCCGTCGCCGGCAAGCTGCTCGATTTCGTGCAAATCCGGTCGAGCGGCCACGACGATGCGCTCGCGAAGCTGGCCGCGCTGGGTTCGGGCAGCGATACCTTCAATGCCGGCGTCTCCGAACTGCGCGAAGTGCTGGAAATGGTGCGCGGCCTCGGCGTTCCGGAATCGGGCTACGCGATCAACCTGTCGATCGCGCGCGGCCTGGACTACTACACGGGAACGGTGTTCGAGACCACGCTCGACAGCCATCCGCAGATCGGCTCGATCTGCTCGGGCGGCCGCTACGAGGATCTCGCGAGCAACTACACGAAATCGAAGCTGCCCGGCGTGGGCATCTCGATCGGCGTCACGAGGCTGTTCTGGCAGTTGCGTGAGGCAGGTCTGATCGACGTCGCCGAAAGTTCCGTACAGGTACTGGTTGGCCTGCTCGACGAGTCGCGCCTGCACGAGAACCTGAAGGTCGCGCGCGAACTGCGCGCCGGCGGCATCAACGCCGAGGTGCAGCTCGAATCGCGCAAGCTCGCGCGGCAGATGCAGTACGCCGACCGCGCCGGGATCCGCTTCGTCGTGCTGCTCGGCGAGGACGAGGCCGCGCGCGGCACGGTCACGGTCAAGGACATGCGTCGCGGCGAGCAGTTCGAGGTCGCGCGCGGCGATCTCGCGGGCGCGCTTCGTGTCGAGCTCGAACAGTCGCGCGCAATGGAGAAGGGGAAGCACGCATGAGCGCCACGATCCGCCTCGACGGACGTTCTCTGACCCGCGCGCAACTCGTCGCGATCGCGCATGGCGCGGGCGTGGAGCTCGATGCCGGGCAATTGCCTGCGGTGCAGCGCGCGGCGGATTTCCTCGCCGAACAGGTGCGCCGCGAAGAACCGATCTACGGCGTCACCACCGGCTTCGGCAGCAATGCCGACCGCCTGCTCGGCGCGCACCACCTGCGCGACGAACTGCCGGGCGCGACCGCGAACGCCGAGGTCACGCTGCACGAGGAACTGCAGCGCAACCTGATCATCACCCACGCCGTCTGCGTCGGCGAGCCGTTCGCGCCGGAGATCGTGCGCGCGATGCTCGCGATCCGGATCAACACGCTGATGCGCGGGCATTCGGGCATTCGCGTGGAGACGCTGCAGGCGCTGGCCGCGATGCTCAACGCCGGCGTGGTGCCGGTCGTACCGCAGCTCGGTTCGGTCGGCGCGAGCGGCGATCTCGCGCCGCTGTCGCACCTGGCGATCGTGCTGCTCGGCGGCGGCGAGGCGTTCTACGAAGGCGAGCGCCTGCCGGGTGCCGAAGCCCTGCAACGCGCAGGACTCGAACGCGTGCGGCTGTCCTACAAGGAAGGCCTCGCGCTCAACAACGGCACCGCGCAGATGCTGGCCTGCGGTGTGCTCGCGGTCGATCGGCTCGAACGCCTGCTCGACACCGCCGACCTCGCCGCGGCGATGACGATCGAGGCCTTCGCCGGCCGCACGCCCGCATTCGATGAAGCGGTGCACGCGCTGCGTCCGCATCCGGGACAGGTGCATGTCGCCGGGCGACTCCGCGAATTGCTCGCTGGCTCCACGCTCGCCGACATCCCCTACCACCTCGTGCCGCGTTTCGCCTCGTGGCTGCCGCAGAGCTGGGACACGCCCGAAGCGCAGGCGCTGCGCTTCGATCTTCGCTGGGACTGGGTGCCGTTGGACCAGCGTCACGGCCGCGAGAAGTTCTACAAGCGCTTCCGTCCGTTCCGCGGCGGCAAGAAGCACCAGCCGCAGGACAGTTATTCGCTGCGGTGCGTGCCGCAGGTGCACGGCGCGGTGCGCGACGCTGTCGCACAGGCCGCGCGAGTACTGGACATCGAACTCAACGCGGTTACCGACAATCCGCTGGTGTTCCCCGACATGCCCGACGCGAAGTTCGTCGAGGAACAGGTGATCTCCGCGGGCCACTTCCACGGAATGCCGCTGGCGCTCGCGATGAGCTATGTGAAAGCGGCGATCCCAACGCTCGCGTCGATCTCGGAGCGGCGGCTCAACAAGCTCGTCGATCCGGCGACGAACGACGGCTTGCCGGCATTCCTGATCGGCAACGAGGACTCGACCGAGTCGGGCTTCATGATCGTGCAGTACACCGCCGCAGCGATCGTCAACGATCTCGCCAGCCGCGCGCATCCGGCTTCGGCGTATTCGATTCCGACCTCGGCGAACGCCGAGGACCACGTCTCGATGGGCGCGAACGAAGCGCGCCACGTGCTCGCGATGTGCGAGGACCTCGCGCGCGTGCTCGGGCTGGAACTCTACACCGCAGCGCAGGCGCTGGATTTCCGCCGCGACATGATCAACGCCGCGCGCGCGCTCGCCGCGCGCAGCGACGCTGAGGGCCTCGCGAGAAAGGTCCACGGCGCGGCGAACGCCGACGAAAGCGCGCACAAGGTATTCCTTGCCGAAGTCGAAGGCCTGCGCGCCGAGCTGGCCGCGGCGCCGGAATTCGCGCCGGCTCCAGCGGTGGATGCGGCCTGGCGTGCGCTGCGCGAGCGAATCCCGTTCCTCGCCCGCGATCGCGCGATGGACGGCGACGTCGCGGAGGCCGTAAAGCTTGTCGCCTACGACACCGTGCTGGCCGCGGCGAGGGCGCCCCGGCGTTGATTCCGCCGGCTCTTGCGGCAAATGTGAACGCCGTCCTGTTTTAGTCTGAACCGATAGCCTTTTTGCGCTTGCCGGGGGCTTGACTCGGTTTGTCTGTATATGTCAATGTATTATCGCATTAATACATTGGATGGAATACCGGACCATGAAACGCCGCTCGCTGCCGGTCACCCGCGCCAAAGAAAGCTCCGCGCTGCGCCAGCTCGGCGAGGCGCTGTGCAGCCTCGCCGACGCGAGCGAAGTGCGTCAGTTCCTCGAGGACCTGTGCACGCCGGCCGAGCTCGAGGCGCTGGTGGATCGCTGGCGCGTAGTCCCGCTGCTGCTCGCGGGCGTGCCGTACCGCGAGATCCACGACCGCACCGCGGTCAGCGTGACGACCATCGGCCGGGTCGCGCGCACGCTCGAGCGCGGCGCCGGCGGCTACCGGCTCGCTGCCGCGAAGCTCGAACTGCCCGACGCGATCCATTGATGCGTCCATCCTCGCGTGCGCCGCGCTCCCGCGTGGCGCGCCCAATCACGTTCCACGGTGAATCGACATGAAAGCGCGCGACCGTCTACGCATCGCCATCCAGAAATCCGGGCGTCTCTCCGATCCGGCGCGCGACCTGCTCGCGCGCGCGGGACTGAGCTTCCGCGAGAGCCGCGACCGTCTGTTCTGCTACGGCGAATCGCTGCCGATCGATCTGCTGCTGGTGCGCGACGACGACATTCCGGGCCTGATCGCCGAAGGCGTCTGCGATCTGGGCGTGGTCGGCCGCAACGTGCTCACCGAACAGGCGCTGGATCGCGCGGCGAACGGGCAGGGCGTCGCCTACCGCGAACTGCGCGCGCTGGGCTTCGGCGGCTGCCGCCTCGCGGTCGCGACGCCGCAGGACGGCAACTGGAATTCAGCGGCAGATCTCGCGGGCCTGCGAATTGCGACGAGCTATCCACGGTTGCTCGAAAGCTGGCTTCGCGAACGGAACATTGCCGCGGAGGTTGTCGTACTTGCTGGTTCGGTCGAGATCGCCCCGCGGCTGGGCAAGGCGGACGCGATCTGCGACCTCGTCTCCAGCGGCGCCACGCTCGCGGCCAATCACCTGCGTGAGATCGAGACCGTGCTGGAGACGCAGGCGGTGCTCGCCGGACCGGCGGAAGCCTTCACCGACGAACGCGCCGAACTCGCCGCGCTGTTGCTGCGCCGGCTCGAAGGCGTGCTCAGCGTGCGCGACAGCAAGCTCGTGCTGATGCAGGCGCCGCGCGCCTCGCTGCCCGAATTGCTGCGTTTGCTGGGGGACGCCGAGGCGCCGACGCTCACGCCCATCGAAGGCCGCGCCGATGACGTCTCGGTGCAGACGGTCTGCCGCAGCGCGGTGACGTGGCAACGACTCGAAGACATGAAGAAGGCCGGCGCGCGCGGACTGCTCGTGCTGCCCGTGGAGCAGATGCTTGCATGAACATGAACACGATGATTTCCAATGCGAAAAACGCGCCGCGCCTCGCGGTGTACCGCTGGTCCGCGCTCGAGGAAGACCTGCGCGCAACACTGCTTTCACGGCCCGAACGTCCGGCGAACCAGTCCGAATCGGTGGCACGCATTCTCGAAATGGTGCGCGTGGACGGCGACGTCGCGCTGCAGTCGCTGACGCTGCGCTACGACGGCGTCGAGATGACGGCGTTCGAGATCAATGTCGCCGCGATGGACGCGGCCGAGCAGGCGCTGGACTCCGGGCTGCATGCCGCGATGCGCAACGCCCTGCTGCGCATCGAGGCATTCCACGCCGCCGGCGTGCAGCGCGACTACGCGGTCGAAACCGCGCGTGGCGTGCGCTGCGAACGCATGCTGCGGCCGCTGGATCGGGTCGGACTCTATATCCCGGCCGGTTCGGCGCCGCTGCCTTCGACCGTGCTGATGCTGGCCGCACCGGCGCGGATCGCCGGCTGCGGCGAAGTGATCCTGTGCACGCCGCCGCGCGCCGACGGCGATGTGGATCCGGTCGTGCTCGCCGCCGCGAAGATGTGCGGTGTGTCGCGCGTGTTCGCGGTCGGCGGTGCGCAGGCGATCGCGGCGATGGCGTTCGGAACGAGCAGCGTGCCGCGTTGCGACAAGATTTTCGGGCCGGGCAACGCCTGGGTCACCGAGGCCAAGCGCCAAGTCGCCGCGATGCCCGGCGGTGTCGCGATCGACATGCCCGCGGGTCCTTCGGAAGTGATGGTGATCGCCGACTCGCAAGCGAATCCGGAATTCGTCGCCGCAGACCTGCTCGCGCAGGCCGAGCACGGGCCCGACTCGCAGGTGCTGCTGGTCACCGACAGCGCGATGCTCGCGGACGCGGTCTGCACCGCGATCGAGCGCCAGCTCGCGCCGTTGCCGCGCCGCGCGATCGCCGCGCAGGCGTTGACCAACAGCCGCGTAATCGTCGTCGACGATCTGGCGACCGCGCTGGAGCTGTCGAACCGCTACGCGCCCGAGCACCTGATCCTGCAGGTCGCCGCGCCGCGGCTGTGGCTGCAGCGCGTGCGCGCGGCCGGTTCGGTGTTCCTCGGCGCGTTCTCGCCCGAATCGGTCGGCGACTACTGCAGCGGCACCAACCACGTGCTGCCCACCGACGGCTGGGCGCGAGCGTACAGTGGTGTGTCGGTCGCGAGTTTCCAGCGCGCGATCACCGTGCAGGAACTCGATCGCAAGGGTCTGGAAGGCATCGGCCGCGACGCGATCGTGATGGCCGAGGCCGAGGGCCTGCGCGCGCACGCGCAATCGATCCGCGTGCGCCTGCGCGACAACGGGGATCCGGCATGAGCGCGCTCGAACTCGCGCGTCCCGACCTGCTCGCGCTGGCCGGCTATTCGTCGGCGCGCATGGAAGCCAGCGGCGGCAGCATCTGGCTCAACGCCAACGAGTCACCCTGGCCGCAGAGCGCGGACGCGCCACTGAACCGCTACCCAGATCCACAGCCGCCGCGCCTGCGCGCGCAACTTGCGACGCTATACGGCGTGGAAGAATCGCGGCTGCTGATCGGCCGCGGCAGCGACGAGGCGATTGATCTGCTCGTGCGCGCGTTCTGCCGCGCCGGCCGCGATGCGATCCTGATCCAGCCGCCGACCTTCGGCATGTACGCCGTCTGCGCGGCGGTCCAGGGCGCCGCGGTTCGAACGGTACCGCTGTCGCAGGAGAACGGCTTCCTGCCGGATTTCGACGCGGTGCTCGCGGCGGTGGACGCGTCGGTGAAGCTGGTGTTCGTCTGCGCGCCGAACAATCCGACCGGCGACGCACCCGCGCGCGAGGCGATCCTCACGCTCGCCGATGCGCTGCGCGGACGCGCGCTGGTCGTGGTGGACGAGGCCTACGTCGAATTCGCCGATCGCGAAAGCCTCGCCGGCGACGTGGCGGCGCGCGGGAATCTCGCGGTGTTGCGTACGCTGTCGAAGGCGCACGCGCTCGCGGCGGCGCGGATCGGATGTCTGATTGCCGCGCCCGACGTGATCGGCCTGCTGCGCCGGATCATGCCGCCGTATCCGCTGCCGACGCCCTGCGTGGATGCCGCCGAGGACGCGCTCTCACCGGTCGCGTTGCATCGCACGCGGCAGCGCGTCGCCGGCATCCGTGCCGAGCGCGAACGGCTGCGTGATCTGCTGCGCACGGTTTCCGACGTGCGCGAAGTGCTGCCATCGCAGGCGAATTTCCTGACCGTGCGTTTCGACGATGCGCAGGCGCGATACCAGCAGCTGCTCGCGCGCGGGATCGTCGTGCGCGACGTGCGCCGCTACCCGCGCCTGGCCGATGCGTTGCGGATCACCGTCGGCAGTCCGGAAGAAAACGCGGCGATGCTCGGGGTGCTGGCGCAGCGCGCGGAGGTGGTCGCATGAGCGGACGCCGCATCCTGTTCGTGGATCGCGACGGCACGCTGATCGCCGAGCCGGCAGACCAGCAGATCGACTCGTTCGAGAAGCTGCGGCTGATCGACGGCGCGATTCCCGCGCTGCTGCGCCTGCGCGATGCGGGTTTCGAGTTCGTGATGGTGAGCAACCAGGACGGACTGGGCACCGACAGCTTCCCTCACGCGAATTTCGAAGGCCCGCACGCGTTGCTGATGCAGATCTTCGCCTCGGCAGGCATCGCGTTCCGCGAAGTGCTGATCGACCCGAGTTTCGCGCACGAGAAACGCCTGCAAGACGGCGTGCCGTCGCGCAAACCCGGCATCGGCCTGGTGATGCACTACCTGCGCGATCACGGCGTGGACCTCGCGCGCAGCGCGATGGTGGGCGATCGCCAGACCGACCTGGATTTCGCGCGCAACCTCGGCGTGCGCGGCTTCCTGCTCGCGGAGGACGGCGACGACTGGAAAGCGATCGCCAACGAGTTGTGCGATGCAGGCCGGCGCGCGCAGGTCGAGCGCGTCACCCGCGAGACGCGCGTGCGCGTCGCCGTCGATCTCGACCGCGCTGGCGAGCCGGCCATAGCGACTGGACACGGCTTCTTCGACCACATGCTCGAGCAGCTCGGCAAGCATGGCGGCTTCGCGCTGTCGGTGCGCTGCGACGGCGACCTGCACATCGACGAGCACCACACGGTGGAGGATTGCGGGCTCGCGATCGGGCAGGCGCTGCGCGAGGCGCTGGCCGACAAGCGTGGCATCGCGCGCTACGGTTCGGCGCCTGAGCGCACGATTGAATCGGATGGCGATGGCGTGCGTGCAGCAGTCGTGCTGCCGATGGACGAGACGCTCGCCGAAGCCGCGCTCGACCTGTCCGGGCGCGCGTATTTCGTGTTCGACGGCAGCTTCCCGCGCACGGAAGTCGGCGGACTAGCGACTGAACTCGTGCCGCACTTCTTCCGTTCGCTCTGCGATGCCGGCGGCATCAACCTGCACCTGCGCGTGCGCGGCGAAAACGCGCACCACATGGTCGAGGCCTGCTTCAAGTCCGTAGCGCGCGCGCTGCGCGCCGCGATCCGCCGCGACGGCAATACTCTCGCGAGCACCAAAGGGGTGCTGTGATGCGCGTCGTGCTCGTCGACTCTGGCGGCGCGAACATCGGTTCGGTGCGCTACGCGCTGCAGCGCCTGGGCGTGGATGCGCCGCTGACCGGCGACGGCGACGCGATCCGTAGTGCCGACCGGGTGATCCTGCCCGGTGTCGGCGCGGCTGCGTCGGCGATGCGCCGCCTGCGCGAACTCGATCTCGTGGACACCCTGCGGACGCTGGATCGCCCGCTGCTCGGCATCTGCCTCGGCATGCAACTGCTCTACGAAGGTTCGGAAGAGGGCGGCGTCGATTGCCTGGGCCGGCTGCCCGGACGCGTGCGGAAAATGCAGCCCGCGCCCGGCATCCGCATCCCGCATATGGGCTGGAATCGATTGGCGAAGCGCAGCGCATCGAAGTTGCTCGACGGCGTCGCCGACGGCGCACACGCGTACTTCGTGCACGGCTACGCGGCTGAGGTGAATGCGAACACGCTCGCGACTTGCGATCACGGCGGCGAATTTGCTGCAGTCGTCGAGGACGGCCAGGTCGCCGGCGCGCAGTTCCACCCCGAGCGCTCCGGTCCTGTCGGACTGCGGCTGCTCGCGAACTTCGTCGGCGTCGCATGAACGCCTTCACCATCTATCCCGCGATCGACGTGCGTGACGGCGCGGTGGTGCGCCTGCGCCAGGGTGATTACGCGCAGACCACCCGCTTCGCCGACGATCCGTTCGCGCTCGCGCAGGCCTACGCGAACGCGGGCGCGCAGTGGCTGCATCTGGTCGATCTGGATGCGGCGCGCAGCGGCAGTTATACGCTCGCGCCATTGTTGCGGCGGATCAAGTCGGAAACCACACTGTGCGTGCAGACCGGCGGCGGCGTGCGCGGCGCGGAAGACGTCGCTGCGTTGTTCGATGCAGGCGCGGATCGCGTGGTGGTCGGATCGCTGGCGGTAAGTTCGCCGGAAAAGGTACAGAAGTGGATCGCCCGTTTCGGCGCAGAGCGCATCGTGATCGCGCTCGATACTCGCGCCGATGCGCAAGGGCACTGGCATCTTCCGGTGCACGGCTGGACCGAACTCACCCAGAGCGGAACGGACGACGAGCTGGAAATGCTGCTCGCGTTCTATGCGCGGGCCGGACTGCGGCATCTGCTGTGCACCGACATTTCGCGTGACGGCATGCTCGCGGGCCCGAACCTCGAGTTGTATCGGCGCCTGCGTGCAGCCGCGCCGGAAGTCGCGGTGCAGGCTTCCGGCGGCGTGCGCGACATCGGCGATGCGTACGCGGCGCGCGAGATCGGTTGCGCGGGCGTGGTGCTGGGCCGCGCGCTGCTTGAAGGCAAGATCGAACTCGCGGAGGCGCTGGCATGTTGAGCCGCCGCATCATTCCGTGCCTGGATGTAAGGGACGGCGTCGTCGTGAAAGGCGTGCGCTTCCGCGACCACGTCGTGATGGGTGCGATCGAGGAGCTCGCGATCCGCTACCGCGACGAAGGCGCGGACGAGCTGGTGTTCTATGACATCACCGCGAGCCCGGAAGGACGCAGCGTGGATCGCGGCTGGGTCGAACGCGTCGCGCACACGATCGACATCCCGTTCTGCGTTGCCGGCGGCATCCGCAGCGTCGCCGAGGCGCGCGCGGTGCTGCACGCCGGCGCCGACAAGATCTCGGTGAACACGCCCGCATTGGAACGCCCCGGGCTGATCGCCGAACTCGCCGACGCCTTCGGCAGCCAGTGCGTGGTCGTCGGCGTGGATTCGCTGCGCGACCCGGACGGCGACTGGCGCGTGCGCAGCCACACCGGCGATCCTGCGAAGACGCAGGCGCTGCAGCGTCGCACGCTGGACTGGATCGGCGAGGCGCAGGAACTGGGCGCGGGCGAGATCGTGCTCAACTGCATGGGCAGCGACGGCGTGCGCGGCGGCTACGATCTCGCGCAACTGCGCGCGGCGCGTGCGGTCTGCGAGGTGCCGCTGGTCGCGTCGGGCGGCGCGGGCAACGCAGGGCATTTCGCCGACGCATTCGAGCAGGCCGACGCCGATGCCGCGCTCGCGGCCAGCGTGTTCCACGACGGCAGCCTGCGGATTCCCGAACTCAAGAAGTCGCTGCGCGCGCGCGGCATCGAGGTGCGAGATGCGGATTGAATCAACCGACCGTGAAGCAATCGAATCGCTCGACTGGAACAAACAGAATGGACTGCTGCCCGCGGTCGTGCAGGACGCTTCGAGCCTGCGTGTGCTGATGCTCGGCTACATGGACCGCACGGCACTGGAAGCGACGCTGTCCGGCGGCAAAGTCACGTTCTACAGCCGCAGCAAGCAACGCCTGTGGATGAAGGGCGAGAGCAGCGGGCACGTGCTCGAACTGGTGTCGGTCAGCGCCGACTGCGACCGCGATACCTTGTTGGTACTCGCGAAGCCGCAGGGGCCGACCTGCCACCTGGGCACGGCGAGCTGCTTCGCCGACGCGCCGGCGGATTTCCTCGCCGAACTCGACACGCTGATCGCGCAGCGCCAGGCGCAGCGCCCAGAAGGCAGCTACACCAGCAAGCTGTTCGACGCGGGCGTGAACCGGATCGCACAGAAGGTCGGCGAAGAGGGCGTGGAGACCGCACTCGCGGCGGTCACGCAGGACGATGCCGCGCTGTCGGGCGAGGCCGCCGATCTGATCTATCACCTAGCGGTGCTGCTGCGGGCGCGGGGGCTGTCATTCGCCGATGTAGTCGCGACGTTGCGCGAGCGGCACCGTTAAGATAAGGGCCGACGGTTTCGCTAGTCCGAATGCGCCTTGTTAGGCGGCGACATCGACATAGTCCACTTGACTAGACGGCGGCGGAACGGACGCGCCATCCACGCGAAGAGCTTCGAGATGGAAGGCGATGGCTTCGCGAATCAACTGCTCGACCTCTTCGACGCTGCCGCCGGCGGCGACGCAGCCTGGAAGATCCGGCACATAGGCCGAGAAATTGCCTTCGGCCTGCTCAATGACGATTGCGTAACGCATGGGAACTACCTCTTCAAACCCACTTGCTCCAGGATGTTACCCGCGCATCACGCAGCAGTAATGCCTTTACCCAGATTGCACTGCTCGCACAATGTGCGGAGATTGTCAGCAACAGTGCGACCGCCAAGCGCCCAAGGAATGATGTGGTCGATATGCAATATGACACCAAGCTGGATTGCGGGAGAAGCGCCGCAAGTGACGCAGCGGAAGTGATCGCGCTTGAGCACAAAATATCGTAGCCCTAGTGGGATTTCCCTCGGGCCTCGCTTCACTTCAACTTGCTGTAGCAGCGTCGGTTCCGGTTGTGCAGGTGCTGAGGCTGGCTCTATCTGCTCGGAATTTACTCTCTGCACGAACGCGGTCAATGCTTTTCGCCATGTACCCCAGCGCCGGACGTAGGCTTTTGAACCCACTTGTGAAGGAGGTGCATTCATTTCGTCGTGTTGTGGTGGTCGGCCGAATTGTGTCCACATGGCTAGCATGTTCTCAAAGCACTCCTCGTCCGTGTAGCGCCGCGCCAACGTAGACTGAGCGAGTCCAGCAGCTTCCAATGCTTTCTTCCAAGACCCGAATACTCTGCGAACTGGGCGGGCTCCTATCGCTGAGTGTGCCTCAAACTCTTGAATGGTTAAGACGTTCTTCTGAAACTTCTCTGCAGTTGCTCTGATCGCGGCGAGTATCTCTTCCCTGCTTTTTTGAGACTTCGAGTCATCGAATCGTTGACTCAGACCCGCAGCGTCAAGCGCTTTCCTCCACCCGCCAAAGCGCCTGCCCACCGTGGAACTGTGCACATTAGCCAAGGAAGTGAATTGATCTTGTGTGATCGTTGGCGAGTCAATCAGTGCCGCAACGCGACGAAGCTCCGCTAGAAGGGACTCGTCGTCGTAGGATTCCAGGTGTTCAAGTTCAAATCGCATGTCTGCGCACAGAGCTGAATAACACCCACATCCGGGGCGATGGGTTAATCCTGCGCGGCCATCCGGTGACGGTCAACTACGAACCGGTTTGCATAGTCGTAACATGCGGCTAACCTTGTGCCTCCTGCCGAGGCCGTTCGCATGTCCGATTCCGTTCGCTGCATCCTGATCGCCATCGTCTGCGCACTGATGTCTTCCGCGATGGCCGGCGAAGCGTCGCAGACGCTGCGCGGCACTGTATACCTGGACGCCAATCGCAATGGCGTGCGCGATGCGGGCGAGCGTGGCGTCGCGAACGTCGCGGTGTCGAATGGCAGCGTAGTCTCGCGCACCGATGCGCAAGGGCGTTACACGCTGCCGATTGCCGACGGACAGACCGTGTTCGTGGTCAAGCCGGCCGGTTACACGCTGCCGAACGGCCGCAACGGGCTGCCGCTGTTCTGGCGCAATCTGCAGAGCAAGGGTTCGCCGCCGCTGAAGTACGGCGGCATCGCCGCGACCGGTCCGCTGCCGAACCGCATCGATTTCGCGTTGCTGCCGCAGGCCGCGCGCGCGGCCGATGCGCTGGACGTGCTGGTTTTCGGCGATCCGCAGCCGAAGAACCTACACGACGTCGATTACTACCGGCGCGCGATCGTCGATCCGATCCGCACGCAGGCGGAGAAGGGCGCGGCGCAGTTCGGGATCAGCCTCGGCGACATCGTCAGCGACGACCTGTCGTTGTATCCGGCGATCGATCGCGTCACCGCGAGCCTGCGCGTGCCGTGGCTGCACGTCGCCGGCAACCACGACCAGGACGAGGACGCGCCCGACGACGCGCACGCGACCGACAGCTTCCGCGCGAACTACGGGCCGGCGACGACGGCATGGGAAGAGCCGCAGGCCGAATTCGTCGCGCTCGACGACGTCGTATTCGATCCGAAAACCAAGCTCGGCTACGTGGGAGGCTTGCGCGAGGATCAGTTCGCGTTCCTGCAGTCGTATCTGCCGGTGCTGCCCAAGGATCGGCTGCTGGTGATCGCGGTGCATATCCCGTTCTTCGATGCGGCCGCACCGGGTGCGCCGGAAACCTTCCGCCATGCCGATCGCGAGCGACTGTTCGCGCTGCTCAGGGATTTCCCGCACGTGCTGCTTCTGAGCGCGCACACGCACAACCAGCGCATGGTGCTGCACGACGCGGGTGACGGCTGGCAGGGCGCGGCGCCGTTGCGCGAATACAACGTCGGCACGGCCTGCGGCGCGTTCTGGTCGGGCGTCAAGGATGCCAACGGCATTCCGGTCTCGACGATGAGCGACGGCACGCCGAACGGCTGGGCGACGCTGCAGGTTTCCGCGAACGGCGACTACAAGTTGGCGTGGCACGTCGCGCAGTTGCCGGCGAACGATGCTTCGTTCAACGACGCGATGGCGCTGGAAGCGCCGAAGGTGCTGCGCCACGGCGCGTATCCGGCCTGGGCGGTGTACGCGAACGTGTTCATGGGCGATGCGACGACGAAGGTCGAGTATCGCATCGACGACGGCGCGTGGAAGCCGATGACGCGCGTGCTCAAGCCCGATCCGCGGCTGGTGCTGGAGAACGCGGCCGACGACACCGCTGACCGCCTGCGCGGCTATGACCGTTCCGCCGAAGCGGTGACGTCCACGCATCTGTGGCGCGGCGTGCTTGCGACCGATCTTGCGTTCGGTACGCATCGCGTGGAGGTGCGCGAGTTCGATCCGTGGCTGGGCGAGCGCCACGCGCAGATGTCGTATCGGCTGGACGACGCGGTGCAGTAAAACGCCGCCCGTCTAGCGAACGGCATGCGGTGGTGGGAATCCGACGACCACGTTCGGCGCGAACGGAACCGGTGGCGCGGGAGGCAGCGTCGCGCGCCAGGACGCGAGCTTCGCTTCGATTTCAGGGCCTTCCCAGAGCTGTGGTTCGGACGGCACTTCGCGGTCGCGACGCTCCCATCCGGCGATGTCCGTGCGCGCACGCTCGTAGGCTTCGCGGAAATCGGTGGTCGTATTCAGCGCGTCGGCTAGGAAGGCCTTGCCGAACCAGGTGATCTTCGAATCATTGCCGCAGCCGAACGAGGAACGATCGCTGCGCGCGGCGGTGATGACCAGCGTGTTCGGATTGCGCAGCGCCGGTATGAAACCGCCCGAATAACAGGCCGACACGACGATCACGCGCCAGCGGATCTTCACCGCATCGAGCGCGTCGCGAAGGTCATCCGGTGTGACCTGGTCCAGCGGCAGCGCGCCGAGTTGCACCGACAGTTCGTGACCGGCGCTGCCGTGGCTGGTCAGGAACAGCAGCAGGATGTCCTGATCGCGATCCATCTTCGCGGCGATGCCGTCCAGCGCGGCGTAGAGATTGGTGCGCGTCGCCAGCGGCACGTTCTCGAACGTGCGCGGCGAGTTGACCAGTTCCAGCACGTGCCCATCCGCGCCGAAGCGCTTCGCGACGAGTTTCGCGAAGTAGTCGACTTCGTTGCGGAACACGTTCTCCTCGCCGTCGCCCGCGAACCCGAGCGCGAACAGGTTGGGCCGGCCGGGCTTGCGCGCGTGCACGCGAGCAAGCGCGGCGTCGAGCAGGTCGCCCTGCGAATAGACCAGATCCTCGTAGCTCGCGATCGCTGTGACGTCGTGCGCGTAGTCCGGCTGGTCGTGCGCTACATTCAGCGCCCCGCCGTTGCGTGCGGGATTCTGCGGTGTGGATTTCTGCACCGTCGTCGGCGCGCGTGACGTGGCAAGGTTCGCGGGCGCAGCGGTATCGTGCGGCATCGTCCAGCGCCCCAGCGCGAACGCGAGAGGCAGCGCGATCAGCAGCAATACGATCCGTACGCGCATCAATGCCCGGCTTCAGAATTCGATCTGCGCGAACGATTCCACGCGCGGATGCCCGTGCGCGGCCTCGCCGGTGCGCGGCTGAGGGTAATCGTCGCGACGGTCGAGCAGGGTGGTGAACATCCCGGCGTCGTGCGCGGCGTCGAGTTCGGCAACCACGTCGGACAGGAACAGAATCTCGCCCGGCGGGATGTCGATCTCTTCGGCGATGCGCCGGTAGCTCGCGGCTTCGCGCTTGCCGCCGACCGCTGTATCGAACCAGCCGGAGAATAGCGGGGTCAGATCCCCCGCGTCGCAGTGGCCGAACAGCAGCTTTTGCGCGGGAACGGAACCCGAGGAATACACGTACAGAGCGATGCATTCGGACTTCCACCGGCGCAGCGCCTCGACGGCGTCTGGATAGACGTGCGCGCGGTATTCGCCGCGCTCGTAACCATCCTTCCAGATCATGCCCTGTAGCGCCTTGAGCGCTGGATGCTTGCGATCCTCGCGGATCCAGCCTTGCAGCAGTTCGACGATGCAGTCGTCCGATACCACGCCGCCGATGTCCAGCGCGGCGTTGTCCAGCCACTGCCGCACCTCGGGCTCATTGCCGTGCGCGCGCACGAACGCGGGCAGCTCGCGCGCCGCGTAGGGGAACAGCACGGTGTGCACGAACGAGATGGAACTCGTCGTGCCTTCGATATCGGTGAGAATCGCTTGTGGCTTGCTCACGCGGCCTCTGCTTCAAAACGCGGGAAGCGCTGCGCGATATCGGTGCCGGTGAAGTAACCAACCCAGCCGTCGGGCTCGGTGAAGAAGCGGATCGCTATGAAGTAGGGTGCTTCGCCCATGTCGAACCAGTGCTTCGTGCTGTCCGGCACGCCGATCAGGTCGCCCTGCTCGCAGCGGATCTCGTAGACCTTCCCGTCGACGTGCAGGGTGAACAGTCCCGCGCCGGCGACGAAGAAACGCACCTCGTCTTCCTTGTGGAAGTGCTCGTCGAGGAATTTCGCGCGCATCGTCTCGCGGTTCGGGTTGTCCGGCGCGATGCTCACCACGTCCACGGTCTTGAATCCGTTCTCCGCGACCAGGCGGTCGATGTCGGCGCGATACGCCGCCATCACGTCGTCGGACGAAGCGCCCGGCGCGACCGGCTGCGACGCCTGCCATTGTTCGAAGCGCACGCCGATCTTCGCGAGTTCGGCGGCCATTGCCGCGTGTTCGCGCGTGGTCCGGTGCGGGGTCGAAGGATCGTTTTCGTCGAAGATGCGCAGTCGGCTCATCGGTGGAACTTCCTCAGGTCCATTTCGCAGCCCAGCAGGAAGTCGAAGGCTTCCAGATGCCGTCGCGCTTCGGCCATGTCGCGGCCCCAGGCGTACAGGCCGTGGCCATCGATCAGGTAGCCCCAGAGGTCGCCGGCGTCCAGCAAGACATCGACTTGTGCCGCAAGCGTAGGCATATGCTGGCTGTTCGGCAGCACGGGCACGTCCATCGAGGTTTCGTGCGTGTCCTGTCCGGGAAAGGCCTTGATCAACTCGTAGCCTTCCAGCCGCACGTGGCCGGCGCCGGAGAACAGCCGCGAAGCCACCGTCTGCGTGCGCGAATGCGTGTGCAGCACGCAGCCGATTTCGGGAATGCGCTTGTAGAGCTGCGTGTGCAGCAGGGTTTCGGCGGAAGGGCGGTGATCGCTGCCAACGGCCTGGCCATCGAGGTCGACGACCATGATGTCATCCTCTCCGAGCCGACCCTTGTCGCGCCCGGAGATCGTGATTGCGGCGTGCCTGTCGTCGAGCCGCAGCGAGAAATTGCTGCTGGTCGCGGGCGTCCAGCCGAGCGCGGCCAGCTCGGCTGCGCAGCCGGCGATCGTGCGCGCGGCCTCGCGCAGGCGATCGGTGTCGTAGGGCAGGGCGCTCATGCGGGAAGTGTAGCGGATGCGGGCGTCCGGCTCGCGACTGAGCGCCGTCGCGCGACCTGAGACCCGCATGGCCTTACCATGTGTCCGTCGCTGGAGCCGGAATGCCATGGAAACCTTGCTGGGTGTGCTCATCGTGCTCGTGCTGCTGAGCTTGGTCGTGCTGATCGCCATCTGGCGCCGCGATCCGGCCGCGAAGCAGTCAGGAGAACTCGATGCGCGGCTGGGCACGATCCGTCAGGACATCGACCGCATCGAACGCAACCTGCGCGAGGAGCAGCGCAGCGGCCGCGGCGAAACGCAGGCGGCGCTGGAGTCGTTCGATCGTTCGCAGCAGGTGCGCCTGGACAAGCTCAACGAGACCACCGAGCGCCGCCTCGGCGAAATCCGCGAAACGCTGGCGAAGCAGCTCAAGGAACTGCAGGCCGACAATGCCGGCAAGCTCGACCAGATGCGCCAGACGGTGGACGAGAAGCTGCAGTCCACGCTGGAAACGCGCCTGGGCGAATCCTTCAAGCTGGTTTCCGAACGGCTCGAACAGGTGCATCGCGGGCTCGGAGAGATGCAGGGACTCGCCGCGGGCGTAGGTGATCTCAAGCGCGTGCTGACCAACGTCAAGACACGCGGCGTGTTCGGTGAAGTGCAGCTCGCGGGGATTCTCGAACAGGTGCTGACGCCAGACCAGTACGATGACAACGTCGAGACCCGGCCCGGGTCGAACGAGCACGTCGAGTACGCGATCCGTTTGCCCGGCTCGGGCGGATCAGCCGGCTCGCAGGTCTGGCTACCGATCGATGCGAAGTTTCCGCGTGAGGACTACGAACGCCTGCTCGACGCGCAGGAACGCGCGGACGCGGATGCGGCGGCATCTGCGGGCGCGGCGCTGGAGCGTCGCCTGCGCGACGAGGCTAAGAAGATCGCGGCGAAATACGTCGAACCGCCGCATACCACCGACTTCGCGATCCTGTTTCTGCCGACCGAAGGCCTCTACGCCGAGGCGCTGCGTCGTGGCGGACTCGTGGATGGGTTGCAGCGCGATCACCGCATCGTCGTCGCCGGTCCGACCACGCTCGCGGCCACGCTCAATTCGCTGCGCATGGGGTTCCGCACACTGGCGATCGAAAAACGTTCGAGCGAAGTCTGGCAGGTGCTGGGCGCGGTCAAGACCGAGTTCGGCAAGTTCGGCGAAGTACTCGCGAAGACGCGCAAGAAGCTCAGCGAAGCGGCCGACGTCATCGATTCGGCCGGCATTCGCACGCGTGCGATCGAGCGCAAGCTGCGCGATGTGGAATCAGTCGAGCCCGATATCGCACGCCGACTGCTCGGTGATGCCGCGCCGAACGAAGAACCGCAACCAGAAAACGACGACGGCGCGGGGTGACCGCGCCGTCGTGTGAACTTGCCGGAAGGATTACGGGCCCGGTTCGGGACCTTCGTGGAACGACGGCGCAGCCTCGAGCTTTTCACCGATCCGTTCATGCTTGTGCCCGGGCGCCATATGGCTGCGGCTACGACTGTAGATTGCGTAGACAACGAGTCCGATTGCGGACCAGATGAAGAAGAACACACGAGTAGTAACTGGGAAGTAAGGCAGCGGAACGATGCTGTCGAGTCCCCAGAACAGGTAGGCGCAGCCCACGACCGCCGCAGGTGCGACGAACCACACCAAGGGAGTCCGGAACGGACGCTTGCGGCCCGGTTCCTTCTTGCGAAGGATCAAGACGCCAGCTGCCACCGCCATGAACGCAAACAAGGTTCCTGCGTTGGACACGTCGGCCAAGATATCGACGTTCAGTTCGGAGGCGAAAATCGCGCAGAAGATACCTGTGACAATGGTGATTACGTATGGCGTGTGGAACTTCGGATGGACCTTGGAGAATACGTTCGGCATCAGGCCGTCGCGGGCCATCGTGAACAGGATTCGGGTCTGTCCGTAGATCATCATCAACACGACGGACGGCAGCGCGAAGCCTGCGGCACCGGCCACGATATCGCCGGCCCTGCCTTGGCCGATTTCGCGAAGAACAAAAGCCAGCGGGTGGTTCGAACTGGCCAGCGGGCCGCCCGGCTGCGCTCCCACCGCACCGACGGCACAGTAGGCCACCAGCAGGTAGAAGACCGTGCAGAGGACAAGCGAGCCGATCACTCCGATCGGAAGGTTGCGTTGGGGATTGACGGTTTCTTCGGAAGCCGTCGACACGGCGTCGAATCCCACGTAGGCGAAGAAGATTGATGCCGCGGCTGTCTGAACACCCTTCCAGCCAAGCGGTGTGAACGGTTCGAAGTTGTGGTGCTGGACCGCCGGTAACGCCAAGATAACAAACAGCGTCAAAGCAGCAATTTTCACGACGACCAGAACCGCTGTGAACTTTGCGCTCTTTGATGTTCCGATCACAAGCAGCCACGTCACCGCGAGTGTGCACAAGAAGGCCATCAGGTTGAACGAGCCAACAACCTTGGTGCCATTCGCCATCGTTACGGAATTGAACATGCCGACTTGCAGGGCCGCTGGCAACGCCATTCCGTGAGTCGTCAGTATGTCGTTGATGTAGCCTGACCAGCCAACCGCCACGGCACTGGCCGCCACCGCGTATTCGAGGATGAGCGCCCATCCGACCATCCAGGCGATGACTTCGCCGAGAACAGCATAGGAATAGGTGTATGCGGATCCCGCGACAGGAACCATCGCGGAGATCTCGGCATAGACAAGAGCCGTCAGTGCGCAGACTACCGCTGCAATGACGAAGGAAATCATCATGCCCGGGCCAGCCTTGTTGGCTGCGACCGATGTCAGCACGAAGATGCCAGTGCCGATGATCGCGCCAACACCGAGCATCATGAGCGAGAACCAACCCAACTGTCGTTTTAGAGCTTTTTTCTCCGCATTGGCCAGAATCAGGTCCAGCGGTTTGACGCGTTGAAATAGCATCGCGAACTCCCGTGCATGCTGTGGTCATCGACGGCGCGCATGGCGCCGGCCGGTCATCCGCCGGGCGGACTGCGGGCTACCTTAGCCTGCGGGGACGGGGGCCACAAGCGAAAATCGCGGCCGGCGGCTATCCTGCGGCGTCTTCACACGGATGTGCCGCAGGAAATGAACGAGATTCACGCGAGACCGACGCTGGAATTCGCCGAATACGCGGCGCGCTGGCCGGATGAAGTTGCACCGCAGCAATTCCGCGAATTCCTTGCGCGGCACGCGGATGCATTCAAACGCTCGCTGGACGTAGGTCATTTCACCGGTTCGGCTTGGCTGGTCAGCGCGGACGGTTCGCGCGTGCTGCTGACCCATCACCGCAAGCTCGGGCTGTGGCTACAGCTCGGCGGTCACGCCGACGGCGACACCGACCTGATGCGCGTCGCGCTGCGCGAGGCCGAAGAGGAATCCGGACTGACCGGATTGACGGTCGAGCCTTCGATCTTCGATCTCGACCGACATCGCATCCCCGCGCGCGGCAGCGATCCGGAGCACTGGCATTACGACGTGCGCTACGTGGTTCGAGCGGGAGAGGACGAACGCTTCACGGTCAGCGACGAATCGCATGCGCTCGCATGGCGCGACATCGCCGAGGTCGCGCGCGACGAATCGGCGGATGCGTCGGTGCGGCGGATGGCTGGGAAATGGCTGCAAGGAATCGGAAGAATTTCCTCTCCTGACGGGAGAGGGAGCGAACCTTGAGCTCTGCTGAGGCAAGCAGGCATTCGTGCGTTGCTGCCCGCTCGGCCTCCTGCCTCGCCCGAGTTTGACGCATGAGATGCCATTCATGGCATCTCATAAGCGCATCAAACTCGACCCGCGAATTCCCCGGTCACGGTATTGACCCACACGCGCTCGCCGGTCGCGATGTACTCGGGCACCTGGATTTCGATGCCGGTGTTCAGGCGCGCGGGCTTGGGGCGCTTGGTCGCGGTGCCGCCCTTGAGTTCGGGTGCGGTCTCCACGACGGTCAGCGCAACGCTGGTCGGCATCTGCAGGCCGACCGGCGCGTCGTCGATGATCTGCACGTAGCATTCCTCAAGCCCGTCGGCGATGTAGCGCGCCGCGTCGCCGACCACGTCTGCGTCGAGCTGATAGGGCGTGTAGTCCTCGGCGTCGAGGAACACGAAGGCTTCGCCGTCCTTGTAGGAGAACGTCGCCGCACGGCGCGACAGTTCGACTTCCTTCAGTTCGTCGTCGCCACCGCAGTTGAGATCGAGCTTGGTTCCACCCGGCACGCTGTACAGCGTGAAACGGAACTTGAGGTTGCCGCCGCGGCCCTGTGGAGCGCTGCGCTCGAAGTCGCGCACCTGATACACAGCGCCATTGTGTTCGATGACCGAACCTTTCTTTACGTCGTAGGCTTTCATTTCAGGGTTCCAGATTCACTTCGGTGCGAGACGGACCGCGCCGTCGAGGCGGATCGTCTCGCCGTTGAGGTAGCGCGTGCGCAGGATGAAGGCGACGAGGTCGGCGAATTCCTCCGGGCGGCCCAGGCGCGAGGGGAACGGGATCGACGCGCTCAAAGACTTCTGCACATCGTCGGGCATGCCGTCCACCATCGGCGTCCAGAAGATGCCCGGCGCCACGGTCATCACGCGGATGCCGAAGCGCGCGAGCTCGCGCGCCATCGGCAGGGTCATGCCGACCACGCCGCCCTTCGAGGCGGAGTACGCGGCCTGGCCGATCTGGCCCTCGTAGGCGGCGACGCTCGCGGTGTTGACGATCACGCCGCGCTCGCCGTCTTCGCCGGCCTCGTTGTGCTGCATCAGCGCGGCAGCCGCCTTGGAGACATTGAAGCTGCCGATCAGGTTCACGCCGACGGTCATCGAGAAGTTCTTCAGCGGCATCGGCGCCTCGCGG
Organism: uncultured Gammaproteobacteria bacterium; assembly: GCA_964449135.1. Classification (GTDB taxonomy): domain Bacteria; phylum Pseudomonadota; class Gammaproteobacteria; order Xanthomonadales; family Xanthomonadaceae; genus SZAS-103. The sequence goes on from CAYUXZ010000009.1 coordinate 56,652, forward strand.
CCGAGCACGCGGCCCGCGCCAAGGATGCCGGCGCAGTTGATCGCCGCGTTGAGTCCTCCGAGGAACTCCTTCGCCGCGGCGACGTTCGCCTGCACGTCGGATTCGTCGGTGACGTCGGTGCGGAAGTAACGCGCGTTGGCCTCGCCGAGTTCCGCGACCGCGGCCGCGCCTTTCTCGTCGTTGATGTCGAACAGCGCGACCTTGCCGCCGTGCTTCACGAGGTGCTGCGCGACCGCGAAGCCGAGGCCGGAAACGCCGCCGGTGACGACGGCGCGGAGGGTGTTCAATTGCATGGTTGCGGCCGCTCTGGAAGGGGCCGGCATTTTATCGTATCGGCCGGCCCCGGATCTTCCTTGCCCGCGTTGCTTACTGCCCGCCGTCGTTGCTCGCCTTGACGAAATCCGGATCGGCGATGAGCAACCCGATCAGTTTCTGCACCGCGGTGGTGTAGTTCTGCATGGCAGCCGGAATCGCGATGGCTCCGACGAACGACGAATCCCACTGGTGCGTGGCAGTCAGTTCCTTGTCGTAAACCTTGGTCTGCTGCCGCACCACCACGAACCGCGCGCTGACCTTGGCGTGGCCGGTGCTGAAGCCGCTTCCGTCCAGCTCGTTGCCGGTCAGGGTTCCGCTGACTTTCGTCGCGGAAGTCGCATCGAAGCGGCCTGCGGTTTGCAGCTCGGATTGCAGCGCATCGTGCAGGTAGGTCGAGAACGTGCCGTCGCTGCCACCGGTGAGCTGCGAACCGCGCACGCTCAGGCTTTTGTTTTCGACGCCCTGCGCCGCCGTGAACGCATCCACCCCCAGCTTGGCCTTGCCGCTGCGCTGCAGGGCCTGCGTGTTGTCTATCGAAGGCTGGTAGGTGGTCGCGGGCATGGTGACGCAGCCCACCAGAAGTGCGGCGAGGCCGACGAGTATCAGGTTCCTTGGATTCATGGCATTACTCGAACGCGTGCTTGTCGGACAACTGCTTGAGCAGGTTCCACATGATCTGGCTCATCGCCAGATTCGCGGCATCCTTCGGCGTCATCGCAGTCAGGCCGGGCGGAGGCGCGTGGTTGCCGATGGTCGAATAAATCGCATGTTTCAGGTCCGCCTGCGTGGTCTTGCCGTCAGCCACGTACGTCGCGCTGCAGACGTAGCCGTCGGTCACGATCGAGCCGACCATGCCTAGCGTGAGGCCCGTGCCGAAACCCTTGGCTTCGATGTTGTCGGTCAACGGCACGTTGTCGATCCTGACCGTGAGCACGCCGCCGCCTTCGACCGGAGTTTGCGATACCGTAGCGAACAGCCCCGATTCCGTGGCGACGGTCGTGATCATCGGCCGGACTTCGGTCGTGCCCCGCGCATTCGGAGCGCCTTTCTGCCGGAACTCGAACAGCAACTGCACCGGCTTGGCGTGCGCCGGCGCCGGGAAGTCGTTGCGGGTGAGCGTCGGCTGGCCCTTGTCAACGAAACTGTTCACGCTGAGGCAGCCGGACAGCGCGAAGCAGGCAATGAGCGCAATCGCGAGCGATCGCACGATGCGATGGAGTCGAAGCATGGATTTTTCCCCTGTCTGAGACGCGGCGGAGCTCTTCCCCGCCTGCGTCGGGATTATACCGTTACCCGGGCGACCTATGCCTCGGCGTCAGATCTCGCGCAGGTAGAAGGTGTTGCAGCCGCCGTGCCCGGTTGCGCCCATCGGTTCGGGGATGCGTACGAAGCCGCTGCGCTCGTACAGCCGCATCGCACCGTGCATGCCCGACAGGGTTTCCAGGTAGCAGCGCTTGAAGCCGACGCTGCGCGCGGCCTGCAGGCAGCGCGACATCAATGCGGTGCCGGCGCCGATGCCGCGCAGTTCCTTCAGGAAATACATCTTGCGCAGTTCGCAGGTTTCCGCATCGCCGCCTTCGAGCGGCCCGATCCCGCCGCCGCCGAGCACGCGGCCGGCGCGCTCGACCACGAAGTAGGCGTGGCGCGGGAGCATGTAGGCGCGGCTCATCCAGTCCACTTCCGGATCGTTGATCGCGAACCCGTCGCCGCTCGCGCCGAATTCCGGCATCACCGTGCGGATGATTTCGGCCATGGCCGCGTCATCGCGCGAGAGGATCTGGCGGATGATGTACGGCTGGATCATGGGGCATCTCCGGACCCGTACGACGTCCGGTAGATCCTGCCGCCCTTGAGCACGAAGGAGACCTGTGCGAGCGCTTCCAGATCGTCGACCGGATTGCTGTTGCGAATATGTTCGTGGTAATCGAGAGGTTCCCCGACGACGGCCACGAGGTCCGCATCGTATCCGGGAGCGATACGACCGAGCTCGTTCTGCTTGCCGAGAATGCGCGCATCGACGACGGTCGCGGCGCGTAGCGCTTGAGCGTTACTCATGCCGAGCCGTGCCATCCACTGGATCTCCCGACGGTTGGTGCCGTGGGCGAACACCCCAACGTCGCTGCCACAACCGATTGTCACGCCAGCCGCGAGTGCATTATGAAACGCGCTGGCGGCAAGCTTCATGCGTTCGGTCGGAAGCGATTTGCCGCGTTCGTAGTGCTCGAAATACTCCGAATAAGCCTCAGCCGCGGTCAGCGTCGGGAGATAGGCGATACCGCGCTGCTTCATCAGCTTGAACGTGTCGAGGCTGCCGCCGTAGCCGTGCTCGATGGTGTCCACACCGGCTTCGATCGCCAGGCGCATGCCGGCATCGGTCGTCGCGTGCACGGCCACTGGCTTCCCGGCGGCGTGCGCGACTTCGACCGCGGCCTTCATCTCCGCGAGGGTCAGCGTCGGTCGTGCGTCGCCCTCGGCAGTCCAGCGGTAGTCGGCGTAGAGCTTGATCCAGTCCGCGCCGTGGCCGATCTGTTCGCGCACCGCTCGCAGCATCTCGTCAACACCGCTAACCGCCTGCGCGCCCTGCGGCAGGTCGAGATCGGGACGGAAGCCTTTTGGACCGGGACCGTAGGCATCGGTGGCGACGATCGCGCGCGTAGCGACGAACAGCCGCGGCCCCTCGATCCAGCCTTCATTGATCGCCTGCTTGAGTGCTACATCGGCGTATCCGGCGCCTTCGGTGCCAAGGTCGCGCAGAGTCGTGAATCCATTCCACACGGTGAGCCTTGCATGCTCGGCGGCCTGCAGCGTGCGATAGGCTTCGGATTCCTTGAGTACTTGGTCGTTCCAGAGCATCTCGTTGTACGGATGCAGCAGCAGGTGCGAATGCAGGTCCATCAGGCCTGGCAGCAAGGTCGCGTTCGGCATGTGGATGGACGCTGCACCAGCGGGGGCGTGGATGGATCCGATCGGGCCGACAGCGACGATCTTGTCGTCATGGATCAGCACCGCCCAGTCACGGTGCGTCTGGTCCTCGTCTCCGGTCCAGACTTTGTAGGGAATCAGGAGCAGGTCTGGTACTGGAACTGTGTCCGTAGTGGCCAGCGCAGGTACAAATCCGACCAAGACACCACAGAGGGCGAGTGCCAGTCGCAACCAAGTTTTCGCACGCGTTCCCATGGCTATGCCCCGGTTCGCGCACGGGTGACGCGACTGCTGGTGTCCTTGTGCAAATGCGTGGCGAGCCACGCGCCGGTCGCGATCAACTTGTCGAGATCAATGCCGGTGCGCAGGCCGAGGCCGTGCAGCATGTAGACGACGTCCTCGCTGGCGACATTGCCGCTCGCGCCGCGCGCATACGGACAACCGCCGGTGCCCGACACCGAGGAGTCGATCACCGCGACGCCTTCCTCGAGGCAGGCGAGGATGTTCGCGAGCGCCTGGCCGTAGGTGTCGTGGAAGTGGATGGCAAGCGCAGACATCGGCACTTCGCTCGCGACGGCTTTGAGCATCGCGCGCGCCTTCGCGGGCGTACCCACGCCGATGGTGTCGCCGAGCGAGATTTCGTAGCAACCGAGCTCGTGCAGGCGCTTGGCGACGCGCACGACATCGGCGAGCGGCACCTCGCCCTGGTAGGGACAACCGAGCACGGTGGAGACGTAGCCGCGCATCTTCACGCCGTCCACCTTCGCGCGCGCGATCACCGGCTCGAAGCGCGCGATGGACTCATCTATGGATGCGTTGATGTTCTTGCGGTTGAACGCTTCCGATGCGGCGGTGAACACCGCGACCTCGCTCGCGCCGACCGCGCGCGCGCGGTCGTAGCCCTGTTCGTTCGGCACCAGCACGGGATAGCCCACGCCGTCCTTCTTCGCAATGCCAGTGAAGACCTCGGCCGCGTCGGCGAGCTGCGGCACCCATTTCGGGCTCACGAAGCTGGTCGCCTCGATCGTGCGCAGCCCAGTCGCGGACAGGCGATCGATCAGCTCGATCTTGGTAGCGGCGGGAACGAGGGTCTTCTCGTTCTGCAGGCCGTCACGCGGCGAGACTTCGACGATGCGGATGGAATCGGTCATGGTGTTCGGTTGTCCATCATCGGGCCGTCGCGTCGCAGGATCAGCCAGGGTTTCGATTCAAAGAACTCCGGATGATGCAGCAGGATCTCGGTGATCTGCTCGGGATTGCCCGCGATCAGGTTGTGGTAGATCGGCTGGCGCGGCGCGTCCTGCTGCCGCGCAGCGATGGCGCTGACGATCGCGCTGTCGGAAGGCGCAGGCGCATCGGTCATGTTGCCGCCCACGGTGCCCGGCACGGTCGGATCGTCGTTCGCCTCGGTGTATCCGGAAACGCGACGGCTGGAGAGCGCGTCGTGCACCTTGCGGTGATCGGGATTGAACAGGCGGATTTCGTTGCCTGCTCGTTCGTATCGGATGAGTTCGATACCGCAATGGGTCGAGCCTCCGCCGAAGCAATTGGGTTCGTCGCCGGGTGAAGCGAAGCGGATGAAATCGCCGGCGCGCGACGCAACGAGGGTCACGGTGTGCTGCTCGGTCTGGGTCTTGTCCGGATCGGTGAAGGTGAACTGGGTGCAATCCGCGCTGATGTCCAGCATCGTGTTCTGCTTCGGCTTGGACGGATCGGACTCGACCGCTTTCCAGCGGCCGGGCCAGGCCGGATCGCAGGTCGTGGACTTGCCTATCGGCAACGACTGCACGAGCGTAGTCGAACAACCACCGAGCAGCAGTGCGGCGGCCATGGCGAAAATCGCGCGAAGGATGCGCGGCATCGTCGTCACTCTCCGAGGGTCACCAGCACGGCATCGCCTTCCACGAAATCCCCGGCCTGCACGCGCAATTCGTCCACCGAGCCCTTGCGCGGCGACTTCAGCGACAGCTCCATCTTCATCGCCTCCATGACCAGCAGTTCCTGTCCGGCCTCGACCGCGTCGCCGGGTTTGACCTTCACCAGCACGATGCGGCCGGGCATCGGCGCATTCAAGCGGTTGCCGCCGCCTGCACCGGCGTCACCGGCGATCTGGAACGCAGGGACGCGCTCGAAACGCAGGCGCCGGGTGCCGTCGTGCACGAGCACCGCGTTCGCATCGGCGCTCGCGCGATAGCGGCGCGAGTCGCCGTCGAAGCGAGCCGACAGGGCGTGATCGGCGAATCGTGCGCCTTCGACCGCGATCGCAAAACCTTCGCCGTGAACCCGGTAAGCGCCCGCGTAGCCGGACGCGTGCAGCAGGTGGCGTTGCCCGCGGTGCACGAGACACAGCACGCGGTCGCTGGCGTGGCCGAGACGCCAGCCGTCACAGAGCGCCCACGGCGAATACGGATCGGAACTCGCCCGCGCGGCGTCGCGTCCGACGGCTTCGTCATGTAACAGCGCCACGGTCGCGGCAGCGGCGAAGTCGGACGACGAAGGCGGCTGCGGCGCCGGGAGTACCTCATCGAGGTGCTTGTCGAGGTAGCCGGTGTGGATGCGTCCCTCGACGACCATCGGATGCCGTACCAGCGCCTCGAGGAAGGCGACGTTCGACTTCGGACCGACGATCTCACAGGCCGCGAGCGCATCGCGCAGTCGTGCGAGCGCGCGTGGGCGATCCTCGTCCCAGACGATCAGCTTGGCGATCATCGGGTCGTAGAAGATCGTGACCGTGTCGCCCTCGACCACGCCGCCATCGAGACGCACGTAGCCGCTGGGTTTGGGCAGATGCAATTGCTCGAGCTTGCCGGAACCCGGCAGGAAACCGGCTTCGGGGTCCTCGGCATACAGGCGCACTTCGATCGCGTGGCCGTGCGCGACGATCGCGTCCTGCGCCAGCGGAAGTTTTTCTCCCGCTGCGACGCGCAGCTGCCATTCGACGAGGTCCAGGCCGGTCACCATTTCGGTCACCGGATGCTCTACCTGCAGACGCGTGTTGATTTCCATGAAATAGAAATCGCCGCCGGGGCCGACGATGAACTCCACCGTGCCCGCGTTCACGTAGTCGATCGCGCGCGCCGCGGCGATCGCGGCTTCGCCCATCTTCGTGCGCAGTTCTGGCGTGAGGAACGGCGAGGGCGATTCCTCGATGACCTTCTGGTAGCGACGCTGCGCCGAGCATTCGCGTTCGCCGAGGTGGATGGTGTGGCCGTGGCTGTCCGCGAAGACCTGGAACTCGATATGGCGCGGCGTCTCGATGTAGCGCTCGAGCAACACGCGGTCGCGGCCGAAGGCAGACTTTGCCTCGCGCTGGCAGCTTTCCAGCGCGGGCGCAAATTCCTCGGCGCTGCGCACGATGCGCATGCCCTTGCCGCCGCCGCCGTGGGCGGCCTTGATCATCAGCGGAAAACCGATGCGCTTGGCTTCCTTCGCCAGCAATTTCTCGTCCTGGTCCTCGCCGGTGTAGCCGGGCACGACCGGCACGTTGCGCGAGGCCATCAGTTCCTTCGCGCCGGCCTTGCTGCCCATATTGCGCATCGACGCGGACTTGGGCCCGATGAAGACGATGCCGGCTTTCTCCACTGCGTCGGTGAAATCCGCGTTCTCCGAAAGGAATCCGTAGCCGGGATGGATCGCCTTGGCGCCGGATTTCCTTGCGACTTCGATGATGACGTCGCCGCGAAGATACGAATCCTGCGGTCGCGGCCCGCCGATCGGATACGCGGTGTCCGCGAGCCGCACGTGCTGCGCGTTCGCATCGGCCTCGGAGAACACCGCGACGGTGCGGATGCCGAGCCTGCGGCAGGTGCGGATCACGCGGCAGGCGATCTCGCCGCGATTGGCGATCAGGATGCTGTCGAACATCACTCGCCGTCCGAGTAGTCGAGGAGGATGATTGGTCGCGGCATCGTCAGTTCTCCAGCCAGTGCGGCTTGCGCTTGTCGAGGAACGCGCCGAGGCCTTCCTGGCCTTCGGGCGACACGCGCAGGCGGGCGATCAAATCGGCGTTGGCGGTGTCGAGCGCATCGGCGTCGTGTGATGCGGAAACGCGGCGAACCAGCGCCTTGGCTTCGCGAACAGCGACCGGGCCGGCCTTGCGCAACAGCGCGCATTGGCGATCCACCGCGACGTCGAGCTCGTTCGCGGCGACCACGGCGTGCAGAAGACCGATGCGCTGTGCCTCAGTGGCGCCGAAGGTTTCTGCGGTCTGGAACCAGCGCCGTGCCTGGCGCGCGCCGATCGCGGCGATCACGTAGGGCGAGATCACCGCCGGCACGAGCCCTAGCTTGACCTCACTGAGCGCGAAATTCGCGGTGTCCGCGGCGATCGCGATGTCGCAGCACGCGACCAGTCCGACGCCGCCGCCGAACGCGGCGCCGTTCACGCTCGCGATGGTCGGTTTCGGGAACGCATCGAGCACGCGCATGAGCCGCGCCAGGCGCATCGCATCTGCGCGGTTTTCCTCGGTGTTCGCCAGCGCCATGCGCCGCATCCAGCCCAGGTCGGCACCCGCCGAGAAACTCGCGCCCGCGCCGGTCAGCACCAGCACCCGCAGCGAGGGATCGTGGGCCAGCGATTCGAGCGCGGCCGTGAGTTCGGCGATCAGGGCATCGTCGAAGGCGTTGTGCACGTCCGGTCGCGCGAGGGTCAGGCGCGCGATGCCGGCTTGCTGTTCGAGGGTCAGGGTTTTCAGGGACATAGGGGGTTGGAGCGCTGAATCCTTCCGCATGGTAACCGGCCCATCAGACTGGGACTTGCAATCTAAACAAGAACCATTATCATCTGCGCCAACAGGAGGACACGAACCGTGCTTGCGACCCTGCTGCTGGTATTCCGTGAAGTGCTCGAGGCGGCGTTGATCGTCGGCATCGTCGCGGCCGCGACGCGTGGCGTTGTTGCGCGCTGGCGCTGGATCGGCGGCGGGCTGGCATTCGGCGTGGTCGGCGCGATCGGCGTCGCGGTGGGCGCCGGACGGATCGCCGACGCGCTCAGCGGCTCGGGCCAGGAATGGTTCAACGCGGGCGTGCTGCTCGCGGCGGTCGCGATGATCGGCTGGCACGTGGTCTGGATGTCGCGGCACGGCCGCGAACTGGCGATCCACATGCAGGCGGTCGGGCGCGACGTTTCGACCGGCAGCCGGCCGATGACCGCGCTGATGACCGTGGTCGCGATCGCGGTGCTCCGCGAGGGTTCGGAGATCGTGCTGTTCGGCTACGGCCTGCTCGCCAGCGGTTCTTCGGTGCCGGCGCTGATGCTGGGCGCGGCGCTGGGCTTGCTCGCGGGCGTGGTGCTCGGCGTGGGCCTGTATCTGGGATTGCTGAAGATCCCGATGAAGTATTTCTTCGCCGCGACGAACTCGCTGCTCGTGCTGATCGCGGCGGGAATGGCGGCCAATGCCGCGAAGTTCCTGATCCAGGCGGACGTGCTGCACGCGTGGACCTCGCCGTTGTGGAGCACCGGCTGGCTGCTCAGCGACGAATCGACCTTCGGCAAGACCCTGCACGCGCTGATCGGCTACACCTCGCAGCCGAGCGGTATGCAGTTGCTGTTCTACGTGACGACACTGGTGGTGCTGGTCGCCGGAATGCGGGTGTTCTCGGGCAGCCATTCGCCCGCGCGCGCCGAAATGCCGGCGACGTCCGCCTGATCGAATTCAATTGGAGAGTTCCATGAAGCGCATTTTCCCGTGCGTGCTGGCCTTGCTCGCGCCGTTCGCGGCGGTTGCCGCGGACATGCCCGAGTACACGCTGACCATCCAGAACCACCGGTTCATGCCGGCGGAGCTGACGATTCCGGCCAACACCAAGGTCAGGCTGATCGTGGTGAACAAGGATCCGACGCCCGAGGAATTCGAGAGCCACGAGCTCAATCGCGAGAAGGTCGTGACCGGCAACGCGAGCATCAACGTCTATATCGGCCCGCTGAAAGCCGGGCGCTATCCGTACTTCGGCGATTTCAACCAGGCCAGCGCGCAGGGCGCGATCGTCGCGAAATAGCGAGTTCGCCGCGCGCAGGCGCGCCACGATCGCTCCATGGACATGTCTTGAAAAAGGAATCGGCACGATGATCCGACGCAACACGCTTCGTTCGACGCTTTCGCTCGCGCTCGCCGCCGGCGGCATCGCGATCTCCACGAATGCTTTCGCCGGCGCGGCCGAAGTCGTGTATCAACCGATCGTCGAGAACGGCGAGACCGAAATCGAGTACCGCGGCGGCTGGCGCACGTTCGACCACGGCCGCGAGGAGCACGCGAACATCCTTGAGCTCGGCCGCGGCGTGAACGACCACTGGTTCACCGAGATCGAACTCGAGCAGTCGTTCGAGGATGGAGGCCCGAACCGCGTCGAGGCCTGGGAGTGGGAAAACATCTTCGCGCTCACCGAGCGCGGCAAGTACTGGATGGACTTCGGCCTGTTCGCATCGTACGAACACACCTTCTCGAAGGATCCGGACGGCATCCGCGTCGGCCCGATGTTCATGAAAGACATCGGGCCGGTGACCGCGAACGTCAACCTGCTGTTCGAACGCGAAGTCGGCAAGGGCGCATCGCACCAGACCGGCCTGGGCTACGCGTGGCAGGTGCGCTGGCACGGCAGCGAAGCCTTCGAGGTTGGCGCGCAGGGTCTGGGCGAACTCGGCACGCTCGGTCACCTGGGCCACGACCAGAGCCACATCGCCGGCCCCGCGGTGTTCGGCGCCAAGCGCTTCGGCCGAAACACGCTCAAGTGGAACGCGGCGGTACTCGCGGGCCTGGATCGCAACGCGCCGAACGTGACGGTGCGCACGCAGATCGAGCTGGAGATGCATTGAAGCGCTCAGCACGCGATCTGCAACGGCCGCGTCTGGTTATCTGCGTGCCACGCCCCGCGTCCCGAAACATTACATGCGGAAAACGCCATAATTGGTCTTCGCGATCGGCGCATTCATCGATGCCGACAGCGCGAGGCCGAGCACGCGGCGGGTGTCGGCGGGATCGATGATGCCGTCGTCCCACAGGCGCGCGCTCGCGTAGTAGGGGTGGCCCTGGTTCTCGTACTGCTCGCGGATCGGGGCCTTGAAGGCGTCCTCTTCTTCGGCGCTCCACGACTTGCCCGCGGCCTCGATGCCGTCGCGCTTGACCGTAGCGAGCACCGAAGCGGCCTGTTCGCCGCCCATCACGCTGATCCGCGCGTTCGGCCACATCCACAGGAAGCGTCCGCCGTAGGCGCGGCCGCACATCGCGTAGTTGCCGGCGCCGAAGCTGCCGCCGATCACCACGGTGAACTTGGGCACGCTCGCGCAGGCCACCGCGGTGACCATCTTCGCGCCGTCCTTGGCGATGCCGGCGTTCTCGTACTTCTTGCCGACCATGAAGCCGGTGATGTTCTGCAGGAACACCAGGGGGATGCCGCGCTGGTTGCACAGCTCGATGAAGTGCGCGCCCTTGAGCGCGGACTCGGAAAACAGGATGCCGTTGTTCGCGACGATGCCGACCGGGTAGCCGTGGATGTGCGCGAAGCCGGTTATCAGGGTCTTGGCGTAGCGCGCCTTGAATTCCTGGAACTCCGAGCCGTCGACGATTCGCGCGATCACCTCGCGCACCTCGAAGGGCTTGCGGGTGTCGCGCGGGACGATGCCGTAGATCTCCTCGGCCGCGTACAGCGGCTCGCGCGGCGCGGCGACTGCGACCGGCAGGTTCTTTCGGCGGTTGAGATGGACGATCACGCTGCGCGCCATGTCGAGCGCGTGCGCGTCGTTCTCGGCGAAGTGGTCGGCCACGCCCGACACGCTGGTGTGCACGTCGGCGCCGCCGAGCGATTCGGCGTCGACGATCTCGCCGGTCGCGGCCTTCACCAACGGCGGGCCGCCGAGGAAGATCGTGCCTTGTTCCTTGACGATGATCGATTCGTCGCACATCGCCGGCACGTAGGCGCCGCCGGCGGTGCACGAACCCATCACGACCGCGACCTGCGGAATGTTCTCGGCCGACAGCCGCGCCTGGTTGTAGAAGATCCGTCCGAAATGCTCCTTGTCCGGAAACACCTCGTCCTGCAGCGGCAGGAACGCGCCGCCCGAATCGACCAGGTAGACGCAGGGCAGGCGGTTCTCGCGCGCGATCTCCTGCGCGCGCAGGTGCTTCTTCACCGTGATCGGGAAGTAGGTGCCACCCTTGACGGTGGCATCGTTGGCGACCACCACCACTTCCTGACCGTGCACGCGGCCGATGCCGGTGACGATGCCGGCGCCCGGCGCCTGGCCCTCGTACATGCCGTGGGCGGCGAGTGGCGAGAATTCGAGGAACGGGGATCCCGGGTCGGGCAGGGCGGCGATGCGGTCGCGCGGCAGCAGCTTGTCGCGCTCGAGGTGTTTCCTGCGGGCCTTTTCGCCGCCGCCTAGCGCGGCTTGGGCGAGCTGTTCGTCGAGGTCGGCGATCAGCGACTGCAATGCCTCCCGGTTCTGCCGGAAGTCATCGGAGCGGGTGTCAATCAAGCTGGCGATTACGGGCATGTGCGGCGCGCGACGGTCGTGGGCGAATGGCGCGTTACGTTACCACGCAGCTTCGATCACGCCGCCCGACAAAGAACAAGGGCGTGCCGAAGCACGCCCTTGGGTGATGCGCATCGCCGAACTGAGCCGGCTTCAGCGAATCTTACTTCTTGCCACCGGCCGCGTCCTTCGCGGCATTGGCGGCGTCCTTCACCTTGTCGGCGGCTTCGCCGGCCTTCATCGCGGCGCCCTTGGCGGCGTCGGCAGCGGCGCCGGCCTTGGCGGCGGCGTCGGCAGCCATGTTGCCAGCAGCCGGAGCAGCCATCGCGGCGGT
>CAYUXZ010000010.1:0-51872 GCA_964449135.1 uncultured Gammaproteobacteria bacterium
GTGAGGGTCAGCGGGTCAAGATCAGCTACGGCATCAAAGAGCGCTTTGAAAAATTTAACGCGTTAAGCTACACGGATGAGGCGATTCAGTATGCGGTCTATCACTCCAACCGCTATATTCCAGACCGGTTCCTTCCGGACAAGGCGATCGACCTGATGGACGAGGCGGGAGCGCGCGTAAAGCTGCGCCAGACCTCGCTGCCGGAAGAGATCACCGAAGTCCAGAAGCGGATCAAGTTCATCGTTCACCGGATGGAGAACGCGATTGCGAACCACGAGTTCGAAAAAGCGCGCTTCTACTCCGATGAAGAGCGCAAGGAGCGCGAGAACCTGCGCGCCCTGCGGGAAAAATATCACCTGGATGAGTCTTCCACCGGCGTTGTCGCCCGTGAAGACATTGAGGAAGTGGTCAGCCGCTGGACCGGCGTGCCCGTGACCTCCATCAAGGAAGAAGAGACACAGAAGCTGCTGCGCGTGGAAGAAGAGCTGCACAAGCGCGTGATCTCGCAGGACAAGGCCATCAGCGCCCTGGCCCGCTCGATCCGCCGCTCACGTGCCGGCCTGAAATCTCCGCACCGCCCTATCGGCTCGTTCCTGTTCCTGGGACCGACCGGCGTAGGCAAGACCGAAGTCGCCCGTACGCTGGCGCACTTCCTGTTTGGCAGCGAGAAATCATTGATCCGCTTCGATATGTCGGAGTTCATGGAGAAGCATTCGGTCAGCAAGCTGATCGGCTCGCCTCCGGGATACGTGGGCTATGAAGAAGGCGGCCAGTTGACCGAGCGCGTGAAGCGGTCACCCTATTCAGTAGTACTGCTGGACGAAATCGAGAAGGCGCATCCGGATGTGTTCAACATCCTGCTGCAGGTGCTCGACGACGGGCGCCTCACCGACGGCCAGGGCCGCACGGTCGACTTCCGCAATTGCGTGATCGTGATGACCTCGAACCTCGGCTCGCACGTGATCCAGGAAGTCGCGAACCAAGCGGGCGACGACGAGGCGCAGGCTTACACGCAGATGAAGGCCGGCGTGATGGCGGTCGTGCAGGCGCACTTCCGCCCCGAATTCATCAACCGGCTCGACGAGATCGTCGTGTTCCATCCGCTCGACAAGTCGCAGATTCGCGAGATCGCGCGCATGCAGACGCAGTATCTCGGCAAGCGCCTCGCCGAGCGTCAGATCGGCCTTTCGATTTCCGACAAGGCGCTCGCGCTGCTCGGCAACGTCGGCTTCGATCCGGTCTACGGCGCGCGGCCGCTCAAGCGCGCGATCCAGCAGCAGCTCGAGAACCCGCTCGCTTCGAGGATTCTCGCGGGCGAGTTCGGCGCGGGCGATACCGTGCAGGTCGACGCGGTGGGCGGGGCGTTGGTGTTCCGCAAGGGTTGAGCGACGCGTTCAGGACGATGCGGCCTTCACCGCATCGTCCACGCTCCAGTCGTTGAGCGACGTTGCGGGCAGTTGCGGCAGCGCGGCGCGCAGCAGCAATTCACGCACATCGTCCTTCAGGCGCGCGATGCGCAGGGCGATGCGGCGTGCATCCAGCCAGATCGCGAAATCGGCGAGTGATTCCAGCGAGGTGCTGTCGAGGTCCGGGGATTCCTCCAGGCTCAGCACCACGCGCTTCAATTCCCTGCGTTCCTCGACGCGCGATCGCGCGATCGTGAAGATCGATTCGGCGTTCGCGAAGAACAACGGCTCCTCGGGACGCAGGATCAGGATGCCGGGAATCTCCGCAGCATTTGTGGTCGCCGCCGGCACGAAGTCGTGACTCTCGCCGAGACGGCCGAGCACGCTCAGTCGCGGTGTCGCCAAGCGATGCAGCAGCAGGATCAGGCTGATCGCGATCGCGACCAGCAATCCATCGAGGATGCCGAACACGAACACCGCCAGCACCGCAGACAACACGAGCAACCGGTCGCGTTTCCATTGCAGATACGGTTTGAAGACCGACAACCGCCACGAGCGGCTCACCGCATGGATCACGATCGCGGCGAGTACGGGTACGGGAATGCGTTCGATGAAGCGCAGCAATGTCAGCACCATCAACAACACGCAGACGGCGGCGATCAGTCCGGACGCGCGCGATCGCGCGCCGGCCGCCTCGTTCGCCGACGTCGCCGAATAACCCGCGCCCACCGGCATGCCGTGCAGCAGGCCGGACACCGCGTTGGCGACACCGAGTACGAGCAGGTCGCGGTTCGCGTTCACCGCATCGCCGTGTCGCAACGCGAAGGTGCGAATCGAGCCATAGGACTCGGCGTAGAGGATCAGCACCAGCGCGGCGGCAAGTTCGATGCTCGGCAGCCACTGATCGCCCGAGGGCCAGGCTGGCAGCGACGTATCCAGCGAAAGATCGATTCTGCCTGTCAGGTTCACGCCGTGCGTTGCGAGCCATCCGGATGCCGCAATGCCGAGTACGATCACGAGCAGATACCCGGGCACGCGACGCACGCGTTCGCTCAGGAACAGCAGCGCGATCGCGGCGACGCCGCAACCCAGCGCATAGGGATTGAACGCGTTGGAGGATTCCAGCAATCGCCACAGCAGCAGCGGCACGAAGTCGCCGTGCAACGCCGGAAATCCCGACAGGTGCGGCAATTGCTTGAGCGCGATCACGCAGGCCAGGCCGAACGCGAAACCGCGCAGCACCGGACGCGCGACGAGTTGCGAGAGTCCGCCCAGGCGCAGGCTGCCGGCGATCAGGAAGCAGGCGCCGGTGAGCACGACCATCGTTGCCGCGATCGCTGTGCGCGACGTGTTCTCGATGCTTGCCAGAGCGATCATGCCCGCGGCGAGCACGGCGGCGGACGAGGAGGTCGCCGACACGATCGCATGGCGGCTGCGTCCGAATACGCCGTAGATCAGCAGGCCCGCGAGCAACGCGATCACGCCTGCTTGCGGCGGCAGGTTCGCGATGCCCGAATAGGCCACCGCTTCGGGCAACAGCAATCCCGCGATGGAGAGGCCGGCGAGCAGGTCGGCGCTGTATAACGACGCGACGCGCACGGATGCGCCAGCCGATGATCCTGTCGTGGACGCGTGCTCGTTCATTCCAGCGATCCGTTCCATCCGGGCAGATAGGCCGCGGATTGCCCGTGCGCGAGCAGCAGCGCGCGACGCAGCATCTTTCCTCCGATCGTGTCGTCCTGCAACCTGATCTGCGCGCGGTAGAAATCCGCCCAGAGAAATTCGGCGTAGGGCGTGGTGTCCTTGGCGCAGCCGCCGGCGACGCGCACGCGTGCCGCGAGCGTGCGGTAGGGATCGTCCTGCAGGTCGCGCAGACGGTCGGGAATCGCCGAATACTCGGTTCGGCGTCCCCTCGCATCGTAAGGATGCGCCCAGCGGTAGAACTCCATCGTCCGCCAGAACGTCGGTGCATCGAGCATCGAGAAATCGCGCTGGATGATCACCGGCACTTCATCCACGCCTTCCTCGAGCAGGGCTAGGCCGAGGTGGTGGTGATCGACGATATGGACGCGATCCTTCGGGCCGAGCACGCCCGGGAACCAGTGCGAGGCGAGCAGCTGCTTGCGCTTCTTGCGACCGAGCTTGCGCCACTCGGCGCGCTTGGCCCGCACTTCGGCCATGCCGACGCTGGTCTGCGTCGGCTTCAAATCGTACGGCGCGACCGACAGCAGGGGATGATGCAGCCCATGGTGATGGTGCACGGCGGCTCCTCCGGAAGGACGAGGCGCCGAGCGTAGCTCAAAACCGGTGATGCGGAGCTGTCATATTCGCCCTCCGCGGCAACGCATCACGTCGCCGTTGCAGCCGATCGCTTCCACGATGGCGAAACGATCGATCCGCGCTGCAGCGCGACCATCAACAGCGCGATCGTGACGATGCTGCACAGTGCGAGCGCGACCACCGAGGCTTCCGCTCCGAACACGCCGCCACTGAGCCAGTCCGGGCCGGTGCGGTTCGACACGAGAAACCCGTCGGCATGCGTGCCCGACACGGGGATGCCGTAGACCGCGCCCTGCATAGTGTTCCAGGCCGCGTGCAGGCCGGCGCAGGTCCACAGCGAACGCGTCACGTGGTAGATCATCGCGAGCAGCAGTCCGGCCTCGATCGCGATCGCTGCAGAACTCCAGAGCGTCGCGCCGGGATTGCCCAGATGCAACGCGCCGAACACCGCGGCGGAGATCGCCAGCGCCCACCAGGTGCCCAGGCCTTCTTCGGCGATCCGGAACAGCACGCCGCGCATGAGAATTTCTTCCGCGATCCCGGCGGTGACGCCGGCGACGAGCAGCTCCGAAATCCAATCGGGATGCGCGTTGAGGCCGGTCACGTGATAGCTGCCGGCGATCCAGAGCACGCCGACGACCGCGCTGAACAGGATGCCGCCGCCGGCGATGCCGATCGCAGTCCGCAGCAGCATCGCGCTCGGCGAAAATTCGGCAACGTCACGCCGTTCGATCAGACGCACCAACACCAGGTAGGCGAGCACGGCCGGCACGAGTTCGACGAGGAAATTCGCGATCGCGAGCTGCATCTCGGTCGGATTCCGCGGCAACGGCGCGATCAGGCCGATTCCTTTCGCCATGCCGAGCGCGAACACGGTGAACATCGCCACGAAGATCACGATCCTCGCGAGCGGCGAATACACGATCCAGCGCTTCCAGCGCGATGCGGACGCGGGCGTGGCGAAGGCGAGGGCGGGAGCATCCATCGGGCGTGGCCGGGTTCGGGTCGCGGCAGGCTAGCAGAGCCGCTGCGGCCGGAACCGTGGCTTAGGTCATGACCGCCGGCGATTCGGCGCGGTCAGTCCACGGCCAGCGCGTGCGCGTGTTCGCGGGTCGCGGCGAAGCGCACGTCGGGCGCGCGTTCCATCGCGAACTGCAGGTTCACCCGCGTCGGCGCGAGGTAGACGAGCTGGCCCGCCGCGTCGAGGCCGAGGTTGAGCGCATTCTTCTCGCGGAACTCCTCGAGCTTTTTCGCGTTGTCGCAATGCACCCAGCGCGCGGTCGCGACGCCCACCGGTTCGAAGCTTGCGTCCACGCCGTACTCGTCCTTGAGGCGGTAGGCGACCACGTCGAACTGCAGCGTGCCGACCGCGCCGAGGATCAGGTCGTTGCTCATCAGCGGGCGGAAGAACTGGGTCGCACCTTCCTCGCTGAGTTGCGCGAGGCCCTTCTGCAACTGCTTGAGCTTCAGCGGATCGCGCAGGCGCGCACGGCGGAACAGTTCGGGCGCGAAATTCGGGATGCCGGTGTAGGACAGCTTCTCGCCGGCGGTGAAGGTGTCGCCGATCGAGATCGTACCGTGGTTGTGCAGGCCGATCACGTCGCCGGGATACGCGCTATCCACGATTTCCCTATCACTGGCCATAAAGGTCAGCGCGTTGGCGAGCTTGGTGTCCTTGCCCGCGCGCACGTGGAAGGCCTTCATGCCTCCGGTGTAGCGGCCCGAGCACACGCGCAGGAAGGCGACGCGGTCGCGGTGCATGGGATCCATGTTCGCCTGGATCTTGAAGACGAAACCGGTGAAGGCCTCCTCCCCGGGCTCGACTTCGCGCGTCGTCGTCGCGCGCGGCGCGGGCGACGGCGCGTGCTCGACGAAGAAGTCGAGCAGCAGCTGCACGCCGAAGTTGTTCACCGCCGAGCCGAAGAACACCGGCGTCTGCTGGCCGTCGAGGTATTTCTGCTTGTCGAACGGATGCGAGGCGCCTTGCACGAGATCCAGTTCCTCGCGCACCTCGCGCAACATGTCGGCACCGATGCGCGCCTCCAGCGCGGGATCGGCCAGCGAGGCGAAGATCGTCGAATCCTGGCGCGTGAAGTTGCGGCCAGGCTCGTACAGGTGCACCTCTCCGGTGAGCAGGTGCACCACGCCCTTCAGGCGCGAGCCCATGCCGATCGGCCAGGTCACCGGCGCGCACTGGATGCCGAGCACCGATTCGACCTCGTCGAGCAGGTCGATGGGGTTCTTGCCCTCGCGGTCGAGCTTGTTGATGAAGCTCATGATCGGCGTGTCGCGCAGGCGGCAGACTTCCATCAGCTTGATCGTGCGCTCCTCGACGCCCTTGGCGACGTCGATCACCATCAGCGCCGAATCGACCGCGGTGAGCACGCGGTAGGTGTCCTCGCCGAAGTCGGCGTGGCCGGGCGTGTCGAGCAGGTTGACGATCTTGCCCTCGTAGGGGAATTGCATCACCGACGAAGTGACCGAGATGCCGCGCTCCTTCTCCAGCGCCATCCAGTCGGACGTCGCGTGGCGCGCGGCCTTGCGGCCCTTGACGCTGCCGGCCATCTGGATCGCGCCGCCGAACAGCAGCAGCTTCTCGGTCAGCGTGGTCTTGCCGGCGTCGGGGTGCGAGATGATCGCGAAGGTGCGGCGGCGGAGGGTTTCGGTCAGATGTGCGGACATGCGGCGCTGCGCCCCGAACGGGGCGCGGATTCATCACGGGATGCCGCCATTATAGCCGCGCCGCGACCGGATTCCGGAAAAGAAGAGGGCCGCGACTTGCGCGGCCCCCGTGATGGCGATGCGGCGTTGCCGTCGCGCGGATCAGCCGCTGCACCGGCAACTGCTGGAGCACCACTTCTGCTTGAGCGCTTGTGCTGCCGGCGTATCGCTCACGCAGACCCAGGAAATGCTGCCGGCGTGGGTGACAGGCGAGAAGTAGAGGACCTTGCCGTCGATCGCCGTATTGGCCTTTTGCGGGGAGTTGCTCGAGTAATAGACGGCAACATTCCCCTTGCTGACCAGATCGACCTTGTTCACATAGTTGCCGGTGATCGACGTGTTGGTGGCCAGGCCGGCCGAGGCGTTGGACAGCGGGAAGTAACCGTGGTTCTGGTAGAACTCGGCGTCCGCGGTCTTGACGCCGTCGGCCAGCGAGGAGCCTTCCGAGACCTGCGAACGGATCACGTAATCCTGATACTGGCTGAGCGCGACGGCGGCCAGGATCGCGATGATCGCGACCACGATCATCAGCTCGATCAGTGTGAAGCCTTTCTGGATGATGTTCATGTGGGCCCTCGGGTTGGCGGATGAAATCGCAACGCGCACGCGCGCCGCGATACCTTGCATCTGTGCGCCAGCCTTCGAGGCCTGGTATCCGACTGTAGCACTTTCCGTGCCGCCCCCGTTTCGATGGATGGCTTGGCGAATCCGGGGCGACGTGCGCGGGCGTGCCCGATGCCGCGGAGCGACGCCAATGCGTCCGCAAATGCCGCAATGCGTCAGTCCGCGGCTGCTGCCGATGCCTCGCTACCGCGAAATCCGCCATTCCGGCGTTGCTAGGCGAAGTAGGTGGACAGCGGCTGCGGCCGGTCGATCGCGTAGCCCTGCGCGTAGTCCACGCCGAGGTCGGTCAGCGCGGCGCGCTGGCGCTGGTTCTCGGTGTGCTCTGCGATCGTGCGCTTGTCGAGCACGTGCGCGATCTGGGTGATCGAAAGCACCACCGCCGCGGCGAGCGGCGAGGAATCCATCTCGCGAACGAAGCTGCCGTCGATCTTGAAGTAGTCCACGTCCAACGAACGCAGGTAGTTGAACGAGCAGAAGCCGGTGCCGAAATCGTCGAGCGCGAAACGGCAGCCGAGCGCGCGCAACTGGTTGATGAAGCGCTGCGCGCGGCCAAGGTCACGCACCGCGCTGGTCTCGGTGATCTCGAAGCAGAGCTTGTGCGCGGGGAAACGGCTGCCGCGCAGGCGCTCTGCGACGTATCCGATGAAGCCCTCGTCCACGAGCGCGTCCGCGCACAGGTTCACCGCGCAGGTCGAAACCGTCGCCGCCTCCGCCGGGTGCGATTCCATCCAGTCCAGCGCCATGCTGACCACCGCGCGGTCGATCGGCACGCCGAGGTGGAAGCGTTCGGCCGCGGGCATGAAATGGCCCGGCAACAGCAATCCGCCGTTGTCGCCGTCGTGCATCCGCAGCAGCAGCTCGAAATGCCGTCCCTGCTCGACGTCGGGACGCAGCGGGCTCATGGTCTGCGCGTAGAGGCTGAACGCACGCTGCTCCAGCGCTTCGCGGATGCGCATCGCCCAGCGCATCGCGACGGTGCGGTCGAGCACGTCGCCCTGGCTCAGTCCTGCGACGCAAACACGGTTGCCGCCGAGTTCCTTCGCGGTGAAGCAGGCCGCGTCGGCCTGCGAGAGCAGCGGCGAATATTCGGTCTCGCCGGGCTGGAACGGCACCAGGCCGATGCTTACCGTGGCGCCGAGCAGGCGTCCGTTCCATTCGCAGGTGAAGGTTTCCACCTCGCGCACCAGCGCCTGCGCACGTTCGCGCGCGACCGTGGGCGTGCAGTTGTGCAACAACAACGCGAACTCGTCGCCGCCCAGGTGCGCGAGCGTGTCGCCGGGGCGCAGGCTCGCCTGCAACAGGCTCGCGATGCCCTTGATGAGTTCGTCGCCCGCCGCGTGGCCGGCGGTGTCGTTGACCAGCTTGAGGTTGTCGAGGTCGAGGTAGGCCAGCGCCTGCGGCGCGGTCGCGGTGTGGTCGAGTGCGCGCCGCATGGCGTCCTCGAGCGTGCCGCGGTTGGGCAGGCCGGTCAACGGATCGGTGCTCACGCGGTGCAGCAGGTCGGCCGCGGCAGCGCGGCGTTCGTTCACGACCAGCGCGAGCGTGATCGGCAGGATGCCGAGCAGGCACAGGTAGGACAGCAGGATCACACAGTCGAGCGTGCGCTCGGGCATCTGGAAACCGGCCAGGCCCTGCCCGCTGAGCGCGCCGATCAGGCTCACCGTCAGCGTCACCGCGACCGCCGTGCGCAGCGGCGGGAATCGCAACGCGCTCCACATCATCACCGCGAGCGGCAGGCAGGAAAGCCCGAGCGAATTGCGTCCGCCCGCGGTCGCGCCCCAGGCCATCAGCACGTAACTCAGCACCAGCGCGATGTTCCACAGCAGCGACTCGGTCTCCGAGCCGTAGCCCAGCGGCGCGGCGTCCGCGACCCGCTGGCGCTTTCGGTGGAAGTACAGCATCAGCGCGGGCGTGACCGCGATCACGCCGAGCAGGTCGCCCATGGACCAGCGCACGAATGCGTCGGGCAGATCGGAGAGCGGGACATCGAACGCGTAGTGCATGCCCGCGGCGCCGATCGCACCGCCGATCGCGGCCATCACCAGCGCGCCGGCGAGCATCCGGAATCCGGTGTGGCTGTCGGCGAACGCCGGCAGCGGTCGCAGCCGCGCGATCCAGCCGCCGGCGACCGCGCCGAGCGTGTTGCCGGCGATCGCGAACGGCAGGTAGATCGGCGGCGAATGCAGCCGCAGCACGTAGTCGAACAGCATCGCGACCGGTATGAACAGCGACCAGCGCAGCCCGTAGCGCGTGACCGCCGCGAGCGCGAGTCCGGACGACGGCCAGAACAGCGCGAACGCGCCCGGTCCCTTCGCGAAGCGCACGGCATAGATATCGCCGATGAGGTACAAGCCCACCAGCACGACGAGCGCCAGACCTCTGCGAGACACGGTGTTCACTGCGCCAGCTTACCCGCGCGGACGTGATGCGTCACCGGGAGACGAGGATTCGCACAGCGCGCGTCCGCTATCGAGCAGCGCCTGCGGATCCTCGTGCAGGTCGCGCAGCAACGCGTGCAGATCGGCGCGCGGTCCCGGGCGGAAGATCGCCCAGCCGTCGCGTCCGCGCTGCTTGACCCAGTGCAACGCCGCGCCCGCGAGTTCGACCATCTGCTCCCAGCCCGGACGATGGCCCGCGTCGTAATGCAACGGATACAACGCCATGCCGATCGAAGCGGTGAGTAGCACCGCCTGTCCGTCTTCGAGGTAGAACGCGTTTCGCGCGACCGCGGCATGGATGCGCGCGCCGATCGCGCCGGCGTGCTCGGCAGGCATCGGCCGCGAGACGACCAGGAACTCGTCGCTGTTCCAGCGCACGACGTAATCGCTGCCACGCAGTTGCATCGCGAGCATCTGCGCGAATTGCTGCAGCACGCGATCGCAATTCCTGCGGCCCAGCCGTTCGTTGGCGGCGCTGAAGCCGTCGATGTTGACGAGTGCGAACAGCATCGCGGACGCGGAACGATCGGCGCGCGAAGGATCCCGGTCGTACCAGGCGAGGTCCGCGGGGATCTGGTTGGCGAGGTAGCGCCGGTTGCGCAGGCCCGTCAGCGGATCGGTCTGGCTGGCGTTCTCCAGCCGTTCGTTCGCGGTGTGCAATTGCTGCGTGCGCTCGAGCACCTGCCGCTCCAGCAGCACGCGCTGCGCCTCGTGGCGCTGGTGTTGCCAGCGATAGCCCGCATAGACCAGGACGCCGAGCAGCGTCAGCATCAGCAGGTCGAACAGGCGCGTCTCGTGGAAATACGGACGGATGCGGAACGCGAGCCGCGCGGGCGCCGGATTCCACACGCCGGCGTTGTTCGCGCCCATCACCTCGAACACGTAATCTCCCGCGGGCAGGTTCGTGTAGTTCGCACGGCGCCGGCCCGGGTCGTCGAGCACGTGCCAGTCGCGGTCGTAGCCGTCGAGGCGATAGCGCAACTGGATGCTTTGCGGATCCTGGAAGCTCGTCGTGGTGAATTCGAACGCGAGGTCGCGCTCGCTTGCAGGCAGTTCGTCCGGCATCGCGCGCGCGTCGTGGAAACCGCCGGGGAAAACCACGCGCTCGATCGCCACATTGGGAGCGTGCGGATTCTTGACGATGCCGTGGGTATCCAGTGCGACCACGCCGTCGCGCGAGGGCAGCCACAGCACGTGGCCGTCGAGGTAGCCCTTCGACAGGCCCGCGCCGTTGCAGCAGAAGCCCTGCTGCCCGGCGTTGCGGTCGCCGCGTTCGTTGAGGATCATCTCGCCGCGAACCTGGCGGATTTCCCCGCGCGCGAAACGCGTCAGGTCCGCGACCGGCACGCGCGCGACGCCGCGGATGCCCGCCATCCACAGGAAGCCGCGGTCGTCCTCGGCCATGAAGAACGTCGAGTTCGCCGGCACGCCCTGGGCTGCGCCCAGCAACCGCCAGCGCCCATCATCGAACACGAACAGTTGCTCGGTCGAAACGCCCAGCGCGATCGCGCCGGAAGCCAACTCGTGGATCGTGTTGATGTCGAGGCCATGCGGTAGCCCGCGGTCGGTACCGATCTCCGCGAAGCGCTCGCCGCGGCGTTCGTACAATCCCGATTCGGTGCCGACCAGGACGCGGCCGTCGCGCAGCTGGAGCATCGCGCGCACGTGCAGGTCGCCCAGTCCGTCGGCCGGGCCGTACTGTCGCAGGCGCGCATCCGGCTGGCCTTCGCGATCGAGCCGGAACAATCCATCCATGGTCATGAACCACAAGGTTCTGTCGGCCTGGCGCGCGATGCCGTTGACCTGCGCGCCAGCCATAGGCGCGAACACGCTTGGCGTCTCGAGCCGCCCGTCGCGCAGGACCGCCAGGCCATGTCGGGTGCCGATCCACAACGCGTTGCTTTCCGCGAACAGGCTGTAGGCGTGCGGATGCGGCAGCGCGACGCCCGTTTCGACCGTGCTGAACCGGCCGTGGTCGAGCAGGCTCACGCCGTTGCTGGTGCCGACCCAGACCGCGCCATTTGCTGCCGGCGTCAGCGACCACACCACCGGATCGGACAGGCCGTCGTCCTCGCTGTAACGCCGCGTCCATCCATTCCAGACGCGGATCAGGCCGTTGACCTGGCTGCCGAGCCAGAGATTGCCTTCGCGATCCTCGAAGGCGCTGCGGATGTCCTTGACCTTGTTCTGCGGGAGGCTGGCGATGCTCTCGACGAGGCGACCTTCGCGCAGCCGCAGCAGCGCAAGATTCGTGCCGGCCCACAGATTGTGGTCGTGGTCCTCGTACAGTGCGCCGATCGGCGCATTGGCCAGTTTCGGATCGCCGTCGAAAAGACTCCAGCGATCATCCGTATATTCGAACAGGCCCTGCGATGTACCAGCCCAGACGCGACCCTGTGCCTCGACCAGGCGCGTCACCTCGGCGGTTGTCGCGCCCGCCGGAAGCGGCAGCCGCGTGGTTTGCCCGCCGGCCACGCGCATCACTGCGCCCACGCTGCCGACCCACAGGCCATCGTCGCGTTGCAGCAGCGACATCGCCGGCTTGATATCGGTTCCGTAGGCGACCAGCTTGCCGCCATCCACGCGCAGCAGGCCGTCGCCGGTGGCCGTGACGATCGCTCCGTCGTCCGCCTGGCGGATCGCAAAGACGTCCGGATGCGGATGCGCGGCGGCATCGGCGGCCGGTACCGCGACGAAGCGACCGTCGGCGTACATCGCCAATCCCTTGTAGGTGCCGATCCACAGCCGGCCTTCGCGATCCACGCGCAACGCGCGGATCCAGATGCCTGGCAAGGCCGGCGTGGTCTCGGGGGTGAAGGTCGTGAATCGCACGCCATCGAAGCGTGCGAGGCCGTTCTGGGTGCCGACCCAGATGTAACCATCGGGATCCTGCGCGATCGTGAGCACGCTGATCTGCGGCAGTCCGGCCTGGATGGACCAGTCGTCGGCGACGTAATGCGCGAACGCCTTGTCCGGATCGAGCGCGAACGCCGCGCCTGCGCACAGCCAGCACGACAATGCGCACAGCGCGATCGCGATGCGCGTCATCCACGGACCATGGGACAGCGATGCGGACATCGTGGGTACCGGCGGGACTTTCCCCGAGTCTAACCGCAGGCGCAGGCGACGCGCAGGATCCGTCGCATTGCGTCAGCGATCGCCGGGAATCGCGACGGGCCCGGACGGACCCTGCATCCGGAACGGGATCGATTCCAGGTCGAAGCCGCGGTTGGCCTGCACGCAGAAGTGCAGGTGCGGGCCGGTGGTGAAGCCGGTATTGCCCGAGTAGCCGATGCGCTGGCCGGCGGCGACATGCTGCCCCGGGCGCACCAGCGCGCCATCGAGCTTGAGGTGCGCATACACCGCCATCGTGCCGTCGTCGTGCACGATGCGGATCTCGTTCGCGCGATCGGCGTATTTGGCGAGGTTCATTCCCGCCTTGTCGAAATCCGATTCGACCATCATCACCGTGCCTTCGCGCGCCGCGATCACCGGCGTGCCTTCATCCACGCTGAAGTCGATCGCGTACTCGGACTGCGCGTCGTTGTGGGTGAACTGCCCGTGCCAACCCTGGGCGATGTGCCAGTCGCGTGCTTCGATCGGCAGCAGGTACGCCACCGCCTGCGGCTGGGCGTGCGGATCGCCCGGGAATGCGCCGAGCTGCAGCTGGAATCCGCCGTTCTTCGTCGGGTCGGCGAGCGAGAGCGTCGCGATTTTCGTCGTCGCGTAAGCCCGGAGCACCGCGCGCAACGGCAGCGGTGGGTCGGAGGCGAAATTGCTGGCGCTGGCCGCGCGCAGCTCGACCTCGACCGGGCCGGCGGTCGTGTTGGTCGCGACCGCGTCGTAGTGGTCGCCGCTGGAATCGATCCGCAGGCTCGCGATCTTCGCGACTTCGCCCTCGATCCGCACCGTGCTGACCGGCACTCGCGAGGCGCCGGTTCCCGTCGGTGGCTGGTCGGTGTAATGCACCATGCCCTGTGCATCCACCCAGCGATACACGTTGCGCGCCGCGGCGCCGCCGGCCGCGGCGAGCAGCGTCAACGCGCACAGCGCCGTGCGCGCCGCGCGGCGGAATGAACGGGATCGTTTCAATGGCGGCGTCATGCGCGAACCCGGGCGGGACGGGACTGCATTCAAGCACGAATACCGCGGCGACTGCGCGGACCGGATGCGCAAAACGACCAGCCCGCGAACATATATCGCTTTATCATGATGGATGTGTTGACAATTCCTGACGGCGCTGGCAGCATCGTTCCCGCAATCCCATCGAGACCGGCGGAGGGACAGGCCCTTTGATGCCGGGGCAACCGCGACGCGAAAGCGTCGAGCGGTGCCAAATCCTGCGGGGACCTTCGCGTCCACCGGAAGATGGGTCGTCTTCGCATCGCGCGCGGGCGGCGTCGTTTCCCGGAAAAACCGCGGATCTCGCTGGGGCATGGACCACCAGGAGATCCACGATGAGCCTCGCCGCCACCGAATCCCGCGTTGCATCCGTCGCCGAACCCTGCGCCCTGCGCACCGCGTCGCATGAGCCGCAATCCGCGCTCGCGCGCGGCGAGTTCGAGCTGACGATCGCGATGCGCCACGCCGGAACGCGTCGCGTCGTCGTGCGCTGGCAGCGGCTCGGCGATCCGTGCGCGCCGGCAGTGGTGGTGCAGGGCGGGATTTCCGCCGACCGTCGTACGGGAGCGGGCATCGACGCCGCCGCGCCCGGATGGTGGGATGCGCAGGTTGGCGCGGGCCGCGCGATCGATACCGAAACGGCGCAGGCGATCTCGATCGACTGGATCGGCAGCGATGGCGCGCTCGATGCCGCGATCGACACCGCCGACCAGGCCGACGCGATCGCGGCCGTGCTCGACCGACTCGGCATCGCCCGCATCGAAGCCTTCGTCGGATGTTCGTACGGCGCACTGGTCGGCCTGCAGTTCGCCGAGCGGCATCCTTCGCGCGTGCGCAAGCTGGTCGCGATCTCGGGCGTGCACCGCCCGCATCCGTACGCGAGCGCGCTGCGCTCGATCCAGCGCAAGATCGTCGCGCTCGGCCAGCTGCAATGCGCGGACGACGTCGGGCTATCGCTCGCGCGCCAGCTCGCGATGCTCACTTACCGCACGCCGGAGGAATTTGCGCAGCGTTTCGTTGGAGAGAACGTGATCGATGGCGCGCACGCGCGCTGCGCGGCGGAGGAATACCTGGAAACATGCGGTGCGCGCTTCGTCGCTTCGCATACGCCGACCGCGTTCGTGCGACTGTCCGAATCCATCGATCTGCACCGCGCCGATCCCGAGCGCATCACGGTGCCGCTCACCCTGGTCGCGATCGAAGGCGATGTCCTCACGCCGCCCTCGGATGCGTACGCGCTCGCCGAAAACGTTTCGGGACCGGTGCGCGTGCGCGTGCTGCGCTCGCTGTACGGGCACGACGCCTTCCTCAAGGACGTCGAACCGATCGCGGAAATACTTCGCGATGCGCTGCACGATGCGACCGAAGGGTGTGCGGTCGGAGGTGCGGCATGAGCGCCCTCGACCGCAACGGACCGTGTCCGTCCACGATCGCGGTGCGCAGCGGCATCGACAGCGACGCCGCGTACGGCGCGGTTACGCCGCCGATCGTGCTGTCGAGCAATTTCAGCTTCGAAGGCCTCGAGAAGAAGCGCCAGTACGATTACACGCGCAGCGGCAACCCGACGCGCGATCTGCTCGGGCAGGCGCTCGCCGAGCTCGAGGGGGGCGCGGGCGGCGTGGTGACCGCGACCGGCATGGCCGCGGTCACGCTCGTTCTCGCGCTGCTCGATCCGGGCGACCGCATCGTCGTGCCGCACGATTGCTATGGCGGCTGCTGGCGACTGTTCGACGCGCTCGCGCGCAAGAATCACTTCGTCCTGGTCACTGCCGATCTCACCGATCCGCGCGCACTGGCCGAAGCGCTGCGAATTCCGCCGAAGCTGGTGTGGATCGAGACGCCGAGCAATCCGCTGCTGCGCATCACCGACGTCCGCGCGGTCGCGCAGGCCGCGCACGAAGTCGGCGCGCTCGTGCTCGCCGACAACACGTTTCTTTCGCCCGCGTTGCAGCGGCCGATCGAGCTCGGCGCGGACTGCGTGCTGCATTCGACAACGAAGTACATCAACGGCCACAGCGATGTGGTCGGCGGCGCGGTGATCGCGAAGGACGCCGAGCTGCACCAGAAACTTGTGTGGTGGGCGAACGCGCTCGGCCTCACTGGCAGCCCATTCGATTCCTTCTTGACGTTGCGCGGGCTGAGGACGCTCGACGCGCGCCTGCGCGTGCACCAGGAGAATGCGGCCGCGCTCGCCGAATTGCTCGAACGCCATCCCGCGGTCGCGGCCGTGCATTATCCGGGACTGATCGCGCATCCGGGCCACGCGCTCGCGACGCGCCAACAGTACGGTTACGGCGCGATGCTCAGCGTCGAGCTGCGCGGTGGAGTGACGGCGGTGCGCGCGTTTCTCGACGGATTGCAGCACTTCACGCTCGCCGAATCGCTCGGCGGCGTGGAGAGCCTGATCGCGCATCCGGCGACGATGACGCATGCTTCGATGTCGGCGCAGGCGCGCGCGGTCGCGGGCATTTCCGACGGCCTGCTGCGGCTGTCGGTGGGTATCGAGCATGTGGACGATCTGTCCGCGGACATCGCCGACGCGCTCGATCGTGCGTTCGCGACCGAAGGCGTGGCGGAGAAGCGCGACGACCGCGAGCGGGTGTCGTGTTGAACGCGGCCGTTCTCGAGGCGCCTTCGTTCGCGACGGAATCGCGCACCGACACGCGTGAAAACGCCCCGACCGTCGAAACCGCGCGCGTCGCGCTGCTGGGCACGGGGACAGTCGGCAAGGCCTTGCTCGCACGGTTGGATTCGTTGCAAGGATCGCCGCTCACGCAGCCGCTGCGGCTCGTGCATGTCGCCAATTCGCGGCAGGCCGTGCATGCGCAGCGGGGATTGGCGTCGTACGACGTCGTCGCGCGGTTGGCGCATACGGAGCAGGCGAGTTCGCTCAGCCAGGCCGCTTCCACCCTGGCGGGAAGCGGAACGCGCATCGTGATCGACGCGACCGCGAGCGAAGCCGTCGCCGAGCAGCACGCGCAGTGGCTCGCGCAGGGCATCCACGTCGTGACCGCGTGCAAGCTCGGGCAGGGCACGGCGCTCGCGCGCTGGCGCGCGATCCGCGCCGCCTGCACGCAAGGACGAACCCAGTACGGCGATTCTGCGACGGTCGGCGCGGGTCTGCCGCTGCTGCGCAGCCTGCGTGAACTGCAGGCCGGCGGCGATGAAATTCATTCGATCGCTGGAGTGCTCTCCGGTTCGCTGGCGTGGCTGTTTCATCGCTACGACGGCATGCGCCCGTTCTCCGCACTGGTGCGGCAGGCGCGCGAGGCCGGCTACACCGAGCCCGATCCGCGCGAGGACCTGTCCGGAGAGGACGTGCGCCGCAAGCTGCTGATCCTCGCGCGCGCGGCGGGATTCGCGCTCGAAGCCGACGCTGTCGTTGTCGATTCGCTGGTGCCCGATGCACTCTCTCGCGTTGCGAAGGATCGGGTCGACGAAGTGCTGCCCTTGCTCGACGCGCCGCTGCGCGCGCGCTACGCGCAGGCCTGGCGCAACGGCGAAACGCTGCGCTTCATCGCGCGACTCGACCGCGATTCGTCGGGCGCAGTCAGCGCGCGCGTGGGACTGGAATCGCTGCCCTCCGATCATCCGCTCGCCGGAGGTGCGGGCACCGACAACCGCGTCGCGATCTGGTGCGACCGCTACCGCGAGCAGCCGCTGCTGATCCAGGGTCCGGGCGCGGGTGCGCAGGTCACCGCGGCGGCGCTGCTCGACGACGTGTTGCGCATCGTTCGTTGCGATTGAGCGATCACCGCACCTGGCAGCTCGACCACGGCAGGGATTGCACTTCCGGCTTGGCCCACAACGCCTTGCGTACTTCCTCGACGACGTCCGCGACTTCCGCGGGCGGCGCGTTCGAGCCGTCGCGGCCGCAGTCCCAGCGCACCTCGTTGTGCTGCGCGCCGGCTTCGATATGCAAACGGAAGGTCGCGCAACGCGGCGGCTGCTGGCCCGCCTCCGACCAGGAGCGCAGATCTGCGGGTGCCTTGAAGAAACCCTTGCGGTCCGCCGCGGCGAGGATGGCCTTCATCTCGCGATCGCTTAGGTGCACAACGGCATCGCCGTTCGCCTTCGAGCACATGTCCTGGTGGTAGATACCGGTCACGGTCGAGAACTTCGTCAAACCGGTGTCGTACTCGACGATGCCGACCACCGTGCCGGTTGCTGGCTGCTTCGAGAAATGCGGCATCCCGATATGCGGCATGGAGAAATGCGAGCAGGCGGCGAGCACGAGGCTGACCGCGACGACAACGATAGTCCGCATGGATTTACTCAGCACTCGATCACGTTGACGGCGAGCCCGCCGCGGCTGGTTTCCTTGTACTTGTCCTGCATGTCGCGGCCGGTGTCGCGCATGGTCTTGATGACCTTGTCGAGGCTCACGCGGTGCTTGCCGTCGCCGCGCAGGGCCATGCGGCTGGCGTTGATCGCCTTCACCGAACCCATCGCGTTGCGCTCGATGCAGGGAATCTGCACGAGGCCGCCGATCGGATCGCAGGTGAGTCCCAGGTTGTGCTCCATGCCGATCTCGGCGGCGTTCTCGACCTGGCCGAGCGAGCCGCCGAGCGCGGCGGCGAGTCCGCCGGCCGCCATCGAGCAGGCGACACCGACCTCGCCCTGGCAGCCGACTTCGGCGCCGGAGATCGACGCGTTCTCCTTGTAGAGGATGCCGATCGCGGCGGCGGTGAGCAGGAAATCGAACACACCCTGTTCGTTCGCGCCGGGGCAGAAGCGGTCGTAGTAGTGCAGCACCGCGGGGATGATGCCGGCGGCGCCGTTGGTCGGCGCGGTGACCACGCGCCCACCCGCAGCGTTCTCCTCGTTGACAGCGAGTGCATACAGATTCACCCAGTCGAGCACGGTCAGCGGATCGCGCATCGCCGCTTCCGGACGAGCGAGCAGGTCGTCGTGCAATCCCGGCGCGCGGCGCTGCACGTGCAGGCCGCCGGGCAGGGTGCCGTCGTTGCGCGTGCCGCGCGCACAGCAGTCCTGCATCGCCTGCCAGATTGCGCGCAGGTTCGCGACGATCGCATCCTCGCCGCGCCAGACCTTCTCGTTCTCGAACATCAGCTGCGCGATCGTGAGGTTCTTTTCCGCGCAGCGCGCGAGCAGTTCCTCGCCGGTCCTGAACGGATGCGGCAGCGCGGTGGTGTCGGCGACGATGCGATCGGCCGAGGCGTCGTCCTGGTTGACGACGAAGCCGCCGCCGACCGAGTAGTAGTCGCGCGCGGCCAGTTCCTTGCCGTCGGCGTCGTAGGCGTTGAAGCGCATGCCGTTGGGATGGAAGGGCAGACTCTCGCGCTTGTTGAAGACCAGGTCGGTCTTTTCGTCGAAGGCGATCGCGTGCTGGTCGAGCAGGCGGATCGTCTTCGTTTCGCGGATGCGCGCGAGCTTGCCGGCGATCGCGTCGGGATCGACTTTGTCCGGCCATTCGCCTTCCAGACCCAGCAGCACCGCCTTGTCGGTGCCGTGGCCGCGGCCGGTCAGCGCGAGCGAACCGAACAGCTCGCAGCGCACGCGCGCGACGCGATCCATGTTTCCGGCCTCGTCCAGCCAGCGCGTGACGAAGCGCGCCGCGGCGCGCATCGGTCCGACCGTGTGCGAGCTGCTCGGGCCAATGCCGATCTTGAACAGGTCGAATGTGCTGACGGCCATGCGGTTATTCTAGCCGCATGTCGCATCCACGGGCGGAAGAATGCGCCAGCAACCCGTTCCGGCGGTCACCGAAGCCGACCTTGCGCGCGTGATCGCGCGCGAGTTTCCGGGCGATGCCGGCGACAAGGCCGCGGCGCTGCTGTCGGCATACGGCGGCGAGTCCTGGCATCGCGAACCGGTACGCGTGAAGCTCGCGGCTTTGAAACTCGCGAACGGCGACTTGGGCAAGCTCGCCCAATTCGTCTCCGCTGCCTGTACCGACTACCGCGACGTGTTGATGTGGGCCGAGTATCCGGCATATGCCGCCACGAGAGCGGTCTATCCGCCGGAACGCGAGCACTACGAGGCGATCGAACGCGACTGGTCGGAGTATTCGAGGTGGTTCAGTGGCAAATGATTCCGAAGCGCCGCGACTGATCCTGTTCCAGCGCGACGACTGCCCGCTTTGCGACGCCGCGCTGGACGTGCTCGCGCAGGCGCGGGCGCCGGAGTTCGAAACCGTGTGGATCGACGGCGACGCCGCGCTCGAGGCGCGTTACGGAAGCCGTGTCCCCGTGCTGCGCGAGCAAGCGCGCGGCATCGAACTGGACTGGCCGTTCGACGCGGCGGCGGTCCGCGAGTTCCTGCTCTAGCGCGCAGCCGGCGGATCATCCAGCGGCACGTCATGCAGCCGGTCTTCGACGCCGTGCAGCGCATCCACGTCGGGCGTGCGCCAGCCGCAACGCAATCCCCACATGAAGAATCCGAGCGCGAGCACCGCGACCACGACGAGATCCCAGCCGTAGCTGAGGTAGCCCAGGCCGCCGAACTTGGTGCTGCCCAGATACGAGACCAGCGCGATCGTCGGCATGTAGACAACCAGCCATGTCGCGCCTTGCACCTGCCGCCCGAAATCGCGCCAACCGTTCTTCGCCTGGTAGTAGAAATACACCGGCAACGCGACCACGACGAGCAGGATCACCTCGCCGGTCAACGGCCACTTCGCCCAGTACATCAGTTCGGTCGCGAACACGAAGCCCAGGCATGAAACCAGCGGCATCGCCGGCAGCCGCAACGGACGCAGCAGGTCGGGCGCGGTGCGGCGCAGGCTCATCGCGCTCACGGGGCCGGTCATGTAGGAAATGATCGTCGCCACCGAGATCACCGCCGCGAGCACGCCCCAGCCGCGGAAGCAGAACAGGAACACGAAACCGACCGCGAGGTCGAACCACATGCCCGCGCGCGGCACGCCGTATTTTGGATGCACGCGGCCGAACACCGCCGGCATCGTGCCGTTCTTCTGCATTGCGTAGAGCATCCGCGCGGTGGTCGCGGTGTAGGCCATGCCGGTGCCGCTGGGGCTCACGAACGCATCCGCGTAGAGCAGCGCCGCAAGCCACTGCAGGTTCACGATCATCGCGAGTTCGGCAAACGGCGAACGGAAGTCAATGCCGTGCCAGCCGTGGACGAGCATCGCCGGCGGCACCGTGCCGAGGTAGGCGACCTGCAGCAGGATATAGACGACACTTGCCAGGCCGATCGCGCCGACGATCGCCAGCGGCAGGTTGCGTCCGGGGTCGCGCGCCTCGCCGGCCATGTTCACCGGGCTCTGAAAGCCGTTGTAGCTGAACACGATGCCCGCGGTCGCGACCGCGGTGAGCACCGCGGCGAAATCGATCACGTGCGGGCCGCCGTTCACGCCGACCGAGAAATTCTCCGCGTGGAAACCGCTCGCGATCAGTGCGAGCGCGGTCATCGCGGGCACGATGAGCTTGAAGGTCGTGATCGCGGTGTTCGAGCGCGCAAACAGCTTCACGCTCCAGAAGTTGAACAGGAAATAGACGATCACTAGCGCGGCGGCGATCGTCAGGCCCGGCGGGGTGAGCTCGCCCTTGCCGTCGGGCAGGTGGATGTAGAGGTTCTGCGCCCAGGTCCAGTGCCACGACGCCATGTATTGCACCGAGGCTTCAGCCTCGATCGGGATCACCGACACCACCGCGATCCAGTTCGACCACGCGCCGATGAAACCGACCAGCGATCCGTGCGAATACTGTCCGTAGCGCACCATGCCGCCGGACTCGGGGAACATCGCGCCGAGTTCGGCATAGGTCAACGCGACCGCGCTGACGATCAGCGCGCCGATCACCCAGGCCCAGATCGCGTCGGGGCCCGCGAGTCCGGCCGCGCGCCACGCGCCGAACAGCCAGCCCGAGCCGATGATCGATCCCAGGCCGATCAGCATCAGGGCGAACGGACCGATCTCGCGGCGGATGGCGTGGGTGTCGGACATGGGAAGGCCTCGGTGCGCGCGGGAATGGCGCGCCATGCTCGCAGGTTTCGCGGCTGCTTGTCAGCCTGCGTCGTCCGCAGGCATCAGCCGCCCTTGCGCACGACCGGCTTGGGCTCGCGCGGCTGGCCGGGTTTCCATGTCGCGGGCGCTGCTGGCGCGAGCTTCAGCACGGTGTGCACCTTCACCGCGTTGCCGATGGTCGTGGTGTCGGCCCATTCGCCGCCGCCGACGCCGAAGTCCAGGCGATTGACCAGCGCATCGCCGGTCAGCGTCGGCGCAGCGCCTCCGGTCCAGGCGAAGCTCAGCGTCACCGGCTTGCTCGCGCCGCGCAGCGTGAGCGTGCCGTCGGCTGCATAGCGGTTACCGCCGAGGCTGCGGAACTTCGCCGCCGTGTAGGTCGCGACCGGCATGTGCGCGGTGTTGAAGAAATCCGCGCCGCGCAGGGTTTCGTCGCGCTCGGAATTCGCGGTGTCGGCGCTGGCGAGGGTGATCTTCACGTCGAAGCGCGAATCCGCGAGCTGCGCGGGATCGAAGGCGATGGCCGCGTCGAAGGCCTTGAAGCGGCCGTCGAAGGCGTCGCCCTGGTAGGTGCCGGAAAACCCGAGCGAGGAATTCTTCGCGTCGGCGTGCCAGGAAGCCGCTTGCGCGGCCAATGGAAGGAACGAAGCGAGCGCGAAGGCGAGGGCAAGCAGTTTCATTGCGGGTCTCCATCCGGCTTCTTGGACATCGGCAGCATCCGCCGCAGCGAACTGTCGCCAGCCAGGTTCGATCGGCCTGGAAGCATCCGTCGCAAGGTACTGTCGCGATCGAACCAGTGGTGCTTGAACGCGGCCGCGGCGTGCAGCACGGCCAACGTGATCAGGATCCAGAACGCGATCTCGTGGAACTCGCGCGCGAAATGCTTCACCGCCGGATCCGGCCCCCACAGCGCGGGCACGTGCACCAGGCCGAACCACTGCAGCGGAAAGTTCGCCGCCGAGTTGAACAGCCAGCCCGACAGCGGGATCGCGAACATCAGCACGTACAGCAGGAAATGCACCGCCGACGCGGCGAGCTGCTGCCAGCGCGGCCCGGGCACGGGCTCCGGATGCCGCGTCGCCAGTCGCCACACCAGCCGCAGCGCGACCAGCACCAGCACGGTGATGCCGAACGACTTGTGCAGCAGATAGACCTTGATCTTGTCCGGCGAGGGCGACATATCGGTCATGACCAGGCCCACCGTGCCGAGCCCGACGATCAGCAGCGCGATCAGCCAGTGCAGCAGTTGCGCGAAGCGGTTCCAGCGTGCGGGCGAGTCGCTCATCGATGTGAATCCTGCGTTGCGGGTTGGGAAGGCTTGTCTTCGTTCGGCCTGGCGTCGCTCGCGTGCACGGACGCTTCGGCCTCGATGTCCAACGCGACTTCGTCGCCGACCGCGTCGGGATAAGAATCCATCCCCAGTTCCTTGCGGCGCAGCGTCGTCGTAGCGGAAAACCCCGCGGTCCGGCGGAACACGGTGTAGAACGAGCGCTTCAAGCCGTTGAGCGTCACGTCGAGCACGACCGTGCTGTCGCGTCCGCGCAGGCTGAGCGTGCCGGTGACTTTCGCGTGGGTCGCATCGATCGGCTCGACCTGGGTCGCGACGAAATGCGCGACCGGTTGCTTCGCGGCGTCTAGGAAGGCATCGGACAGTACCTTGCGCTTCCACTTCTCGTCGCCCATGTCGAGCTTGTCCAGCGGGATGCTGATGTCGAGTTTGGCGCCGCGCCAGTCGTCGGGATCGAAATCCAGCGTGCCGTTCGCGCCGGAAAACGTGCCGATGGAATGCGACAAGCCCAGGTGCGTGACCTTGAACGCGATGCGCGTGTGCACCGGATCGATCACGAAATGCTCCGACGCCGCATCCGCTGCGGGTACGCACGCGGCCAGCAGCGTGAGCGTCGTGGCGGCGGATCGAATCGCAGTCGGCAGGGTCATGGCGCCATTCCTCATGAATGCGGCGATTGTAGGCGCGGAAACCTGAAGCCTTGCAGGCTTGCGGAGGAAACGCTGCGTTGCGAGGATGGCGGCGGGGGGATCCATGCGCAAGATCGTCTGCTGCTGCCTGCTCTGGGTACTGCTGGCCGCCGCGCGCGCGGGGCTGCCGGAAACGCCGATCGTGCGCAGCTTCACGGTCGCCGACGGACTGCCTTCCAGCAGCGTGAACGCACTCGCGCTCGATGCCCACGGCTACCTGTGGCTCGCGACCGACGACGGGCTCGCGCGCTACGACGGCGTGACGTTCAAGGTCTGGCGCCACGATCCGAGCGACGCCGGCTCGCTGCCGGGTAACCTGATCCAGGCGATCCATGTGGACACGCGTGACCGCGTCTGGGTCGCGATGGAAGGCCACGGCGTGGCGATGCTGGAAGCCGACGGCAAGCGTTTCCGCGCGTACGACCATGCGCATGTGTCCGCGATGGGTGAGGACGATGTGTTCGCGCTCGCTTCCACGCATGATGGCGCGCTCTGGTTCGGCAGCTTCGGCAGCGGCCTGTACCGCGTGGGCGCGCGCGGCGCGATCGCGAATTTCATGCCACGCAAGGACGACGCACGCAGCCTGCCCGACGCGAACGTGATCTCGCTCGCGACCGCCGCGAACGGCGACCTCTGGATCGCGACCACCGCCGGCGCGGCACGCTGGACCGGACACGATTTCGAACGCGTGGATGCGCCCGGCGTCGCAGGCGCGGTGGTGTTCGCGATCGTTCCCGAAGCGGACGGTCGCGTGTGGTTCGGCACGAAATCCGGCCTATTCCTTCGCGAGGCGAACGGCACGGTGCGCGCGATGCATTGGGATCCGAACGCCGACGACCCGCGCGTCACCGGCTTGCTGCACGATCGCAATGGCGGCTGGTGGCTGAGCGTGCCCGGACTGCTGCGCCGACGGGACGCGTCGCTGGCCGATGACGCGGCGACGTTGCCGTCGAAAGCGATCGCGCTGCCTGGAACGCAACGCGTGCTCGCGATGCTGCAGGATCGCGAAGGCAGCCTCTGGTTCGGCACCAAGAACGGCGGGCTCGTGCAAATCGTGCCGCATGCGCTGGCCTTCGCGAGCTTCCGCCACGACGCGGCTGATACGGCCTCCTTGAGCGCGACACAGCCCGAAACCATCGCGCCCGCCGCCGACGGAAAGCTTTGGGTCGCCGGCGGACGCAGCGCGATCGATCACGTGGATCCGACGACCGGTGCGATCGAGCACTGGGCGCCCAAGGAACTCGAGCACAAATATATTTGGGCGTTGAGCCAGCGCGGCGACGGCCCGCTCTGGGTCGGCTACAACACCGGCATCGCGCGCGCCGATCCGCTCACACACGCGATCACCGTCTGGGAGCAGGGCGCGGCGAGCGACGAGCCGTTGTTGGGCCCGAACGATCTGATCGCGCAGACGCCCGATGGTCGCGTGTGGATCTCCAGCCTCGGCGAAGGCATCCAGGTGCGCGATGGCGACGGCCATGTGCTGCTCACGATCAAGCCCGACGACGGCCACGGACTGACCGCCGCCGACACCGAACAACTCGGCGTCGATCCGCAAGGCGCGCTGTGGCTCGCGGGCGCGCAGGGACTGCTCGCATGGAACGAGGCCGCGCAGCGTTTCGCGCCGGTGGCAGGCGCGCCGAGCGATCGCGTCTATGGCTTCGCATTCGCCGATCCGCGCACGCTGTGGCTGCATCGCCTGGGCGCGCTCGAGCGCTACGACTGGGACGGCCATGTGCTGACGTTGCGCACGCGCGTCAGCGCGCAGCAGGGCCTGCCCGCGGTCGAAGCCGGCGGCGTGATCGCCGACGCTCGCGGCGACGTCTGGCTGACCACGGTGCGCGGGCTGCTGCGTTTCGATCCGCGCAGCGGCCGCGTGCGCGCCTACGGGTTGCGCGACGGCCTCGCGAACCAGGAATTCGGTCGGCATCCGCCGTTGCTCACCACGAACGGCATCGCGGCGGCGGGAACCGTTGACGGACTCGTGCTGTTCGAGCCGACGAAGATTCCGCTCGACAACACGCCGCCGCCGTTGCGCATGGACGCGATCGAAGCGCATCGCGGCGATGCGACCGTCACGTTCGATCCGACTGCGCCTGTCGAGTTCGGTCCGGACGACAGAGACCTGCGCGTGGTCGCGCGCTTGTTGTCGTTCGCCGATCCGAAGGCGCATCGTTACCGTTTCCGCCTGCGCGGATTCGATGCGAATTGGATAGACGGTGGCGCGGGCGGCGAGCGCGTGTTCTCCAAGCTCGACGCGGGTCACTATGACCTCGACGTCGAGGCGACAAACGCCGACGGCGTGTGGTCGGCGCAGCAGCACCTCGCATTCACGGTACGGCCGCCGTGGTGGAAGACGAATGTCGCGTACGCGGGATACGCCGCGCTGACGGTCTTCGCGCTGTGGCTGCTCGCATGGTTGTACCGGAAGCGCCTGCATCAACGCCACGAATTCGCGCTCGCGCAGCAGCAGCGCGAATTCGCCGAGCAGACCTCGGAAGCGAAGACGCGTTTCCTCGCGACGATGGGCCATGAAGTGCGCACGCCGATGACCGGCGTGCTCGGCATGACCGAACTGCTGCTCGGCGGCGCGCTTGATCCGCGCCAGCGCCACCAGGCCGAGTCGATCCAGCGTGCGGGCCGGCACCTGCTGCGCATCGTCAACGACGCGCTCGACCTCGCGCGCATCGAGGCCGGCAAGCTCGCGCTCGACGACGCGCCGTTCGATCCGCGCGCGCTGCTGCACGAGGTTGATGCGCTGCTGCGCCCGATCGCGCAGGCGAAGTCGCTGGAGTTCGCGGTCGAAATCGCCGACGGCACGCCCGCCGGGCTGCGCGGCGACGCGGCGCGCGTGCGTCAGGTTCTGCTGAACTTCGGCGCGAATGCGATCAAGTTCACCGAGCGCGGTCGCGTGCGCATCGCACTCGCGCGCAACCCACGCGACGACATCGGCGGCTTGCACATCGCGGTCGAGGACACCGGCCCGGGCCTCAACGCCGAGCAGCGCGCGCGCCTGTTCCAGCGCTTCGAGCAGGCCGATGGAGCGCGCACCGCCGCGCGCTACGGCGGCAGCGGGCTGGGGCTCGCGATCTGTCAGGAACTCGTCGCGGCGATGCATGGGCAGATCGCGGTGGATAGCACGCCCGGCGTCGGCACGCGCTTCGACGCGATCCTGCCGCTGCCCGAAACCACGTCGCCGTCCACTGCGACCGTCGCGCCTTCGCGCACGCGGACGCGCGGGCTGCGCCTGCTGCTGGTCGAGGACGATCCGGTCGTCGCCGAAGTGCTGCTCGGACTCTTGCAGGCGCAGGGGCATTCCGTGCTGCACGCGGCGAACGGACTGGTCGCACTCACGGAACTGGAAACCGCGAGCTACGACGCCGCGCTGCTCGACCTCGACCTGCCCGGCGTCAACGGCCTCGACCTCGCGCGCCTGATCCGCGCGCGAGGCATCGTGCTGCCGTTGCTCGCGATCACGGCACGCGCCGATGCGAACGCCGAACCCGATGCCCGTGCGGCCGGCATTAACGGATTCCTGCGCAAGCCGCTGACCGGCGAGATGCTCGCCGATGCACTGGAAGGACTCTCAAAGTAATGTCGCTGCCGTCAAGTCAGTGTTGCTTGAGAGCAAGGCCTTCCTTGCCATACGTGGGTCGCTCGACAGCGGGAAAATGTTCGTAGTACGTGCGAACTGCAGCAATATTTTAATAGACTTTCGATGATTGCTCCGATGGCGGGATGTCTTGCTCGTAAGAACCCAGTGATATCAACTCGCCTTCGAGAAGACCGCTGAGCAGCTTGATAGCTTTTTCTTCGTCTCCAGAGCGCAGTTTGGTCAGGAGGACGGCATCGGAGCGTGCAGTTTGAGCGCGATCTTCATAAAAGCTCACGAGAATTTCCGTATTGGCCTGGTGTCTAGCGAAGAGATATCCCGCCGCGACGCCTATGAGCAATGTAAGTATTGGAGTGGCTGCGATCAGCGCCTTTGATTTCAGTATTGGCATGAGTCGACCCTTGCCGCGAGGAGTTATAGAAATTCGCTGATTGTTCAGACCGGTCGCTTGCGGATGAAGACGTGCATCGCGCGCTCGCCGTGTACGGTCTCCGCGCATTCGTAGCCCAGCGCGCGCAGGTCGATGCCGTCGAACAGGCGCTCGCCGGCGCCGAGCAGCACGGGCCGCACGGCGAGATGCATCTCGTCGATCAGCCGCTCGCGCAGGTATTGCCGCACGGTCGCGACGCCGCCGCCGACGCGCACGTCGCGTCCGCCTGCTGCGGCGAAGGCCTGCTCCAACGCGGAGTGGATGCCGTCGGTGACGAAGCGGAACTCGGTGCCGCCGGCCATCTGCAGCGGCGGCCGCGGGTGGTGCGTGAGCACGAACACGGGCGTGTGGTACGGCGGCTCGTCGCCCCACCAGCCTTTCCAGTTCTCGTCGGGCCAGGGCCCGCGGACCGGGCCGAACATGTTGCGGCCGAGGATCCACGCGCCGATTCCTTCGAAGCCTTGCTCGGCGATGCGGTTGTCAGTGCCGGTCTCGCCGCCGCTGCCGTTGCCGTGCATCGCGGTGAACACGCGCGTCGGGAAGAACCAGCCCATCATCTCGGGGCCGTTGACGCCGAGCGGATGCTCCAGGCTCTGGTTCGGGCCGGCGCTGAAACCGTCGAGGGTGATCGCGAAACTCCGGACGCACAGTTTCGGCATGGCTTTCGATCCAATTGCGAACGGATCGGCGCAGCGTAATCCGTTGCGATCAAAAGTTCATCTTAGGAGTCGCACCATCCGTTCGTGGTTCGACAGGTTCACCACGAACGGCTCATACAAACGCGGCGTTCAGGCGCGGCCGCGAATCAGGTCGGCGGCGCGCTCGGCGATCATGATCGTCGGCGCATTCGTGTTGCCGCCGATCAGCCTGGGCATCACCGAGGCGTCGATCACGCGCAGACCTTCGACGCCGCGCACGCGCAACTGCGGATCGACGACCGCGTCGGCGTCGTCGGTGCGACCCATGCGGCAGCTGCCGACCGGGTGGTAGACGGTCTCAGCCTTGGCGCGGATGAACGCGAGAAGCTCGTCGTCGCTCGCGTCGTTCTTCGCCGGGAAGATCGGTGTGCCGCGGTAGGCGTCGAACGCCTTCTGCGCGAACAGTTCGCGCGAGAGCTTCGCGCATTCGAGCATCATCTTCGCGTCGAAGCCTTCGACGTCGCCGAGGTAGTTCGCTTCGATGCGCGCCTTGTCGGCGGCGTTCGCGGAATTCAGCAGGATGCGGCCGCGGCTGCGCGGGCGCAGGAAGCAGGCGTGCACGGTGTAGCCGTCGCCCGGGATGCGGCGGCGGCCGTGGTCGTCGAGCATCGCCGGGATGAAATGGAACTGCACGTCGGCGCGCGCGTCGGGCGCGAGCCGCGAGCGCACGAAGCCGCCGGCCTCGGCGATATTGCTGGTGCCCGGCCCGGTGTGTCCGCGCAGGAAATAGTCGAACGCGACCTTGGCGTCGCTGAGGCGGTCGTAGGTGACGCGCTTCGTCGCGTGCTGCAGGGTCGAGACGTCGAGGTGGTCCTGCAGGTTCGCGCCGACGCCCGGAAGATCCGCGCGCACGTCGATGCCGCGTTCGCGCAAGTGACCCGCCGCGCCGATACCGGAGAGCATCAGCACCTGCGGCGAATTGATCGCACCGCCGCAGAGCAGCACTTCGCGCGCGGCTTTCGCGGCGACGGGCCGGCCGCGCTGCAGGTAGGTCACGCCGGTTGTGCGCGTGCCATTGAAATCGATGCGCTGGGTCAGTGCGTGGGTGTGCAGCGTGAGGTTGGGACGCGGCTTCGCGGGATTCAGATACGCCACCGCAGTCGAGCAACGCGCGCCATCGGCCTGCGTGACTTGGTAGAGGCCGAAGCCTTCCTGCGCCGCGCCGTTGAAGTCGGCGTTGCGTGCGTAGCCAGCCTGCGCGGCGGCATCGACGAAGACGCGCGAGAGTTCGTTGACGTAGCGGTGATCGGAAACCTTCAGCGGGCCGTCGCCGCCGTGCAGCGCGTCGCCGCCGCGCTCATTGCCTTCGGCGCGCTTGAAATACGGCAGCACGTTGTCCCAGTGCCAGCCTTCCGCGCCCAGGCGCGACCATTCGTCGTAGTCGGCCGGATTGCCGCGGATGTAGCACATCGCGTTGATCGAGCTCGATCCGCCGAGCACCTTTCCGCGCGGCCACCACATGCGGCGATTGTCGAGCCGGGCCTGCGGCTCGGTGTAGTAGTCCCAGTTCACGCCTTTCTTGCCGACCAGCTTGGCCAGGCCCGCGGGCATGTGGATGAACGGATGCCAGTCGCGCCCGCCGGCTTCGAGCAGCAGCACGCGGACGTTCGGATCTTCGCTCAGACGGTTGGCGAGCACGCAGCCGGCCGAGCCGGCGCCCACGATGATGTAGTCGTACACAGCGGAGTCGGACACGCGGTCATCCGGTTGCAACAGTCGCGCGAGGCTAGGACGGGCGGTTAGAGCAAGTATTCGAGAACCGTCGCGCGCGATGGCACAGCGTCGGCTAAGCTGGGCGCAGATGCGTTC
This sequence comes from uncultured Gammaproteobacteria bacterium, assembly GCA_964449135.1. GTDB lineage: Bacteria > Pseudomonadota > Gammaproteobacteria > Xanthomonadales > Xanthomonadaceae > SZAS-103. The sequence continues at coordinate 30,064 of CAYUXZ010000010.1, forward strand.
CGACCCAGGCCATCGCCATGCATGACCACGAAGCTCTACCCGAGCCGGGCTCGCTGTGGGCGATGCTGACCGGCGCGCGCGCGCGCGAACGCCCGGCGCAGGCGCTGGCCTTCGTGCAGTTTTTCTGCGTGCTGTGCTCGTACTACCTGCTGCGACCGGTGCGCGACCAGTTCAGCGCGGCGGTGGGTTCGACCAACCTCTGGCAGTTCTGGGTCGGTACCTTCTTCGTCACTCTCGCGATGGTGCCGCTGTTCGGCGCGCTGGTGGCGCGGTACGCGCGCGAGAAATTCATCCCAGCCGCGTACCTGTTCTTCATCGCCTGCATGTTGGCGTTCCTGCCCGCGATCGGCGAGCAGGAACAGATCGGAGTGCGCACGCTGGGCACGATCTTCTACGTGTGGCTGAGCGTGTTCAACCTGTTCGTGGTGTCGGTGTTCTGGAGTTTCATGGCCGACCTGTTCGACGGCGAGCAGACGCGGCGGCTGTTCCCGCTGATCGCGGTAGGCGGCACGCTGGGCGCGATCGTCGGGCCGGTCATGGCCGGAGTGCTGACTATCGCCCAGTTGCTGCTGACCGCGAGCGCGCTCTTCGCGGTCGCAATCGTCTGCACTTGGCGACTGTCCGCGTGGGCGCGGCGCAATCCGAATCCCCAGCGCTTGCGCGAACTCGAGCGCGGCGGAACGATCGGGGGTAGCGTCTGGGCCGGGCTCGTGCAGGTGTTCCGGTCGCCGTTCCTGCGCAGCATGACCGCGTTGATGTTGCTCGGCGACGGGGTCGGCACGGTCGCTTACGCGCTGACCGCCGACGCCGTCGGCGCGGCCGCGGCGACCGGCGAAGCGCGCAAGACGATGTACGCGCACATCGACCTGGCGACGAATGTACTTGCCTTGCTATTGCAGCTCAGCGTGACCCGCCTGCTGATGGCGCGCTTCGGCGTCGTCGCCGCGCTGATCGCGGACGCGGCGGTCAAGGTGGCGGTGCTGCTGGAGACGGTGATCTTCGGGCCGTCCATGGTGATCCCGATGCTGGTGGTCACGCGCGGCTCTGGCTACGGGATCGGCAAGCCCGCCTACGACAGCCTGTACGCGCGCGTGGATCGCGAGACGCGCTACAAGGCGAAGAACGTGATCGACACCGCGGGCTGGCGCTTCGGCGACGTGGTGATCTCGCTGTCGATGAATGCCCTGAGGTCCGTCGGCATGGGCGTGACCGGTTTCGCGGTGTTGTCGATGGGCTTGGCGGGAATGACCGGATGGTTCGGCTGGCGCGCGGCGCACGCGCCGGAACTCGCGCCCGAAATCATTCCCGACGACGAGCCGCCAGCGGCGGCCGTGCGCGAAGGCTGATCGCCGCCATCGTGCGAGCTTTCAGGCGGCGCGGCCCACCGCCTGCGCGTGTTCGCGGAATGCGGCCGCGAGCTCCGCCGGATCGAAATCGTCGACCGAAATCGCATCCAGCGTCATCACGCGCAGCTCCTCGAGCTGACGGCGTTCCTCGGCGGTGATCCAGCCTTCCTTGACGCCTTCCTCAAGCTGCGCGGGGAAATCCAGCGCCTCGATGTCGCTGTTCTTCAGCGCCTTCCAGAACTTGCGCTCGACCGGTTCGGCGAGGATCACCTTCGGCAGGTAGCTGTTGATGCGGCCGGCGGGATTGTTTTCGCAGGGCGTGAGGAACACGCCGTCGGCGAGGCGATCACGCGCGTCGGACGGCGACATCAGCAGGGCGGCGGCGCGATGGCCGAGCCGGTCCGACGGCGCTTGCGCGCGACGGCCGTGCGGGAACACCAGCGCCCATAGCAACCAGCCGACCGGACGGATCGGGAAATTGCGCAGCGCGCCGGAGAACGCGACTTCAATCTTGTGCACCGCGTCGTGGAAGGCCCAGGCGAGCAGCGGCTGATCCGAGGCCGGTGCGCCTTCGTCGTGGTAGCGCTTGAGCAGACTGCTGGCGATGTAGAGCTGGCTGAGCACGTCGCCGAGCCGAGCGGAGAGTTTTTCCTTGAACTTGAGCTTGCCGCCGAGCAGCAGCATCGAGGTGTCGGCGATCAGCGCGAGCGCCGCCGAGTAGCGGTTGAGCTTGCGGAAATAGCGGCGCGTGTAGGCGTCGCCGGGCGCGTTGCCGATGCGCGCGAAGGTCAGTCCGAACCAGAAGCTGCGCACCGCGTTGGAGATCGCGAAGCCGATGTGGCCGAACAGGTTGCGGTCGAATTCCTTCAGACGTTGCGCGGGATCGGCGAGCGTCGCGGCCTTCATCTCCTTGAGCACCCACGGATGGCAGAGGATCGCGCCCTGGCCGAAGATCATCAGGCTGCGCGTCATGATGTTCGCGCCCTCGACCGTGATCGAGATCGGCGCGCCCTGCCAGTTGCGGCCCATGTAGTTGCGCGGGCCGAGGATGATGCCCTTGCCGCCGTGGATGTCCATCGCGTCCTGCACGACTTCGCGGCCCATCGTGGTGCAGTGGTACTTCGCGATCGTCGAAGGCACCGCCGGGTTTTCACCGCGTGCGACCGCGGCAGCAGTGGCCTGCGAGAGCGCGCTGATCGCATACGCATTGCCGGCGATGCGCGCGAGCGCTTCCTCGACGCCTTCGAAACGGCCGACCGACAGACCGAACTGCTTGCGGATGCGCGCGTACGCGCCGGTGACGACCGCGGCCATCTTCGCCGAGCCGCTGGAAGTCGAAGGCAGGGTGATCGAGCGGCCGATCGAGAGCACCTCGACGAGCATCTGCCAACCCTTGCCCGCGTAATCCTCGCCGCCGATCAGCGCGGACAGCGGCACGAACACGTCCTTGCCGTGGATCGGGCCGTTCTGGAACGGCACGTTGAGCGGGAAGTGACGACGGCCCACGTCCACGCCCGGGGTGTCGTGCGGAATCAGCGCGAGGCTGATGCCGAGATCCTTCTTGTCGCCGATCAATCCTTCCGGGTCGTACATGCGGAACGCAAGACCGATCAGCGTCGCGACCGGCGCGAGCGTGATGTAGCGCTTCTCGAAATTCAGCCGGATGCCGATGACGTTCGCGCCGTTCCAGTTCTGCTTGCAGACGATGCCGTAATCGGGAATCGAGGTCGCGTCCGAACCCGCGAACGGACCGGTGAGGCCGAAGCAGGGCACTTCACGGCCGTCCGCGAGGCGCGGCAGGTAATGGTCCTTCTGTTCCTGCGTGCCGTAGTGCATCAGCAGCTCGCCGGGCCCGAGCGAGTTCGGCACGCCGACCGTCGAGCTGAGCGTGCTCGAGACCGAGGCGAGTTTCTGGATCACCTTGTGGTTGGCCAGCGCGGAAAATCCGAGGCCGCCGTATTCCTTCGGGATGATCATTCCGAAGAATTTGTTCTTCTTGACGAACTCCCAGATCTCCGGCGGCAGGTCGGCGCGGACGTGGGTGATCTCCCAGTCGTTGACCATCTTGCAGAGCTCTTCGCACGGCCCGTCGAGAAAGGCTTTCTCCTCGGCGGTGAGTTCAGGCTTGGGCTGACTGAGCAACGCCTTCCACTTCGGCCTACCCGAGAACAATTCGCCTTCGAAGCCGACCGTGCCCGCTTCCAGCGCCGTGCGCTCGGTGTCCGACAACGGTGGCAGGATCTTCGTGTAGAAATCGAGCAGCGGCTTGGTGATCCACGGCAAGCGGATCGCCGGAATCAGCAGCGGCAGCGCGATCAGCGCGAGCAGGGCCGCGGCGACGATCGTGGCGGTGACGTTCGCTCCCAGCCACGCACCCAGCGCGAGCGAGGCCGCGCTCAGCAATACCCACACCAGCAGCGGCAGCCGGTGGTAGGCCGAAACCAGGCCCACCAGCAGCAGGATCAGGAAAGGTGCGGCAATGCTCATGGCGGACTCCGGAATGAGGCGATGTCGTCGCGGAACGCACGCACGGAACTAGGGTAGCGCTGCGGTGCCCGCGTGGATCAGGATATTTCGATCTTCCATACGCTGTAGTATGGTAAGCATGAGTTGTTAGTGCAACCATTCAGAACCGGAGAGCGCTTACAAGAAAACATACTGCCTAGTCACTGACCGTATGGATACACTGTGGCCATGAACAAGACGGCGAACGAACGCAGCGAACGACCGGGGCGGCTGAGCGCCGACGACTGGGCGCAGGCGGCGCTGGATGTGCTCGGCGAGCAGGGCCTCGCTGCGGTCAGCGTCGAACCGCTGGCACGCCGGCTCGGCGTGACCAAAGGCAGCTTCTATTGGCATTTCCCCTCGCGCGAAGCGCTGCTCACCGCGGCGCTCGAACGTTGGGAATCGGTGGAGCAGGAAACCGTGTTCGGCAAGCTCGAAGCGGTTTCCGATCCGCGCGAACGCCTGCGCGCGCTGTTCCAGCTGGTCGCGCACGAGGCCAAGACCCACATCATCTACTCGGAATTGCTCAAGGCGCTGGATCATCCGCTGGTGCAGCCGGTGATGGAGCGCGTGTCCAAGCGTCGGCTCGATTATCTCACCGCGTCGTTCCGCCAGGCCGGGCTCGGACGCGCCGACGCGCAGCATCGCGCGCGACTCGCGTACGCGGCCTACGTCGGATTCCTGCAGCTGTCATTGCAATTGCACCAGCCGCGCCTGCACCACGACGAGTTCGAGGCCTACGTCGATCATGTGATGCGCACGCTGATTCCGTGATTTGTCGGTCGCGAATCCACGATCCTCGCGACACGCTTCAATCAATCACGGATCCGGTCATGCACAACGGTGATCATCGAGACCAGCGCTGAAAGGGCGGCCGAGACGACGATCGCCAGCAGGCAAGCCCCGAAAGCTAAGGACGGCCCGTCCGATGCCAATCCGCATGGACCAAAACCCAGGAAGAATGTTCCGGGGATGGCCAGCAAGGTGAAAACCTTGCTCATTTTCAAAGTGCGCCGCCAGTACGCAACATTCGGGACCATCATGGCGCGCCCGGAGTTGCCATTTCGATTCCGCCACGCCATTCGCGCACGCGCTGCATCGCGCCAATCGCATCCAGCCAGCGCAGGATTGAACGCACGGTGACGACTTCGTATTCGCCCGCCAGGCGCGCGGACAATGGGTGATCGGTGAACACGGTGTTCGTGGAGAACAGTCCTCCGAGCACGCGCTGGCTGTAGGGAATGTGGATCGTGTCGGGCTGGAAATGCAGCGCGGTTTCCTCGGCCTGCGCGCGGTCGCGATCGATGCCCGTATCAGCTGGAAGCTCGGCGGCGGCGAGCACGTCGAGCACCCACGCCGTCGAGTTCTGCCAGTCGCGACTGTTGCAGCGCGCGATCACGCTGTAGTGAGGGTCGAACACAGCCTTCGCGCCCGGGCCATCGAGGATCGCCACGACGCGCTGCGCGAGTTCGGGGCGCAGCCAGACGATGCGCGCGTCCTGGTTCACCAGATCGTCCGCGAAGAAGTTCACCAGACCCTGCGCGTACAGGGCCGAACGATCCGTTCCACAGGCATTGAGCAGATGCACGACGGTCCAGCGGCCTTCGGGGCGATCGCGTACCGCGAAACCGATATGGCTGTAGTAAAGACCGTACTTGCCCAGATCCTGGCCGTGGCGCGCGATCAACGCAATGGGGGCGCCGCTGGCGTCGAGGGCTGCGTATACGCGCTCGGCAGTTTCGGATGCGGCGGCGAGCTCGCGCGGGCCGATCGCGTGCGCGGTGCAGGTCGTGCCGGCACAAGCAGTTCCCGCAAGCGCAGGGAACAGCAGCGCACCGACGAGCCATCCGCGCAGCGAGGCTAGGACCGAAGCTCCGCGCATGTCAGAGCTCCCGATGGTGCGTCAGCGAGCGCGCGAGCCGATCGGGAACGAAGGCGATGACTTCGCCGCCTGCGCTGATCAAGCAGCCCGCGCTGACGGCTGTGATCGTCAGGGCCGTGCCGACTGCGAGTCCGGTTGCACGAGTCGTTGCGGCGCTGGCCTTCAGGCCGGTGATGGACACGTGCCCTGCGGTTTCAACGCTGAGTTCGACCATCTCGCCGACCGGACGCATCGCGGTCACGACGAGGTTCGAACCGGCGGGCAGCACTTCGATCGCGGCAGCCGCGCTGATTTCCGAAGGCTCGATGGAAATCGCGGACGCCTGGCTCGCGGCGGTGGATTGCGCCCGCGCGAGCGTCGACAACGAGAGTGCGAGGGCGAGCGCGATCGATGTGCTGGCAAAGGATGTTCGACGGATCATGGCCTGCTCCTTGGGTAGGTTGCGGCCGAACTGTCACCGCTGGCGCGGAGCAGGGCAACGATCCTAGACTTTGCCGCAGATACTTCCACCACAAGTATCGGGAATCGATACCATGCCCCTGCGCCACGAACTGATCGCCGCGCTCAAGCGCCTGCTGAAAGCGCAGGGCATCACCTACGCAATGCTCGCCAAGCGCCTCGATCTGAGCGAAGCGGCGGTCAAACGGATGTTCTCGCGACAGGCGCTGAGCCTGCTGCGTCTGGAAGAGATCTGCACGGTGCTCGACATCGGTCTGAGCGAGCTCGCCTCGGAAGCGCACCAGGCGCGTCCCGCGCTGGCGGAACTCGACCCGGACGACGAGCAGGCGCTGGTCGCCGATCACGCGCTGCTGCTCGCGCTCTACCTCGTGCTCAACCGTTGGACGCAGGAGGAAGTGCTGAAGAAATACAAATTTACGCTTCCGGAGTGGACCTTGTTGATGACGCGGCTCGATCGCATGGGCGTGATCGAACTGTTGTCGGGCAACAAATACCGAGTGCGCACCGCGCGCAACTTCCGCTGGCGCCGCGACGGGCCGATGGAGCGCTTCTTCCGCACCAAACTGCTGCCGGACTTCTTCGGCCGCGAATTCGTCAACGAAGGCGAATCGCTGCTGTTGCTCAGCGGCATGGTGTCGCCGGCCTCGGCCGCGCAGCTGCAGCGGCGTATAGATGAAGCCGCGGGCGAATTCGATTTGTTGATGGCGCAGGACTCGGCGCTGCCAGCTTCGCAGCGCGTTGGTGTCAGCCTGGTGATCGGCAAGCGGCCGTGGAAATTGCGGTTGTTCGATCCGCTGCGGCACAAGCCCGATGGCAAATGAAGGGCAAAAGCGCAGGCCGCGGCTAAGTACTTGATTTGTGGGAGCGCACGCCGGGCGATACAATGCGCAGCCTCGCCGCGCGCTGTTCCTGCGGCCTCCGATCCCCGCCTAGCCTGGCCTCACGCCGGAATCCCGCCGCATGTCCACGAAGCTCGAATCGCTCAAACGATGGGTCGATGACGTCGCCCAACTCACGAAGCCCGACCGCGTCCACTGGTGCGACGGTTCGGACGCCGAAAACAAGTCTCTCACCGAGCTGATGCTCTCCACGGGCGATCTGATTGCACTGAACCAGCAGACGCATCCGGATTGCTACCTGCACCGATCGAGCCCGTCGGACGTCGCGCGCGTCGAGCACCTGACCTTCGTCTGCACCCGCGACGAAGCCGACGCCGGTCCGAACAACCACTGGATGGCGCCCGCCGACGCGCACGCGAAGATGGACGCGCTGTTCGCCGGCTGCATGCGCGGCCGCACGATGTACGTGGTCCCGTACTGCATGGGTCCGATCGATTCGCCGATCGCGCGCTGCGGCATCGAGATCACCGACAGCCCGTACGTCGTCGCGAACATGCGCATCATGACCCGCATGGGCGCCGCGGCGCTCGCGCGCATCGAGCGCGAGGGCAGCTTCGTCAAGGGCCTGCATTCGATCGGCGAACTCGATCCGGACCGCCGTTTCATCATGCATTTCCCCGAGGAGCTGACGATCAAGTCCTACGGCTCCGGCTACGGCGGCAACGCACTGCTCGGCAAGAAATGCCACGCGCTGCGCATCGCCAGCTGGCAGGCGCGCACGGAAGGCTGGCTCGCCGAGCACATGCTGATAGTCGGCATCGAGAACCCGCAGGGCGAGACCAAGTACGTCGCCGCGGCGTTCCCCTCGGCCTGCGGCAAGACCAACCTCGCGATGCTGATTCCGCCGGAAGGCTATCGAAAGGCCGGCTGGAAGGTGTGGACGGTCGGTGACGACATCTGCTGGATGACGCCGGGCGCGGACGGCCGCCTCTGGGCGATCAATCCGGAAGCCGGTTTCTTCGGCGTCGCCCCGGGAACCTCGAACAAGACGAACCCGAATGCGCTCGCGATGTTGAACCACGACACGATCTTCACGAACGTCGCAGTCACCGCGAACAACGATCCGTGGTGGGAAGGGTTGCCAGACGGCGTGCCGGTCAAGGACTGGCAGGGACGTTCGATGGAAGAGGGCGACGATCCGAACAACGGTCCGAACACCGGTCCGGCCGCGCATCCGAACTCGCGCTTCACCGTGAGCGCGCGCCAGTGCGCGAGCTTCTCGCCGCACGCGGAAGATCCGCAGGGCGTGCCGATCAGCGCGATCGTGTTCGGCGGCCGCCGCGAATCGCTGGTGCCGCTGGTGTTCGAGGCGCGCGACTGGACGCACGGCGTGCTCGTCGGCGCTTCGATGGCGTCCGAGACGACCGCTGCGGCGACCGGCGCGGTCGGCGTCGTGCGCCGCGACTCGATGGCGATGAAGCCGTTCTGCGGCTACAACTTCGCCGACTACTTCGGCCACTGGCTCTCGTTCGACAAGAACGGCGCAAAGCTGCCGAAAATCTTCCACGTCAATTGGTTCCGCAAGGGCTCCAATGGGAAGTTCCTGTGGCCGGGCTTCGGCGACAACCTGCGCGTGCTCGAGTGGATCCTCAAGCGCGTGGACGGCAAGGCCGATGCGCAGGAGACCCCGATCGGCAATCTGCCGCGCGCCGGCGATCTGAATGTCGACGGTCTGGGTCTGCATAACGGCGATCTCGATACCCTGCTCGCCGTGGACCGTGCGGGCTGGGCGCGCGAGATGTCGGACATTGGCGCCTACCTCGACAGCTACGGAGAGCGCACGCCTGCGGCGTTGCACGCAGAGCGCCAGCGGATCGCGGGCGCGCTGAACGCCTGAAACAGTGCTTCAGGCCATCGGCCACGCCGTATCGGGCGTGGCCTCGCGTGCGTCCTGTTCGACGATCGCCTCGAGCCGAGGCATGATCGGCCGCAGCGCGGCTTCGTAATTGCGCCAGCGGCCCACGCTCCGCGCGTGCAGCGACTCACGCACCTGCTGGCGGCTTGCGGTCTTCACAAGACCTTTGCGTTGCTCAAATGCGAGCACGCGTTCGTCCCAGTCGAGGCCGATCGCATCGAGCGCGCGACGGATCTGTACCTCCGGCCCGTGGACCAGTCGCTCGTAGCGGATTTCCGTTAGGCGTGGCCCTATCGTCGCGCGCCAGTGGCGCATCACGCGACGGTGTTGCTCAATGCGATGCGCGATGTGATCCAGTTCGTGCGACCAGGTGATTTTCGAGAATTGCGTCTGCCAGCACGACAGCGCAACGTCGCGTGGATCGCGCAGGCAATGCAGTATCGCCGCCTTCGGGAACGCGATCGCCAGCCATCCGGCGAACACGTAGTTGTCGGGCAGCTTGTCGATGACGCGGGCTGCGTCCGCGCGCAGCGCCAGTCGGTGCATGCGCTCATCGAGCTGCTGCAGGTGCCAGCGCGCGGCATTTGCGACCGCTGCAGGCAACAGTGTGTCCGAGCCGCCGCGGATCGTTTCGATCACAGCGCGCTTGAAGCTCGCGCTCGCGATCGTCTGTTCGCCGATGCTCACGATCCCCGGGTGCGAGGCGAGCATCTGCTCAAGCAGGGTCGTGCCGCATCGCGGCAGGCCGATCACGAACACCGGTCGCGGATCGTCGTTTCCGGCGCCGCACAGGCGCTGGATTTCCGTGGCGGTGACGTTGCCGATCGTGACCGCGATCTCGCGCTCGCGTTGCACCGCGTCGTAACGCTTTTCGGGGCGTACGCATTGCGCCTGCAGCGAATTTGCACGGGCGACGTGCTCCGCTGCCGCGTCGAATTCGCCCGCGCGATCATGGTGCCGCGCGAGGATGTCGTGGAAAGCCGAGGCGCGTTCGGGATCGCTCGTGGCCTGCGCAAGCGCGCGGATGCGGTCGAAAGTCGGCTGATCCAGCCGCCCGCCTTGGGCCAACGCGGACTCCCACCACGCAGGCGCGTGGTCCGGATCGAGCTGCAGCGCGTCACGAAAATGCTCAATTGCCCGCGCGGATTCGCCGCGGTGGCTCGCGAGCAGGCCCAGTTCGACCAGGCCCTGCGGGTCTTCAGGCCACAGCACTCGGTATCGCTCGAACGCCGCTTGCGCGGCGTCGAGGCGGTCGGTCGCCTTGAGTGCTTTCGAGTAGCGGAATTGCAGTGATGAATTCGCCCCATGCCGCGCCGCGAGCTTTTGCAGGATTGTGCAGTCCGCCTCCGGATCGTCGAGCTCATCGAGCATCTCGCCGAGCATCGCGTCCGCATCAACGTCGGCGCTTCGCGAGGAGACGTCAAGCATCCGATCGATCAATGCGGTCGCCTGCTTGATCTCGCCTATGCGCAGCAGGCAGCGCGCCCATCCTCCAAGTACGCTCGCATCGTCTGGCGACCCATCCGCCGCGACACGGTACCGATCGGCGGCTTCGCGACCGCGCCCGGCCCATAGCAGCAAGCTTGCGTACGCGTGCAGCACGACCGTGTCCAAGGGCGCGAGGCCGTTCGCCTTTCCCAGGAGCGGCAACGCCTCGGCGAACCGGCCCAGATGGGCGAGACGCAGGCCGGTTTCGGCGGCGGATGGATTCATGGATGCCAGTTCCATCAAGCTTCGGGCAGGAATTACGATTTTACCGTCCGCGGAATGCGTCGAGCGCGGAAACGGGTCCTCGTGTCAGGCGCCGGCGTTGGAATCCGTCAGGCGGCATTTGGACGCGTGCTGGTCCGGGATGGATGTCGCGCGAGCCGGCTTGCGCCTTGTGGCGCCAAGCCGCGTTGCATGTCTTCCGGGACTATGCGAGTTCCGCAGTCGAGTCTGCTGGACGTCCCAAGCGACCCTCTGGCGACGACTGCGCGCAAGGGTTTGCGACATGCGCAGCGGCCACCGCTTGGCCCGGGACACGCCCCAAGTAAAAAAACGCGTGATTTGGAACCAGCCGGACATGCGGCGGGTACCTCGCAGGCGTTGCCATGTTATAAATATTCAATAAATCAATATGTTACTCAGGAATCTCCGGGTTTGTGTCCGGCTGTTTCTTTTTGGTTAAAACTTCGCTAGGATTCTGTGTTACCGGGGAACCCTTGCACCAGGATCGTGGTGTATCCCGGTGCTGCCATGGATTGGCGATTCACCCGAACCGCTTCAGCCACTCTGACGTTGGAGAGAAAACAAAATGACACCTATCCGCAATTTGCTCAGCGACGCCGTGCGCAACGGTCTCGCGGCAGGCACTGTCGGCCTCGTCGGCCTTGCCAGTGCTTCTGCGTTCGCGCAAAACGCCCCGGCGCCCGCGCCCAGTGGCGACAAGGCCAAGAACCTCGACCGCGTCGAGGTGATCGGCACCAAGATTCGCCGTGTGGACACCGAACCGACCCAGCCGGTGACGACGCTGACCCGCGCCGACATCGAGCAGACCGGCCTGACCACCACGTTCGACATCATCAACCACATCAGCGCCTCCGACGGTTCGGGCCTGAGCACGGTCACGACCCAGACCAACGGCAGCGACGGCTCGCAGACCGTTTCGCTCCGTGACCTCGGCGCGCAGCGCACCCTCGTCCTCGTGGACGGCAAGCGCTGGCCGACCGACGCCAACGGCATCGTGGACCTGTCCAGCATCCCGGTCGCGATCATCGAGCGCATCGAAGTCCTGAAGGACGGCGCCTCGGCGATCTACGGTTCGGACGCGGTCGCGGGCGTGATCAACATCATCACCCGCAAGAAATACGAGGGTGCGCAGATCGGCTGGTTCTACGGCGAGACCTCGCACGGCGACGGCGAGCAGAACTCCGAGGACGTGACGATCGGAGCCAGCGGCGAGCGTTCATCCGGCGTGCTGGCGCTGAGCCGTTCCGAGCAGGGCACGATCTTCGCGGCCGACCGCACGATCTCCGAGCACTCGATCTTCGGCTGCGCCAAGCTGCTGTCCAACTGGCCGGCTTCCGACCCGAGCAGCGAGGCCGGTTATTGCGGATCCTCGACCGGCCAGTTCGGCCGCATCACGCTGTCCAATTCGCAGGCGCGGTCCATCGCGGGCCTGCCGCGCCTCGACATCCCGATTCGTAACAGCTCAGGCACCATCATCGGGTACGTGTCCGAGAAGTACGCGCTGGACAACAGCTTCTTCGACTCCGGCAACGCGTCCGGCAATCCGGCGACCGCCACGGCGACCGCGTCCGGCATGCATGCGACGGACTTCCACAACTTCACCCCGCTCGATCGCTACAACTTCGCGCCGGTGAACTACCTGCAGCAGCCGGCCACGCGCAACAACCTGTTCATGTCGGGCCGCTTCGACATCACCGACAACATCACGGCCTATGTGCGCGCGTCGTACACCCAGCGCCAGTCGTCGCAGCAGCTCGCCCAGGTCCCCGCGACCTTCGCCGAGAGCGGCGCCAACGGCCCGCAGTGGAAGTTCGGCGTTGCCGGCGACACCGACCTGGTCAACCACACAGGCGGAAACATCTTCAACCCGTTCATTAATACCGCCGGCAACAAGGTGGAGGTCCGAACCGGGCAGCTGCGCATGGTCGCGGTCGGTCCGCGTCACAACAACTACGACTTCAACACCATCGGCGCGACCGGCGGCGTGCAGGGTAACTTCAACCTCGGCGACCGCAACTTCGACTGGGACGTCTATGCCCAGTTCAACAACAATCGCAACACCAAGGTCGGCGAGAACTTCATCAACCTGTTCAACCTCGCCAAGGCCCTGGGTCCGTCGTTTGCCGACGCCGGCGGCCTGCATTGCGGCGCTCCGGGCGCGGTCATCTCGGGCTGCGTGCCGTTCAACATCTTCGGCGGCCCGACGCTCGGCGTGGGCAACCAGTACACCCGTCGCGACGACCCGACCAAGAAGTACACGGTCACCGCGCAGGACGTGGCCAACATGATCCGCTACGTGGGCTACACGCAGGTCGCCACGAACCAGGTCAAGGGCATCAACTACGGCGGCAACCTCTCGGGCGACGTCATGCCGCTTCCCGGCGGCCGGCTGAGCTTCGCGACCGGCTTCGAATCCCGTCGCACGACCGCGTTCTTCCAGCCCGACACCCTCGTCGCCTCCGGCGGCTCCTCGGACAACTTCACCGAGCCCACCAGCGGCCACACCAAGGTGGACGAGTGGTACGTCGAGCTCAACGCCGTCATGAAGGACCTGCCGATCGGCAAGGAACTCGAGCTCGACGGCGCGCTGCGCAAGTCGCGCTACAGCGCGGGCGGCCGCGTCGGCACCACCGACGTGACCTCCAGCCCGGGCAACCCGGCGAACAGCAAGTTCAGCGTCCGCTGGCGTCCGTTCAACGACCTGGTGATCCGCGGCAGCTACGGCCGCACCTTCCGCGCACCGTCGGTCAACGACCTGTTCGCGGGCGGCGCGGAGAACTTCCCGGCCGCGTCGGATCCCTGCCGCACCACCCGCTGGGCCGGAATCGGCGCCACCGCGCAGGCGATCTGCACGGCGCAGGGCGTTCCGACTGGCGGCGTCCTGCAGGACAACACGCAGTTGCGTGCGCTGTCCGGCGGTAACCCGGACCTCAAGCCCGAGCACGGGCACAACCTGACCTACGGCTTCGTCTGGAGCCCGAGCTGGGGCATGCTCAACGGCCTGGGCTTCACCGCGGACTACTGGCGCATCAGCCTGCATGACGGCTTGGCCACCCTCGGCGCGCAGACGATCCTGAACGATTGCTTCTTCGGCGTTCCGGGCTCGATCACTGCCGGTGACCCGCAGTACTGCAACAAGGTCGAACGTGTTCCGGGCGGCGCCGTTTCGGCGATCCGCACGGCCCAGTTCAACATCACCACGCTCAAGGTCAGCGGCATCGACTTCGGCGTGACCGACAAGTGGGAAACCTCGCGTTGGGGCACCTTCGGCCTGAAGTGGGACACCACCTACGTCAAGCATGAAGAGTTCGGCGGCGCGGATTTCGTCGGCGTGTACACTGGCAGCCCGAACTGGAAGTGGCGTTCGGTCGCGACTCTGGACTGGAAGCGTGGCGACTGGGATGCGGCATGGACGATCCGCTACACCTCGCATCTCGACGAGGCCGGCGGCTGCAACGTGAACGTGCAGAACAGCCAGCCGCTCATCTGCAACCACCCGAACTCGCAGAACACCAATCCGCTGATCGGGCCGCTGGGCCTGGGCTACAACCGCATCGGCGCGACCACCTACCACGACGTGCAGGTTGGCTGGCGCGCGCCGTGGAAGGCGCACCTGTCGGTTGGTGCCCGCAACATCTTCGGCAAGGAACCGCCTCTGGTGAACAGCACCTTCGCGCAGTCGTTCGATGCATCGTACGACCTGCCGGGCGGTCCGTTCTGGTACTTCCAGTACCGCCAGGACTTCTGATCGGTTACTGCAAGAACCTGCAACACTTCAAGCCGCGGCCTTGTGCCGCGGCTTTTTTTTGGGAAGATTCGGGAGCAGACGGAGCAGATGCATCCTGCGCAGTTGTTCGCGCCCCTCGGTTGCGTCGCGGTAAACCGATCCGAACGGGCATAATCCGCAATCGCACGCGACCGCATCCAGCGGTTCGCGATTCCATCAACGAAACCGGATGCGATCCATCCGTTTGCCCAGGACTACGCAATGCCCGCAATGCCCAGGCCGAAGCTCGAGTTCACCGCCACGCGCCTGTTCACGTCGTGGTTGAAGGAGCAGGACGCCTCGCTCTGCGCCTCCACGTACCAGTCCGGCATCCTGTTCATGATGGGCGTAAAGCCCGACGGGACGATGTCGTATTTCACCCGTCACATCCCGCGCTGCATGGGCCTGCACGTCACCGACCGCTCGATGTGGGTCGGCTCGATGTTCCAGTTGCATCGCTTCGAGAATTGCATCAAGCCCGGCGAGCGCGAGGGCGACTTCGACGCCTACTACGTGCCGCGCGTCTCGCACACGACCGGCGACGTGGACATCCACGACGTCAACGTGGACAAGGACGGCCGGCCGGTCTTCGTCAACACGCTCTATAGTTGCCTTGCGACCGTGGACGAACGCTACAGCTTCCGGCCGGTGTGGAAACCGCCCTTCATCTCGCGGCTGGCCGCGGAGGACCGCTGCCACCTCAACGGGCTGGCGATGGTGGATGGCGAAGCGACCTATGTGACCTGCATCAGCAAGAGCGATGCGGGCGGCGGCTGGCGCGATTTCCGCGAATCCGGCGGCCTGGTGCTGCACGTGCCAAGCGGTGAGGTCCTTTGCTCGGGAATGTCCATGCCGCATTCGCCGCGTTGGTACCAGGGCCGGCTGTGGATCCACAACTCGGGCACAGGCGAATTCGGTTACGTGGACATGGACAAGGGCCGCTTCGAGCCGGTCGCGTTCTGCCCGGGCTACCTGCGCGGACTGGGCTTCATCAACGATTACGCGGTGGTGGGACTGTCGGTGGGGCGCGAGAACACCTTCACCGGCCTGCCGTTGCAGGAAAACCTGGAAAGGAAGGGGGCGATGGCGCGCTGCGCGATCCAGGTGGTTAGCCTGAAGAACGGCGATATCCCGCACGAGATCCGTTTCACCGGCGACATCCGCGAACTGTTTGATGTCGCGGTGATTCCCGGCGTCCGCTTGCCCGGCAGCGTGGGCTTTCTGTCGGAGGAGATCTGGAAGCGGATCAACATCGAATCGGACACGATGCCGGAGCCTGCGTAAGCCGGTTTGATCCGGTCATTGACGAACCATGATTGGCGTTTCGAACGCGCCAACGCGGGCGCGCTGCCAAACACACGCAGCAACCGCGCTAGGGCGAGACTTCAGAGATCCTGGTGGTAGCGGACGTAGGGCACGGTGTCCTCGTCCTGCTGCGGCGTAGTCGTCTTGCCGGCGGGGCCGAGCGGAACAGTCCCCTTCGACTTCTCGGCGCCGAAACTGAGCTTGCCGCGCCACGGGGTCTCCCAGGACAGGCCGATGCCGAGGCTGTTGAGCGACGCGCTCTGGCCCGGCACGTCCACCACGCGGCCGATCACCTCGCCACTGAGCTTGCCGCGGCCGACCGCGACGCCGACGCTGGTGGTGTTCCAGCGATCCGCCTGCGGATTGCCGGCCTGGCCGCCGGTCGGGACCAAGCGGGCATGGGCGAGGGTGCCGCCGATGGACACCCAGCCGAAGTCGCCGATGTTCATCTTGCCGCGCGCGCTGATGTCCTGTTGGGATACGCGGCCGCTGAGAATGCCCAAGCCCGGCAGCAAACCCGAACTCGGCGAGAACCAGTCGATCGGCGTCGTGTCGAATTGCGCGCGCCCGGCGCTGACCTCGAACAGGCTTTCCGGGCGCTCGAAGCGCGCCTCGGCGCGCAGCGATTGCGCCATGTGCACGAACGGCGAGTCGGGCTTGGACTGCGTCTGCGCATCGAGCGAAGCGAGCAGGCAGCGATCCGCCAGCGAGCCCAGCGTCGCCAAGCCGGTGCGGCTGTTGCACAAAAGCGCCAAGCCGCTGCCGTTGTCCACGCTCAGGCTGCCCTGCAGCAGGCCATGACCCGTATTCACGCGTGCGCCCGCCCCGAAAAGCGAACCGCCGCCGCGCTGTGCGGGTTCGAGCAACAGCAGCGCCTCGACCTTGCCGCTGTGGTTGTTCCAGACCGGCAGGACGGCGGTGTCTTTCTGGGTCATTACCGACGCGTTGTCGGGCGTCGTCTGCGCGTGCGCCGACATCGCCGCGAGGGCGAGGGTCAGGGCGATGGCGAGGCGGTTCGACATGGCGGTGAGGTACGGCTTCCGGCGGCTACGGTGCTTGGACGACAAATCCTCCGGGCAGTTCCCCGGACGCCACCGAGCCTAACAGATTTACCCTAATTTAACAACGTGCCCGGCTATTGCAGCGTGCTCGATGAAGGCGCGGTAAGGGCGTGAATGAACAGATCCAGCACCTCCGGTCGCGTGTATCGGTAGGTTTGGCCACAGAACTGGCACTGGATTTCCGCGATCGGCGGATCGTGTTCGTCCGCTGCAGCCAACGCTTCGTCGCGGCCCAGGCTTTGCAGCATCGCCGAAACCCGCTCGCGAGAGCAGGAGCAGTTGAAACGCAACGCCCGTGAATCCAGCACGCGCACGGCGTCCTCGTGGAACAGCCTGAACAGCAGGTCCCGTGGCGCCGTGCCGAGCAGCTCCGCCTTCCTGAGGGTTTCGAACAGGGCATTGGCACGGTGCCAGCCGTCGGCGTCGCCGGTATCGCCCGGCAGTTTCTGCAACATCAGGCCGGTCGCGACCGCAGCGTCCGCAGCCAGCAGCATCCGCGTTGGCAACTGTTCGGACTGCGCGAAGTAGCCTTCGAAGGCCTGCGCCAGCGTGTCTGCGTCCAGCCCAACCAAACCCTGGTAGCGCGTGCCTTCACGCCCGCTCGTGGCCAGGGTCTCGATGGTGATCGCAAGCATCGAACCCTCGCCGAACGCACGCGGGGTGAGCGGATCAGGTAATGGCTGAGAATGCTGCGCGAGTCCTCGCAGCGTCCCATCCCGTGTGCATTCGGCGAACAGCGAGCGCAGCGCGCCGGTGCCGCGCAACTGCACGCTGAGCCGGCCGTCCACCTTGGCGTGGCCGGTCATCAGCGCGGTCGCGGCGAGGGTCTCGCCGAGGCGCTCGGCGACGGCGGCTGGGTAGTCCGCGCGCGAGCGCATCACGGCCCAGGTGTCGGTCAGGCGCACCAGTACGCCGCGCACGCCGGAAGTTTCCAGCAGGAAGCGAAACTGGGCGTCGTTCGTGGAATCGGCAGTCATCGGATGGATGGGTGGCTTTCCGGGGAATCGCGCGGGCGGGTAAGCTCGCGTCCTCTCCGGATCGAATGCGGGTCGTCGGATGCACACAATGGGTTCGTTGCAGGGTTCGATCAAGCCCTCGCGCGAGAGCTGCGTTTGAACGCCGCCGCGCCGCGCCGGCGCATCCGCTGGTTGCGCTGGCTGTTCCTCTGGCTGCCGCTGCTGTTCGTGGCATTCACCGTGTTGCAGGTATTGAGCTTGCGCTGGATCGATCCGCCGACCAGTGCGTTCATGCTCGAACGCCGCGTCGAGGCCTGGCGCGACGGCGATGCGGATTTCCGCCTGCATTACCGGTGGCGTCCCTTGGGCGAGATCTCGCGCTGGCTGCCGGTGTCGGTGATCGCGGCCGAGGACCAGAAGTTCCTCGACCATGAGGGCTTCGATTTCGAGGCGATCGACAAGGCGATGGAACACAACGCGCAGAGCAAACGCGTGCGCGGTGCAAGCACGATCAGCCAGCAGGTCGCGAAGAACCTGTTCCTCTGGGGTGGGCGCAATTACGTCCGCAAGGGACTGGAAGCCTGGTACACGGTGCTGATCGAGCACCTGTGGTCGAAGCAGCGGATCGTCGAGGTCTACGTGAACATCGCCGAGTTCGGCGACGGCGTCTATGGCGCGGACGCCGCCGCGCACGATTTGTTCGGAACCACCGCCGCGCGGCTGTCGGCCGCGCAATGCGCGCGGCTCGCCGTGGTACTGCCCAATCCGCGGCACTGGTCGGCCGCGAAGCCGAACGGCTGGGTCCAGCGGCGCGCCGCCTGGGTCGAGCGCCAGATCACCCAGCTCGGCGGTCCGGATTACCTGCGCGACGCCACGCATTGACGCCTTCTCGAACAACCGCGACGCGCTACCATCCGGACATGGAATCCCGCGAACCGCTCACCGTCGTCGTCGCCGCGTTCAACGAGGAGGCCGCGTTGCCGCTGCTGCACGCGCGGCTGCGTTCCACGCTCGACGGGATGGATCTTGTCACGCGCGTGCTGTACGTGGATGACGGCAGCCGCGACCGGACGTGGGACGTCCTGCGGCAGATCGCTCACGACGATCCGCGTGTCGCATTGCTGCGGCTGTCGCGCAATTTCGGCAAGGAGGCCGCGCTGACTGCAGGACTTGATCGCGTCGCCGCAGGCGCGGCGCTGGTGCTCGATGCCGACGGCCAGGATCCGCCGGAGCTGATCCCCGAATTCGTCGCGCGCTGGCGCGAAGGCTACGACGATGTCTTCGGAATGCGTCTGGAGCGCGAGGGCGAGGGCTGGTTCAAGCGCGCGAGCGCGCACACGTTCTATCGCGTGATCGGGCGACTGTCGAACACGCCGATTCCACGCGATACCGGCGATTTTCGCCTGCTCTCGCGCCGGTCGCTCGACGCGTTGGCGCAGTTGCGCGAACGCGGGCGTTTCATGAAAGGCCTGTTCGGCTGGGTTGGCTACCGGCAGGTCGCGGTGCCCTACCATCGCCAGCCTCGGCTTGCCGGGCGCAGCAAGTTCGACTACTGGCGGCTGTGGAACTTCGCGCTCGACGGCATCACCAGTTTTTCCACCGCACCCTTGCGCGCGGCGACCTACCTCGGGTTGCTGACCGCGCTGGTCGCGTTCGGTTTCGGCGCGTGGACGATCCTCAAGACCCTGTTCTGGGGCGAGGCCGTGCGCGGTTACCCGACGTTGATGACGGTCATCCTGTTCCTCGGCGGCGTGCAGCTGATCGCGCTGGGCGTGATCGGCGAATACCTCGGAAGGCTGTACCAGGAAGCCAAGCAGCGGCCGTTGTACCTGCTCGACGCCTGGCTGCCCGCGGCTTCCGATCGGCCTGTAGGCGAGACATCGCGGCCTGCTGAAAAATCGCCGTCGCCGGCGTTATGATCGTTGCACGCGTGCCTCGGCGCGCACGCTGAAAAGGAGGTCCGTCATGCTGCTGGTCCGACATCTCCTCGAAAGCAAGCCGGTCGGCGTGGTGTCGCTGCCGCCGGAGGCGCCGGTGCTCGACGCGATCCGGCGCATGGCCGATCGCGGCATCGGCTCGGTGCTGGTGATGCGCGGCAACGAGTTGCTGGGCATCGTTTCCGAACGCGATTACGCGCGCAAGGTCGCGTTGCAGGGGCGCTCCTCGGCGAACACGCCGATGTCGGTGATCATGTCCAGCCCGGTGAAGACGGTCGGGCCGAACGCGACCGTCAACGAATGCATGCAGTTGATGACGGAGGGCCGTTTCCGTCATCTGGCGGTGGTCGAGGGCGATCACGTGATCGGCGTGGTCTCGATCGGCGATCTCGTCAAGGCCCTGCTCGAATTGCAACAGAAAGAGATCGCCGAACTGCAGCATTACATTTCAGGCTGACGCGCGTCGGGCCGTACGGGCGGAGCGGAATGTCCGACGGACGGGTGGTCGCGCGGGGAGGCCGGATCGTTAGACTATTCGCCAAGGGGCGCGGCGATCGCCGCGGGGAATCATCGTGAGACTGATCGATCTGCTGCCCAACTTCACCGTCGAATTGCAGCAGTCCTGCGAGACACTGGGGCGCTCCGACCTTGCGGCGCAGCTTGCACTCGTCGAGCTCGACAGCAACAGCTACAACTTCCGCACCTCGGTCGCGCAGCTGCGGCTACGCCACAAGGGCGACCCCGAACCGCTCGAACCGGTCAATACCTCGGCAGTCGCGCCGGCGCACGAGAAGGTGCAACTGCGCCACCGTTACGGCGTGCGCGCGGAGACCGACAACACCGGACGCTTGCGTCGCCTGATCCTCGCGCATGGCAACGACATCACCGTCGCGCTCGCGAAATTCTCCTCGCTGAGGCAGTAGAACGGTGGGCAGCCCGGCGCGCTGCTAAAATACGCTGATCATGATTTCCTTCCGCAACTTCGCCCTGCGGCGCGGCGAACGCCTGCTGCTGTCCGACGTGGACCTCGCGTTGCACGCGGGTTGGCGCGTGGGCGTGGTCGGCCGCAACGGCACCGGCAAGTCCAGCCTGTTCGCGGCCATCCAGCGCGAAATCGAGGCCGACAAGGGCGACCTTGAAATGTCGGGCAAGGCGCGGATCGCGAGTGTCGCGCAGGAGACGCCCTCGCTGCCCGATGCTGCGATCGATTTCGTGCTCGGTGGCGACGTCGAGGTCGCGTCGGCCATGCGCGCGGAAGCGCAGGCGATGGAACTCGAAGACTGGGACGCGGTTGCCCAAGCCCACCATCGTCTCGACGAGTTGAACGGTTACGACGCGACCGCGCGCGCCGGCCGCCTGCTGCACGGCCTGGGTTTTCCGGCCGATACCCACCAGCGCGCCGTCTCCGAATTTTCCGGCGGCTGGCGCGTGCGCCTGAACCTCGCGCGCGCGTTGATGATGCCGTCCGACCTGCTGCTGCTCGACGAGCCGACCAACCACCTCGACCTCGACGCGGTGCTCTGGCTCGAACAATGGCTGCTGCGTTACCAAGGCACCCTGTTGCTGATCTCGCACGACCGCGAGTTCCTCGACGGCGTGTGCACCCACACCCTGCACCTGCACGAGGGCCGGGCGAAGCTCTACGCCGGTGACTACACGAGTTTCGAGCACCAGCGCGCCGAGCAGCTTCACCAGCAGCAGATCGCGTTCGAGAAGGAGCAGGCCGAGCGCGAGCACCTGCAGAAGTTCATCGACCGCTTCAAGGCCAAGGCCAGCAAGGCCAAGCAGGCGCAATCGCGCATGAAGCGCCTCGCCAAGCTCGCCGGCACCGAGGCGGTGCGCGCCGAGCGCGAGCTGCGGATCCAGTTCGCCGAACCGCTGAAGCTGCCCAATTCCCTGATCCGCTTGAATCACGCCGATGCCGGCTACGTCGGCGCGACCGGCGCTGTGTCGAAGATCCTCGACGAGGTCGGCTTCGGCCTCCAAACCGGCGGACGCATCGGCCCGCCCGGCCCGAAAGGAGGCGGCCAGTACACGCCCGTGAACACCCCCAGCGGCCGGATGCCCGTGCCCCGCGGCGCGCCCGCCCCCCCGCCCCCACCTCCTC
>CAYUXZ010000010.1:51882-64145 GCA_964449135.1 uncultured Gammaproteobacteria bacterium
CCGAAGCCGGCGACCGCATCGGCCGGGCCGGCCCGAACGGAGCGGGCAAGTCCACGCTGGTGAAGACCCTGGTCGGCGAGTTGCCGGTGCTCGACGGCGAGCGCAGCGCGCATCCGGACCTGCAACTAGGATACTTCGCCCAGCACACGGTCGAATCGCTGATGCCTGGGCAGAGCCCGATCGATCACCTGCGCGAGCTGGCGCCGAACGTCGCCACGCAGGACTTCCGCGATTTCCTCGGTCGCTGGAACTTCCCCGGGAACAGAGCCTTCGAGTCGGTCGATGTGTTTTCCGGCGGCGAACGTGCGCGGCTCGCGCTCGCGTTGATCGCCTGGCGCAAACCGAACGTGCTGCTGCTCGACGAGCCGACCAACCACCTCGACCTCGACATGCGCGAGGCGCTCGCCGAAGCCCTGAGCGATTTCGACGGCGCGATCGTGCTGGTTTCGCACGACCGCCACCTCATCGGCCTGGTCTGCGACACGTTCTGGCGAGTCGCAGACGGCCATGTCGAGGCTTTCGACGGCGACCTCGATGCGTACGCGGCGTGGTTGCGTTCGCGGAGTTCGGAAACGAAGAAGGGCGCGGAAGCGAAAAAGGCCGTCGAATCCGCGCCCGCGAAGCCGGCGACGAAGCGCACCGATGCCGATGCGCAGGCAAAGCAGCGGCGTAACCGGCTGCGGTGGGTCGAATCGCGGATGGAAGCTGTGAAATCCGAACTCGCGCAGATCGAAGAGCAACTCGCTGATCCGGCGATCTACGGCAACGACGGCGGTGTCGAGATCGGCCAGATCGGGCAGCGCCGGGAAATACTCGCGCGCGAACACGCCGCGCTTGAAAGCGAATGGCTGGAACTGTACGGGCGGCTCGAGACCGCCTGAGACCGCTTGAGCCCGCCACGGGCACTGCGGCTTGAAAACGCCCGCAAAATCCCCAGAAATCCCTCATAGCCACCGATATCCAGCGCCATGCCCATCTACGGATTCGAATGCGATAACTGCGGTCACCGTTTCGACCGCCTGCAGAAAATCTCCGACGCCGATCCGACGATCTGTCCGGATTGCGGCGCGGAAGCCCTGCGTCGCCAGCTCACCGCGCCCGCGTTCCGTCTTTCCGGCAGCGGCTGGTACGAAACCGATTTCAAGAAGGACGGCGATCGGAAGCGCAATCTCGCCGACAAGGGCGATAGTTTGGGCGAGTCCAAGGCTGAACCGAAGTCCGACGCGAAGCCCTCGGCGGCGGATGCCAAACCTGCGACCGAGCCGAAGTCCGCTGGTGGCGGTGATGCTCCGGCCGCGAAGCCCGCCTCGAAGCCGGAAACCAAGCCCGCCGCAACGCCTCCGGCCACCTGATCCGCAGCGTCCCGCGGGGCATCCGGTAAACTAGCGAATCGTGCCGGCGCCACGCGCCGCGATGTCGTGCATTCCGGAGTTTTCATGCGTACCCATTTTTGCGGCCTCGTCGACGAGGCGCTGATCGGCCAGACCGTGACCCTGTGCGGCTGGGCCGACGTCGCCCGCAATCTCGGCGGGCTGTGCTTCATCGATCTGCGCGACCACGAGGGCATCGTGCAGATCGTTGCCGAGCCTTCGGAGCACGAAGGAAACGCGGCGGTCATCGAGGCCGCTTCGCACGTCCACTACGAGGACTGCCTGCACGTGACCGGCGTCGTGCGCCGCCGCCAGTCGGTGAACAACAAGATCAGGACCGGCCAGGTCGAAGTCGTCGCCACGCGGATCGAGGTGCTCAACCGCGCCGAGCCGCTGCCTTTCCACGCCCACGAGAACCCGGGCGAGGACATCCGCCTCAAGTACCGCTATCTCGATTTGCGCCGCCCGGAGATGCAGAAGATGATGCGCACCCGCATCGCGCGCGTGCAGGCGCTGCGCCGCTGGCTCGACGCGCGCGGCTTCCAGGACATCGAGACGCCGATCCTCACCAAGGCCACCCCCGAGGGCGCGCGCGACTTCCTCGTGCCGGCGCGCATGCACCCGGGCGAGTTCTACGCGCTGCCGCAGTCGCCGCAGCTGTTCAAGCAGATCCTGATGATGGCCGGCTTCGACCGCTACTACCAGATCGCGCGCTGCTTCCGCGACGAGGCGCTGCGCGCCGACCGCCAGCTCGAGTTCACCCAGCTCGACATGGAGTTCGCCTGGGTGTCCGAGCGCGACGTGCAGGACACGACCGAGGAGATGATCCGCGTCGTGTTCCGCGAGGTGATGGGCGTCGAACTGGCCGACCCGTTCCTGCGCCTGACCTACGCCGAGGCCATGCGTCGCTACGGTTCCGATAAGCCCGACCTGCGCATCGACCTCGAACTGGTCGATATCGGTGAGCAGGTGAAGAACTGCGAGTTCAAGGTCTTCACCGACTGGGCGAACCACGCCGATGGGCGCGTCGTCGCGCTGCGCGTGCCCGGCGGCGCGACGCTGTCGCGCAAGCAGATCGACGAGTTGGCCGCGCATGCCGCGAAGTTCGGCGCGAGGGGCCTGGCGTGGATGAAGATCGAGGGCGACATCGATCTTGCCGAGCGCCGCGGCGTCAATTCGCCGATCGCGAAGTTCCTCGACGACGCCACGCTGGGGGCGATCCTCAGGGCGACCGCCGCGAAGGCCGGTGACCTGATCCTGTTCGGTGCGGCAGCGTACAAGACCGCCAGCGACTTCATGGGCGCAGTGCGGCTGAAGGTCGGCAAGGACCTCAGTCTCGTCGCGGACGCCTGGACGCCGCTGTGGGTCACCGATTTCCCGATGTTCGAATGGGACGACGAAGCGCAACGCTACGTCGCCCTGCATCATCCGTTCACCGCGCCCGCGGTGGACGACGAAGCCGACCTGCGCGCGAACGCGAAGGTCGCGGTCTCGCGCGGCTACGACATGGTGCTCAACGGCAACGAGATCGGCGGCGGCTCGATCCGCATCCACCGCTCGGCGATGCAGTCGGCGGTATTCGATCTGCTTGGCATCGGCGCGGACGAGGCGCAGGCGAAATTCGGCTTCCTGCTCGAAGCCCTCAAGTACGGCGCGCCGCCGCACGGCGGCATCGCCTTCGGCATCGACCGCATCGCCGCGCTGATGGCCGGCACCGAATCGATCCGTGACGTGATCGCCTTCCCCAAAACCACGACCGCGCAGTGCCTGATGACCGGCGCGCCCTCCGAAGTTCCGGACGCGCAGCTCGCCGAGGTGCATGTCGCGGTGCGCGCAAAGGAATGACCTGCACGATCCGCCGCGCGGGGCCGGAGGACGCGGAAGCGCTCGCGCGCATTTCCCGCATCACCTTCGTGCAGACCTGGGAGCACCTGTATTCGCGCGATGATCTGGACGATTTCCTTCGCAAGACCTACGCGCTCGCCGAATGCGCGCGGCTGCTGGACGACGCGCGCTACGCGGCCTGGCTGGTGGAGAAAAATGGGCGGACGATCGGCCACGCGCTCGCCGGCCCTTGCGGGCTTCCGCACGCGGACGTGAAACCGGAGGATGGCGAGCTCAAGCGCCTGTACCTCGCGAAGGAAGCGCAGAACGGCGGCCTGGGAGGAGGCCTGTGCGACACCGCGCTCGACTGGCTCGTACGCGACGGCCCGCGCCGCATCTGGCTGAGCGTGTATTCGGAGAATCACGGCGCGCAGCGCTTCTACGAGCGCCGCGGATTCGCGAAGGTCGCAGAGTACGAATTCGTCGTCGGCCAACAGCGCGACCGCGAGTTCATGTTCCGGCGCGAGGCGCGGAACGCGTGAGCCGGCGCGGCTTCATCGGCATCGCGATCGCGATCACCCTGCTCGCGCTCGCGTTGCGACTCGGTTATTTCTTCAGCGCGCAGGTGGATTATCCGATCCGCGGCGACATCGCCGAATATTTCGCATACGCGTGGAACCTGGTGCACCACGAGACGTTTTCCTCGGCGCCGCCCAACAGCGCTGTGTGGCCGCCCGACGCGTTTCGCGGCCCGGGCTATCCGATGTTCCTCGCGCTGTGGCTGTGGATCGGAGGTGGCGATCGGGCGGGGTATCTGCTCGCGGCGTTCATGCAGATCGTGGTCGGCGCGCTCACGGTTCCGCTCGCGATCGCCTGGTCGCGTAGCTGGCTTTCGCGCCGCGCCGCGCTGGCGGTCGGCGCGATGGTCGCGCTGTGGCCGCACGCGATCGTGTTTTCGAGCACGCTGCTTTCGGAAACCGTTTTCGGCGCGACGTTGCTGTTGTTCCTGTGCTGGGCGATGCGCGCCGTGGACGACGGCCGACGCCGCTGGGCGGTGCTGGCCGGCGCGTGCGGCGGCGCGGCGTATCTGATCAATCCGGTCGCGCTGCTGTTTCCGCCGCTGGCCGCTCTGCTGATGTTCCTGCGCGGACGGCGCGAAGCGGCCGTGCTGCTGTTGTCGTTGCAGCTGCTCGTCGTCGGGGGCTGGTCGTTGCGCAACGCGACGCATCCGCAGATGCGCGGCGCCTGGGATCGCGCGGCGGCGAACCTGGTCGAGGGTTCCTGGCCGCTGTACCAGGCGGCGTACAACGCGCGCCTCGACGAGCCGGTCGCGGCGGAAATGATCGCTGCGGCCGGTGTCGAGAAAAAACTGTTCGTCGAGAAGCCGGCCGAAGGCGCGAAGGCGATCCTGAGCCGGATGGGCAACGATCCTTACGGATTCGCACGCTGGTATTTGCTGCAGAAACCCTACAGCCTGTGGGGATGGCGCGTGGGGATCGGCTGGGGCGACATCTATTTCCTGCAGACGGAACGTTCGCCGTTCGAGCGCCAGCCCGTGTTCCGCGCGATCCACGGAATCTTCTACTACGCGAATCCGTGGATCTTCGCCGGCGCTTTCCTGGCCGCTTTGCTCGCGCTCGTTCGGCCTTTGCGCGATCGCAATCCGGGCGGCCATGGATTGACGCTTGCGTCATTGTTTTTCCTCTACATCACATTCGTGCATACCGTGTTCCAGGCCGATCCCCGCTACGCGGTCGCATACCGTGCGATCGAAGCGGCGCTGGCGGTCACTGCGATCGCCATGCTGGCGCGTGCATTGCGACCCGGAATGCGCGATGCGATACCGACCGCGGCTTCGACGCCATGAGCAGGCGCAGGACTTCCGTGCCGGGATCGGTTTTGCAAGGCTTCGTGAAGCCGACGAACTGGTCTGTCCTGCATGTTGTGCGATTCACACTGGTCGGGCTTGTCGCTACTGCAGTCCACTACTGCGCGGCGCTCGCCGCGCTCGGATGGATCGGGCTGACGCCGGTGCTCGCCAACGCGAGCGGATTTCTTTCGGCGCTCGCATTCTCGTTCTTCGGGCATTCGCGGATCACCTTCCGCACGCCTGCGACGCGCATGGCCGCATTGCGATTCATCGTCGTGAACCTGACCACGATCGGGCTTGGCAGCCTGCTGGTCGCGGAACTGCACCGCCACGGCGGGCTGCGGGACGTGGCCGTATTGGGCATCGGAGCGATATTCTCGGCGGGGTCGAACTTCGTCGGCCATTCGCTCTGGACGTTCAACCGGACGCGCGGCTGAAAGGGACAGCATGGAACGCGACGCCTACCGCCACATGCGCGAATCGCAGTTTTCGCACTGGTGGTTTCGCGCAAGGCGCGGAGTGCTGGTCTCGTTGATCGAAGGCCTGCATCTGCCCGCGGAGGCGCGGATCCTCGAGGCAGGATGCGGGCCTGGTGGAAACTTCCGGATGTTGTCGCGGTTCGGTCGCGTATCGTCTTTCGACATGGATGCGGAAACAGTGGCTGCCTGCGTCGCCGAAGGCATGGATTGCGTGCAGGGCCGGTTGCCGATGGACCATCCGTATCACGGCTCTCGGCGATTCGATCTCGTTGTCGCCTTGGACGTGCTCGAGCACGTCGAACAGGACGAGGCATCGCTGCGCTCGCTGGCATCCTGCCTCGCGCCCGGAGGTCGCCTGCTCGTCACCGTGCCCGCCTACCAGTGGATGTTTTCGGGGCACGACCGATTCCACCACCACCGACGGCGCTACCGCCTTGGAAAATTGACGGCACTCGCTGGATCGGCAGGGCTCGAGGTGGAACGCGCAGGCTACTACAACACCTTGCTGTTTCCATTGATTGCGGCGGTGCGCATCGCCGCGAAGCTCGCAGGAGGCAAGCCGCGCAACGACGCCGACGCGCCCGGTCGCTTCGCAAACGGCCTGTTCGAGCGCATCTTCGGATACGAGGCCAGGCTGCTGAAGTTCGTGCGATTCCCGTTCGGCACGTCGGTCTTCGTCATTGCCGCTGCAAACAGGGCCGCGCCGCCCACGGCCGCGGACGCATGAACGACCCGGTGCTGCTGCTGCACGGCCTATGGCTGCGCGGCGTCGCTATGGGTCATTTCGCCCGCGCGTTGAAGGACGCCGGCTTCGATGCGCACACCTTCGATTACGCGAGCGTGCACGGGGGAATCGATTCGACGATCGAACGGCTGCACGAACGAATTCGCGCGTGCGGAGACACGGCGCATCTGGTAGGGCATAGCCTCGGCGGCTTGCTCGCGCTGGCGGCAACGCAGCGCGATCCGCAGCTCACCCGCGGTCGCATCGTCTGCCTGGGTTCACCGCTGCTGGGCAGCGCGACCGCGCGCAGGCTGCGGCATGTCCCCGGAGGATCGATCCTGCTCGGTGGCAGCGCAGAACTGCTGCAGCAGGGATTGCAGCGCTGGGATGGCCCGCAGCAGGTCGGGGTGATCGCCGGCCGATTGCCGCTGGGGATGGGGATGCTCCTGGGCGGATTGCACGGCGAGCACGACGGCACGGTCGCGGTCGCCGAGACGCGGCTGCCTGGCATCGCCTATCACCGCGTGATCGCCGCCGCGCATACCGGCTTGCCGTTTTCCGACGAGGCCGCGCGGCTGACGATCGCATTTTTGCGGGATGGGTGCTTCGGAAACGCGTAGAATCCGCCGATCTTCGGATCGCATCGGCAGGAAAACGCATGGGTAGGGGACCGTCCATCGAGGGACGCAAGAACGCCGAGGACGCGCGGCGCGGCAAAATCTTCACCAAGATCATCCGTGAAATTTCGGTCGCTGCCCGCGCGAGCGGCGATCCGGCCGGCAATCCGCGCCTGCGCAGCGCGATGGACAAGGCGCTGTCGGCAAACATGCCCAAGGACACCATCGAGCGCGCGATCAAGAAGGCCACCGGCGAGCTCGAAGGCGTGAGCTACGAGGAGATCCGCTACGAGGGCTACGCGCCTGGCGGCGTCGCGGTGATCGTGGATTGCCTCACCGACAACAAGGTGCGCACCGTCTCCGACGTGCGCCACGCGTTCACCAAGTTCGGCGGCAACCTCGGCACCGACGGTTCGGTCGCGTTCCTGTTCAAGCGCTGCGGCGTACTGCAATTCGCGGGCGGCGACGAGGAGAAGATCACCGACGCGGCGATCGAGGCCGGCGCGGACGACGTGGTCGCGCACGACAACGGCGTCGTCGAGGTGCTCACCGCGTTCGAATCCTTCGCCGGCGTGAAAGCCGCGATCGAAGCGGCGGGGCTTAGGCCCGACATCGCCGAAACCACGTATCGTGCGGAGAACGCGATCGCGGTTTCCGGCGAGGCCGGCCAGCAGGTCGGCAAGATGCTCGCCTGGCTCGAGGACATGGACGACGTGCAGAACGTGTATTCCAACGCCGACATCGGCGACTAGCCGCAGAGATGATCCGCATCCTCGGCATCGACCCCGGCTCGCAACGCACCGGCGTGGGCATCGTGGATGCCGATGCGACCGGTCGCGCGACGCACGTGCACCATTGCGCCTTGACGCTGCTCGGCGAGGGTGGATTCCCGCAGCGGCTGCGGCGTTTGCTCGACGGGCTCGGCGAGATCATCGAAACCTGGCGGCCGCATGAAGTCGCGATCGAGAAGGTGTTCATGGCGCGCAATCCGGATTCGGCGCTCAAGCTTGGACACGCGCGTGGCGCGGCGATGTGCGCGGCGGTGCTGCGCGACCTGCCGGTGCACGAATACGCGGCCAAGGAGATCAAGCTCGCGGTGGTCGGCACCGGCGGCGCGGAGAAGGCGCAGATCCAGCACATGGTCGGCATGATGCTGAACCTGCGCGAGAAACTGCAGGCCGACGCGGCCGACGCGCTGGCGGTGGCGATCACGCACGCGCATGTGCGCTCCACCGCACAGAGACTGGGCGTAGATACGCGCATGGCTTGGGGGCGCAAGTGATAGGCAGACTGAAAGGCATCGTGATCCACAAGCAACCACCTTGGCTGGTCGTGGACGTGCACGGCGTCGGCTACGAGCTCGAGGCACCGATGAGCACGTTCTACGACCTGCCCGAACTCGGCCGCGAAGTGATGCTGTTCACCCACCACGCGCAGAAGGAGGATTCGGTCGCACTGTACGGATTCCTCACCGCCGCCGAACGCCAGCTGTTCCGCGATGTGCAGAAGGTCAGCGGGATCGGCGCGAAGATCGCGCTGGCGATCCTGTCGGGCGTTTCGGTCGCGGATTTTGCGCGGCTCGTGCAGGCCTCCGACGTGGATGCGCTCGTACGCATTCCGGGCATCGGCAAGAAGACCGCCGAGCGCATCGTAGTGGAGCTGCGCGATCGCGCAGCCGACTTCGGTGTCGCGGCGGCGGGCACAGGCAGGGGCGCGGTCGCTCGCGATCCGCTGAGCGAGGCGATGGCCGCGCTGCAGCAGCTCGGCTACAAGCCCGCCGAAGCGCTGCGCATGGCCGAGAAGGCCCGCGCCGAGGGCGACGATGCCGAGGCGATCATCCGCAAGGCGCTCAAGTCGGCGCTACGGACCTGAGCGCGACACCGGATCGAACATGTCCGCACACGAGTCCCGCAGCAGCAGCGCGGCGCATTCCCACCAACCCCAGGGCAGCCTGCGCGCGCTGATGCTGGGCGCGATCGGCGTGGTGTTCGGCGACATCGGCACCAGCCCGCTGTACACGCTGCACGAAATGTTCCTTCCGCATTACGGCCTCGCGCCGGATCGCGCGACCGTGCTCGGGGTGCTCTCGCTGATCCTGTGGTCGCTGCTGCTGGTGGTCACGCTCAAGTACGTGCTGATCATCATGCGCGCCGACAACAAGGGCGAGGGCGGCATCATGGCGCTGATGGCGCTCGCGCAGCGCACCTTGGGCAAGGCGAAACGCCTGCGCTACGCGGTCGGCATCCTCGGCATCTTCGGAGCCTCGCTGTTCTTCGGCGACAGCGTGATCACGCCGGCGGTGACGGTGCTCGGCGCGGTCGAGGGCCTGGAGGTCGCCGCGCCGGAGTTGAGCCACGCCATCGTGCCGATCGCGCTGGTCGTGCTGTTCGCGTTGTTCGTGTTCCAGAGCCGCGGCACCGCGAAGGTCGGCCGCGTGTTCGGGCCGGTGATGGTCGCGTGGTTCGTCGCGATCGCCGCGATCGGCGCATGGCGCATCGCGGACAAGCCCGACGTGCTCGCGGCGGTGAATCCGTACTGGGGCCTGCGCTTCTTCCTCGACCACGGCGCGCATTCGTATTTCATCCTCGGCGCGGTGGTGCTCGCGATCACCGGCGGCGAGGCGCTGTACGCGGACATGGGCCATTTCGGGCGCCTGCCGATCCGCGCCGCGTGGTTCTGGCTGGTGTTGCCGGCGCTGGCGCTGAACTACTTCGGCCAGGGCGCGCTCGTGCTCGCCGACCCGCGCGCGGTCGAAAACCCGTTCTACATCGCCGCGCCGCAATGGGCGTTGTATCCGATGATCGCGCTCGCGGCCGCGGCTGCGGTGATCGCCTCGCAAGCGGTGATCACCGGCGCGTTTTCTGTCGCGCGCCAGGCGATGCTGCTCGGCTACATCCCGCGATTGACGATCAGGCACACCTCGACGAGCGCGCAGGGCCAGATCTACGTGCCCGCGGTGAACCGTATCCTGCTCGTGCTGGTCGTGCTGCTGGTGCTCGCGTTCCGTTCTTCGACGAAACTCGCGGCGGCCTACGGCGTGTCGGTGTCCGGCACGATGCTGATCGACACGCTGCTGCTGATGATCGTCGCGTACAACAGCTGGCGCGACACGCGCTGGCGCGTGCTGCCGGTCGCCGCGCTGCTGTTGGTCGTGGATTTCTCCTTCCTCGGCGCGAATGTCATCAAGTTCCTCGACGGCGCCTGGGTGCCGGTCGCGCTGGGCGTGCTCGCGTTCACCGCGATGCGCACCTGGCGGCGCGGCCGGATGCTGGTCGCCGAGAGCCTCGGCGCGCAGCAGCTCGACCTCGACGTGTTCCTCGCCTCGCTCGCCGCGCATCCGCCGCACCGCGTGTCCGGCACCGCGGTGTTCCTCACCCCGAATGCGCACCACGTGCCGCACGCGCTGCTGCACAACCTCAAGCACAACAAGGTGCTGCACGAGCGCAACGTGATCCTCAGCGTGCGCACGCTCGACAGCGCGTACGCGGATCGCCACGAACGCTGCGCCGCGGAGAACCTCGGCGGCGGCTTCGTGCGGACCACGCTGCGCTTCGGATTCGCCGAGGAACCCGATGTCCCTGCTGCGCTCACGCAGGGCACCTGCGGAATGGCGTTCGACATGATGGACACGACGTTCTTCTCCAGCCGCGAAACCCTGGTCGCGGCCGAGCACGTCGGGATGCCGGTCTGGCGCGACAAGATCTTCGCCTTCATGGCGCGCAACGCGACCTCGGCGACGGACTTCTTCCGGATTCCGGGGAACCGGCTGGTCGAGCTCGGGACAAAAGTCGAGATCTGACAAGCAGTTCCGAGGGACGGGCAGGCCACTTTCGCTGCGCTGCAAAAAGCGTATCCTTTGCGCCTTCGCGCGGATCCAAGTCCGCCGAGAAGAGCACGAAAAATGAGCGAAGCATCCCAGGATCCGCGCGGAGCGCGTCTTGCCGCGCTGGCTCTCGCCGCGATCGGCGTGGTCTACGGCGATATCGGCACCAGCCCCCTCTACACCCTGCAGACCGCGTTCTCCGGCTCCGAGGCGATGAAGCCATCGGCGGAAAACGTGCTCGGCGTGCTGTCGCTGGTGTTCTGGTCGATGATGTTCGTCGTCTCGTTCAAGTACGTCAGCTTCATCCTGCGCGCGGACAACAAGGGCGAAGGCGGCATCCTGTCGCTTCTGACATTGGCCCAGCGCGGCCTGCGCGCGCACTCGAAGCTGAAATGGACGGTGCTCGCGCTCGGTGTGTTCGGCGCGGGGCTGTTCTATGGCGACAGCGTGATCACGCCGGCGCTGTCGGTGCTGTCGGCGATCGAGGGCCTGGAAGTGCTCAAGCCCACGCTCGCCGAATGGGTGCTGCCGCTGACCGTGCTGGTGCTGGTCGTCCTGTTCGGCGTCCAGCGCTTAGGCAGCGCGCGCATGGGGTCGGTGTTCGGGCCGGTGATGGTGCTGTGGTTCCTTAGCATCGCACCGTTCGGTTTCATGGGAATCGCCACCGCGACCGAGGTTTTGTCGCCGCCGTAGCCCCGACACGCCGGCCAACTTCTCGGCCGCGGCTATCGACAATTGCGCGCCGCGATCCATTCTTTCCCATTAAAAAATTGTTGTACTGCTTCTCCACACCGCTCACGCCCACCACGTCTCCGGGACTATAAAGCTCGAACTGCGGCTGGTTGAGCATGTCTTCGGTGACTTCGCCCACGTAACCGATCATGTGGGCCATGAAGCCGTTGCGCGGATACAAGCGCCGGTGCGCCATGATGGTGTCGAGTTCCGGCAGTTCGTTCTTGTGCGACTCGATGAATGCCAGCTCATCCGGAGTGATGTCTTCTTTAAGAAAGATCGGCTGATAGCGCGGCACGGAAGCGAAGCGCCGGAGGCGTTGCCGCACTTCTTCCGGAGTCAAATGCAGACCCTGCGCAATCAGGTCCGCGTCGGCGTTCAGGTCGCGCGAGGAGTCGCGCAACAGCAGTGCCGAAAACGATGGGTAGTTGTCAACGATGACGCGCCCTTCGCGATCGAGGATCTTGCCGCGCGGCGCGAGGATGGGCACGTTGCGAATGCGGTTCATCTCCGCCAGCAGGGCGTACTTGTCGCTCTGCATCACCTGCAAACGCCACAACCCGTAAGCAAGCACCAGGAAAATAGCCAGGATGATGTACTGCACGGCGGTGAGCCGGGTGGCAGAGACTTTTTCTTCGCGGCCGAACATCAATCCTCAGATCCCAGGCGCGCGCGGCAGTGCCGGCGCAAGCGAAACTTATTGTTCCCGGAGGGTTAACTGTATTGTAAGGCGCTTCCTCGCCGGCCCAAAGTATTGCATCGATACCGAAAGTTTACGGCCCAAATCCTTTGAACTCATTTAGCCGCCCCTCTCGGCAATTTCC
>CAYUXZ010000011.1:0-61529 GCA_964449135.1 uncultured Gammaproteobacteria bacterium
AACGCGCGAGCCGCCAGTTGCCGACCGCGCAGGCGATGCCGAGCGGGCTGACGTCCTCCGCGTTCAACGCATCCACGAGCGCGTTCGCGTCGAGCAGGCGCGCGGCGACCGCCGGATCGGAACTGCGCGCGGCGTGGTGCAGCGGCGTGTTGCCTTCCGCATCGGCGGTGCGCGCGTCGGCGCCGTTCGCGAGCAGCATCGTCACCGCTTCGGCGCGGCCGTGCCAACTGTCGCGCGTCGCCGCAAGCAGCGGCGTAAGGCCGGCGTGCATCCGGTTCAGATCCACGCCGCGCGAAATCAGTTCGCGCAGCAGCGACAGGTCGCTGATCACCGCGGCCAGCACCGGCAGGCTGCGCTGGTCCTTCTCGTCGGGATCGGGCAGGCGCTGCGGATCGGCGCCGAGCGCGAGCGCGACCAGCGCCTCGTCGGCGCGGCCGGCGCGCGCGGCCGCGTACGCGCGCAGGTCGAGGTCGCCGATGGTGTCGAAGTCGAAGCGTGGCGGCGCGGCTTCGATCGCAGGTGCTTTCGTTTCGACGGCCTGCGTGCGCGGCGCTTCGCGGCCCCAGCGATGGATCGCCGCGTGCAGCAGCGGCGCGAGCACGGCCTGCGCGATCAGCAAGGCGCTGCGCATCGCGGGATTCGCCAGGCCGGTCCAGTCCGCGCAGACAAGGCTCGCGACGATCACCGCGATCGCGAGCGCGATCCACAGGCCGCGCGCGGTCGCGGTTTCGTCGTCGCCGCCTGCCGCTCGCTGGAAATCCGCGAGTCCGCCGCCGTTGCGCTCGGCGCTCGCGAACACCGGCGCGTAGCGCCAGAGCACGATCAGGCCCAGGCCGATCGCGGCACTGGTGCCCAGCGCCGCGTTCAAGGTGCCGGTCTGCAGCAGCATCGGCAGCGGCAAGGCGAGCGCGAGCCATGCGAGCAGCCCCGCGCAGCCCCAGAGCATGGCGAGCGCGACCGCGTCGGGCGCCCAGCGCGCCGCGGGTTCCTTCGCCGGGCGGCTGCCGAACCACCACGCCGCCGCAAGCGCGAACAGCGGTTGTGCGAGCCAGGGCGCGACCAGCAGCCATGCGGATCGCGAAAGCAGCGGGACCAGCGCCAGAGCGATGCCCGCAACCAGCGCCAGCGCGGCGCGCAGCGGCTGGCGCGCGGGACGCTCAGGCGCCGCCATCGTTGCCTTCCACATCCGGAGCGACCGGAGCCTGCGGTGGATACTGCACGTGGAATCCGCGCGCGATCAGGTTCGCGCGCACCACTTTCGCATCGGCACGCGCGAGCTGGCGCTCGGGCGTGAGCATCACCTCGAGCACGAAGGTCAATTCGCCCAGCGCGCTGCGCAGCGGATCGGGAATCAGTCCGAATCCATCGCGCTCGCGCAGATAGACGTAGGTGTCGGACTTGCGGCGGCTCTTATAGACGTAGGCGTGCATGGGCGTCCGCGGGCGGTCACGCCATTGTGGCCGCAAACGGCGCTGTGATAAAGCGTTCCGCGCGGGAAGTCATGACCTTCGGCGCTGCGTCGCGGCCCGTTCGCCTGCTAGGCTGAACGCCTTTCCATGCGGGACGTTTTCCATGCGCCCATCGCCTGCTTCGCTGCCGTTCCACTTCAGCCTCGCCGCCGCGCTGCTTGCGGCCTGCGCCGCGCACGCGCAGTCGCCTTCGACGGCCGTCGATCCGATCACCATCGAGCAGGCGATGGCCGATCCGGACTGGATCGGTCCGCCGGTGCAGACGGCATGGTGGTCGTGGGACGGCAAGCACGTGTATTTCCCGCTCAAGCGCACGGGCAGCACGCTGCGCGACGTGTACGCGGTGGACACGGCCGGCGGCGCGGCGATGGCGAAGGTCGCCGACCGCGACCGCGCGGCGCTGGACGCCGCCGATCCGGTGTTCGACCGCGTGCGCCACCGCAGCGCCTTCGTGCGCAACGGCGACCTGTTCGTGCGCGACCTGCGCACGGGCGCGCTCACGCAGGTCACCCGTTCGCTGTCGGCGGTCGCCGACGCACGGTTCGATGCGAACGACGCGGCGGTGCTCTGGCGCGTTGACAACACGTGGTATCGCTACCGCTTCGACACGCGATTCGCGGAAGCGCTGGTCGTGGCGCGGGCCGAAAAGGATCCTTCCGTGGAGCCGGCCAAGCCCGACGACCTGCGCGCGATGCAGTTGCGCCTGTTCGACACCCTGCGCCGCGAGAAGCAGGCGCGCGACGACCACCGCGCGCAGGACCAGGCGCAGCGCGCCGCCGATGCGACGCGCGCCGACCCGCCGGTGTATCTCGGCGACGACATCGCAATCGTCTCGACTTCGCTCTCGCCCGACGCCCGCTGGCTGCTCGTCGTCACCGCGCCCAAGGGCGCCGACGCGGGGCGCGTCGGCAAGCTGCCGAAATACGTCACCGAGAGCGGCTACGAGGAAAGCGAGAACGAGCGCACGCGCGTCGGCCGCAACCTGCCCGTCGCGCAGTCGCTGAAGCTGGTGGATCTGCGCGACAACTCCGTCGCCGACCTCAAGTACGACGGCCTGCCCGGCATTGACGCCGATCCGCTGGCCGCGCTGCGCAAGGCCGCGGGCAAGGACGCGCTCAAGGGCCATCGCGGGCTGCGCGTGGACGGAATGCAGTGGAGCGACGACGGCGCGCGCGTCGCGGTCGAACTGCGCGCGATCGACAACAAGGATCGCTGGATCGCCACCGTGGACCTTCCCGCGAAGGCGCTGCGCGCCACGCACCGCCTCACCGATCCGGCGTGGATCAATTCGTTCGCGTTCAACGACTACGGCTGGATGCCGGACAACCGTACGCTGTGGCTCTTGTCGGAACAGTCCGGTTATTCGCACTTCTACACGGTCGTACCCGGCGAGGCGCCGCGCGAGCGCACCCACGGCGAATGGGAAGCCGCGCAGGCGCAGGTATCGGCGGACGGACGGCACGCGTGGTTCGTCTGCAACCGCAAGTCGCCGGGCGAATCGGAAGTGTGCGAGCTTGATCTTGCGAACGACTCGGTGAAGGAAGTCACCGCGCTCGGCGGCGTCGAGGAGTTCTACCTTTCGCCCGACCAGCGCCACCTGCTGGTGCGCTACTCGGGCAGCTACCTGCCGCTGCAGCTCGCGGTCGTGCCCGCCGACGGCGGCGCCACGCGCGTGCTCACCGACACGCGCACCGCGGAATACAAGGCGCATCGCTTCCTGCAGCCGCGCTTCGTGGAGGTTGCCTCCACGCACGGCGGCAAACCCATCCACGCCAAGCTCTACGCGCCCGCGCAGCTCGAATCCGGCAAGAAATATCCGATCGTGATGTTCGTGCACGGCGCCGGCTACCTGCAGAACGTGCACCAGCGCTTCCCGTACTATTTCCGCGAGCAGATGTTCAACGGCCTGCTCGTGCAGCACGGCTACGTCGTGCTCGACATGGATTACCGCGGCTCGGCCGGCTACGGCCACAACTGGCGCACCGCGATCTACCGGCAGATGGGCCACCCCGAACTCGACGACTACACTGACGGAGTCGCCTGGATGGTCGCGAACGAACAGGGCGACGCGCAGCATGTCGGCATCTACGGCGGCAGCTACGGCGGCTTCATGGCGCTGATGGCCATGTTCCGCGCGCCAGACGCGTTCAAGGCCGGCGCCGCGCTGCGCCCGGTCTCCGACTGGTCGCAGTACAACCACGAATACACCGCCGACATCCTGAACACGCCCGACCTCGACCCGGACGCCTACAAGGCGAGCTCGCCGATCGAATTCGCCGACGGCCTGCGCGGCTCACTGCTGATCTGCCACGGCATGATGGACGACAACGTGTTCTTCCAGGATTCTGTACGGCTGGCGCAGCGCCTGATCGAACTGAAGAAGACCGACTGGTCGATCGCGCCGTATCCTCTGGAGCGGCACAGCTTCGAGCAAGCCGATGCGTGGCTCGACGAGTACCGGCGAATCTTCGCGTTGTTCGAGCGGACGTTGAAGTAACCGAATCAGATACAGGCATTCGGCCCCATCGGACCCTGACGAGCGGGACACCGTTATTTCACGTTCGCGCCCGGTATCTTCAATATTGCCGTAATTATCGACCAGAGTTTTCGAATGCGATCGAGCTTGCCCGCTTGTTCCGGAGGCACCATGGTGTCGAATGAGACTCGGTGTGTCTTGTCGCCTTCCGTGATGATGATCGTGCGATTGTCCCCATCCATCGGACCGCAGCAAATACTATCTGGCAATTCGAAGAATGTGACCTCGTCGATGGCATGACGGATATTCGACATCTGCTCCGGCGTCAGCGTGAAGTGCCGCGAATACTTTTTCGGCATCCGTCCAGTTGAAATATTGGCTTCAATGGACGCATCGCCATTCTTCGCGATGTGAAAGGTAAACGCACAGCACCGCGATGAAGGCCAGAGCAGGTTGTATCCGTGGAGGGACGCGGTTATGTCGATGTCGGTTGGCTGATGCACTGCCAAAGCCATCCAGGTGAGGATTGTCGCAATTGCCATCACGTTTCCTCCATTTGGACACTGTCTAATCTGCGGCGAACACACCCTCGAGTTCGACATCGAGCTCGCGCCGGCAGATGTCGCCACGCAGATACAGCACGCGTTCGGCCGGCAATCCGGATTCGGCGATCACCGATTGCGCGACCGCCAGATCGCGCGCGTGGCGCAGATAGACCCGCAAGGCCTCGCAGCCCGCGAACCCGAAGAACCGGCCGCTGTGCCTGTCGCCGACCGCGAGCAACGCCTGCAGGTTGCGCAGGCTTTCGCGCAGCTGCTCGGCGACGTCGCCGACGTGCTGCGAGACGTGGCCGACGATGCTCGCGGTGCCCGAAGCGAGCAGCCGCGGCGATGCGCCGTTCGCGTCCAGCAGCGCGCCACGCGAGAATCCCGGCGCGACCGGACCGTAGTCGCGCGGATAACTCCAGGCCGGCGTCTGCCGCGGATTCTCCAGCGCGATCGCCGGTTCGCTGCTGCACAGCGCGACGACCTGCAAAGCCTGCCCCGGACTTGATCCGGGGGCGAGGAACTCGCCATCGTGGCCGATCGCGGTCGCGGCCGGCGGCGGATCGTTGAACGCCGCGTCCACCGCCGCGGCGCGGCCGACGCAGAAGCGGCGGTAGCGCTCGGCGTCGCCCTCGCCCGCGTTGATCCCGGCGAGATAGTTCCAGATCCGCAGCAGGTACGGGTGCGGGCTACCGCGCACGCGCGCGATGAGATCCGCGTAGGCACGATGCGCGGCGGACTCGATATCGGCATCCTGCTCGATCTGCTTGAGCGCGAGGAAACGGAAGCGCTCATCGACCTGCCAGGATTCGAACGCGGTCGGCCCCGCGAGCCGCGCGCAGCGCACGCGCACCGCATCGGGACGGTCGTCGAACGCGAAGCGCAACGTGGACGGCGCGGTGTCGGAAAAAGCCACATGCAGCGGCGGCGCGGTCGCGCCGTCGCGCCGCATCTCGGCAGTGGCATCGGGATGGGTCACGCCGCGAATTATACCGGCGCGGCAACGCGCGCCGGCCACGGCTATCATGCGTGCACTACATTGTTGTCCGCTCATGTCCGATACGCCCGACATCGCCGCCGTCCACGCCTACCTGCGCGATTTGCAGCAGCGCATCTGCGTGGCGCTGGAACAGGCGGACGGCTCCGCGCGTTTCGGCAGCGACGAGTGGCAGCGTCTTGAAGGCGGCGGTGGAGTATCTCGAGTGCTGCGCGAAGGCGCGGTCTTCGAGCAGGCTGGCGTCGGATTCTCCGACGTGCGCGGCGCGACGCTGCCGCAGTCGGCGACCGCGCATCGCCCTGAACTCGCGGGCGCGCCGTGGCGCGCGCTGGGCGTGTCGCTGGTCGTGCATCCGCGCAATCCCTACGTTCCGACCAGCCACGCGAACGTGCGCTATTTTGAAGCACATCCCAAAGGCGGCGAACCGGTGTGGTGGTTCGGCGGCGGCTTCGACCTCACGCCGTTCTATCCCTTCGACGCCGACGTGCTGCACTGGCACCGCACCGCGCGGGCGCTGTGCGCGCCGTTCGGCGATGCCACCTATCCGCGCTTCAAACACTGGTGCGACGAGTATTTCTTCCTCAAGCACCGCGGCGAGGCACGCGGCATCGGCGGACTGTTCTTCGACGATTTCCGTGAAGGCGGATTCGGGAATGCGTTCGCGCTGATGCGCGCGGTCGGCGATGCCTACCTGCCGGCGTATCTGCCGATCGTCGAGCGCCGCAAGGACACTCCGTACGGCGAACGCGAACGCGAGTTCCAGCTCTACCGGCGCGGGCGTTACGTCGAATTCAACCTGGTCTGGGACCGCGGCACGTTGTTCGGCCTGCAATCGGGCGGTCGCACCGAGGCGATCCTGATGAGCCTGCCGCCGCGCGTGCGCTGGGAAGTCGGTTATGCGCCGGAGCCGGGAAGCGCGGAGGCGAAACTCGCCGATTACCTGTGTCCACGCGATTGGCTTCAAGAATTGGAGGCCGAAACGCACGCAAATAAAAACCCCGCGAGCCAGGGGTAGGCTCGCGGGGCCAGGGGTTGGAAGCCGGCCTTGGGGAGAGGAAGGCTTCCGGGATGCACTCAGGGGAGAGAGTCATCCGACAACGGGCGTTGCGCCCGTTGCATACAGTTGACCATTACTGACCTTTAGAGTTCGTGAAGACGAACCCAGTTTCCGCAACGAATTCAGGATGCGTTCACCCCTGAAACGACGCTGTCGCACGAAGCGTGACCTTTGGCACAGGCGTTCGTTAGGGCATCGTTAGCGCAAGGCCTGATGCGGGTTTCAGCCCGAAACCCCGAACTAATGCGCGCGATCCCAGTCGTCGCCGACGCCGGTATCAACCACCAGCGGCACACGTAGCTGTGCGGCGTCCTGCATCCGCGCGACGATTCCGGAACGCAGTGTTTCGACGAAGTCCGCATCGGCCTCGAACACGAGTTCGTCGTGCACCTGGAGGATCATCAGCGCGCACTCCCGATGGCCCGCCAGCCACGCGTCAACGGCAACCATCGCGCGCTTGATGATGTCCGCCGCGGTGCCCTGCATCGGCGCGTTGATCGCCGCGCGTTCGGCGCCCGCGCGCAATCCCTGGTTGCGCGAGGCGATGTCGGGCAGGTACAGCCGCCGCCCGAACACGGTTTCCACGTAGCCCTGCTCTTTCGCCTGCGCGCGCGTGCGGTCCATGTAGGCACGCACGCCGGGATAGCGCGCGAAGTACAGGCCGATATAGTCCTGCGCTTCGCCGCGCGCGATGCCGAGCTGGCGTGCCAGGCCGAACGCGCTCATGCCGTACATCAGGCCGAAGTTGATCGCTTTCGCGGCGCGACGTTGGTCGGCGGTGACGGCCTCGGGCGATTTCGCGCCGAATACTTCCGCGGCGGTCGCGCGATGCACGTCGATGCCGCTTTCGAACGCGCGCAGCAGGCCGGCGTCCTCCGACAGGTGCGCCATGATCCGCAGCTCGATCTGCGAGTAGTCGCAGGCGACGATCTTGCGACCCGGCGGCGCGATGAAGGCCTTGCGGATGCGGCGGCCGTCCTCGGTGCGGATCGGAATGTTCTGCAAATTCGGATCGGAGGATGCGAGCCTTCCCGTCGCCGCGCCGGCCTGGTGATAGCTAGTGTGCACGCGGCCGGTTTGCGGATTGATCGCCTCGGGCAGCTTCTCGGTGTAGGTGCTGCGCAGTTTCGACAATCCGCGATATTCGAGGATCAGCTTCGGCAGCGGATGCGCGTCTGCGATCGCTTCGAGCGCCTCCTCGTTCGTCGAGGGCTGGCCGCTGGGCGTCTTCACCGCCGCTTCCAGGCCGAGCTCGTCGAACAGGATCGCCTGCAACTGCTTGGGCGAATCCAGGTTGAACGGACGCCCCGCGATCGCGTGCGCCTGCTGTTCGGCCGCGTGCATGCGCTTGCCGAGTTCGGCGCTCTGCCGACGCAGCTCCGTCGCGTCCACGAGCACGCCGTTGGCTTCGATGCGTTCGAGCACCGGCACCAACGGCATCTCGATCTCGCGATAGACGCGCTCGAGCGCCGGCTCGGCTTCGAGTTTCGGATGCAGCGCGCGGTGCAGGCGCAAGGTCACGTCGGCGTCCTCGGCGGCGTAGCGCGTGGCCTCGTCGAGCGCGACCTGCGAGAACGCGATCTGCTTGCTGCCCTTGCCGGTGACGTCGGAGTACTTGACGGTTTCGTAGCCGAGGTAGCGCAGCGCCAGCGAATCCATGTCGTGACGCGTCGCGGTCGCGTTGTACACGAAGGATTCAAGCATCGTGTCCTGCGCGTAACCGCGCACGTCCACGCCATGTCTCCGCAGCACGTGCAGGTCGTACTTGCCATGCTGACCGACCTTGGGCTTGCTTTCTTCTTCGAGGATCGGCCGCAGCGCGGCGAGCGCCGCGTCGCGCGCCAGTTGCGCTGGCGCGCCCGGATATTCGTGCGCGAGCGGGATGTAGCAGGCCTTGCCGACTTCGACGGCGAAGCTCATGCCCACCAGGTTCGCGCGCATCGGATCGAGCGCGTCGGTTTCGGTGTCGAACGCGACCAGCTCGGCGGCGCGCAGCCGTTCGACCCATGCGTCGAGCTGCGTGGACGTGGTGACGCAATCGTATTCGCCCTTCCCCGAGAGCGAGGGATCGACAACTTCCTCCCGATCGCTGGTGCGCGCATGCCCCGCGGCGGTTCCGCGCAGGCCGCGATCGCCCGGCTCGGGCGTCGTTCTTTTTTCGTCGTTCGTCGCCCCTGTCTTTCCCTCCAGCTCCTTCAGCGCCGCATTGAAGCCGTAGCGCGTGTACAGCGCACGAAGCTCGTCGACGTGGCGTTCGCGCAACTTGAGCGCATCGTGCGGAAGCTCAAGGCCCACATCGGTCTTGATCGTTGCCAGCTGCTGCGACAACGGCAGCTGCGGCAGCGCGGCGCGCAGGTTCTCGCCGATCTTGCCGCCGATCTTGCCCGCATTCGCGATCACCGCATCGAGGGTGCCGTACTCGCCCAGCCATTTCGCCGCGGTCTTGGGTCCGCACTTCTCCACCCCGGGAATGTTGTCCACGGTGTCGCCCATCAGCGCGAGCAGGTCGATCACCTGGTCCGCGCGTACGCCGAATTTCTCCATCACCGCCGCGTCGTCGGCCAGCACGCTACCGCTCATGGTGTTGACGAGCTTGATGCCCGGCCGCAC
Organism: uncultured Gammaproteobacteria bacterium; assembly: GCA_964449135.1. GTDB lineage: Bacteria > Pseudomonadota > Gammaproteobacteria > Xanthomonadales > Xanthomonadaceae > SZAS-103. The sequence continues at coordinate 9,155 of CAYUXZ010000011.1, forward strand.
GAGCTGGGCGAAATCCTTGTCACTGGTGGAAATCGTGACGTCCACGCCCGCGGCCTGCGCCTGCAGCGCGAGCGTGCCGATCACGTCGTCGGCTTCCACGCCGACCACGCGCAGGATCGGGAAGCCCAGCGCTTCGACGATCTTCAGCATCGGTTCCACCTGCGCGCGCAGTTCATCCGGCATCGGCGGACGGTTCGCCTTGTAGTCCGGATACAGCTCGTCGCGGAAAGTCGGGCCGGACGCATCCACCACGAAGGCCGCGCACTCGGGTTTTTCCTTGAGCGTCGCGCGCAGCATGTTGACCACGCCGAACAGCGCGCCAGTGGGTTCGCCGGCCGCGTTCGATAGCGGCGGCAACGCGTGGAACGCGCGGAACAAGTAGGACGAGCCGTCGATCAGGACCAGCCGGGGCATGGCGGCGCTCGTGAGCGGATGGAGCGTCATTGTAGGCGGAGCGGTGCGCGCGGAACGCGCGGCTGAACATCCATCCTCGCGGCGCTTTCCACCGGCGCGGCTTGGTGGGAAGATCGAAGCCCCCAACCGGAGAATCGCCATGCGCACACGATGCAACGGATTGCTGGCCGGATTGCTGCTGGCGACCGCGCCGCTCGCGGCTTGGGCCGCCGATCCTGCGCCCGCGCCCGCTCCGCCGCCGCCCGACATCAACGATCCGGGCCAGCCGTCCTCGACGCCGATCGCCAAGGACGATCCGCGCCTGAAACCGCTGCCCGCCGAATCGGCGCCGACGCCCGCGCCTGACGAGAACGCGCCGGCCGGCCCACCCAAGACCGATGGCGACCCGACCTACGCGCCGCGGTTGCCCAGCGACGACGCGTTCCATCCACCCACGAAGAAACCCGACACAGATGCCAGCGCGGCCGCCGACGGGCTTTCGGTGCGCACCTACACCACATCCAACGGCGACAAGATCGAGGAATACCGCCATGGAGGGCAGTTGACCAAGGTGCGCGTGCAACCCGCGAACGGATTCCCGTATGAGCTGCGCAAGAGCGACGACAACCAGCGCGTGGATCGCAGCGATTCGCGCGACAAGCAGACCGAGCCGGTGCATTTCACCCTGTTCGAGTGGCATTGAACCGCAACCGCGCGCAGCGAGGCAGCGATGAGCGAACCGACCGAATCCGCGGATGCGCCGCTCGATATCGAGCGGGTGTGCGGCCGCGACGTGACGATCCGCTTCGAGGGACGTCGTTGCATCCATTCGCGCCACTGCGTGCTCGGCCAGCCGGGCGTGTTCCTCGCCAACGTCGAGGGACCGTGGATCCATCCGGACGCCGCCAGCGCCGAGGATGTCGCGCTGGTGGCGCAGGCCTGTCCGTCGGGCGCGATCAACTACGAGCGCCACGATGGAGCGCCGAACGAAGCGGCCCCGAAGGTGAATGTGGTGCGTGTGCGCGAGAACGGCCCGCTCGCGTTCCACGCCGATCTGCGCGTCGTGCTACCCGATGGCTCGGTGGACGCCGGGCATTTCCGCGCGACGTTGTGCCGCTGCGGCGCATCGAAGAACAAGCCGTTCTGCGACCACTCGCACGTGGATATTGGTTTCGTCGCGACCGGCGAGCCGGCGAGCAAGGAATCGCCGGCGCTGGAAGTCCGCGACGGCCCGCTCACGGTGACGCCGACGAAGAACGGTTCGCTGCAGGTCGAAGGCAACCTGGAGGTCTGCTCGGGCACCGGACGCACGATCGAGCGCACGCAGAAAACCTGGCTGTGCCGCTGCGGTCATTCGGCGAACAAGCCGTTCTGCGACGGCACCCACAAGAAGATCGGTTTCAAGTCGGAGTAACACAGGTGTTGTCGAAGCGGCGGCGCGCAGCCGTCGCGTCGCGCGCTCAGGACTGCGCTGGGCGGATCCGGAGGTAGGTCGGTTCGCTGCGGTCGAGGAAACCCAGCGCGTGGCAGTGCCCCATCACGTGCACGCCCTTGGCGCGCTGCTCGTCGGCGATCGAATCGCGCAGCGCGCGCATCTTCGTCCAGTGGGTCTTCGGCCGGTAATGGTGCTCGGCGTGGTAGCCGTTGTTGATCCAGATCCAGTTGTAGAACTTGTTGTACGTGCTCACGCCCCAGGCGATCGGCGTGTCCGGGTCGCCCTTGAAGTGCTCGTAGTAGCCGTTGAGCGACGACAGCGAATGGCCGAAATAGTAGAACGGCAGCATCGCCAGGAACGCGCGCCAGTCGTACACGAGGCAGGCCAGGTACAGTCCCACGACGAGGTAGATCTCGCGCCAGATCCACTTGGCCTTCTCCGGGAACTTCTCCTTGACGCGGTGATAGACCTCGCCGATGTCGTCGCGGAAATAGCTGTAGAACGTATAGGTCCACGCACTCTCGGGCTTGCCATCCTTGCCGTGGCGGTAGATCGACAACGGATCGATCGTGCTGCCGTTCGCGCCGACGCGATCCATGTTGCCGACGTGGTGGCGCATGTGGACGTGGTGGTAGAACTCCTGCGAGAAGCCGTCGGTCAGCGACAGCAGGATGCTCATCAACTTGTTCAGCCAGTTCCAGCGGAAGAACGGGTTGTGGATGAGGTTGTGACTGGAGCCGTTGATGCTCCACGAGATCGAGATCGAATACACGAAGGCCAGCGGGATCCAGATCGCCCACGGAATCTTGTGGAAGCCGAAGAAGAGCACGCAGACGAACACCAGGTGGCCGACGATCATCAGCGCCGGGATCAGGTCCCAGTTCGAGTACGCGAAGAAGCTGTTCGACGGCTTGGGCTGGAGCTGGGCGGACATACGCGCGGTTCGGCAGGATGACGACCCGCCGATGGTACGCCTGCGGGCGTTAAAGCACGCTGTCGGCCACGCAGAACTCTTGAAAATCCGCGAAAAACGCGGCGTTCAGGCCGGTTGCAGGTTCGCGTAGGCCATCACCAGCCACTTCGGGCCCGCGCCCTCGAAATTGACCTGCACGCGCGCGTGCGCGCCGGCGCCTTCGGCGTCCATCACCACCCCCACGCCGAAGCTCGGATGGGTGACGCGCTGACCGAGTTTCAATCCCGGCGTTTCGGGTTCGAGGCGTTCGCTGACGCGTCCGCCGTACACCGGGCGGCTGAGCTGGATCTTCGGCCGCACCTCGTGGACCAGCGCGGCGGGAATCTCGCGCAGGAAGCGCGAGGGCGTGCCGTAGTTGTCCTGGCCGTGGATGCGACGCACCTCGGCGTAGCTCAGGACCAGTTTCTGTTGCGCGCGGGTGATGCCGACGTAGGCCAGACGCCGTTCCTCGGCGAGGCGGCCGGGTTCCTCGATCGAACGGCTGCTCGGGAACACGCCCTCCTCGAGGCCGGCGAGAAACACCAGTGGGAATTCCAGGCCTTTCGCGCTGTGCAGCGTCATCATCTGCACCGCGTCCTCTCCCGCCTCGGCCTGGCCCTCGCCGGCTTCCAACGAGGCGTAGGCGAGGAAGGCGACGAGTTCGGACATTTCATCGGAGGCCTCGTCCTCGCGGCGCACGAAGCGCGAAGCGACCGAAACGAGTTCGTCGAGGTTCTCCACGCGCGACTCGACGTTGCCGCGCGATTCGTTCGTGTAGTGCTCGCGCAAGCCCGATCGCGCGAGCGCGTGATCGACCTGTTCGGCGAGGTCGAGCTCGCGCAGCTCCTGCGCGATCGCTTCGACGAGGTCGAGGAAGCCGCGCAGTGCGTTGCGCGCGCGGCCCGCGAGTCCGCCGGGACCCGAGAGCACGATCGCCGCGTCCCACAGCGGGATCGCGTACGTGCGCGCGTGGCGACGCAGTTCGTCGAGTGTGCGTCCGCCGATGCCGCGCGCGGGCGTGTTCACCGCACGCTCGAACGCCGCGTCGTCGGCGCGGTTGGCGACCAGGCGCAGGTAGGCCAGCGTGTCCTTGACCTCGGCGCGCTCGAAGAAACGTACGCCGCCGTAGACCCGGTAGGCGACGCCTTCGCGGCGCAATTCTTCCTCGAACGCGCGCGACTGCGCGTTGCTGCGGTACAGGATCGCCGCGTCGCTCGCGCTGCCGCCGTCGCGGATCCAGCGGCGGATGCGCTCGACCACGAAGCGCGCCTCGTCGATCTCGTTGTAGGCCGCGTACAGGTCCACCGGCTCGCCCTCGCCGCTGTCGGTCCACAGTTGCTTGCCGAGGCGGTCGGCGTTGTGGCGGATCACCGCGTTCGCGGCGCCGAGGATGGTCGCGCTCGAACGGTAGTTCTGCTCGAGCCTGTACGTCGTCACGTTCGGGAAGTCGCGCAGGAAGCGCTGCACGTTCTCGACCTTCGCGCCGCGCCAGCCGTAGATCGCCTGGTCGTCGTCGCCGACCACGAACACCTGTCCGGTGTCACCCGCGAGCAGGCGCACGAAGGCGTACTGGATGGAATTGGTGTCCTGGAATTCGTCGACGAGCAGGTGCGTGAAACGCTGCCGGTAGTGCGCGAGCAAGGCCGGGTTGTGCAGCCACAGTTCGTGTGCGCGCAGCAGGATCTCGGCGAAATCGACCAATCCCGCGAGATCGCAGCGCTTCTGGTAGGCGTCGTACACCGACAACAGCGTCTGCGCGTAGAAATCGCCCGCACCGGGCTGGATGTGCGCGGGCCTGCGCCCCTCGTCCTTCTGCGCGTTGATCCACCACGCGATCTGGCGCGGCGTGAAGCGGCCCTCGTCGAGGTTCATCTCGCCGGCAATGCGCTTGACCAGGCGCAGCTGGTCGTCCGAATCGAGCACCTGGAAGCTTTCGGGCAGCTTCGCGTCCTGCCAGTGCAGCCGCAGCAGGCGGTGCGCGAGGCCGTGGAAGGTGCCGATCCACATGCCGCGCGTGCCGCTCGACATCAGCGCGCTCGCGCGATGGCGCATCTCGCCCGCGGCCTTGTTGGTGAAGGTCACCGCGAGGATGCCGTGCACGGGCACGCCGAACACCTCGTGCAGCCAGGCGATGCGGTGGATCAGTACGCGTGTCTTGCCCGATCCCGCGCCGGCGAGGATCAGCTGGTGTCCGGGCGGCGCGCTCACGGCCTCGCGCTGGGCCGGGTTCAGGCCGTCGAGCAAATGCGATACATCCATGAGCGCATTTTACGCGAGTGAGAGGTTAGACCGCCCAAAATCAGGGCTTATTTACGAAAATCTTGCCAAGTAGCTGATGGGATCAAGCATGCAATGCTTGGTAATAACACCCGGCAAGTCGAAAAGCTTCGGCTCTTTTCTGAATTCAAATAGCCGATAGAGATGGAATTGCTCTGACTCACATTCAGAGAATGCAACCTCATTGCGACTTACAAAGAAGGGCGTCTCCTTGGCGAACGCCGTCGTCTTAACTTCGATGAATCGTTCTTTGCCAGATTCGTCAAATGACAAAATGTCGTAACCCAAGCCATCCCCGCGGGTTTGTGACACGCGCTCAACTCGATCGCTCAAATGACGTTTACCCAGCGAATGCAGCCTTCGGCTCTCGTAATCGACTACGAATGCTTCTCCAGCGCCACCCAATGAGCGGTTTTGGGCCTCGCGAGCAAAATAATCGCGGCGAACCGCGGTGAATTTCGTTACATATCTCGGAACAGACGAATCCGATACACGAGAGAGTTGGGGCGCCTCAACAAGCACTCCCGCCAATTCGGTTAGCAGAGGCGAAGTCGCCGGCTGCTCCGCAGCGACGAGGGCGGCTTTATCAAACGAAGAATTAGATGAGATCTGTTGTTCAACCACATCGAAAAGCAGCTGTTGATAGTGTGGGAGGCTTTTGTATCCGAGGATGCATGGACATCCAAGCTCAAGCAAAATTGCGCTGATATTCCTGTGTTTAAGTTCGATAGATGCTTCCGAGCGACTGTTGAGAGTCTTAGCCAAGGCCCTACGATGTTCTGATTTGTTATACGACTGACCTGAAAGCTCTAGAGTCAGCATATGCAGATAATCTGCAACGCATGCTTCTACTTCTTCTCGTGACCAATTCTCGGCGACTGGCATCGCAGATATCCTGTCAGCTGGATGTGCTTAACCAGGTTACCGGATTTCGGACTCATCCATACCGTTTGTAAATTCGCATCGCTCGGTCATCTATTAATCCAAGTTGGATTTCACTATGGCCAATGCCTTTGACACCGCAGTCATCGGCGCCGGCGTGTTCGGTGCATGGACGGCCCGGCATCTGCAGCGTGCCGGCAAGCGCGTCCTGCTGGTCGATCAGTACGGCGCGGCGAATGCGCGCGCGAGTTCGGGCGGGGAAACGCGGGTGATCCGCATGGCCTACGGGCCGGACGCGGTGTACACGCGGATGTCGTGGCGTTCGCTCGCGCTGTGGAAGGAGTTCTTCGCAGGCATTGGCCAACCCGATCTGTTTCGTCGGACCGGCGTGCTGTGGATGGCGATGGCGGACGATGTCGCTGCGCAACGATCGCTGGCGACGCTGCGGGAGCACGCGATTCTGCACGAAGCGCTGGACGCGGCGGAACTCGAGCGGCGTTGGCCGCAGATCGCGGTGCCTGCGGGCGGCTGGGCGATCTTCGAGCCCGAGAGCGGCGGTCTGCTCGCGCGGCGTGCAGTGCAGGCGGTGGTCGCCGATTGCGTGAACGCGGGCGCAGAATTGCGGATCGACCGCGCACTTCCGCCGGACGCGGATGCGCCACGTCGCGACGGATCGCTCGCCGAAATCCGCACCGCTTCGGGGGACACGATCCGCGCGGAATCCTTCGTGTTCGCCTGCGGGCCATGGCTGGGCCGCGTGCTGCCGGACGTGCTGGGCGGACGCATCTTCCCCACGCGGCAGGAAGTGTTCTATTTCGGCACACCGGCCGGCGATGCGCGGTTTGCAATGCCCGCATTGCCGATTTGGCTGGATTTCGGCCGCGACTGGTACGGCTTTCCGGACCTCGACGGGCGCGGCTTCAAGCTCGCCCACGACACCCACGGCGGACCGATCGATCCGGACACGATTGAACGCGCACCGAGTCCCGAGCGCATCGCCGCGGCGCGAGAATTCATCGCTCTGCGTTTCCCCGCGCTCGCCGGCGCGCCGCTGGTCGGCAGCGAAGTCTGCCAGTACGAGAACTCCTCGAACGGCGATTTCGTGATCGACCGGCATCCCGCGTTCGACAACGTCTGGATCGCCGGCGGCGGCTCCGGTCACGGCTTCAAGCACGGGCCCGCAGTCGGCGAATACCTCGCGGCACGCATGTCCGGCGATCGCTTCCGGCATCCTGGCTCTGCACTCCCTGCGGTCGCCTCACGCGACACTGGCGCATCCCTGTGCGGCGACGGCCCGGTCGAACCGCGTTTCGCGCTCGCGAGCAAGAAAACCGAGCAGAACCGCGAAGTGCACTGACCCGCGCGCATTGGTGCGCGCGAGCCATCGATGACCCGGGCTCAGCCTCCGTGCTGATTCAGCCAGGCATCGACCGCGGGCAGGCGCTCTTCGCGGATCCTGATGCGGTAGGCGACATCGGCGATCGTGGTGTCGGCGTCGCGGCGCGAGGTCGCGGCGATGTGCGCTTCGGCGAAGGCGCGCATTTTGCCGATCATCGCCGGGTCCTGCGAACCATCGGCCAGCCTCGGGTAGTAGCGCGCGATCGAGGTCGTGTCCACGAGCTGGGTCACCTGCGCGCGGTGCGCGACGGCGAAATCGAAGGCGAGGTCCGGATGCAGCCGCGAAACCGTTGCGATCATGCCCGCGCCGTTGGTCGCGCCGGGCTCGTCGGTGAGCGCGAGATCCAGCGCGCGGCGCGCCTGCGCTTCGTCTTCGCCGGACGACAACAACGCGTAGAGCTGGTCCTTGATCAGCGGCGTCTTCTCGGCGAGCGCGGATGCGTGCAGGCGGTCCCACATCGCCGCATCGGCATGGCGCGCGACCACGCCGAGCAGGGTCGTGCGCAATTCGGGAGGCAGCGCGGCGGGGTCGGAAGCCTGCGCGTCGTAGCGGCGGCGCGCTTCGGCAACGACGGCCGGATCGCCGAGATTGCCGAGGGCGCCGATCAGCCTCGTGCGCAGGTTTTTCACCGGAGCGGCTTCGTCCGGCTTCACGGCCCATCCCACGCGCGCGAGCACCGGCTGCAGCCGTGCGATCGCGAAGCGACGGAACGCCGCCTGCCGGGCCGCATCGCCGCGGTAATAGCTGTCGAGCGTCGTCATCGCATTGGCGACATCGCTCCAGATCTGCGGATCCGCGTCCACCGGCAGCGCCGACGCGAGATCGAGGTAATCCGAGGCCGGCTCGCGCCCAGCGAGGCCCAGCGACCACGCGTCGTTCATGATGCCGAGCTGGTCAATCGCCGCGAGCTTGCCGAAATCCGCCTTGATCGCCGCGAACTGCGCGGGCGAATAAAGGGTGCGGAAGTAGCCGCTCTGGCCGGCGTTGAGCACGACGGTTCCGCAGCCCGGAACGGACAGCGTGCCCTTGCCGTCCTGCACCAGCGCGCGCGCCGGCTTGCCGCCATCGACCGTCGAAGCGATCACGGGGACGCGCCAGCGCAACGGCGTTTTGTCGGGGCGATCCTTGGTGAACTCGTCCTGATGCAGCGTCAGCATGGTGCCACCGTTCGCACAGGACGCGCGCTCGAAGCGGATCAGCGGCACGCCCGGCTGCAGCGTGAAGTCGTGCGCGATCGCGGTGATCGGCTTGCCGGCCGCGAATTCTATTTCGCGCCAAAGATCGTCCGATGTCGTGTTGCCGTGCGCGTGCGCCTTCATGTAACGGCGCACGCCCCCGCGCCATGCATCCGCGCCGACGTAGGCCTCCAACATGCGGATCACCGACTCGCCCTTCGAATAGGTGATCGAATCGAAGGCCTGGCTGGCCTGTTCCACCGTCTCGATGTGTTGCACGATCGGATGCGTGGTCGCGAGCGCATCGCGTGACATCGCGCCTTCGCGCACATCGACCGCTTCGAGCACGCTGTGCCACTCCGGGTGCAACTTTTCGGTGGTACGGCCCTGCATCCACGACGCAAATCCTTCGTTGAGCCAGAGGTCGTCCCACCAGCGCATGGTCACCAGGTCGCCGAACCACTGGTGCGCCATTTCGTGCGCCTCGAAATCGAACACGCGTTGCCTGTCGGTCTGCGTCGCGATCGCGGGATCGAGCAGCATCCCGTACTCGAAGGTGAAGATCGCGCCCCAGTTCTCCATGGCGCCGAAGAACTGGCTGCGGCCGGGCGCGGCGATGTTGTCGAGCTTGGGCAAAGGATACGGTGTGCCGAAATAGTCGTTGTATTCGCTCAGGATGGTCTTCGCGGAATTCAGCGCGAACGAGGCCTGCGCGGTCTTGCCTTTTTGCGTGACGACGCCGATTTCGGCGTTGCCGAGCTTCGTCGTCGCGCGGTCGAAATCGCCCAAGCCGAAGAAAAGCAGGTAGGTGGACATCTTCGGCGTGGTCGCGAAGCGAACGCCTTTGCGTCCGTCACCAAAATCCTTGCTGTCCTCGATCGGCGTGTTGCTCAACGCCATCTGCGTGTTCGGCACGATTGCCGTCAAAGTGAAGGTCGCCTTGTAGGCGGGCTCGTCCCAACACGGGATGAAGCGGCGCGCGTCGGAGTTCTCGAACTGCGTATAAAGCGCGCGCTTCTTGCCTTGCCCGGTGTCGTAGTCGAGCGCAAACAGGCCGTTGGCCTGGGTGCCGATCTTGCCGGTGTAGTGCATCGTCAGTCGGTAAGAGCCTGGCGTGATCGGCCTGTCAAACTTGAAGGTCATGGTTTGCGCATCCGCGTCCTCTTTTTCTTCAAGAGGCGCAAGCGCGGGCTTTCCGGTCGCGGATGACAATTCGACTTTCGAGAAAACCATGTCGATCGCGTTGAGGGTGATGCCAGTGGTCGCCTGGGCCACATCGATGTCGATGGTCACCTGGCCTTTGAACTGCAGCTTTTCGGCATCCGGCGTGATTGCCACGAAGTAATGCGTCGGCCGTATGTTGCGGGGTAATTGTGTGGTCGTCTGATCGGTGGCGACGACTGGCTGCGCATCCGCCCGCGCGGCCGCGGTGACGGGCAGCGCAACGAACGCCAAGGCGACGGCGGAAAGCACGATGCGATGCATGAATAACCTCTACGGAATGATTCGGCCGAATTCGGCAAACGCCTAGGGTCGCGGCGGGACGCAGGAGCCGGCAGTGCCGGAAGTCATTTTTCCGATCACGGATCCAATGCGTTCGGCACGGTGTTTCGGAAACGTGACTCGATTCAAGCCAGTTTCACCCCCGGCAGCGACAGCACGTAGTCGGCGCCCATCAGTTGCGAGGCCGTGCGGAACCCGGATGGCGCGTTCCCCTGCAGCAGGCGCTCGACAATGCCCAGCGAGGCGGTGACCGTGAGCGAGTAACCGTTCGGCGTAACCAGCCGCCGCTTCGCCTCGTGGCCGGCCACATTGCGGACTTCGCCCCAGACGTGCGTGGCCGTGGATTCGCGCTTGTTGTCCGACGGGCCACGCACGTTCTTCTCCACGCGCCGTTTCAAGAAGCGCTGCACGAAACCGGTACGCAGCAGTGGCCCGAGCAGGCGCAGCCGGCGCACATTCGCGATCGTCTTCGGCGACACCGCCATATAGACCTCGATGTTCGGGATGCCGGTGCTAACGAATGCAGTGTAGACATCGCCCCAGGGAATCGTCATCGCGCTGCGCGATTGTCCGTCGCGTTCGAACGCACGCGATTTCCAGGCCAGCGGCACGCGCACGAGCTTGCCTTCGATGCGCGCACGTCCGCCGTTGCCGAGTCCTTCCACGCTGGTCTTGGCGGTGCCGGGGCTCGGCCCGCCGCCGGCTTCGAAGGCGAGCACCAGATGCGTGGCATCGGGCAGTTCGCGCTTGAGCTGCGCGGCGAGGCAATCGGTGGGCACCACGTCGAAACCCGTACCCGGCATCACGAGGATGCCGCGCTCTTTCGCACGCGTGTCCTGCTCGTGACAGTACTTGAACACGTCGATCTCGCCGGTGATGTCCAGATAATGTGCGCCGGCCGCAAGACAGCCTTCGAGCATCGGTGCAGCCGTCGCCGAGAACGGGCCTGCGCAGTGCAGCACGAGCGCCATCCCTTCGAGCCCGCGTCGCACGGCTACTCCATCGGACAGATCGAACACGCGATGCTCGAACCCTAGTTCGCGCGCGAGCGTCGCGACCGAATCGCTGCGACCGGCGAGTACCGGCGCCAGACCACGGCGTTTGGCCTCCTGCGCGATCAGCCGGCCGGTGTAGCCGTTCGCGCCGTAGATCATCCACGCCGTGCTCATGGCGATTTCCTCGAGAACGACGCGAAGGATTTCACCAGCTTGCGGAAATACCAGTCCGGAAACCAGCGCTTGATCCGCCAGCGCATCGGCTCGGCGCGCGTGGGCAGGATCAGGAAATCGCCGCGCTCGGCGGCGGCGAAGATGCGGTCTGCAACCACGTCCAGCGATTCCTTGCCACCGCGCATCATCTTCTCGGCGAAGCCCTTCATGCGCTCGCTGCCGCGCCAGTTCTGCAGCAGGTTGGTCTGGAAGAATGATGGGCAGGCGACCGACACGCGCACGCCGCTGCCGTGCAGTTCGGCGCGCAACTGTTCGGACAATGCGACCACGGCGGCCTTGGACACGCCGTAGCTCATGATCGACGGCGCAGCCGCGAGCCCGGCGAACGAAGCGGTGTTGAGGATATAGCCGCGGCCGCGTTCGAGCATGCCCGGCAGGAAGGCACGGCAGCCGCGGACCACGCCGAGCAGGTTGATCTCCAGCACTTCGCGCCATTCGGCCATCGTGGTTTCGACCATGGGCCCGCCGCTGGCGATGCCGGCGTTGTTCACGAGCACGTCGAGCGGACCGAAGTTCGCTGCGATCGCCAGACGCAGGGTGTCGAACTCGGCGTCGTGACCGACGTCCATCGCGATCGCGATGTGTCCGGTGCCCGGCAGCAGGCCGACGGTTTCGCGCGCGCGATCGCCGGCAAGGTCCACGCACGCGACCGCGCAGCCGGCTTTCGCGTAGCGCAGCGCGAGCGCGCGGCCGAGCCCGCTGCCCGCGCCGGTGATCAGGACCTTGCGTGTCTCGGACATCGGTGTGCATCCGTGATCTAAGCTTGTGCGAGCATACCAGTCCGTACGGGAGCCTTCGCATGACTGCCACGACGACCTCCAACCCCTTCGATCTGTCCGGCAAGACCGCGCTGGTCAGCGGCGCCTCGCGCGGAATCGGTGAGGCGATCGCGGTTCTGCTGGCAAGGCAAGGGGCTCACGTGATCTGCAGCAGCCGCAAGCTCGATGCCTGCGAAGCGGTCGCCTCCGCGATCCGCGAGTCCGGCGGCAGCGCACAGGCGGACACACTGCACGTCGGCGACACCGCCGCGATCGTGGCGCTGTTCGCCAAGCTCGACGGCGAAGGCCGCGCGCCGGACATTCTCGTCAACAACGCCGCCGCGAATCCCTACTTCGGGCCGATGCTCGAGATGGATCTGGCCAGCTACGAGAAGACCGTTTCGGTGAACTTGCGCGGCTATTTCTGGACCAGCGTGCAGGCCGCACGGCGCATGCGCGACAAGGGCGGCGGTGCAATCGTGAACATCGCTTCGGTGAACGCGCGCCGCGCCGCGCCGAACCAAGGCGTGTATTCGATGACCAAGGCCGGCATCGTGAACATGACCGAAGGCATGGCCAAGGAAATGGCGCCGCACGGTATCCGCGTGAATGCCGTGCTGCCCGGCCTGACCGATACGAAGTTCGCGAGTCCGCTGACCGGCAACCCGAAGATCCTGTCGATGATGATGCAGCTGATCCCGCAGGCGCGCGTCGCGCAGCCGTCCGAGATCGCGCCGGCGGTGCTGTTCCTGTGCTCGCCCGCGGCGAGCTACGTGACCGGCGTCAGCCTGCCGGTGGATGGGGGTTATCTGGCTTGAGCCGGTTGCTGCGGCGTCGCTCCGTCGTCGAAAGGCGTTAGGATGAAGTCGCCTGGATTTCGACATTCACCTATTTGCTGCAAAGGCACTCCATGAACGCAATCGTCATTCTCCTCGCCATGGCTTTCTGCGCCTTGTTCGTGACGGCGATCGTCTTCGCGTTCATCCGCGTGCGCGCGCGTGGCAAGTCCGATCCGGACGGCGGCTGGGAAGGATCGATCAACACGTCCACCGGCGACTCCGTCCAGCACCACGCGACCGATCAGCACGCCACGCATCATGGCAGTGATTCATCCGCAGGCCATCACGGCGGATTCGATGGCGGTCACGGCGGTGATTTCGGTGGCGGAGGCCATCACTGAGCGCAATGGTCGCTACCAAACGAACGAAGAAAATTTAGCTCGTTCGAATCTCTTCCTTCGATTCAGGATTTCGCGAACAGGTCCCGCTAGATGCGAAAATCCACCGGCAGCCGAACCGGACGCCGCACCGGCTTTCCCTTGAGTTGCGCCGGCGTGAATTTCCACGTCCTGGCCGCAGCCAGCGCTGCCTTGGCGAAATCGTCGTTGGTCGCCGACTCGACCCAGATATCTGCAGGAGTTCCGTCTTCCTTCACGACGAATCGCAGGAACACGACACCCGTGATGCCGTTGATCAGCTCCTCCCGCGGGTACCCGGGGTTGAGCCCGCCGACGAGTTGCGGCGGGGAATCGCACTCCTCGCGTGGATCGCGACAGCCCGTGGACAACGAGGTGGAATTGAATGCGTCGATCGTTCGCTGATCGAACGCCGGGCCGGGCCGGGTCTCGCCAAGTCCCGCGCACGAGACCGTCCCCGCAGTCATGGCGGCAAGGATGACTGCGCGCCAAGCTGGCGAACGCAGAAAAGCCCCAGTTGTCGGTTCAGCAGCCGGACGCTTGAACAAACGCATCACCCCTCCCACCACATCCACATGTCGTCCCAGATGCGTCCGAAGAAGCCGGATTGCGGCACGTCGGCGAGCGCGACCAGCGGCTGTTCGACCACGGGCTTGCCGTCGAGCATGATGCGCAGGGTGCCGATGCGCTGGCCTTTCGCGACCGGTGCGACGAGCTGTTTGGGCACGTCCATCTGCGGCTTGAGATCGGCGTAGCGTCCGCGCGGGATCACCACGCTGACCGGCTGCGCGAGGCCGAGCGCGAGCGTGTTCGCCTTGCCCTTCCAGATTTTCTGCGTCGCCAGCGGCAGGTCCGCGCGGTACAGCGGGTGCGTCTCGTAGAAGCGGAACGCCCAGTTGAGCAGCGCGAGGTTTGCGTCCTCGCGCATCCGGAAGCCGTCCTTGTCGTTTTTCGCGTCGATGCCGACGACGACCGAGATGAAGCGCTGATCGCCGCGAAGCGCCGAAGCGGCGAGGCAGAAGCCCGCGGCCGAGGTGTGGCCGGTCTTGATGCCGTCCACGGTCGGATCGCGGCCGAGCAGTTCGTTGCGGTTGTACTGGCGGATGTTGTTGTAGGTGTACTCGCGTTCCTTGTAGATCGCGTATTCGGCCGGATAGTCGTGGATCAGCGCGCGCGACAACGTCGCGATGTCGTGCACGGTGGTGTAGTGCTGCGGATCTGACAGGCCGTGCGGATTCGCGTAATGCGTGTTCGCCATGCCGAGCTTGGCCGCATACGAATTCATCAGCGCGACGAAGGACTCGACGCTGCCGCCGACGTGTTCGGCGAGCGCGAGCGCGGCGTCGTTGCCGGACTGGATGATCAGGCCGCGCTGTACGTCCATCAGCGGCACCTTCGAGTTCAGGTCGAAGGCGCTGAACGAGCCGTCGGTGCCGGCGCCGCCTTCCTTCCAAGCGCGCTCGCTGATCGCGACCGGCTGCGTCGGATCGATCTTGCCGTGCGCGAGTTCGGCGGCGACGACGTAGGAGGTCATCACCTTGGTGATGCTCGCCGGCTCGATGCGCTGGTCGGGATCCTTCGACGCCAACACCTGGCCGGTCGCGTAGTCCATCAGGATCCAGGCCTTGCCGGTGTTCTCCGGCGCCGGCGGAATCGCCACGCTCGTAGCATTCGCGGCGGCCGCGGTCCCGGACGAAGCGGGCGCCGGCGTTGCGGCGGCGGCTTGCGCGGGAAGCTGCAACTGCGGCTGCGCGTTCGGCGTTTCATGGTGCGAACAGGCGGCGAGGCCGGCGATCAGTGCGATGGAGGCGAGGCGGCGGATTTGCATGGGGCAATGATTTTCCGATGGTAGGTCGTTGGACCGATGGCAAGCGCGCAAGTTTACTGGACGGCACCCGATGCGTCGCGCGCCGCGTCACGGTTGCCGCTTATTTCTTGAAAAACGGCGGGTGGCCGAAACCCAGGGCGTCGAGTTTTTCGGCGACGTGCTCGGCCTCGTCCGCGCTGAACGGGCCGACGTGCACGCGCCAGAGGTTCTGCCCGTTCACCTGCACGACGACGACCTCGGCGTGCTCCACGCCGGCCTGGATCAGCCGCGCGAGCATCCGGTTCGCATTGCCGGCGTCGTTGTAGCTGCCGATCTGCAGGAAACCGACGGTTTCCGGATCGATCGCGGTCGGGGCGGGCGTGAGCGCCGCGGGTGTGGGCACGATCGCCGGTGGCGGGTTCGGCGGCGCACTGCTCACGGGCGCGCTCGGCGACGGCGGAGCGCCGTCGTTCGCCGCGGCCGCAACCGGAATAGCGGTCGCGGCAGCGTTGGGCGGATTCGCAGCGGGTAGCGCCGGTTCGAGCGATGCCGCTTGCGCAACAGGCGGCGACGGCGCGATCGGCTTCGGCGTTGACACCGCCGCGCGCGGCCTGGGCGCCGGAGGCGATACGACGGCCGGTTCGACCGGAACCGGTTGGCTCGTATCGATGCCGCGCACTTCCACCATCGCGGTGCCGTGCACGTTGACGCCGAGCTTGATCGCGGCCGCATACGACAGGTCTATCAAACGACCATCGTGGAACGGGCCGCGATCGTTGATGCGCACGATCACGCTGCGGCCGTTCTCGAGGTTGGTCACGCGCGCATAGCTCGGCAGCGGCAGGGTGCGGTGCGCGGCGGAAAACTGCGCGAGGTCGTAGGGCTCCAGGCTCGAGGTCATGCGCCCGTCGAACTTGGTGCCGTACCACGAAGCGACGCCGCGTTCGTCGTAGCCGGCCGCCGTCGGCAGCACGGTGTAGGTCTTGCCGAGCACGCTGTAGGGCGAACGGTTGCCGTAGCGCGACAACGGTTCGGGATGCGGCACCGGTTCGGGAAGGTTCGCGACGTCGGGCAATTCGGACGGCGCGCCGTCGGCGATGTCCGGCGCATACACGCCGCCGGGCGTGTACGGTCCCTGCGGCTTGAACGGCTTGCGCGCGGGCTTGGCGGCGGGCGCATGCGACGGCGGCGGTTGCGGCGGTTGCGGCGGTTTTTTCGCATGGCCGGCGCAGGCGGAGAGCGTCAGGGCGAATCCAAGTGCGAACGCGCCCCGCAGGATCGATGCGAGGCGATCACGGCTTCGCATTCGCGCCCCTGGCGGACGGTTCGGTCTCCGCGATCGCCTCGGCGAGCTGGCTCACCGCCATCGCATACATCGGCGAATGGTTGTAGCGCGTGATCACGTAGAAATTGTTGAACACGATCCAGTCCTCGCTCCCCTGCGCGCCCTCGAGCGTGAGCAGCGAGCCGCTGATGTCGCGGCCCAGCGAAACCTTCGGCTTGTAGCCCTTCGCCTCGAGCTGCACGAGCGTGTACTTCGGCGTGAAGTCGTCGGGCGCGAACGCGACGGTGGCCGGGTCGTGGATCGCGCGCGCCGCGATCGGCTGGTCTTTCTGCCATCCGTAACCGACGAAATAATTCGCGACCGAGGCGAACAGGTCGGGCATCGAGCCGCCGAACAGATCCGCACGGCCGTCGCCATCCCCATCTTTCGCATACTGACGATAGCTGGAAGGCATGAACTGCGCCCAGCCCATCGCGCCGGCGTAGCTGCCGCTGAGCGCGGTGATGTCGAAGTGTTCCTCTTTCGCCATCGCGAACAGTTGCGCGAGCTGGTCGCGGAAGAACGCCTGGCGATCGTCATCGTGCTGCTTCTTTGCCGGATCGTTGTGCGGATACCAGAACGCGAGCGTATAGAGCGCATCGATCGCGCGGTAGGAACCGGTGTTGCCGCCGTAGCTGGTCTCCACGCCGATGATCGCGACAATGATCTCCGCGGGAACGCCGGTTGCGTCCTGCACCTTCTTCAGCGCGTCGCGGTTCGCGGCGAGGAACGCGCGGCCGGCGGCGATGCGCTTGGACGTCAGGAAGATCGGCCGGTAATCCTTCCAGGTCTTCACCGCTTCCGCAGGGCGCGACATCGCATCCACCGTGCTCTGCCGGTAGCGCGCGAGCTTGAGCGTGTCGAGCACGGTGGTTTCGTCGAGCCCGTAATCTTTCGCGGCCTGTTTCGCGAACGCGGACAGCTGGGCGGGCGCGGGGCGATCCTGCGCCTGCGCGGCAACGGCGAAGAGCAGCATGGAGGCGACGAAGACGAGCAATTTGACGCGTGAATCGAATGAATTCATGAGCGGGAATGTATCAGTTTGACGAAAGATCCGTGAATTACGTGCCCATAAGCTTGCGGTGCGCGTACACCGACATCACGATGCCGAAGCCGGCGAGCAACGACACCGCCGAGGTGCCGCCGTAGCTGAGCAACGGCATCGGCACGCCGACCACCGGCAACAGTCCGGAGACCATGCCGCCGTTGACCATCGCATACACGAAGAAGGTCATCGCCAGCGCGCCCGCGAGCAGGCGCGCATAGGTCTCGCGCGCGTTCGCCGCGATCCACAGGCAGCGGCCGACGATGAACAGGTACAACGCGAGCAGCGTGCACACGCCGATCCAGCCGAACTCCTCCGAAAGCACCGCGAACGCGAAATCCGTCGTGTGCTCCGGCAGGAAGTTCAGGTGCGCCTGCGTGCTGTGGCCCCAGCCCTTGCCGAGCAGGCCGCCGGAGCCGACCGCGATCTTCGACTGGATGATGTTCCAGCCGCTGCCCTGCGGGTCGTGCTCGGGGTCGAGGAAGTTGAAGATGCGCGCGCGCTGGAAATCGTGCAGCACGAAATACCAGAGCAGCGGCGCGGCCGAAGCGACCAGGCCGGTCAGCACGCCGATCCGCCACCACGCCAGCCCGGCAAGGAAGATCACGAACACGCCGCTGGCCGCGACCAGCACGCCGGTGCCGAACGCGGGCTGGATCACGATCAGCGCGCTGGGCACGCCGATGATCACGCCGCACACGAACAGCGCCTTCCAGCCCGGCGGCAGCTGCTCGCGGTGCAGATACCACGCAAGCATCATCGGTACGGTCAGCTTGAGGAATTCCGACGGCTGGATGGAGGCCCCGCCTCCGATCTTGATCCACGAGCGCGCGCTCTGCCCGGTGCCGATGATCGGCACCAGCATCAGCAGGAACAAGGTCGCCGCGAACAGCCACGGCGTCCAGATCCGCAGCTTCGCCGGCGGCACCTGCGCGAACACGAACAGCGCGCCCAGCCCCGCCGCATAGCGCGCGCCCTGCGCGAACACCAGCGCCATGCTGCTGTTGCCCGCGCTGTGCAGCACCATCAGCGAGATCGTCATCACCGCGAGCAGCGCGACCAGCAGCGGGATGTCGATCGTGTCGGCGAAGCGGCGGCCAAGGCCGCGGAACCAGCGCTCGAATGCGTTCATGGCGAGGGCCTCCGCGGCGACGGTGTCTGTTGTGATGGATCGGGATTCGGCGGCGTGCTGTCAGGCGCGGCGGGCACGGATTCGGCGTCGTCGGGCGCGTCCTGAACCGAGGCGGGTTTTACTTGCGCGAGGTCGGCCGCGACCTGCTCGGGCGTGCGCTTGAGCAACCACGCGTCGAGCACCGTGCGCGCGATCGGCGCGGCCGCGGTCGCGCCGTAGCCGCCGTGCTCGACCACCACCGCGATCGCGATCGTCGGCGCGTTCGCGGGCGCGTAGGCGATGAACAGCGACTGGTGGCGCAGGTTCACCGGCAGCGCGCGCGGATCCACGCTGACGTTGCCCTTGCGGCCGACGCGCTGCGCGGTACCGGTCTTGCCCGCGATCAGGTAGGGCGCGTGCAGGCCGATCGCGCGCGCGGTGCCGACCTGGGTCACCGCGATCATGCCGTCGCGCACCGCCTGCAGGTTGTCGCGGTTGGTGGAAATCGCGGTGCCCGCGGGCTGCTTCGTCGCGAGCCACGGCGCGGAAAAACCAGCGCGCGTCGCGTGCACGAGGTGCAGCTGCTGGCGCACGCCCTCGTCGGCGAGCGTGGCCACGCCCTGCGCGAGCTGCAGCGGCGTGACGATCCAGTAGCCCTGGCCGATGCCGGAGATGATCGTCTCGCCGAGATACCAGTCCTGCTTGAAGCGCTTGCGCTTCCATTCCGGCGACGGCAGCACGCCGACGCTTTCGCCGGACAGATCGATGCCGGTCTTCCGGCCGAAGCCGTAACGACCCATGTACTCGTCGAAACGGTCTATGCCCATGTCCATCGCGAGCTTGTAGTAATAGGTGTTGACCGAGTGCGCGATCGAGGCGCGAAGGTCCACCCAGCCCGCGCCGCCGGCTTCGGCATCGCGGTATCCGCGTTTTTGTCCGGGGATATGGAATTCGCCGGTGGAAAGCGTCTTGTCCTCGGCCTTGCGCACGCCCGATTCCAGGCCGGCCAGGCCGACGAAGGGCTTGATCGTCGAGCCCGGCAGCGTGCCGCCGACGAGCACGCGGTTGAACAGCGGCTTGGACACGTTGTTCGTGAGCGCGTCGTAGTCGGCGTGCGAGATGCCGTTGATGAACAGGTTCGGATCGAACGCCGGCAGGCTCACCATCGCGAGGATCTCGCCGGTGCGTGGATCCACCGCGACCGCCGCACCGTCGTAGTTGCCGAACGCCTCGACCAGCGTGCGCTGCAGGTCGGCGTCGATGCTCAGGGTGAGGTCTGCGCCGGGCTTGGCCGGGATATGGCCGAGCACGCGCAACGGCCGCCCTTCGACGTTCGTCTCGACCTGGTCGTAGCCGATTTCCCCGCGCAGCCTGTCCTCGTAGTAGCGCTCCAGGCCGGACTTGCCGATCTGGCTGAGCACCGCATAGCGCGGATCGCCCAGGCGAGCGATGTCGTCGGCATCCACGCGGCCGACATAGCCGATCACGTGCGCGAACAGGTCGCCGTAGGGATAGCGCCGCGTGAGATAGGGCACGACGTCCACGCCCGGGAAGTTGTGGCGGTCGATCGCGAAGCGCGCGACTTCTGCTTCCGAAAGCCCGAGTTTCAATGGCACCGCGCGGAAGCCGCGCGTCGCGTGGCGCAGCTTGTCGTAGGCTGCGAGGTCGTCGTCGGACAGCGCGACGATCTTCTTCAATCGCCCGATTGTGTCCTTGAGGTCGGGCACTTCGTCGGCGGTGAGCTCCAGCCGCCAGGCCTGCACGTTGTCGGCGAGCAGCTTGCCGTTGCGGTCGAAGATCAACCCGCGCGCGGGGACGATCGGCCGTTGCTTGATGCGGTTGGCCTCGGCTTTCGAGCTGAACTCGGCGTGCTGCAGCACCTGCAGGCGGAAATACCAGCCTGCGAGCAACAGCAGGCAACCGGCGATGATGAAAAATCCCTGCAGCGCGCGCGCTCGGAACAACTCGGCTTCCGCGTGCAGGTTCTTCAACTGGCGGGAGGATGGCAGCTTCATCGCAAGCGTTTACGAACGACGCTCTCGCGCACGCATCCGCAGCGTGTCCAGCAACAGCACCAGCCACGGCCACAGCAGCGGCGCGAGCAATGGCGACAGCCAGAACGTCCAGTGCTGCATCCCTTCGCCGAGCATCCCGCGCACCGCCGCGGCGATCACGCGGTCGTTCGCGAGCAGCGCGAGCACCGCCAGGCTCTGCTGCCATAGCGGGAAGAAGCGCAACCGCGCACGGAAGCGATGCACGATGAACGCGAGCACGGTCAGTCGCAACGCCTGCTCGCCGAGCAGGGTGCCGAAGGCGAGGTCGCCGACCAGTCCGATCGCGAACGACAGACCCATGCCGACCGCGTCGGGCGTTTCCAGCAGCCAGTAGATCAGCACGAGGCCGAGGAAATACGGACGCAGCGGCGCGATCATGTCGGGCAGCGACAGCAGGCCCAGCAGCAGCGCGAGCAGCAGGCTCAGCGGCATCCAGTACGCGCCGGCGCTCGCGCGGCTCATCGTTGCGGCCCCTGCGCGGAAGACGCGGCAGCGGGAGGGTTCGCACTCTGCGCGGTCGCTAGCGGTCGCACGACGCTCGCGGGCGGCGCACGCTGCGCAAGCGCGGCGTTCGCGCGGCGCGTGGCCAAGTCGCCGGGGATCGGCGGGCCGACGGATTCGTCGGTGTCGGGCAGGTTCCACACCAGCAGCACTTCGCCGCTGCGATCCAGGTGCGCGGCGGGCGCGATCGTCGCTTCGACGAACGCGTGGTTCGCGTCCGGCGACAACGCGGTTACCGTGCCAACCGGGAAACCCGCGGGGAAACGTCCGCCGATGCCGGAGGTGACCAGTTCGTCGCCGACCTTAAGGTCGCCGCTGAGCGGGATGTTCGGCGCGATCAGGCGATCGCTGCGGCCGGTGCCGTAGGCGATCATGCGCAGCCCGCTGCGCACGCTCTGCACGGGCGCCGCGTGGTCGGGATCGGTGATCATCAGGACCGTCGCGCGCGTGGGCGTGACTGCCATCACCTGGCCGAGCACACCGCCGGCATCAATGACCGCCTGCCCCGGATGCACGCCCTGGTTTGCGCCGACGTCGAGCACGACTTGCCGGCGCACCGGATCCAGGTCGATGTCGAGGATGCCCGCCAGTTGCACGTTCAAGCGATTGCCGCGCGTGCCGCCGAGCAGCGCGCGCAGGCGCTGGTTTTCCTCGGCCACCGCCTGCATCCGCACGATCCGCGCTTGGTCGAGCAGGTGCTGCCGCTGCAGTTCGGTGTTGTCGCGATTCAGGCGGGTCTGGTCGGACACCGCTTCGTTGACGAAGCCGAGCGCGCGCGACGGCAGCGAGGCCAACCACCACACCGGCTCGACCGCGACGGTGGCGGTACGGCGGACCTTGGTCAGCACGCCTCCGCGGTGGTCGGACACCATCAGTACCGCCGCCAGCGCGAGATACGAGAGCAGCCGCAGCGTGCTGCCGCTGTCGGCGCCGAATCGCGGTGTGCTGGAACCGGAATAGGCCACGCGGGCGGTGATCCTCGGTCTGTTGCGTGGAGCAATAAGGTATTGCGGAAGTGTCCGCCATCGACGCCCGCCCGTCGATGGCGCATGCGGTCGCGGCTTACTCGAGCGAGAAGAACTCGTTGTCGCCCATGTCGATCATTTCCAGCGCACGCCCGCCGCCGCGCGCGACGCAGGTCAACGGGTCGTCGGCAACGTGCACGTGCAGGCCGGTTTCCTCCGAGATCAGCTTGTCGATGTCGCGCAGCAGCGCGCCGCCGCCGGTGAGCACGATGCCGCGCTCGGCGACGTCCGCGCACAGTTCCGGCGGGGTCTGCTCCAGCGCCTGCTTCACCGCCGAGACGATACCGGACAGCGTTTCGTGCAGCGCCTCGAGCACTTCGTTGGAATTGATCTGGATCACGCGCGGCACGCCCTCGGCAAGGTTGCGGCCGGAGACTTCCAGCCGCTTCACTTCCGCCTGCGGATACGCGCAGCCGATGTCGATCTTGATCTTCTCGGCGGTGGATTCGCCGATCAGGGTGCCGTGGTTGCGGCGCACGTAGTTGATGATCGCCTCGTCGAAGCGGTCGCCGCCGATGCGCACCGACTGCGAATACACCACGCCGTTGAGCGAGATCACCGCCACCTCGGAGGTGCCGCCGCCGATGTCGATCACCATCGATCCGCGCGCCTCGCCGATCGGGATTCCCGCGCCGATTGCGGCGGCCATCGGCTCCTCGATCAGGAACACCTCGCGCGCGCCGGCCTCCTCGGCCGATTCCTTGATCGCGCGGCGCTCGACCTGGGTCGAGCCGCAGGGCACGCAGATCAGCACGCGCGGGCTCGGCCGCAGGAAGCGCGACTTGTGCACCTTGCGGATGAAGTACTTGAGCATCTCCTCGGTAGTCGTGAAGTCGGCGATCACGCCGTCCTTCAGCGGCCGGATGGTGGAGATGTGGCCGGGGGTGCGGCCGAGCATCTGCTTGGCCTCGATGCCAACCGCGGCGACCGAGCGCGGCGAACCGGGGATGCGGTCCTGGCGGATCGCGACGACCGAGGGTTCGTTCAGGACGATGCCCTGGCCGCGGACATAGATCAGGGTGTTGGCCGTCCCCAGGTCGATCGACAGATCGGTGGAGAACAGGCCACGAAGGGATTTGAACATGCGCAAGACAGCCGTGAAGAGGGGGATGGGGTGCCGCGGAGCAAGTCCGCAAGCCTAGCAACCGTCCCCCTGTCCGGACAAGACAAATTATGCCTGTTTCGCGCGGGATATCGTGCATCCGTTCACATCGCGGGAGTCGCGGGACGCGGCCCGGGGCGCTATCATCGCGACCCCTGCGCGCTCAAGGTTTCCCGCGCGCATCGCCTCCCGCGGTTGCCCCGCGACAATTCCGGAACATTCCCGATGTCGGCACTGATCTGCGGCTCGCTCGCCTACGACACCATCATGGTGTTCCAGGACCAGTTCAAGAACCACATCCTGCCGGACAAGGTGCACATCCTGAACGTGTCCTTCCTGGTGCCGCGGATGCGCCGCGAGTTCGGCGGCTGCGCGGGCAACATCGCCTACAACCTCAAGTTGCTCGGCGAAAACCCGATCCCGATGGCGACGGTCGGCCAGGATTTCGGCCCCTACCGCGACTGGTTCGTCAGGCAGGGCATCCGCCTCGACCACGTGCGCGAACTGCCGGAGATGTTCACCGCGCAGGCGTTCATGACCACCGACCTGGACAACAACCAGATCACCGCCTTCCATCCGGGCGCGATGATGCGTTCGTTCGAGAACCACGTGCGCGACGTGAAGGGCGTGCGCTTCGGCATCGTCTCGCCGGACGGTCGCGAGGCGATGCTGCAGAACGCCGCGGAGTTCAAGGAATGCGGCATTCCCTTCATCTTCGATCCCGGCCAGGCGATGCCGCTGTTCTCGCCCGACGAGTTCCGCCACTTCATCGAGCAGGCCGACTACGTGGTCGTCAACGACTACGAATCGAGCCTGCTGCAGGAGCGCACCGGCTGGAACGAGCGCGACATCGCCAGCCGCGTGAACGCGTACATCACCACGCAAGGCCCGCGCGGATCGATCATCCACACCCGCGACGGCCGCCACGACATCCCGCCCGCGCACGAGCGGCGCATCACCGATCCGACCGGCTGCGGCGATGCCTATCGCGCGGGCTTGATCCTGGGCCTGATGCGCGGCTACGACCTGCCGACCTGCGGGCGCATGGCCTCGCTGATGGGCGCACTCAAGGTCGAGCACCCGGGCACCCAGAACCAGCGCTTCACCTACGACGAATTCGCCGAGCAGTACCGCCAGCAGTTCGGCGAAAGACTCCGGTGAGAGCGCGCGCAGCGCGCGACATCACATGTGGCGTTCGAGCTTGACGCGGTCGAAGCCGCCGACCTCGAACGACAACGAACGCGGCTTGCCGCCGACGCTGACCGCGACGGTGAGCACGCGGATCTTCTCGATGTTCTCGCGAATCGCCTTCTCGTCGTCGAGGAACATCGCCTGCCTGTTCTCGGCGGACTTGGTCGCCTTGAACTGCTGCGGCGGGGCGTCATCGAACTTGACCGCGGCTTCGCAACCGGGCGGGCAGTCGAACTCGCCGCTGTCGAGCACCAGGTAGGCGCTGCGCCCCCATTTGGGATGCTCGCGCAGCACCAGCCGCACCGGCGAATTGCCGCCGTCGGGCGTCGCGTAGATCGCCGCGGTGCGCACCACGCCGTCGATGCCTTCCACCATTTCGACGTTGTAGGCCCAGAGTTTCTCCAGGCGCCGCTTGTCGCGCGCCTCGTCCACTTTCATCGCGGTATCCGACAGCGTCGCGCGCACCTCGCGCGCCGCGACCGTGTCCGGCGCGTCGTGCAGCAACTGGTTGCCGTAGGCCTGGGCGAGCTCGTACTGGCCGACCGCGCGCGCCTGGTCGTAATCGCGCGCCAGGTCGTTCGCGTGCGCTTCCAGGTCCTTGCGCGCCATCGCCGCGCGCTGGTCGGCTTCCTCGTGGCCTGAAGGCCCGCACGCGGCCAGCAGCGATGCGCAGATCGCGGCCAACGCCCAATTCGTCGTTTTCATCGCAGGAAATCCTCGAGCGCGGCCGCGGTTTCGGCGGTGCGCTCCATCATCGGCATGTGGCCGCATCCGTTCAAGAGGACGCAGCGGCTGTCGTTCAGGCCGGCGTGGAAAACCGCCGCCGCGCTGGAATCGATGACGCGGTCGTCACGCCCCCACAGCAACAGCACCGGCGCGCGGATCGCCGGCAGTTCGGCCTGCAGGGCGAAGGCGTCGGGGCCGCGGCCGATGTCGTCGAGCACGACCTGCTCGAACACCGAATCCTGGCGACGCAACCGCACCAGCGCTTCGTCGAACGGCCAGGGCACGAACGGCGGCTTGGCGAACACGATGCCCAGGAAGCGGCGCAGATCGGCGCGATCGTTGACGGCGAACGGATTCTCGCCGGCGAGCACGCCCAGGCCGAATGCGTTTTCCTCGAACAGCACGCCCGAGGCCGACATCAGCACGAGTTTTTCCACGAGCGCGGGATGGCGCGCGGCGAGCAGGCCGGCGAGTTGCCCGCCCATCGAATGCCCGACCAGCAGCGCGGGCGGGCCTTCGGCGCCGACGATGCGCGGCAACGCGCGCAGGAACGCGGCGAGGCGTTCGACCTGCGCGTTCGCGCCGTAATCGGCGCCGGCATGGCGTTCGGACTCGCCCCAGCCGGGCAGGTCGGGCGCGATCACGCGGTACCTGCGAGCGAGCACGCGCATCAGCTGCAGCCAATTTTCCTTGCCGCCGGTGAATCCGTGCACGAGCACGATCGTCTTACGCTGCGGATCGGGCGCGAACACCGAATTGCGACGACGCGGTTTCGAATGGCCCGCATCCAGATATCGCCAGCGATGCCCCGCGACCTCGATCGTTCGCCGGCGCGCGCCCGCGAACGCGCGCTGGCGCGCAAACTCGGCCGCGAGGAACCACTCCGGCTTCAGCGCCGCGGCCGTCGCGGTCGCCGCCGCGACGCCCATCGCCGCCCACAGTGCGCCGCGGTTTTTCCGCATCGTCAATTCGCGGGTTTGGCCTTGTCTAGCACGGCTTGCACTGAAGCAGCAGTGATCGGGTGGTAGCCCGGCTTGGCCTTCTCGAACACGTCCTTCGCGAACGCCAGTCCGTCCTGCGTCTTCACCAGCGCCGAATAGGTGGGCAGGACCAGCTTCAGCCGCCCGACGCGCTGCAGGAACGCGGCGATCGCCGGACGCGCGCCGGCATCGCCGCCGCGCACCGCGATCGGATACCAACGCTGCGCGATCTCGCCGTTGGCCGTGCCGCTGAGGTGGTAGGCCTGGTCGAGCGCGCCGACCTGCGCGGCGGTCAGCGTTTCCGGCATCGCATCGAGGAAGCGCTCCCATTCCTGCGTGACCCACTTGCCGGTGACGGCCGCCGCCGGCAGCGCGCCGCCGTCGAGCCAGGCCTTGCGCGCGGCATCCACCGCATCGAAGCGCTCCGAAGCCGCGCGCGTGGCGAACGCCGGGATGCCGGGCTCGTGCAACCACTCGTGCAGTTCGGCGTCGGTGACAGCCTTGGGATTCTTCGTCAACAGGGTCGCCCGCAGGTATTTCTCGAAGTCGTCCGTGGAGATGCTGTGGAATGCATAGGTGTCAAAATACGAGCGCAGGAACGGATCGAACGTCGCGCGGCCGAAGCGTTGTTCGAGGAACTGCAGGAACCACGCGCCCTTGGTGTAGGCGATGGACGAGATCGCATCGTCGGGATCGCGCCCGCCCAGCGGCGGCAGCATCAGGACCTGGTCGGCGGGCTTGATGTCCTCGCGGGTGATCTCGCGCCCCAGTTCGCTCTGATCGATCACGCGCTCCATGTCGGCGAGGTCGCGGCCGTACAGGGACTCGGTTAGCCGCCCCTGCACATACGTGGTGAAGCCCTCGTTGAGCCAGATGTCCTTCCAGCTCGCATTGGTGACGAGGTTGCCCGACCAGGAATGCGCGAGTTCGTGCGCGACCAGCGAGACCAGCGACTTGTCGCCGACGATCACGGTCGGCGTGGCGAAGGTCAGGCGCGGATTCTCCATGCCGCCGAACGGGAACGACGGCGGCAGCACGAGCAGGTCGTAGCGCGTCCAGCGGTACGGGCCATAGAGTTCCTCGGCGGCCTGGATCATCTTCTCGGTGTCGGCAAACTCGGTCCTGGCCTTGTCTACCATCGCCGGCTCGGCCCAGACGCCGGAACGATCGGAGATCTTGCGGAACGTCAGGTCGCCGACCGCGATCGCGAGCAGGTAGGACGGAACGGCCTGCTCCATCTTGAAGCTGTAGTCACCGGTGCGCTGCGCATCCGGCTTGTTGTCGCCGCTCATCAGCGCCATCACGGTCGGTGCCGTGGTGATGTGCGCGGTCCACGAGAAACGCACGCCCGGCGTGTCCTGTAGCGGGATCCACGAACGCGCGTGGATCGCCTCGGACTGGCTGAACATGAAGGGCAGCTTCCTGCCTTCGGTCATTGCCGGCTCCAGCCATTGCAGGCCCGACGCATTCGGCGCGGTCGCGTAGGTGATGCGCACTTGCCGCATCTGGCGCGGCTCGGTGATCGTGAGCTTGCTGCCGAGCACCGGATCGCGCGGCGCAAGCTCGTACGTCAGCGGAATCCAGGTGTCGGTGCCGTCGTTGCCCTCGACCTTGCTGATCTCCAGATCGCGCGTATCCAGCACCAGCGGATGCACCTGCAGGTCTTTCCAGACCAGGTCCATCGTCGCCGTGCCGGCGAGCTGCTTCTTGTCGAAGTCCACCGCGAGGTCGAGCGCGAGGTGGCTGACCTTCACGGTGTCCGGATCGGCGAAGCTGCTCTCGTCATGCGTGCGTGCCACTGCGGCGGGCGCTTCGGCCTGCGGTGCGGACGCGTGCTTGACGACCAGCGGCTTGGCGGCGGGCGCAGGTTGCTCGCGCTGGCACGCGGCAAGCGCGACGACGCAGGCGAGGGACAGGATCAGGAAAGGACGCATGGCGGCACCGGCTTGGGGGCGGACGCCGGCAGTGTACTTCAGGCCGCGGCTTACACGCTGTAACCGCCGTGGATCGCCACGATGCCGCCGCTGAGGTCGCGGTACGCGCAGCGTTCGAAGCCGGCGTCTTCCATCATCGCCTTCAATTCCGCCTGCGGCGGATGCCGGCGGATGGATTCGGCGAGGTAGCGGTAGCTGCCCGCATCCTTCGCGAACAGCTGCCCCAGACGAGGCAACACCTGGAAGGAATGGAACTCGTAGAGCGGCTTGAACCAGTCGGCTTTCACGTGCGAGAACTCGAGCACCAGCGCGCGTCCGCCGACCTTCAGCACGCGCCGCATCTCGCGCAACGCGGCGGGTTTGTCGGTGACGTTGCGCAGGCCGAAGGCGATCGTGACGAGGTCGAAGCTGCGGTCCGGGAACGGCAGCGCCTCGGCGTTGCATTGCACGTAATCAATGCCTCGCACCAGGCCGCGGTCGGTGAGCCGGTCGCGACCGACGACGAGCATGTCGCCGTTGATGTCGCCGAGCACCACGCTCCCTTCCGCGCCCACGCGTTCGTGCAGCAGCGCCGCGACGTCCCCGGTGCCTCCGGCCAGATCGAGCACCGCATCGCCGTGCCGCACGCCCGAGGTGCCGACGAAATAGCGCTTCCACAGCCGGTGCACGCCCAGCGACATCAGGTCGTTCATCACGTCGTAGCTGCGCGCGACCGAGGAGAACACCTCGCCGACGAGGCGCTTCTTCTCGCCGACCGCGACCTCGCGGTAGCCGAAGTGGGTAGTCGGGACCTCGGTGGTCCCGGGCTTGTCCGCGGGGTCGCTCATGCGCACAGTATGGCATCGTCGCCCAGCCCCTATCGAACACGCACCCATCGAACCAACCCATGCGCGCGTTGCCGAATCATCTCGACCTCACCGTCAGCGACCTCGCGCGTTCGGTCGCGTTCTACGACCTCGTGCTCGGCGCGCTGGGTTATGCGCGTTCCGGCGAGTACGCGGGCGACGTGCCGTGCTGGGTCATCGCCGACGGCTCGGGCCGCGAATTCAGCATCGGCCTGCATGCGGCGCGTTCGGATCGCCCACACGACCGCTACGCGACAGGACTGCACCACCTCGCCTTCCACACCGGCAGCCGCGCCGAGGTCGATGCCTTCCACAACCTGCTGAAGCGCGAAAACCTGCGCGTGCTCGATGCGCCCGCCCAGTACGATTACACGCCAGGCTACTACGCGGTGTTCTTCGCCGACCCGGACGGCATCAAGCTCGAACTCGTTTACGA
The DNA here is from genome assembly GCA_964449135.1 of uncultured Gammaproteobacteria bacterium. GTDB lineage: Bacteria > Pseudomonadota > Gammaproteobacteria > Xanthomonadales > Xanthomonadaceae > SZAS-103. Next base: position 38,434 of record CAYUXZ010000011.1, read on the forward strand.
ACCGCGCTTCGATGGGTGAATCCGCGCATTCACGGGGGCGCCCCCGCATGTAAGCTGCAGTCGCGCTACGAGGAGCCGCACGAATGAACGTGGCGAAGTTCCAACCCGGATTCCGGATTTCCGCGATCGACGCCGGTGTTCTCGCCATCGGCGCAGCCGGTGCGTGGATGGCTGCATCCGCCGATCGCTGGCTCGGATTCGCGATCGCCTTCGTGGTCGCGCATTTCTTCCTGTTCTGCAACGTGGTGCGCATGGACCGATCGCTGGAATTGCCGTGGGCCGGACTCTTCACGCTGCTCGCGGGGGCCACGCTGGCCACCGGCGCGCCCGGATGGATTCCGACGATGGGCACGATGCTCGCCTGCACCGCAGTGTTCGTGGTTCTGCAGATGCGCAAGCCCTCCTATCACGGGATTTTCTGGCAGCGGATCAATCCCGGGCTGCGGGAATGGTGGGAACTCAGGCAGCGTAGCGACACGTAATCGTGTCGTCTTTCATGGATCAGGCAGTACCGGGAGCAAGGAAAGGAAGAACCATGACAACCGATTCGCCTACTTTGAAGGGTTCGTGCCTCTGCGGCGCGGTGGCTTGGGAAGCCCGTCCGCCGTTCCGGTTCTTCCAGTACTGCCACTGCTCGCGCTGTCGCAAGCGCTCGGGCACGGCGCACGCAGCGAACCTGCTCGCTGACGCCGCGCAACTGGCGTGGACGCACGGCGAGGAATCCGTGCGTCGCTGGGAATTGCCCGGAGCGCGCGCCTACTGCACGGGCTTTTGCGCGACTTGCGGCTCGGCGCTGCCGTGGCAAACGAAGAACGGGCGGTTCTTCGTGGTGCCCGCCGGAGGCCTCGACGACGCACCCGGAATCCTTCCCGACAGGAACGTGCACTGGGATTCGCGCGCGCCGTGGTACGTGCATGCGAAGGATCTGCCCTGCCACGCTGAGGAAGGGTGATCCGCAGGAACCCGCCACCATCCGATTCGCCGAGGTGCGCTCCATGAAATTCGCCAGTCGCCTGTTCCTGCTCGCCGGCATCTACGGCATCGTCGGCCTGGTGCCGCAATACTTCATGGAGGCGAAGATCGGCCGCGACAACCCGCCGCCGATCACGCATCCGGAGTTCTTCTACGGCTTCCTCGGCGTCGCGCTGGCCTTCCAGTTCCTGTTCCTGATCATCGCCCGCGATCCGCAGCGCTACCGGATGGCGATGCTGCCCGGTGCGCTGGAGAAGATCGGCTTCGGCGCGGCCGGCGTCGCGCTCTGGCTGCAAGCCCGTGCGCCGACGCAGATGTTGGCCTTCGGCATCCTCGACCTCGTGTTCGCGGCCCTGTTCTTGGAGGCGTTCCGCCGGACGCCCGCCTGAGCATTGCGCGTTCCGCGCGTGCCCACCCCTCCCCTGCACGCAGGGGAGGGAGAGATAGTGTGATTTTTTCCCGCCCTCGCGCGAATCACGGGTTGTAGCGCAGGATCGGGAGAACGACGGTGCAGGCAGTTTCGATGGAGATCGCGATGGGCGGAGCGCGGGAACGGTTCCAGGCACTGCTCGCGCAGCACGAGAAGATCGTGTTCAAGGTCGCGGCGATGTATTGCCGCGACCCCGAGGACCGGCGCGACCTCGCCCAGGAGATCGCCGCGCAGGCTTGGCGTTCGTTCGGCGGCTACGCCCCCTCGCGACCGTTCTCGACCTGGATGTACCGGATCGCGCTCAACGTCGCGATTTCGCATTCGCGCAACGCGGGATTGCGCGCCCGCCACACGGTCGCGCTCGACGCGGACGCCCACGATCTCGCCGACGAGGGCGCGATGCCGCACGAGGCCGACGAGCGCGTGCGCGCGCTGCACCGCTTCATCGCGGGCCTGGGCTCACTCGATCGCGCGCTGATGCTGCTCTACCTCGAAGACCGCAGCTACCGCGAGATCGCCGACGTACTCGGCATCAGCGAAACCAACGTCGCCACGAAAATCAACCGGCTCAAGCAACGCGCGCGTGCCGGCCTGTCGGAGAACGAACAATGAACCGGAGCAACGCCATGGAACTCGACGAAATGAAATCCGCGTGGCAAGAACTGAATCAGCGCCTCGAAACGCAGACCGCGCTGAACCTGCATCTGTTCAAGGAAGGCAAGCTCGATCGCATGCGTCGCGGCCTGCGTCCGCTGGTATGGGGACAGTCCTTCCAGATCATCGCCGGCGTGGCGCTCGCGCTGCTCGGCGGCGGATTCTGGCCGGAGCACCTCGACGTGCCGCACCTGTGGATCGCGGGCGCGCTGGTGCATCTGTCCGGCATCTCGATGATCGCACTGGGCGCGTGGATGCTCGCGATGATCTCGCGGATCGACTACAGCGCACCGCTACTCGCGATCCAGCGCCAGCTCGCGCTGATGCGCAGGGTCTACGTGCGCGGCGGCTTGTTCGTCGGCCTGCAGTGGTGGTTCGCGTGGATCCCGTTGGGGATGGTGCTGATCGGCTACGCGGGAGTGGATGTGTACAAGCAGGCGCCGTCGGTGCTCTGGATCGGTTGCGCGGTCGGCATCGTCGGGACGCTCGCGACCTGGGGCTTCGTGCGCTGGACGCGGACGCGCCCGCAGCTCTCGAAGTGGCTCGAGGAGCAGGCTGCGGGGCGGGGCCTCGTCGGTGCGCAGCGCTTTCTCGACGAGATCGCGCGGTTCGAGAAAGAATAAGCACTGCCTTCCATGCTGGACGGAAATCAGACCGCCATGAGGAAATGGTTGTTGCTGGGTATCGTTGTTGCCGCGATCGCCTACTTCGCGTTCGGCGGCAATCGCGTCGCGTTTGCCCCGAGCGATCCGCCCGCGGCCGCTGCACCGGCTTCGGACACGGAAGGGAACTCGATCGATGCGGCGGTCGCGGCGCACTCGCATGGGCTGGAAGTCGAAGGTAGCGGGAAGGTCATCCGTTTGCTGCCCGACGACACCGAAGGCAGCCGCCACCAACGGTTCATCGTGCGCCTGCACTCCGGAGCCAGCCTGCTGATAGCGCACAACATCGATCTCGCACCGCGCATTGCGCCGCTCTCCGAGGGCGACACCGTTTCCTTCCGCGGCGACTACGAATGGAATCCGCGCGGCGGCGTGGTCCACTGGACGCACCGCGACCCGGGCGGACGGCACGAGGCTGGCTGGATCCGTCGCGACGGCCAGGTGTTCCAGTAGGAAGGTCGCCGACCGCGGCATCGCGCGCGATGTTCCCGCGCGTCCGTCAGCGATCCCGCGAAGCGCCAGCTGCTTGCAGCGCAGCAAGATAGTTCGCCCAGCGCATCTCGTATTCGCGGCCCAGCGCGTGCAGCAGCGTCCAACTGAAGATGCCGCTGGCGTGGCCATCGTCGAAGCGCAGCAACACGCCGTAGTGGCCCACCGGTTCGATCGCGGAGATGTTGACGTCGCGCTTGCCGTTCACCAGCACCTTCTGCCCGGGTCCGTGGCCCTGCACTTCCGCGCTCGGCGATTCCACGCGCAGGTATTCGCAAGGCAGGCGAAAGCTCTCGCCGCTGTCGAAGGAAACTTCCAGCGCGTGCGAGGCGCGGTGCAGCACAAGGTTCGTGACACGCGGCGAGGTCATGGCTTGCGCTTCGCGCGCGGATGCGCGCTGTCGTAGACCTTGGCGAGGTGCTGGAAGTCGAGGTGCGTGTAGATCTGCGTCGTGCCGATGTCGGCGTGGCCGAGCAGTTCCTGCACGCCGCGAAGGTCGCCGGAGGATTCGAGTACGTGGCTGGCGAAGCTGTGCCGCAGTAGGTGCGGATGCACGCGCTTCCACACGCCCTGCTGCTGCGCGAGCTGGCGCAGTCGCAGCTGCACCGCGCGCGGACTGATGGTCGCGCCGCCGCGCCCGGGAAACACCGGCTGCGCAGCGCCGCTCGACGGCGATTCCGCGCGCCAGGCGCGCAGCGCTTCGCAGGCATGGCGACCGACCGGCACCACGCGCGTCTTCGCGCCCTTGCCGGTCACGCGCACCATGCCGCCGTCGAGGTCCAGCGCGCGCCAATGCAGGCCGCAGACTTCCGCAAGCCGCAGGCCTGATGAATACATCAGCTCCAGCAGTGCACGGTCGCGCTTGCCGATCGCGTTCTCGGCGGGCACTTCGACCAGACGCGCCATCTCGTCAGGGTCGAGCACCTCGGGCAATTTGCGCGGCGCCTTGGGCGCACGCAGGCCCGTCGCCGGATTCGCCTGCAGCCGGCCATTGCGCAACTGCCAGGCGAAGAAGCTGCGGCAGGCCGACAGTCGCCTCTGCAACGAGGTAGGGCTCAAACCGCGCCGGTGTTCGCTGGCGACGAACGCGCGCAGGATTTCGCCGTCGATACGGGTCCATGCGGCGATGCCCTGCTCGGCGAGCCAGTCGCAGAGCGCCGCCAGATCGCGGCCATAGCCGTCGAGCGTGTTCGCCGACATCCGCCGCTCGACCTTGAGGTGTGCGAGGAAGGCGTCACGCTGCGCGTGCAACGGTAGCGCATCGGTCACGGCGGCATCGCGGGCGGCCGCGCGCTTCATCGCATCAGTCGTAGCGCGCGAGCGCCGCGACCAGGGTGTCGCCCATCAGGCGCAGGAACAGCGTGCCCATGCCCGGATAGAAGCGGTTGGGATCGTGCGCGCCGATCGCGACCAGTCCGCGCTCGCCCAGCGGCAGCAGCGCGCAGGACTGCACTTCGCCCACGCGCGCGCCGAACAACACGTCGAGCTTGTTCTGCTGCAGGCGACCGCACAGCGGCTCGGCGTTCGCGAAGAATTCCTCGAACGGGGTCAGCACGGCGGCGTTGCTCGGCAGCACCTGCAACCAGTCGGCGCCGTCGAGACCGGCAACCGGAGCGTGCAACAGCACGCGCACGAGCTCGCCCTGGAAATCCTCGGTGAGGCTGGCGACCATCGACTTCAGGGTTTCGGCCGCATCGCGCGCGCGCATCAGCGCGAGCACGAGCTGGTGCGTGCGCACGGTGAGCCGCTCGTTTTCCTGCGCGACGTGGAACAGCTCCTGCAGGCGCTTGTTGAGCTCGCGGTTCTTGTCGCGCAGCACGTCGAGCTGGTAGCTCGCGAGCGAGGTCGCGCGACCTTCCTCGCGCGGCACCTTCAGGCCCAGCGCGAGGTCGGGAAAGTCGTCGAGAAAGCGCGGATTGCGGCGCAGGAAGGCCGCGACCTCGTTCGATTGGATGTCGTGCGGGACGTCGCTCATGGAATCCACTCTCCTTCGAAAACGAACGCGGCCGGGCCGCGCATCACCACCGGCGCGTCGTCCTGCGGCCAGACGACGCGCAGCGTACCGCCGGGTAGTTCGACCGCGACCTCGCGGTCGACGCGCTGCTGCCGCACGAGGATCGCGACCGCCGCGCACGCGCCGCTGCCGCAGGCCAGGGTTTCGCCGACGCCGCGCTCGAACACGCGCAGCGCGATATTGCCCGCATCCATCACTTCCGCGAATCCGACATTGACGCCTTGCGGGAATTCGCCACGCATCTGCAGCGCCGGACCGAGCGTGTGCACCGGCGCGGTCGCAATGTCCGCGACCTCGATCAGCGCGTGCGGATTGCCCATGGACACGGCGCCGAAACGGATCGGCTCGCCGTCGATGTCCAGTTCGTAGCGGGCGTTCTGCTTCGCCATCGCGAACGGAATCCGCGCAGGTGCGAATTCGGGCATGCCCATCTCGATGCTGAAGTCGTCGTCTCCGTGGGCCCGTACCGCGTGCGTGCCGGTCGGCGAGTCGAGTGCGAAATCGCTCACCGCGACCGCACCGTTTCTGCGCAGCCACGCGGCCACGCAGCGCGCGCCGTTGCCGCATTGCTGCGCGATTGAGCCGTCGGAGTTCCAGATTCGATAGGAAGCGACGCTGCCGCGCGCGACCGGATCGGCGATCCCGATGACCTGGTCGCAGCCGACGCCGAAATGGCGGTCGGCGAGCCGGCGCAGTGTCTCTTCGTCGGGCGCTGGTTTCCCGTCCCGCAGGTCGAGCATCACGAAGTCGTTGCCGGCTCCGTGCATTTTCGCGAAGCGCCAGCGTTCAGACATCAGTGGTGCAGCGCAGGTTTGTCGGGCAGCACCAGCGCGCCCTTGTTGCCGCAGGCGGCGAGCGTGAGCAGGACGGCGGCGAGCAGCAGGATGCGCAGGGTCGTTTTCATGCGCCCCAGTATATGCCGGAACCGTGACGGCGCGGCAGCCGCGGATCGCGCGATCAAGGCCGACGGCAACGAATGTTCAGCAACGTCGAAGCGTGCCTGCGCGCCGCACCCGCGCGGGCAGCAGCGAGACCAGCAAGGAACGGCAATGCACCGCGAACGCGCTTAGCGGGGCCAACGCGCACCACAAGGCCAACGTACCCGAATCGGGCGCGGTCCAGCGCAGCGCCATCGCCGCGACGACGCCGACTACGGCGAGTTGCAGCAGGGTGCGACGCAGCGCGAGCAGGGCGAAGGTTTCGGATTCGAGATGGCGCATGGCGGACTCCGGTTCGATGGGAGTTCAGCCTGCTATTCGTTCGTCTCAGCAGCCGAGACGGGACGATTTACTGCGCTTCATCCGATCGATCGCGTTGCGGTCCGCCGATCGGCTGTGGGCGGGTCAATGGGCCTTGTGCCATCCTTCGCGCGTCAACTCGGCGTTCCGGCTGTCCAGGTCACGCACCTGGATCATCAACTTGCCATTCGTGGTGGTGCCGTTCAACGCCATGTAAGTCAGTCCGCCCGTATCTTTCAGAGCCACAACTTGCATTCCATCGTGCAGCATCGGCTCGAGTTCGATATTGCGGGTGCTTCCATCCGACATCGTGACAGTCTTGCTGTAGCGACCCGAGAATTCATCGCCGAACGCGAGGTTCTGCCTTACCTCGTCGAGGGAGACCAAAAAATGTCGTTTCGCCAAATCCGAACCCGATGCCGGGACGGACGCGATGGCGCGCGGCATGTTGGCGACGAAAACGCCGGCGCTGAACGCGACGACGGCCAGTGCGATGCCCTTGACAGTGTTGGTTTTCATTTGATCTCCGTGGCGTTGACATGAAAAAAGAAGGTGCCGCTGGTGCGCGATGGATACTACGAAATGGGTGGGCTTTCAATCATTCCCGCGCGTCGTCTAACGACATCCCTGTTTCGGTTTACTTCTCGTACGCCGCCAGCGCGAGCTGCAGGCTCGCGCGCGCCTGCTGGCGCAGGCTCGCCGGTTCGGTGATCTCCGCGTCGGCGCCGTAGCGCAGCACGTCCATCAGCAATTCCTTGGCGCTGCTGTAGGGCACGCGCAACTGGTAGCGGCCGTCGGGCAAGAACTTGCCTTCCTGCTTGGAATGCCAGTGCGTGTCGGCGACCCAGCGCGCGGCTTTCGCGGAAAACACGATCGTCGCCCAGGCCTTGGGCGCGCCCGAGAAGATGCCGTAGCCGGAGGCGAGGTGCTCGTCGAGCACGCTGTCGGGCACGTCCTGCGCCACCGCGTCGAGCACGTGCGGCGCGCTGATGCGATCGACCGCGAAGCTGCGCAGCGCGTCGCGTTCGTGGTCGAAGGCGTCGAGGTACCAATTGTCGCGGTAGTGCGTCAGGCGCTGCGGCGACACGCGCCGATGGCTGCGCTCGTCGGTCGAACGCGCGCGGTAGTCGAACGCGAGCTGCCGGCGTTCGAGCACGGCGCTCGCGGCGATGCGGAATGCGAGCTGGTCCATGTTGCGCTGCCCGGAAGCAATGACCCGCACGCGCTCGACCGGCCAGCGCTTGCCGCCGGCCTGCTCGGCGAGCAGCGCATCGATGCGCGTCTTCAGCGGGGCGAGCGCGCCCGAGAGCACGCCCGCACCGGTGCGTTCGAGCAGCTGGTGCGTCGCGAGCAGCGCGTGCAGTTCGTCCGAACTCAGCCACAGCCCCGGCAGTTCGAAGCGCCCGCCTTCGGCCTCGTCGTAGCGGTAAGCACCCTCGCCCGTGCTTTCCAGCGGCGCGCCCAATGCATCGCGCAGGAAGGCGAGGTCGCGGTACAGGGTCGCGCGCGAGCAGCCCAGTTCTTCCATCATCCGCTGGGTCGAGACCGGATAGCGGGCGGCCTTGAGCATCCGGTGCAGGGTCAGCGCGCGTTCGTAGCGTTCCATGGACATTCCGCGGTGGATCGAACTTGCCCATGATAAGCGCGCCTGCCGCGCTCTGCGATGCGGCACAATGCGCGGATGCGCGAGCCTGCACTCAACCTGTCGCCGTCGCCGGGCGACGAGTCCAAAACCACTACCTGCTACATGTGCGCGTGTAGATGCGGCATCAAGGTGTGGTTGAAAGACGGCCAGATCCGCTACATCCAGGGCAACCCCGCGCACCCGGTGAACCAGGGCGTGCTCTGCGCGAAGGGTTCGGCCGGGATCATGCAGCACTACTCGCCGGCCCGATTGAACAAGCCGCTGCTGCGTACCGGCGAACGCGGCAACCGCGAGTTCCGCGAGATCGAATGGGACGAAGCGCTGTCGATCGCGACGGGCTGGCTGTCGGTGATCCGCGAGCGCAATCCCGACGAGCTCGCGTTCTTCACCGGCCGCGACCAGTCGCAGGCGCTGACCGGCTGGTGGGCGCAGCAGTTCGGTACGGTGAACTACGCGGCGCACGGCGGCTTCTGCTCGGTGAACATGGCCGCAGGCGGGCTGTACACGCTGGGCGGTTCGTTCTGGGAATTCGGCGAACCGGACTGGGAGCACACGCAGTATCTGATGCTCTGGGGCGTCGCCGAGGACCACGACTCGAATCCGATCAAGCTCGGCCTCGGCAAGCTCAAGGCGCGCGGCGCGAAGATCGTCGCGGTCAATCCGGTGCGCAGCGGCTACGGCGCGATCGCCGACGAATGGATCGGCATCCGCCCCGGCACCGACGGCCAGTTCGCGTTCGCGCTGATCCACGAGCTGCTGCGCAGCGATCGCATCGATCTCGATTACCTCGTGCGCTACACGAACGCGCATTGGCTCGTCATCCACAATCCGGGCGGCGCGGACGACGGCCTGTTCGCGCGCGATGCGGATGGCAACGCGCTGTGCTTCGATCGCACGACAGGCGCGGTCGCAAATGCCGATCGCGTCGACGTCTCTCCTGCCGTGGTCGGCGAGTACGCGCTCGCCGACGGGCGCAAGGCCGTGCCCGTATTCCACCTGTTCGCCGAGCGCTATCTCGATCCGCAATATTCGCCCGACGCCGTCGCCGAACGCTGCGGAATTCCCGCCAGCATCATCCGCCGCATCGCGAACGAGCTCGCGCAGGCCGCGTTCGACAGCGGACTGAAGCTGCCGATCGCGTGGACCGACGTCCACGGACGCCGGCACGAGGAGATGATCGGCCGCCCCGTCGCGATGCACGCGATGCGCGGAATCAGCGCGCATTCGAATGGATTCCACACCTGTCGCGCGCTGCATGTGCTGCAGTTGCTGCTCGGCGCGGTGGACGCGCCCGGTTCGTTCCGCTACCAGCCGCCGTTCCCCAAACCGATCCCGCCGGCGAATCGCCCCGGCAAGGCGCGCCGCGAAAACGGCAGCCTCGATGCGCCACCGCTGGGTTTCGTGCACGGCCCGGAAGATCTGGTCGTCGACGCAGACGGCGCCCCGCGCCGCATCGATCATGCGTATTCCTGGGCGTATCCGCTGGCCGCGCACGGGATGATGCACGCGATGATCCGCAATGCCTGGGCTGGCGATCCGTACAAGATCGACACGCTGCTGATGTTCATGGCGAACATGAGCTGGAACTCGGCGATGAACACCGCCGAGACGATGCGCATGCTCACCGACAAGGACGAGCGCGGCGAATACAGGATTCCGCGCATCATCTACGCCGACGCCTATGCGAGCGAGATGGTCGCCTACGCCGACCTGGTGCTGCCGGACACGACGTACCTCGAGCGTTTCGACGCGATCAGCCTGCTCGACCGCCCGATCTCGGACGCCGACGGCGCCGCCGATGCGATACGGCATCCGGTGCTGGATTCGACCAAACAGGTCGAAGGTCGAGATGTGCGCGGCTTCCAGTCGGTGCTGCTCGATCTGGGCGCGCGCCTGAAATTGCCGGGCATGGTCGACGATTCCGGCGCGCCGCTCTATCGCGATTACGCCGACTACATCGTCCACCACCAGCGCGCGCCGGGCGTGGGCCTGCTTGCAGGTTGGCGCGGCGCGGACGGCGCGCAGGAAGCGAAAGGCCCGCCGAACCCGCAGCAGTTGCAGCGCTATATCGAGCACGGCGGTTTCTGGCGTTCGGAAATTCCCGAAAGCGCGCGCTACTACAAGATGGCCAACCGCGAGTATCTCGAGTGGTCGGCGCGCATGGGTTTCATCGCCCGGCCCGAACCGATCGTGCTGCAGCTGTATTCGGAAACGATGCAGAAATTCCGCCTCGCCGCGCAGGGGCACGGCGAACACCGGCCGCCCGCGCAGCATCGCGAACGCGTCGCGGCCTACTTCGATCCGCTGCCGATCTGGTACGAGCCGTTCGAACAGACACAGATCGATCGCGAGGCGTTTCCGCTTTCGGCCATCACCCAGCGCCCCATGTTCATGTACCACGCATGGGGATCGCAGAATGCCTGGCTGCGGCAGATCGCGACGCGCAATTTCCTCTACCTGCATCCGGACACCGCCGCGAAATACGGCATCGCCGACGAGGACTGGGTGGACGTCGAATCGCACAACGGGCGCATCACCGTGCAGGCGAAACTCGCGGGCAACGCGCAGCCCGACACGGTGTGGACCTGGAACGCCATCGGCAAGCGCCGCGGCGCGTGGAAGCTCGCCAAGGACGCGCCGGAAGGCACGCGCGGATTCCTGCTCAACCACCTGATTTCCGATCGCACGCCGGCCGACGATTACGCGAACGCCGATCCGGTGACCGGACAGGCCGCGTGGTTCGACCTGCGCGTGCGGATTTCGAAGGCGCTGTCCGCATCGGAAAGCGCGCCGCAATTCCCGCCGCTGCGGACGCGCACGGCGAGCGGCAAACCGCTGCGCTACGGCGCAACGATGAGGAAGCGCCCATGAGCGATGCGCACGACTGGTATTTCGACGTCATCTCGCCGTTCGCGTACCTGCAGTGGACGCGGTTGCGCCGCGATCATCCGCAATTGCGGCTGAATCCGCGGCCGCTGCTGTTCGGCGTGTTGCTGCAGCACCACGGCCAGCTCGGACCCGCGGAGATTCCGGGCAAGCGCGCTTTCACCTACCGCTTCGTGTCGTGGGAGGCGCGCCGGCTTGGCATCCCGCTGCGTTTCCCGCCCGCGCATCCGTTCAATCCGCTCGCCGCGTTGCGTCTGATCCTCGCCGCCGACGATATCCACGCGGCGACCGACGCGGTGTTCGCGCAGATCTGGCGCGATGGCAAGGCTGCCGACACCGCGGAGTCGTTGCGCGAGACCGCCTCTTCGCTCGGCATCGCCGATGTCGATGCGGCGATCGCGTGCGAAGACGTTAAAGCCGCGCTGCGCGCTAACACCGAGGAAGCGATCGCGCGCGGCGTGTTCGGCGTACCTACGTTGCGCATCGGCGACGCGCTGTTCTGGGGCAACGACGCGACGCAGATGGCGCTGGATTACCTCGCCGATCCGGCCTCGTTCGCGCACGAGTTCGATGCGGTCGCCGCGCTGCCCGTCGGCATCGTCCGCAAGCGGGGCCCGGCATGACGATGCTGCCGTCGCCGTCGGGGAAGAAACTCGGCCTGGTGATCGACCTCGACACCTGCGTGGGCTGCCACGCCTGTGCGGTCGCGTGCAAGCAGTGGAACGCCGGCGGCATCGCCGGTCCGCTGACCGACGAAAATCCGTACGGCGCCGAACCGTTCGGCGTGTGGTTCAACCGCGTGCACAGCTACGAGGTCGAGCCGGTCGAGAAGAGCCAGCCGGCGATGACCGTGCACTTCCCGCGCTCGTGCCTGCACTGCGAGACGCCAGCCTGCGTGACCGTGTGTCCGACCGGCGCGAGCTACAAACGCGCCGAGGACGGCATCGTGCTCGTGGATGAGGACAAGTGCATCGGTTGCAAGCTGTGCTCGTGGGCGTGCCCGTACGGCGCGCGCGAATACTCCGCGGTCGAGGGTGTGATGAAGAAGTGCACGCTGTGCGTGGACCGCATCTACAACGAGCACCTCGACGAAACCGAGCGCCAGCCCGCCTGCGTACAGGCTTGCCCGACGCGCGCGCGCCATTTCGGCGACTTCGGCGATCCGGAATCGAAGGTGTCGCAGCTCGTAGCCGATCGCGACGGCCGCGACCTGCTGCCGGAGCTCGGCTACAAGCCGGTCAACAAGTACCTGCCGCCGAGGCCGAGGCGCGCGTCGTCGCCGACCAGCGACGACTCGGCGCCACAGGAGAATTTGGACGTGAGCAAGCTGCCGCCGCTGTTACGCTGGCTCGATCGGGCGTTGTCGCGATGAATCCGGCACTCTCCGTAATTTTTTTCACAACTTTGTCGGGCGCGGGTTATGGCCTGCTGATCATCGTCGGCATCGAGATTTTGTTTTTGTCGCCAACCTTCCCGTTTGCGGACGACCCTTCTCTTGTCCGGGACGCAATCTTCTTGATGCTTGCACCGTTGATGGGTGGTATAGCGCTGACGGCGATCGGACTCGCTTGCTCCACGTTCCACCTCGGCAAATCTCAGCGCGCATGGCGAGCGTTCTCGCAATGGCAGACCTCATGGCTCTCACGCGAGGGCGTCTTCGCGCTAAGCGTTTTTGTGCCCGCTTTACTATTGTCGTTGATGCTTTGGTCGACTGAACACGGCGTAGTCGTTACTTGGCCTTCCGGACACGCATTGCACTGGCTTGGTGGTGCACTTGCTGCTGCGTCGCTGATCACTGTTGGATGCACAGGGATGATTTACGCCTCATTGAAACCGATTCCAGCATGGCGGCACCGATTAGTGGTTCCGATCTATCTTGCCTTTGCCTTGCTGACCGGGCTGCTGCTGTTTCTGGCGATATTTCTGACTCTTGGATTCTTTACGGCAAAGGATGACCTCCATCTGGAGATGCACTTTCTAGCGTTTGTTGGGCTATACGGACTTGTCGGAGCACTCGCGGCGATGAAACTTAAGTACTGGCGCGACATCAACCGCATCGAACTGCCCTCACGCGCCGCCGCGACCGCGCTGCAGGGATTCGGAACCGTCTCGACTTTCGAACGCCCGCACACCGAGGCGAACTACCTCACCCGCGAGATGGGCTTCGTGCTCGCGCGCAAGCACTCGCGCAAGTTGCGCGCGATCGCGCTGCTGCTATTCGCGGGGATCCCGTCGCTGGCGCTGCTACTCGCGTGGCTCGTGCCCGTCGCCGCTCCGTTCGCATTGTGGATTGCCGCGCTGTCTGCGCTGCTCGGCGCGTTCGTCGAGCGCTGGCTGTTCTTCGCCGAGGCGAAGCATGTGGTGACGCTGTACTACTGACTGTCGTGCTGCGCCAGCTCAGCGCGCGGCGAACCGCTGCAGCAACCGGTCCGCGCCGCTGGTAAGTAAAAGTTCGGCGACGCGCTCGCCGAGCGCTCGCGGATCGTTTGCGGAACCGTTGTCGTGCGCGCGCACGAGCTCGCCGCTGGCCGCATCGCCGACCAGTCCCTGCAAATGCAGCGTGTCACCGACGCTTTCGGCGTATCCCGCGACCGGAACCGTGCAGCTGCCGTGCAAACGCCGGTTCATCGCTCGCTCGGCTTCGACGCAGATTCGGGTCGGTGCGTGTTCGAGTACGGTGCACAGCGTGCGCGTCGCCGCATCGTCGTCGCGGCATTCGATCGCGATTGCGCCCTGCGCGACCGCCGGCACCCATTCGGGCGCGCACAGCCGACTGCTGATGCGATTTTCCAGACCCAGACGCTGCAAGCCCGCGCAGGCGAGCAGGATCGCGTCGTATTCGTCCGCATCGAGTTTTCGCAGCCGCGTCCCGACGTTGCCGCGCAGGTCCTCGACGCGCAGGTCGGGCCGCCGTGCGCGCAACTGCGCCTGCCGGCGCAGCGACGACGAACCCACGCGAGCGTTCTGCGGCAGTTCGTCGAGATGCTCAAAACAATTGCTGACGAAAGCGTCGAAGGGATCGGCACGCTCGAGCACGGCTGCGATCGCGAACGGCCCGTCGAGTTCCATCGGCACGTCCTTGAGCGAATGCACCGCGGCGTCGGCGCGGCCTTCGGCCATCGCGACCTCGAGCTCCTTGAGGAACAGGCCCTTGCCGCCGATGTCCGCGAGCGGACGATCGACGATGCGATCGCCGCGCGTGGTCATCGGCACGAGCTCCACGTGCAGGCCCGGATGCGCGGCGCGCAGCCGGGCGGCGACGTGCTCGCTCTGCCACAGCGCGAGCGGGCTTTCGCGCGTGGCCAACCGCAGTACGCTCGTCGAATGCGACCTGCCCATGCTCGCGCTCATATATGACGCAACTTCTCGCGCAGCAGCGGCAGGCAGCGCCGGCTGACCTCCAGCGGCGTCGCCACGCCGCGCAGCACGACATTCGCCTGACCGTCGGTCGCGCGGCGCAGTTCGGTGAGCGCGCCCGCGGCGATCAGGCAGTTGCGATGAATGCGCAGGAACATCTCGCCGAATTCGGATTCCAGGGATTTCAGCGATTCCTCGATCAGGTCCTCGCCGTGCGCGTGGTGCACGCAGACGTATTTCTCGTCGGCCTGCAGATAGACGATCTCGCCGACCGGGATCAGCCGAAGGCTGCCGCGCAGCCGCGCCGAAAGATGCGTGCGCGGCTTGCTGCGCGGCAATTCGACGGGCCGCGCGGCGTTCGGCCGCGATGCGACATAGCGTCTCGCGCGCTCGAGTGCGGCGGTGAGTCGCTCGGCGCGCACCGGCTTGACCAGGTAATCCACCGCGGCGGCCTCGAATGCCGACAGCGCGTGCTCGTCATAGGCGGTGCAGAACACGATCGCCGGCGGGTCGTCGAACTGCGCGAGATGGTGCGCAGCTTCCAGCCCGTCCATCACTGGCATCGCGATGTCCAGCAGCAGCGCGTCGGGCCGCAGGCGTGCGACCGCATCCAGCGCCTCGCGGCCGTTGACCGCCTCGCCGACCACGGTCACGTCGGCCTGTTCCGCGAGCATCGAACGCAAGCGTTCGCGCGCGAGCGGCTCGTCGTCAACGATCAGGATGTCCATGCGCTGCGTGCGTGTTTCATGAAATGGGCAAGGTCAGCTCGCACGCATAGTAACCAGCGTCGTGGCGCGTGGCCATGCCAGCGGCCTTGCCGAAGCGATAGCGCAGCCGATGCAGGACGTTTTGCTGCGCATGGCCGTTGCCGGCCGAAGCGTCCGTTCCGGCCAGGCATGGATTGCCGACGGTCACGCGCAGTTGCTTGTCCTGCACGCGCAGATCGATCGCGATCTCACCGCCTTCGGCGAGTTGTGCGATGCCGTGGATCACCGCGTTCTCGACCAGCGGCTGCAGCACCAGCCGCGGCAGTTTCAAAGTCCACGGCAGCGGCTCGGCGCGCTCCCAGCGCACGCGCAGGCGATCGCCGAGGCGCAGCGTTTCGATCGCGAGGAAGCGCTCGGCGAGTTCGACTTCCTCGGCGAGCGTGGAATCGCCCTCGCCCGCGCCCAGCGCCGCGCGGAACAGGTCGGACAGGTCTTCCACCGCGCGCTCGGCCTTGGGCGGGTTCGAGCGCACCAGGCTCGCGATCGTGTTCATGCTGTTGAACAGGAAGTGCGGGCGGATGCGCGCTTGCAGCGCTTCGGATTCGGCCTTGCCCTGCGCGCTCAGACGCTGCCGCCATTGTTCCTGCACCCAGGCGTAGCGCAGCGCGACCGCGCCGATGAGACCGGCGAGCGCTGCGCAGCGGATCACGAAACCTTTCGGGTCGGCGATGCGCGCGCCGAGCAGGTGCAGGCCCTGGTCGATCTCGTAGAGCATCCACGCGCCCAGCGCCGTCACCGCCACCGGCACGAACCACGCGAGCAAGGCGCCAGGCATCGGCGACATGCGCGACAAGGCGTTGCGCAGCTTGCACAGCAGCACGACGCTCGTCAGCGCGCTCCACTGCGCGAACAGGCTCGCCGCGCCGAACGCGGACGCGCTCGCGCCTTCGCGCGTCAACGGCGCGAACGCGAGGATGAGCACCACCAGCTCGGCGCCGACGATCACCGCGAACAGGGTCGGCAAGCGGCAGAAATCCGGAACCCAGGGCTGTGGCGTGGCATTCATCCGACGAGTATGCGCTCAGGCTCCATCCGCGAACCGCGCCCCGAGCCACTGCGTCAATGCGTGGATTTCCGGCGGACACACCTGGTGCGCCATCGGATAGCTGTGCCATTCCACGTCCATGCCCAACGCGCGCAGCGCGTCGCGGCTGCGGCTGCCGAGCACTTCGGGCACGATCGGGTCGAGGCTGCCGTGCGCCATGAACACCGGCATCGTGCGTCCGACCGCCGTGCTTTCGGCGATGCTCGCTTCCGCGATCGGAAGATAGGTCGAAAGGGCGATCAAGCCGGCGAGCGGTTGCGCGCGTCGCAGTCCGGTCGCGAGCGCGATCGCTCCGCCCTGCGAAAAACCCGCGAGTACGATCCGCGATGGCGGAATGCCGCGCGCGTTCTCGCGCGCGATCAGCGCCTCGACCTGGGCGATGCTCTGGCGCACGCCGGCCTCATCCTCGCGTCGCGCGATTTCCATCCCGAGGATGTCGTACCAGCCGCGCATCCGCATTCCGCCGTTGATCGTGATCGGACGCACCGGCGCGTGCGGGAACACGAAGCGCAGCGCCGGCCAGCCGCGCCGCAGCAACTGCGGAACGATCGGCGCGAAATCGTTGCCGTCCGCGCCTAGGCCGTGCAGCCAGAGGATGGTCCATTCCGGCGCGGCGCCGGTCTGCGTCTCGATGCCGTCGAGCGTCGGCGTTTCGGTCATGGATCGTCAGCGCCTTGGAAGGGCGCACAGTATCGCGTCCCGATCCGCTGCTGAACATCCCGCAGCGGCGGGTCTTTACAGCTTCAATGCACGGGTGCATGTTGGAATCGCCGACGCGCACCAGGAGTTCCGACATGTCCGTCCGTACCGCGGTGTTGACGACCTGCCTCGCAGTGGCGGCCTGCCATGCCGTTCCGGCATTCGCCGCGTCGAATGCCGAGACACGCGCCGCCGAGGCGCGCGCGCTGCGCGCGCAGATCGACCGCATGGATCGCGACCTGCAATCGCTGGAATCGCAGGTCTACGCGCTCGACCACGCGACGCCGCCCGATCCCGCGCGCGCCGACAAGCAGCGCGCGATCCGCGCGCAGATCCACGCCATGGACCACGACCAGGAACTGCTGGAGAACCGGCTGCACGAGCTCGAGCGCGAAGACCCCGCGATCGCCGCGGAAAGCGCGCGCGCCGGCGACGCCTCGGGCGTGGGCGATCATTACGGCAGCTCGGCGCCTGCTCCGCCTCCCGCCCCCGCACCGCCGGCGTTGTTCGCGGCCGCGGCGATGCCGCCGCCACCTGTGCAAGCGCCACCGCCACCATCGCACACGATTGGCCCGAGCCTGCGCCAGGCCGCCGATCCGGCGCCGTACGAAAAAGCCGCCGGCGACTACGTCGGCATGTTCCATTACAGCCCGGGCAAATGGGTGCCGGTGGGAACGCGCCAGCTCGCGGTGTTCAACACCTGGGACGACGCCTACCTGCTCGACCTGGGCGGCGACTGCCCGGGCCTGCTCAGCGCCGATCGCATCCGGATCGAGAACTTCTCGACCAAGGTGGTGGCGGATCGCGACGCGGTGATCGCCGACGGCCAGCGCTGCGCGATCACCGGCATCCGCCCGTTGAATACCGCTCGCTTGCCTTGAGCGGGCAGCGTCCTTTCAATCGCCGCGCGTTTCGATGCGCGTGATCTCGCCGTGTTCGTCGTGGTGGACGACGCAGATGCGGCTCTCGCGTCCGGCAACGATTTCGCGCTCGTCGAGGTCGAACCAGTCGGCGTAATCTTCCAGCGTCTGCAAGGCGTGCGCGTGGGTGAGCTTGCGCGTCGGCAGCAGCGTCCACAGCAACAGCAGCGCGCAGGTGCCGAGCAGGGCGATGCTCGAATGGGTCAACGAGATCGGCGTGATCGTGCGGAAGACCTCGATCGCGCCTTTCGACAATCCGCGATGCAGCCGGATCACGTGGTAGAGCTTGCGGAACACGGGCCACCACAGCACGATCCAGAACGCCCACAGGCCGGCGGTCGCCAGGTCCGACAGCAGACGACGACGCCAGCTCAGGTCGCCGCGCGCGTTGATGATCAGTTTCTGGGCCATGATCCTCAGGCCTCCACGCGCTTTTTCTTCTTGCGAAGATGCGCGCCACGATCCGGGCTCACCCAGCGCGCGCGCTTGCCGGCATCGCGGAACAGCGCTTTCGGGAACGCGACGACGGTCGCGGCGGTGTTGATCAGCCAGAACACCAGCGGATACCAGATCATCCAGTAGTAGTTGCGCCCCAGCCCGGTGTCGTAGTGGCTGTCCAGCCACTTGCTGAAGCCGAACTGCAGCAGGCAGGTGGTGCCAAGCACGACGCCGCTCCATTGCGGGATCAGCGGCGAGCCGACGATCGGCAGCTTGCCCGGCGGCAGCACGAGTCCGGCGAGCCACAGCAGCGTCATCGCGAGCAGCGCGTACGACCAGACCAGGCTCAGCACGAGCTCGAGCAGCAGAGGCCACAGGTGGTTCTGGCCCGGATGCAGCACCACGTCGAGGTTCTTCTTGAGAACCTGCGCGCCGCCGGTCGCCCAGCGCAGGCGCTGCTTCCACAGGCCGCGCAGGGTTTCGGGCATCAGGATCCACACCAGCGCGCGCGGCTCGAAGCGCACGTCCCAGCCGTCGCGCTGCAGCTTCCAGGTGATGTCGATGTCCTCGGTGAGCATGTCGGCGCTCCAGTAGCCGACGTGGTGCACGGCCGACTTGCGGAACGCGGTGATCACGCCGGAGACCGTGAACAGCCGGCCGAAGCTGCGCTGCGCGCGCTTGATCATGCCCACGATCGAGGAGAACTCGCCGACCTGCACGCGTCCGAGCAGGGTCGAGCGGTTGCGGATGCGCGGGTTGCCGGTCACGGCGGCGACGTCGGGGTCCTCGACGAAATGCCGCACCATCCAGTGCGCGCAATGCGGATCGAGCAGTGCGTCGCCGTCAATGCAGACCAGGATCTCGTGTTTCGCGAGCAGGGAGCCGGCCTGCAGGCCCATCGCCTTGCCCTGGTTCTGCGCGAGGTGCGCCACGCGCAGGCGCGGGTGCTTTTCCGCCATCGCGTCGAGGATCGCGCCGGTGTTGTCGCGGCTGCCGTCATTGATCGCGATCACCTCGAATTCTGGGTAATCGGTCGCGAGCGCGTGCGCAATGGTTTCCTCGGCGTGCGCGCCCTCGTTGTAGCAGGGAATCAGGATGCTCACCGGCGGCGTGTCTGCGAGCGGCGCCGGCTGGTCGAACGGCGGATCGCGTCGCTCGAAACGCCAGTAGAACAGCGCAGCGCCCATCATCCACAGGTAGGACATGAACAGCGGGTAGAAATACACGAAGCCCTGCAGGCCCTGCCAGGCGGTCTTGAGCAGTGCGAGCAGGGTATGCACGCGCGACGCGCCTTCAGCGGATCACGGGCAAGGGCAGCGGATTGTTCGGCTTGCTGTCGAAGGCCGGACGCAGCGCCGCGGGATTGGGGATGTTGTTGTAGACGTTGTCGGGATAGTAGGCGACGTTCTGCACGCCCCAACCGTAGAGCTGGCGGATCGTCGCGGCGATCTCCGGGCTCGGGATCGGCGCGCCGTCCTTGCGCCAGTCCACCGTCTGCAACTCGAACACGACTTTCGCCATCGCGCCGGAGTGCTCACTGACTTTGTCCACGAGCGCCTTGTAGAACGCGGTCGGATCGGCCGCGTTCTCCATGTACGGCATCGCCATGATCGCCGTGTAGTCGTAGTTCGCGAGCGAGTTGTCCAGCGACTGTGAATACCAGACCTCGGCTTTCGGGTTCAACACCACGCTCGCGTAGAGGTTGCGCGCGACGCGGATGCCCGGTTGTTCGTCGCGCACGACCTGCGCGAGCTCGTGGGTGAAGTTGTCGAGTTCGTTGATCTTCAGGATCGTCCAGCGGCCGATCAAGTCGTCGCTGGCGCGGATCTTCTCGACCGAGTCGGGCAGGCCCCATTTCTTGTACATCTTCAGCGCATCGGGGCTGGCGTCCTCGTAGTCGGACAGCGTCACGTCGTCGTGGAACAGGATGCCGTCTAGCGGCGTGGAGCGCGCGAGGTCCTCGTAGATGTCCTTGATCACCGCGCGCGCGCGCGGAGAGAACGGCGACAGCCGCGGATAACCCATCGCGACGTGGCCGGTGTCCTTGTTCGGCAGCGTCACGACGACGTCTTTCGAAGCCGGCTCCTTCGCGGGCAGTTCCCAGGCCAGCGCGGGCATCCACGCGTACAGATGCTTGACCGGCGTGCGCGTGGAAATCTGCCAGGCCACGCGGTTGAACAGGTCCGCGCGCATCGGCACGTGCCGGTTCGGGAAGTACACCGAATCGGCGGCGCCGTTCGCGTCCGGATCGGCGAAAGCCTGCAGATAGACCGTGTTCACGCCCATCGCGACGATGCGGTCGAGCAGGTGGCCGAGGTTGACCTCGGTCTGCTTCGGGTCCGGATCGTAGATGTAGTCCAGGTCCACGTGCATGACCTTGCTCGGGCGGTCGTCCGGATCGTCCTGCGAGCGGTTGCGCAGGTTGATCTCCTGCGCGAGGTCGGCGAGCGACATCGTGCGGTCGAGCAGCGAGCGGCGCAGGCCCCACAGCGGCGTGCTGTCGGTGTTGCCGCCGTCGTCGAGCGTCAATCCGATCGGCATTCCCAGCTCGGCGGCGATCTTGCGCGTCTCGATGTTGTAGCGCCCGTACGGCCAGACGATGATGCGCGGTGCGCGGCCCGTGTGCTTCTTCAGTTCCGCGCTGCTGTGCTCGAGGTCGGCGCGCACGCGCTTGGCGTAGCTGGCCTCGTCCTCGTAGCGGTTCTTTTCGGCGATCCAACGCCGCGCGGTCGCGGCCGGCTGCAGGTTGCCCTGCGGATTGGCGGCGATGCCTTCGTGCAGCGCGTAGCTGTGGCTGGCGACCTCGACGAGACCGGATTTCTGCATCTCGCGCAGCTGCTCCCACGAGAGCAGGTCGGTGCGCGGGATCGAGCGGCCGTCGAAGTTCACCTTGCCGTTCTCGGGCACGTCCATCCACTTGCCGACCAGTGCGACCACCGCGGGCGCGTTGAACAGCTTGAGGATCGGATACGCGTGCTCGTACATCGAGCGGTAACCGTCGTCGAAGGTGATCAGCACCGCCTTGTCGGGCAGCGGTTTCTTGCCGGCGCGGTCGGCGAGCACCTGATCGACATTCACAAAGTGGTAGCCGTTGTTCTTCAGCCAGTCGAGCTGGCGCACGAACATCGTCGGCGTAACCGTGTACATCGGGATCAGCGCGTCGTCGCGTTCGGCGACCTCGTGGTAGCTCAGGATCGTGAGCCGGGGCTGCGGATCCGCCGATGCGGCCGTGAACAGCGCGAGCAGGCACAGCGCGAGCGCGAACAGGAACGGGAGTCTCGCGGCGTTTCGGAAGGTCATGGAAGCACGGATGGGCGGCGACGCATGGGCACGATTATCCCGCATCGCAGGCGATGGCCGCTGCGTGTTCGACGCACGAAGGATTACGGATTTGTCAGGATCGTCACCCGTTTTCGACGCGCTCACGCGGTTCCGTGGAGCCTCGCGCGGAATTGCAGGTAGGCAGCCAGCGCTTCGCACGACGACTCGATCTGCGGATAGTGGCCGATGCCGGGCAACTCGGTGATGTCGGGTCGCGCGATCAGCTCACGATAGCGACGCACCATGTGCGCGCCGGAAACCGGATCGGCGCTGCCATCGATCAGTTTCAGCGGCAGGCGCGTCGCCTGCATCGCGCCGACCCAGCGTTCACGCCATTGCCGACGCTCAGGCATGTAGTGGATCAGCTTCGGAAACACCTTCAGGCCGTCGTTTGCGTTCATCAACGTCCAGAACGCATCGACCAGTGCCGCATCGGGCTGCGTGTCCGCCCCGAAGATGCGACCCATGTTGCGCGCGAACGCCCGCTTGTTCGTGAGCCGAGCGACCAGCGGGCCAAGCGGCGACAGCAGCAGTTTCTGGATCAGGACCGGGCGATGCGTTTCCGGAAACAGGCCGCCGTTGAGGAAGCACACGCTGGCGAGTTTCGGTCGTTGCCCAGGTTCGAGGCCGCGCGCGAGCAGTTCCTGTGCGACGCTGTCGCCGTAGTCGTGCGCGAGCACGTGGTAGCGGTCGACCGCGCGCACGCCAAGCAAGGTTTCGCAGAGGTCGGCCTGGTCGAGGATCGAATAGTCGTACACGGTCGGCTTTGCGGAGAAACCGAAGCCGATCAGATCCGGCGCGAGCAAGCGATAGCGCTTCGCGAGCTCCAACCACAGCGCCTCCCAATCCCAGGAGGAGGTCGGGAATCCGTGGATCAGCAATAAAGCCGGCGCATCCGACGCGCCGCCCTCGCGAAAGAACACGCGCTGCCCTCGATGTTCGAAATACGAGCCTGCAGCCCGCCAATGGTAGGGGGTCGCGATCATGTCCGGACTCTAGTGCAGTTCGCGACGCGCCA
The DNA here is from genome assembly GCA_964449135.1 of uncultured Gammaproteobacteria bacterium. GTDB lineage: Bacteria > Pseudomonadota > Gammaproteobacteria > Xanthomonadales > Xanthomonadaceae > SZAS-103. The sequence goes on from CAYUXZ010000011.1 coordinate 60,989, forward strand.
TTGCCGGATCGGTCCGGCGTTCACCGCAATGTATTGATGGGCCCACCAGGACTCGAACCTGGAACCAAGGGATTCGCGTTCTCCGACCGTTTCCGGTCGGCGCGGACTATCTCTTCACCCGCAGCGGATGCTGGTGGGGTGCGGGACGCTCGAGCCTGTGATCAAGGGCGCTTCAGCCCTCAGGTAGTCTCTGCACCTTCCGGCGGTGCACCGCCGGCTTGGCTCAGGATCGCCACCGGCCAGCGAGGCTCCGCTGCCGCTGAGGTTTCCCTGAATTCATCCCGTTCCCGTCCGCGTCTTTCGACGCGGCGGCACCTTCTCGATGAGTCCCCTGCTCTAACCGTTGAGCTATAGGCCCGTGAACGCATGATAGAACGATGTCGTTCGCGACGCGACGTTTGCCTGCAAACGAAAACGGCCGCTTTCGCGGCCGTCTCGTTTCATGCGCAGGAAGTCGCCGTCACTCGTTGTCGAGGAACGAACGCAGCTGCTCGCTGCGCGAGGGGTGGCGCAGCTTGCGCAGCGCCTTGGCTTCGATCTG
>CAYUXZ010000012.1:0-59585 GCA_964449135.1 uncultured Gammaproteobacteria bacterium
ACAGCACCGCGACCGGCTTCGCGAACGCCACGTATGCCGCCGACAGCACCGCGACCGGCTACCGCAACGAAACATTCGCTGCGTACAGCACCGCGACCGGCGCGAACAACCGCACCTATGGCGTGTACAGCACCGCGACCGGCTTCGGCAATACCACGGTCGGCACGTACAGCACCGCGACCGGCGCCAACAACCTGACGGTCGGCGTCAACAGCACGGCGACCGGCTACGCGAACTACACGCTCGGCACGAACAGTACGGCGACCGGTTCGACCAACGCCGCGATCGGCAACAACAGCACGGCGACCGGCTTCTACAACCTGGCGACGGGAACCAACAGCACGACGACCGGCTCGCACAACTACGCCAGCGGAACGAACAGCACCGCCACGGGTTATGCGAACGTCGCCACCGGCACGAACAGCACGGCGACCGGCGCGTATGCGCACGCGCTGAACACCAACGCGACCGCGACCGGCAACAACGCTTACGCGACCGGCGTGAACAGCACCGCGACCGGCAACTACAGCTATGCCGGTGGCGCGAACAGCACGGCGACGGGCAACTTCAGTGCGGCTGTCGGCACCAACAGCACCGCGACCGGCAACGTCAGCTACGCCAAGGGCACGAACAGCACGGCGACCGGCAACTTCAGCTACGCCGGCGGTACGAACAGCACCGCGACCGGCAACTACAGCGCAGCTGTCGGCACCAACAGCACTGCGACGGGCAACCACAGTTTCGCGTACGGCACGAACAGCACGGCGACCGGCAATTACAGCGCTGCGACCGGCAAGTACAGCACCGCGACGGGCAACCGCAGCTACGCCAGCGGCAAGTACAGCACCGCCACCGGTAACTACAGCGCCGCGACCGGCAAGTACAGCACCGCTACCGGCAACCACAGCGCTGCGACCGGCAAGTACAGCACGGCGACCGGCAATTACAGCTTCGCGAGCGGTTATCGCAGCACGGCGACCGGCAACTATGCGTACGCGGTCGGCCTGAACAGCACCGCGACCGGCAACCACAGCTACGCAGCCGGCGGCGAGATCGGCGACACCACCGCGACCGGCAACTACGCGGCAGCGGTCGGCTATCGCAGCACGGCGACGGGCAACCACAGCTACGCGGGCGGCACGAACAGCACGGCGACCGGCAATTACAGCGCGGCGATCGGTTACAACAGCACCGCGACGGGCAACCACAGCTTCGCCTACAACGAGAACAGCACGGCGACCGGCAACTACGCGTATGCGGTCGCCGGCAACAGCACCGCGACCGGCAACCGTAGCCTCGCATCCGGCGCCAACAGCACCGCGACCGGCAACAACAGCTTCGCGTACGGCGCAAACAGCACCGCGACCGGCAACTACGCTGCGGCGATCGGCGCCAACAGCGTCGCCACCGGCAACCACAGTTACGCCGGCGGCATCAACAGCACCGCGACCGGAAACTACTCTGCAGCGACGGGCATCGCCAGCACTGCGACGGGCAACCACAGCGCGGCGTTGGGTTACTACAGCACGGCCACGGGCAACCACAGCTACGCGTACGGCGCATTCAGCACCGCGACCGGCAGTTACGCGGCGGCGATCGGCTTCAGCAGCACCGCGACCGGCGACCACGCCCTGGCGTACGGCAAGAGCAGCACGGCCACCGGCGAGTACGCGTATGCGATCGGCGACCTGAGCACCGCGACCGGCTACAAGTCGCTCGCGCTGGGCACCGGCAGTACGTCGACCGGTTCGTACAGTTACGCCGGCGCCTGCGCCACCGCGACCGGCAGCTTCAGCACCGCGTCGGGCTACTGCAGCACCGCGACCGGTAATCACAGCTTCGCTACCGGCGACTACAGCACGGCTACCGGCAATTACTCAGTTGCATCCGGACTGAACAGCACGGCAACGGGCCACTTCAGTTACGCTGCTGGTACTAATAGCACAGCGACCGGTAATGCCAGCGCAGCAATTGGCGTGAACAGCACCGCGACCGGCAACTACAGTTCAGCACTTGGCGCCAACAGCACAGCGACTGGCAACAACGCAGTGGCGTTTGGTGGTCTCAGCACGGCCACAGGCAATCACAGCACTGCTTATGGCAGCGCCAGCACCGCGACCGGCAATTACAGCGTCGCCTATGGCAGCAATAGCACCGCGACCGGAAATAACAGCTATGCCGGCGGCAACAACAGCACGGCGACTGGTAGTCACAGTGCCGCGATTGGGTATAACAGCACCGCGACCGGCAACTACGCCTATGCAAAGGGCACCAACAGCACTGCGACCGGCAACTTCAGCGCCGCTGTTGGTGCGAACAGCACGGCCACCGGCAACAACAGCCTGGCTTACGGCAGCAACAGCACCGCGACCGGCAGCTACAGCATCGCGTATGGAACCAAGAGCACCGCGACCGGCTACAAGAGCACAGCGTTGACCACCGGCAGCACCGCAACCGGCGCCTACAGCCTGGCAGCGGGCTCGAAGAGCACCGCCACTGGTTACTACGCGGCCGCGCTGGGTTCGCAAAGCACGGCGACCGGCGCGTACAGCGTCGCGTTCGGCGACCAGAGCACGGCGACCGGCAACCACAGCTATGCGCTCGGATTCCAGAGCACCGCAACAGGCGCGTACGCAGCCGCGACGAACGACTTCACTACCGCGACCGGCGCGCACGCACTCGCGAGCGGTTACGGCAGCAATGCCACCGGCTGGTACAGCACGGCGAGCGGCGATCTGAGCAGCGCGACCGGCCCGTTCAGTACCGCGTTCGGAACCAAGAGCACGGCGAACGGTTTCGCGAGCCTGGCCTACGGTTATGAATCCAACGCCACCGGCGCATACAGCCAGGCGATCGGCGATTACAGCAGCGCGACGGGCGCGCACAGCACCGCGTACGGCCCTGGCAGCACGGCGACCGGCGCGGGCAGCTTCGCGTACGGCCTAGGCAGCACGGCGACCGGCCTGAACAGCAGCGCGACCGGCAAGTACAGCACCGCGACCGGCGCGTTCAGCAGCGCGTCCGGCAAGTACGCGACCGCGACGGGCACCGGCTCGAATGCCTCGGGCAAGTACAGCACCGCGACCGGCGCGTTCAGCAAAGCCTCGGGTGAGTTCGGCACCGCGACCGGCTTCAACAGCAATGCCTCGGGTTACCTGAGCACGGCGACCGGTTCGTTCGCAAGCGCTTCGGGCGACTACAGCACCGCGACCGGTGGCTACGCGAATGCTTCGGGCTTCGCGAGCACTGCCGACGGTGTGGTCGCACGCGCCTATGGCGACTTCAGCACGGCGGTTGGCGCGGTCGCCACGGCGGTCGGAACCTACAGCACCGCGGTCGGCGCGCGCAGCTATGCCTACGGGACGGCCAGCACCGCGACCGGTGCGTTCAGCAAGGCCATCGGCGAGTACAGCAGTGCATTCGGCGCGGGCGCGTATGCACTCGGCAATTACAGCACCGCGACCGGCGTCGGCAGTTATGCGGGTGGACTGCGCAGCACCGCCAATGGCGCGCAGGCCTATGCGGTCGGTGACTTCTCCGTCGCAGTCGGCAACCACAGCTATGCGGGCGGGACATACTCCACGGCGGTCGGCAATTTCAGCTACGCGACCGGCACGGCATCCACCGCAGTCGGCACGAACTCCTACGCCAGCGGCACCGGCGCCTCGGCGTTCGGCGCAGGGTCGATCGCGACGGGCACTTCGTCCACTGCGGTTGGCCAGCAGGCGGCCGCAACCGGCAACTACGCGAGCGCCTTCGGCGTGCAGGCCTATGCGAGCGGCGCCTACTCGCTCGCGGCCGGCCACCAGGCGGTGGCGTCGGGCTTCGGCGCGTCCGCGGTCGGCACCAACTCCTACGCTAGCGGGCAGGGCGCTTCGGCGTTTGGTTCGCAGGCGGTGGCGACCGGCGGATCCAGTACCGCGCTCGGCACGCTCTCGTTCGCGGGCGGCGACAATTCCACCGCAGTGGGTGCCGGTGCGTATGCCTCTGCGACCGGCGCATTCGCCGCCGGCCACAACGCGGCCGCGCTGGGTTCATACAGCACCGCGGTCGGCAGCCAGAGTCTGGCGGTCGGCCCCGGCGACACCGCGGTCGGCGCTTACTCGCATGTCGGTGCCGATTACAGCGTCGCACTCGGTGCGGGCGCCACGGTGCAGGCAGGTGCGTCGTATTCGGCGGCGCTGGGCGCCGGCGCGACCGTAGGCTCCGGCGCGAGCCACTCGGTCGCGTTGGGCGCGGGCAGCTCGGTCACTGCGGCGAATTCGATGGCGCTGGGTGCCGGCAGTTCCGCCACCACGAGCAACTCGGTCGCGTTGGGCGCTGGTTCGGTCGCCAATCGTCCGGATACGGTGTCGGTCGGAACTTCGAGCAACCACCGCCAGATCACCAACGTCGCCAACGGCACCGATCCGTACGATGCGGTGAACGTGCTGCAGTTGAACGACGTGCGGCATACCCTCGACACCCGGATCAACCGGATCAGTGCGATGGGCGCGGCCCTGGCAGGCATGGCGATGAACACGTCCGGCCTGGCCGGCGACAACCGCATCGGGCTGGGCGTGGGTTCGCAGAGCGGGCAGTCGGCGTTCGCGGTCGGCTTCCAGCACGCGTTCAACAACAACCATGCGAGCATCTCGCTCGGTGGCGCGTTCAGCAACGGCGAGAGCACGGTAAGCGCAGGCGCGGGCTTCAGCTGGTAATCGGCATCGCATCTGTCGCGCGTACCCACGCGCGACGGATGCAGTCACCCTGGCAAGGAATAACCACGCAGCCCGGAAGGCGACGCCTTCCGGGCTTTTTTCGTGCATGGATGCACGAATGCCGCGGGGGCAGGGGCGCCAAGAGCGGCGGATGTGCGCGACGCGCACTTCCCGGCCGGCGGATCCGCACATCCCTTCTGCCGCGCGGGCGCGATCGTACGACGTGCCTTGTCAAGCAGAAAATTTGCTGCGGTCGCAATTGACAGCCCGCCCCGGCGTGAGTACGGTGATCGTCCGTCGTGACCCAAGATATTGGGGTATCGCCGGGGATCAAACCCCAGTGATGGGGTTGCGGCAGCATGGTCGCACCGGCTTTGAAGCACGTTACAGGGGCGTGACACCAGGCCTGGAGCGCGGGATCGGATGGGACGCAAGCGCCCGTCCGTTTCGGCGCTGGCGGGGCGTTGGCGGTTGATCCCGACGACCCCGTTCGATGCGATCCGGCGCCACGCACGTCCATACAAGAACGACACAAGGGGAACGACAGGCATGAGCACGGTACGTCTCGAGATCGTCAAACCGGATGCGGCCGACATCGCGATGCAGCCCGCGTCTTGGGACATCTGGGACAAGAAGTACCGGCTCAAGTCCAAGCGCGGCGAACCGGTGGACGTGGACATCGACGGCACCTACCAGCGCGTCGCGCGCGCGCTCGCCGACGCCGAAGCCACGCCCGAGAAGCAGGGCTACTGGTACGAACGTTTCCTCTGGGCGCTGCGCCGCGGGGCGATCCCCGCCGGCCGCATCACCTCCAACGCCGGCGCGCTCGAGCACAAGCCGGCGACCTCGACGATCAACTGCACCGTGTCGGGAACCATCGAGGACTCGATGGACGGCATCCTCGACAAGGTCCACGAGGCGGGCCTGACCCTGAAAGCCGGCTGCGGAATCGGCTATGAGTTCTCGACGCTGCGTCCGCGCGGCGCCTACGTCTCCGGCGCGGGCGCGTACACGTCGGGGCCGCTGAGCTTCATGGATATCTACGACAAGATGTGCTTCACCGTGTCCTCCGCCGGCGGCCGCCGCGGCGCGCAAATGGGCACGTTCGACGTCAGCCATCCGGACGTGCGCGAGTTCATCCGCGTCAAGCGCGAGGACGGTCGTCTGCGCCAGTTCAACCTCTCGTTGCTGGTCACCGACGGCTTCATGGAGGCCGTGCAGGCCGACGGCGACTGGCCGCTGGTGTTTCCGATCAACGTCAAGGAAAAGGACGACATCGATTTCAACGACGCCGACCTCGTGGTCTGGCGCGAATGGCCGACGAAGAAGAACTACGTCACGCGCGACGACGGCCTGGTCGCGTGCAAGATCTACTGCCATGTCCGCGCGCGGCACCTGTGGGACATGATCATGGTCTCGACCTACGATTTCGCCGAGCCCGGCTTCATCCTGATCGACCGCGTCAACGAAATGAACAACAACTGGTGGTGCGAGAACATCCGCGCGACGAATCCCTGCGGCGAGCAGCCGCTGCCGCCGTACGGCGCCTGCCTGCTCGGTTCGGTGAACCTCACCACGTTCGTGCGCGACGCCTTCACCGACCGCGCGCGCTTCGACTGGGACGAATACAAGGAAGTCGTGCGCGTGTTCACGCGGATGCTCGACAACGTCGTCGAGGTCAACGGGCTGCCGCTGCAGCAGCAGCGCGACGAGATCGCGCGCAAGCGCCGCCACGGCATGGGCTTCCTCGGCCTGGGCTCGGCGATGACGATGCTGCGCATGAGCTACGGCTCGTCGGATGCAGTGCAGTTCACCGAAGACGTCGCCCGCGAGATGGCGGTCGCCGGCTGGGAGATGGGACTGGCGCTCGCGCAGGAAAAAGGCCCGGCGCCGATCATGGGCGAGGAATTCGAAGTCACCGCCGAGATGCTGCGCAAGCGCCCGGAGATGAAGAAGGACGGCTGGAAGGTCGGCAAGAAGATTCCCGGCCGCGTGCTGCACGCGAAGTATTCGCGCTACATGCAGCGCGTGGCTGAAGTCGCGCCGGACCTGGTGAAGGCCCTTTCCGAAACCGGCGCGAGATTCACCCACCATTCCTCGATCGCGCCGACCGGCACGATTTCGCTCTCGCTCGCGAACAATGCGAGCAACGGCATTGAGCCCTCGTTCGCGCACCACTATTCGCGCAACGTGATCCGCGAAGGCAGGAAAACCAAGGAAAAGGTTGAGGTCTTCAGCTACGAGCTGCTTGCCTATCGCACGCTGGTGAATACGAAGGCGATGCCGTTCTCCGACGAGCCCGAGGCGAAGCTGCCCGAATACTTCCGCGCCGCCGACGACATCAGCCCGACCGAACACGTGGACATCCAGGCCGCCGCGCAGAAGTGGGTGGACTCGTCGATCTCCAAGACCGCGAACGTGCCCACCGATTATCCGTACGCGGACTTCAAGGACATCTACACCTACGCGTGGAAGCAGGGCCTGAAGGGCTGCACCACGTTCCGCTTCAATCCGGCCGCGTTCCAGGGCGTGCTCGTCAAGGAGACCGACCTGGAGAACACGACGTATCGCTTCGAACTCGAGGACGGTTCGTTCATCGAGGTCAAGGGCAACGAGGAAATCGAATACGATGGCGAGACGCACACTGCCGCCAACCTGTTCGACGCGTTGAAGGAAGGGTATTACGGCAAGTTTTAGCGCACCGGTGCAGCAAGGAAGGGTCACGGCAAGTTCTAGCGGACGGACCGTGGTCCGGAAGGCCCGCGGCAAGTTCTGATGCAGGATCACGCGTAAAGTGTGCGAAGTGCCATCCCCCGAGTACCGAAGGCACGATCCTGCATAGCCCCCAAACGACGAGGAGTGCGGTCATGGGCAAGGTCGAGGAAGTCAAGGCGAAGGTGAAGGACGCCGTGGACGTCGCCGGCGACAAGGCGCAGGCCGTGATCGCCGACGTGAAGCAGGCTGCGTCCAGCGCCGCCGACAAGGTGGTCAAGCAGGCCAAGGTCGTGCGCAAGAAGGCGCAGGCCACGGCAAAGAAGGTCAAGAAGGCGGTGGACAGCAAGATCGTCAAGCCGATCAAGAAGAAGGTCGCCGAAGCGCGCAAGCGCGTCGCCGCGGCGAGGAAGAAGCCAGTCAGGAAGCCCGTCGCGAAGCGCAAACCGGCCGCGAAGAAGAAGGTCGCGGCGCGGAAAGCGCCGGCGAGGAAGACGGCGAAGAAAGCCGCCAGGAAGACTGCGGCAAAGAAGAAGTAGATCGAATCACGGCACCGTCCGTCAGCGCCGCAACAGGCGCCGGCGGGTGTTTTTCGCAAAGCGTCACGCAAGTTCCGGAGAACCGCGGCAATGGCAATCAAGATCGACAAGAAGATCAACGCCTACAGCGTCGTCAAGCCCGACGAAAAAGCGCAGCCGACCTACACCGAAGTCACCGACGAAGCCGCGACCATCGCGCCGATCGGCATGGCGATGGCCGAGGTCATCCAGATGCACGAGCGCCTCGAGCGCCCCGAGGTGCTGATCGGCTCGACCTACAAGATCAAGTCGCCGCTGGTCGAGCACGCGATGTACGTGACGATCAACGACATCGTGCTCAACTACGGCACCCAGCACGAACTGCGCCGCCCGTTCGAGGTGTTCATCAACTCCAAGTCCATGGACCACTTCCAGTGGATCGTCGCGCTCACGCGCATCATGTCCGCGGTGTTCCGCAAGGGCGGCGACGTGACCTTCCTGGTCGAGGAGATGAAGGCCGTGTTCGATCCGCGCGGCGGCTACTTCAAGGCCGGCGGCGTCTACATGCCCTCGATCGTCGCCGAGATCGGCGCGGTGGTCGAGGAGCACATGAAGTCCATCGGCCTGATCGTCGGCGAAGACCTCACCGACGCGCAGAAGGCGCTGATCGCCGAGAAGCGCGCCGCCTTCGAGGCCCGCGCAAAAAAAAACTCTGAAATAAGCCTCGCCACCGCCGGCGAGATGGGTGGCGCGATGGTGGATGCCGCGGGCCGCGCGCCTGCGGGCGACGACGTGTCCGTGACCGGTGAAGGCACCACCTTCCCGCCGTCGGCGACCATGTGCCACAAGTGCAGCACGAAGGCTGTCGTGATCCTCGACGGCTGTGCGACCTGCCTGAACTGCGGCTACTCGAAGTGCGGGTAGAGCATGCCGCTCACTCTCACGAGATCGCTGCTGACGATAATTATCCCGGGCATAGTGGCTTGCTCGCCGTGGTTGTTGTTACTTCTTGATGTCTACGACCCTGCTGCGAGCTGGTATGCCAATCATCCTTTCCCTTTCCACACGGTGTCTTTTGCGTGTGTCGTCGTAGTCGGCACGGTCTTCGAGGGCATCGGCACCTACCTCGAAAAATCCTGGGATCGGGAAAGAGGCATGGAGCCGGAGCCCGAACAGGAAGAAGACTGGGTTGAGCGGGATTGGTACGACTATCTGACTACGCGAGTTGCGAGCAACGAACCTGTGGGTTACCGGTACATCAGCAGAAAGGTCACGGCGCTCTACTTCGAGCTGGGCATGATGTTCGCCGCTCCGATAGGGTTGCTTGGATTCGGGATATTGCTCACACAGACCCATGCGCCTTACAGGGCAATCGGTATTACGTTGACTGTCGCCGTCGCCATCACCGTACTGTTTCGCAAATTCGCTAGAGACACACATGGCGTACTTTGCGAATCTCGCTGGTACGTCAATCGAAGGCTCAAGTCTTGCGAGACAGATTCCGAGTCCTGAGGCGATCGCATACAAACCGCATCTGGGGAGAGATGCCATGAAATGCTTGCTAGCACTCCTGTTGACGATTTTCATCCCGCTCGCCCACGCCGAGCCGGCGCCGCTGACCATCGGCGACACCACGATCCAGTTCCCGGTCGACGGCGGTTACGTGCGCGCGAGCACGACCGAGTCCAAGTATTTCGAAGTGGTGCAGGCCGCCCTGCCGACGACGAATCGGCTGGTCGAAGTGTTCCTCACGCCGGCCGACCTGGAGCGGATGCGCACCGGCGGCGTCGCGGCCGACACCTACTACGAAGTGCAGGTCATGCGCGAGATGGAAACGCGACCGATCGGCATGGACGAGTGGAACGAGGTCAAGCCGCAGCTCACCGCGGGCATGTCCAGGCTTGACGCAAACGCGCTCTTGGCGAAAGAAAGCGCCGGCTCCAGCGAACGCATCAGCGCGGCCGCCGGCAAACAAGTGAACCTGAGCTTCGGCAACATCGCTGCGCCGACGATCTACCGCGAAGCGCCGATGAGCGTCGAGTTCGGCATGACCGTGCCGCTACGGATCAACAGCGGCGGTCAAAGCGTGGGCGTGAACGCGTCCGTGGCCGGCGCGATCGCGGTCGTGCGCAACCGCCTGTTGCTGATCTATGCGTATCGCGCGGTGACCGACGACGCCTCGATCGCGGATTTGCACGCCAAACTCGATGCCCTCGTCGGTCAGACGCAGGCGCTCAATCCTTCCGATCCGAACCTGAGCACCTCGCACGGCCTGTTCACGGGCGTGGGTCGCAGCGCGCTCATCGGCGGCGTGATCGGCGCGCTCATCGGCGTGTTCGTCGTACTGATCAAACGAAAGGGTTCGCCAAAGACCTGACGGATCCGCGCCGCAACGTGAGCGTTGCAGCAAACCGCGTTTTTTCGCGCACGGGCGCGTATTGGCCTTCCCGCAGGCAAGCGCAACCGCTCCCGGCTAGAATGCCGCTTTCAGACACAGGGGACGACATTGTGATCGACCGCATCAAGGCCGCCGCCGCGGCACTCTTCATCGGCGCGCTGTGCGCGCTTTCTCCCGCGCGGGCCGCCGACACCGCCAAGGTCGAGCAGTTGCTGACCGTCATCAAGATGGACCAGCAGATGGCGCAGATGCTCGCGGTGATGGAAAAATCCGCCGAACAGGGCTTCGTCGAAGCTGCGCGCGGCAAGGGCAAGTCCGAGGCCGAGATAGAGCGCGCCAAGCCGATCTTCCGCGCGGCGATCAAGCAGTCGCTGGACGAGGCCCTGTCCTGGGACTACATGAGGCCGGCGATCGCGCGCGTCTATCAGGAAGAACTGACCAACGACGAGGTTGACGCGGCGATCGCCTTCTACGGCAGCCCGCAGGGCCAGTCCATGCTCGCGAAAATGCCGGGCCTGATGAAGCGCGGCATGGAGCTGGGCATCGCGCGGATGCACGAGGTGCAGCCGAAAATGGAAGCGATCATGGAGAAAGCCTTCGCGAAACTGCGCGAGCAGGAGAAAAACGATTCCAGGGCCAGCGTCGAGCGCGCGCAGAAGCAGGTGCGCGAGAACGCGGCCAAGGATCCGGGCGCGCAGAAACCGGACGCTGCGACGCCGCAACCCAACGCGAACGACAAGGCGAAAGACGCCGACCCGGTTAAGCAGTAGGATTCGCCGAACGCACCGCTCATTCCCGCACAGGTCGCATCGCCATGCCGAACAGGATCGCCGCTGGTTTCGTTTTCGCGCTCGCCGCACTGACCGGCGTTGCGTCCGCCGCGGAGTCGTTGAACACCGCCGAGTTCACGCGGCAGGCGCACCTGAGCATCGGCACGGACGGAAAGGTCGCCGATGTGCGCTTCGCCGATCCTGCGGCGAGGTCCGATCTGCTCGACAAGAAACTCGAAGCGTTGATCCGCGGCTGGAATTTCGAACCGGGCAAGGTCGAAGGCCAGCCGATGCCAACGGAAACCACGCTTTATCTCCGAATGGAAATGCAGAAGAACGGCGAGGACAGCTACGCGATCCGGTTGCTCGATGCGTTCACCGGAGCGGCTTGGCAGCGTATGAGTATGCCGGAGTATCCACAGCGCGAGCTCGCGTACTCGACGGAAGCCGTCGTCAACGTGATGCTTGCTGTGGACGCATCCGGTACGCCGTCGGACTATGCGATCGATCGCGTGGTCACCAACGGCTTCAAGCAAGACGAGAAGGTATTCGCCAAAGCAGTGCTCGATGCCGCGCGGCAGTGGCGCTTCCAGCCCGAGCGGGTCGGGGAACACGGAGTGGCCTCGCACGTTCGTGTGCCAGTTCAATTCTGCATGCAGGGATCGTCTTGGTGCGCCAGGCAGGCCAGCGCTGCCGCGCAGAAAGGCGAGCGCTACGAGCCCAACCAGCCGGTCGCCCTCGACAGCCAGGTCAAGCTCAAGGATCAGGTCGCCGGCACGGTGTTCTGAGCGTGACGCCACGGATGCGTGCAATCGCGCGCATCCATTTGTGAAATCCAACGTTCGCAGCAACCACCGGAGCAACCGATGCCCACGCCCAACCTCGCGCCGCTGATGGTCGTCCCGCTGATGGGCTGGGCGATGTACCGCCGCATCCGCCGGCAGTTCGGCCGCCAGCCGTTGCAGGTCAAGCCGATGGTCGTGCGCCTGGTGATCCTCGGACTGGTGGCGATGGGACTGGTCGCGGCAGCGATGCTGACGCCGACGCTGGCGCTCGCGATCGCCGGCGGCTTGCTGCTCGGCGCGGCGATCGGCGCGACCAACCTCAAGCTCACGCGCTTCGAGTGGACGCCCGAGGGCGACTTCTATTTTCCGCATCCGTACATCGGCGCGGCGCTGAGCCTGCTGCTGGTCGCACGCGTCGCGTATCGCTACGCGGTGCTCGGCGGAATGCAGGCGATCGGCAACCACCCGCAACCGCCGACGGGACAAAGCCCGCTGACGTTCGCGATCCTCGCGCTGCTGATCGGCTATTACGTTTCCTTCAGCGTCGGCGTGCTGGTCGTGCGCAGCAGCCACCATCGCGCGACGCGCTGATCACGGCCGGATTCGGCCCGCGAAACCGCGCGAGGCATTCCACGCGGTTTCGTTGGCGCGACGAACCTCAGCGATCCGTCGGCGAGAACACCACCGGCAACCGGCCCAGCGCCTGCACCGGTTCGCCGTTGCGCGTCGCCGGCTGGAAGCGCCATTGGCGCAGCACGGTGTCGCGCGCGGCGTTGTCGAGCAGGCGGTTGCCGCTGCTGCGCACCACGCGTGCGTCGAGCACGCGGCCGTCGGCGCCGACCAGCAGCTCGAGTTCGACCGTGCCGCCGATGCCTTCGTACAGCGCTTCGCGCGGATAGGCCGGCGCGGGCGCAACGATCGGATCGAGGCTGGCTTCGGCCGGCGGCGGATTGACGGTGAGCGACTTGTCGATGTTCACCGTGGGCACGATCGGATCGGACGGGATGCTCACCGGCGTCGGCTGCGGGCTGACGACCGGTTGCGAATCGGTCCTGGGTAGCACGTTCGGCTGGATATGCACGTCTTGTCGCGGCCGCTGTACGGGAACCGGATCGGGCTTGATGTCGTGCTTGACGATCTTCCATTGCGGCGGCGGCGTCACCGGCTCGACGACGATCGGCGCCGTGCTTAGCTCCGGCTGTCGTATCAGCACCATGAAAAAGACCGCGTTGACCAGCAGTGCGAAAGCAATCCCGAGCGAGCGTTCGGGCTGGACGCCTTGCGGCGAGCGGAACGGCAGTGCGCGGGTCATGGTCCACCTCCTGTTGGTGCCGGTAACGTCAAGGCTGCACAAACGGGGTTGAATCCATCCTGCTCCGGCTTCCGCGAATCGGCAAGCCGTTGGTCGGCGCGCCGCGACCGTTCGCACGGGCGCAGGCCTGTGCCGGTTGCGGCGGGATTCAGCGGAACAGTGCACACTCAACTCTCAACCTCGTGGAGGTCATCATGCTCCGTGCGCACAACCGATTGTCCGCAGCCGTATTTGCCCTCGCCCTGTCCGTATCCGCCGGAGCGCAGACCATCGGTTACAACCTGCGCACCGGCGACCTCTGGGTCGATGCGCGCATGGGCGAGATCGACGACTACGGCCAGCGCTATCGTCCCTCGTTCGAGGACGAGGTCGTCAGCCGCTACGGCGCGCCGCGTTCACTGGTCAACGATCTGCTCGGCTCGCGCCACTGGTCGCCGTCCGACGTGTACTACGCCTGCGCGCTGGCGCACGCGGCGCATCGTCCGTGCATCGAAGTCGCCGATCGTTACGAGCGCGACCGTGGCCGCGGCTGGGGCGCGCTGGCGATGTCCTATGGCATCAAGCCTGGTTCGCCACAATTCCACGCGTTCAAGAACGGATTTGCGCGCAGCTATGGCCATTGGGGCCATCCGCTCGCGGTCGATCGCGACGAACGCGTGCAGTGGGAAGACAGGCCCAAGCACGGCCACGGCCATGTCTACGGGCACGGCAAGGATCACGGCGACGATCGCGGCCGTCAGGACGACGACAGCGACGCCGACTCGCATGAGCATGGCCATGGCCACGACAAGGACCACGGCAATCCGCATGGCAAACACTGACGCGGACGCCGGTCTTGTCACCCACCGCGGCTGCTGCCACTGCGGCGCGGTCGCGTTCGAGGTGGATGCGCCCGCGGTGATCGATGCGCTGGAATGCAACTGCTCGATCTGCACGCAAACCGGCTTCCTGCACCTGATCGTGCCGCGCTCGCGTTTCCGCCTGCTGCGTGGCGAGGACGCGCTCACCGATTACCGATTCGGCAGCGGCACGGCCGTGCACCGCTTCTGCAAGGTGTGCGGCGTCAAGGGGTTCTACATCCCGCGCAGCCATCCGGACGGCATCGACGTCAACGTGCGCTGCCTGGACCGCGTGATGATTTCGGACGTGCGCATCAGCCAGTTCGACGACGCCGATCGCGAAGCGGCGACGGCCGCGCTCGCGCACCTGTCGAAGGACTGATGCGGATTTCGCGCGGCATCGCGACGCCCGTACAATTCGCAGCGATGACGACGCCTTCCGATCCGACCACACATCGCCTGTCCGTAGCGCCGATGATGGACTGGACGGACCGGCATTGCCGTGCCTTCCACCGCCTGCTCGCGCCGCGCGCGCGGCTTTATACCGAGATGGTGCACGCGCAGGCGGTGCTGCACGGGGACCGTGAACGCCTGCTCGGCTTCGACGCGTTCGAGCGGCCGCTCGCGCTGCAACTCGGCGGCAGCGAACCGGCCGAACTCGCCGCGGCAACCGGGATCGCGTTCGAGCTTGGCTACGACGAGGTCAATCTCAACGTCGGCTGTCCTTCCGATCGCGTGCAGGCCGGGCGTTTCGGCGCCTGCCTGATGCGCGAGCCCGCCCTCGTCGCCGATTGCGTCGCGGCGATGCGCGATGCGGCCGATGGCGCACCGGTCACGGTGAAATGCCGGCTCGGCGTGGACGAGGTCGAGGACTACGAGGTGTTCCGCGCCTTTGTCGATAGCATCGCGCGCACCGGTTGCAGCGTGTTCGCGGTGCACGCGCGCAAGGCCTGGCTCAAGGGGCTTTCGCCGAAGGAGAACCGCGAGATCCCGCCGCTGCGCTACGACTGGGTGTACCGACTCAAGCGCGAATGCTCCGATCTGACTGTGATCCTCAACGGCGGCATCGATGCGATCGACGCCGCGCAGGAACACTTGCGGCACGTGGATGGAGTGATGCTCGGCCGTGCGGCCTATCACGAACCCTATCTGCTGCATCGCCTGCACAACGCGCTGTATGGCGACGAGGATGTCGCGCGCGAAGATTTGCTGCGCCGCCTGCGTCCGTATGCGCAGGAACTGCGCGCGCGTGGCGTCGCGCTCAAGCACATCGTCCGCCACGTGCTCGGCCTGTTCCACGGCCAGCCCGGCGGACGCGTGTTCCGGCAGATCCTCAGCGAAGGTGCGCACAAGTCCGACGCGGACTGGTCTCTGGTCGAACGCGCGCTGGATGCGACGCGCGCCGCCGCGAGGCACGCCGCGTGATCACGCGCGACATCGCCGCCGTTCTTGCCCATGCGCGCACGCTGCAGCCGGAAGCACCCGCGTGCCCGAAAGCAGTGTTCCTGGTGGCACCGGAAGGTTTCACGCTCGCGAGCGAATCGGCGAGCGACAACCGCTACATGGACCTCGCGCGTACGGTCGATGCCGAACGCGCGCTCGCACAGCACCGCGGCCTGCAGCGCGCGCTCGCGCAAACGCTGCCGGCGATCTGTTTCGCTGGCGATCCGGCCACGCCCGACGCGGTGTTTCCGAACAACGTCTTCGCGACCGTAGGGGGCGCAAAGCGCACCGGGCCCGGCCGCGTGCTGATCGCCAGGATGCGCCATCCGGTGCGCCAGCGCGAGGCCGATCGCGCCGATATCCGCGGTTTCTTCACCGATGCGCTCGGTTACGAATTGCACGACCTGCGCAAACACGATGGCGTCGGCGAGCTGACCGGCTCGCTGGTGATCGACCGCGCACGCGGCATCGGTTTTTGCGGGCTGTCCGAACGCTGCGACGAAGCCGGCGCGGCGGTCATGCACGAAGCCTTCGGCCTGCGCGCCACCTTGCTGTTCGACCTGGCGCCCGGCGAATACCACGCGAATGTCGTGCTCAGCGTGCTCGCGGGTCGTGCGGTGTCGATCTGTCCCGACGGATTCGACGATGCGGCGGTGGTCGAGGCGATCGCCGCGCTGTACGCGCCGCACGCAGTGATCCTGGACCGCGCGGAAAAAATCGCCTTCGCCGGCAACTGCATCGCGACGACGCCCGATGCGGTGTGGATGAGCCAGGCCGCGGCCGAAGCGCTGCGCCCGGCCAGCCGCGCGGGTTTCGAGGCGGCCGGGTTCGCGGTGCGATCGGTGCCGCTGGACGAGATCGAGAAGGCCGGCGGCAGCCTGCGTTGCTGCGTCGGCGAAGTGTTCTAAGCACGCTTGTTAGCGTAAGGTTAAGGACGGATTCACCGCGCCCGCCCGATCATGGCCACCCGAACCGGCCGATGAACGGGTTCGGCGCACGACCGAAACGTTCATCGTCGGATCATCGCCGCCACCGCCCAATACACCCATGCGCTCGCGTTCCGTTCCATACATCGTCCTGTTCGCCGTCGTGCTGGCCGTTCTGGGCGCGGACGCGGCGTGGGCCGATCGCGGACCGCGCAACGCGCCGCAGAACGCGCAGAACATGCAGAGCGCGCCGATGCAGAATGCGCAGGGCGGCGGGCTGCCGGCGTCGGTGCGTCGGATCGAACGCGAGACCGGCGGCGAAGTGCTCAAGGCGCAACCGATCCAGCGCGACGGCCGCGAGGTGTATCGCGTGAAGGTGCTCACGCCGCAGGGTCGCATCCGCGTCGTCGAAGACGCCCCGCGCGACGATGCGCCCGCGCATGAGGATTCCGACCGCCCATCGCGACGCGACCACGTTCCGGAAGAATGACCGGCCGTTTCCCGGCGGCCGCCGAAGACCACCGAGAGGAGTAGCCGATGCGCATTCTGCTGGTTGAGGACGAAGCCCCGCTGCGCGAGACCCTCGCCGCGCGCCTCAAGCGCGAAGGCTTCGCGGTGGACGCCGCCAGCGACGGCGAGGAAGGCCAGTACATGGGGCGCGAAGTGCCATTCGACATGGCGATCATCGACCTGGGCCTCCCCAAACTTTCGGGCATGGACCTGGTGCGTGGCCTGCGCGAGCAGCAGAAGAAGTTCCCGATCCTGATCCTCACCGCGCGCTCGAGCTGGCAGGACAAGGTCGAGGGGCTGAAAGCCGGCGCCGACGATTACCTGGTCAAGCCCTTCCACGTCGAGGAACTGCTCGCGCGCGTCAATGCGCTGCTGCGTCGCGCCGCGGGCTGGAGCAAGCCCACGCTCGACTGCGGCCCGATCACGCTCGATCTGTCCGCGCAGACGGTCAGCGTCGCCGACGCGCCCGTTGATCTGACCAGCTACGAATACAAGGTGCTCGAATACCTGATGCTGCACGCGGGCGAGTTGGTGTCCAAGGCCGACCTCACCGAGCACATCTACCAGCAGGACTTCGACCGCGACTCCAACGTGCTGGAGGTCTTCATCGGCCGCCTGCGCAAGAAGCTCGATCCGGACGGCGCGCTCAAGCCGATCGAGACCGTGCGCGGTCGCGGCTACCGCTTCGCGATCCCGCGCAGCGAGTGACCCCGCCGTGACGCGCGTCGCCGCCGGCGCGATTGTCGCCGCGCCGCGGTTCGTGCGATGGTGGTCGGGTATGCGCTGCGAGCGTCCACACCTGCACATCGAACCCGCGCGCTATCCGGCGCTGCCAATCGGTGCAGGCACTCCGCAACGCGGGAATCGTCCATGCGAATGAGCCTGCGCGTGCTCTCGCTGGAAGCGCGCCAGTTGCTCGCGGCGAGCCTGTTCCTTATCGCCTTCCTCGGCTTGACCGGCTACGCGCTCGACCGCGCTTTCACCGAAACCGCGAAGAACAGCCTGCGCGAACGCCTGCAAGGCTATGCGAACGCCTACTACGCGGGCATGGAGATCAGCCGCGATCTCGAGTTCCAGCCGCCGTATTCGCCGCCCGATGCGCGCTTCTCGCAACCCGGCAGCGGCTTGTACGCCGCGGCGCTGGGTTCGAAGATCGACTGGGCGTCGGATTCGACTTTGGGTCGCGAACTGCCGCTGGATCGCACGATCCGGATCGGCGAGGAACGCCTGGACGGCCCGATCGAACTGATCGACAAGTCCGGCGATCGGGTCGAGAAGGTCTATCGCTTCTCGACGGGCGTGATGTGGGAGGACGGCAAGGGAAAGAACAAGCGCGAGATTCCGTTCGCGTTCTACGTGTTCGAACGCAGCGCCACCCTCGACGAACAGATCGGCATCTTCCGGCGCGCGCTATGGAGCTATCTCGGGCTTGCCGGCGTGCTGCTCCTCGGCGTGCAGACCCTGGTGCTGCGCTGGAGCCTGCAGCCGCTGCGGCGCGTGATGCGCGAACTCGCGCGCGTGCAGCGTGGCAACGCGGAAGGGTTGTCGGGCTCGCACCCGCGCGAACTCGCGCCGCTGACCGAGAGCATCAACGCCTTCATCGTCAGCGAGCGCGAGCACCTGGACCGCTATCGCAACACCCTTTCCGACCTCGCGCACAGCCTGAAGACACCGCTCGCGGTGCTGCGCACGAGCCTGGACAACGACGTGGACGAGACTGCGTTGCGCGAGGAAGTGCGCAACCAGGTGCAGCGCATGAGCGAGATCGTCACATACCAGCTCTCGCGCGGCGCGAGCACCGGTCATCAGTTGTTTGCGGCGCCGCTGGAACTCGAGGCGCGCGCCGAGGGAATCGTCAGCAGCCTCGAAAAGGTCTACGTCGGCAAACGCGTGCTCTGCGAATTCGAGCTCGATCCGGCAGCGCGTTTCCACGGCGACGAGGGCGACCTGATGGAGCTGCTCGGCAATTTGCTCGAAAACGCCTTCAAGTGGGCGCGCTCGCGTGTGCTGCTGAGCACGCACAGCGTGGCGGCGCCGGCGAACCGGCGTCCGGGCCTGTTGCTGGTCGTCGAGGACGACGGCCCGGGCATTCCGCCCGAGCGGGTCGAGCGGCTATTGCAGCGTGGAGTGCGTGGCGACGAGCGCGTGCAGGGCCACGGTATCGGCCTGTCCATCGTGCAGGAGATCGTGCGCTCGTATCACGGCGAACTGGTCGTGGACGCCTCGACCGAGCTCGGCGGCGCGCGGTTCTCGGTGCGGATTCCGCCCGGGCTATGATCGTTCGCCCGGCGGGGCTGCGGGTCGCCTAGCGGAACATGCCCGGTAGCAGGGTCTGCCAGTGCGGCGAGCTGCGGTCGTGGATCACGCTGGTTGATCCGGACTTGGCTTGCGCCGATGGCGCGCCGCCCGAAGTCGGCGTGACGGTCGTCGGTGCGGTCGGCGTAGCCGAAGCCGTCGCCGCGCTCGCAGCGCCCGCGCTGCGAGCAGCCGGCTTGTCGTCGTACTGCGTGCACACCGGCTTGCCGTTGCTGGCCGGCGTGGAGGCCCAAGCGGCGCCGCACGCGGAAAGCGCGGGCGCGATCAGGACGAAGAGCAGGGCGAAGCGACGCATCGAAAGTCCCCTTGCGAAGTCGCGCGACCACCCTTGGACGCGGCAAGCAGCGGAAAGTTGCATGGATCTGCCCGGCAATCATAGCGCCCTTCGCGGGCCGCTGCCGAACACTCATGATGCAGCGCAACACAAGGCCGCAGGCTAGACTGTCGTGGATTTCGCACCAAGACACGCTGGCATGAACGATCGCGACCTGCTCCAGCGCCTGGCGCTCGCGCCGTGCAACGGCGCCGCGTTCGCGCACGAATATGGCCTAACCCGCGCGGCGGTATGGAAGCGCATCCAGGCGCTGCGCGCCGCGGGCGTGGAGATCCATGCCGATCCCGCGCACGGCTATTCGTTGGCTGCGCCGCTGGATCTGCTCGATGCGGCGGCGATCAGTTCCGGTCTTCCGCGCGCGGTCGCGCAGCGTTTGGACGCGCTGGACGTGGAATGGGAGATCGATTCGACCAACGCCGCGCTGCTGCGCCGGCCGGCGGGTTCGCGCGCGCAGGTCTGCCTCGCCGAACGCCAGAGCGCGGGGCGCGGTCGCCGCGGCCGCCATTGGATCTCGCCGCTCGCGGCGCACCTGTACCTGTCGCTGCAGCGGCGTTTCGACGGCGGCATCGCCGCGCTGGCGGGTTTGAGCATCGCGGTCGGCGTCGCCGCGGCCGCAGCGCTGCGCGCGCAGGGTTTCGCGTCGGTCGGCTTGAAATGGCCGAACGATCTGGTCGCGGACGGCCGCAAGCTCGGCGGCATCCTGATCGAGTTCGGCGGCGAGGACGCGGGCCTTGCGCGCGCGGTGATCGGCATCGGCATCAACGTGCGGATGCCGGAAGCAGCAGCGGCAGACATAGATCAGCCGTGGACCGATCTCTCACGGCTCGCGACGGAACCGCTGTCGCGCAATGCTCTCGCGAGCGCGCTGATCGCCGCGCTGGTCGCGGCGCTCGACGAGTTCGCCGAGCACGGGCTCGCGCCGTTCCTGCCGCGCTGGCACGCGCTGGACGCGCTGCGCGATCGCGAAATCGAGGTGATCGCCGGAACGCGGCGTGCGCCCGGCATCGCGCTGGGCATCGCCGAGAGCGGCGCGCTGCGCGTGCGCCACGCCGATGGCGAGCGCCATTACCACAGCGCCGAAATCAGCGTGAGATGCGCCTGATATGCGCGTAATGAAACGACACACGACTTGGCTGTTCGACCTGGGCAACACGCGGCTCAAATGGGCGCGCGCCGATGCGCTTGCGGCCGATGGCGCGAAAGTGCGCGCGCACGATGCCGCGTCGCCGGAGGCAGCCTGCGCGGATGTGCGCGCCGGCGATCGCGCGTGGATCGCTTCGGTCGCCACGCCCGAGCGCACGCAGGCGCTGGAGGCTGCGCTGGCTGCGCGCGGCGCGATCGTCGCGCGTGCGGCCACCCGCAAGCGCTGCGCCGGCGTGACGATCGCGTACGCCAATCCGGAGCGGCTGGGCGTGGACCGTTACCTCGCGCTGCTTGCCGCGCACGCACGCGGTCGGTGCGACTGGCTGGTCGCCGGTGTCGGCACCGCGTTGACCATCGACCTGCTCGACGCGGATGGCCGGCACCACGGCGGCCTGATCGCACCATCGCCGACGCTGATGCGCGAAGCGCTCACCGCGCGTGCAGCACATCTTCCGGTCGCCGGCGGCGCGATTGTGGATTTCGCCGACGACACCGATGATGCCCTCGCCAGTGGCGCGATCGGTGCGGCACGTGCACTGATCGCGCAGAGCCTGCGCGCGGCGCGGCAGCGGCTCGACGCAAACCCCGCACTGCTGGTCACCGGAGGCGGCGCCGACGCGCTGTGCGAGGGCTGGCGACGGCACGCGCAACGCGTCCCCGATCTCGTGCTGCGCGGCCTGCGGATCCATGCACGCACGGTGCGCGGATAGCCGACCCTTCGGCGCCGCCTGATAAACTCACCGCATGTTGCCGCGCGCGTTGGTCCTGCTGCTGGTCGTGATGAATCTGGGCGCCTTCGCCTGGTGGATGCTGCACGCGCAAGCGCATCAGGCGCCGGTTCCGACCACGCGGCAAGGGGTTGCGCCGCTGGTGCTGCTCGGCGAAGCCGAAAACGCGCGCCAGCGCGGCTCGCCCGACGAACTCGACGCCGCGCCCGATCCGAATTCGGCGACGCCGCGCTGCGTGAGCATCGGCCCGTTCGCGACGCCTGCCGACCTGCGCCGCGCGATGAACACGCTCACGCCGCTGGCCGGGCGCATCCAGTACCGGCAGGCGCGCGGCAGCGCGCTCAACGGCTACCGCGTGTATATCCCCGCGCTGGAAAGCCGCGACGCCGCGCTCGAGGCAGGGCGCAAGCTCGCCGCGAAGGACGTCAAGGACTACTACGTGGTGACTTCGGGCGCGCAGGAAAACACGATCTCGCTGGGCCTGTTCCGCGACCTCGCCAACGCACAGGCGCGCCGCGACGCGGTGCGCGCGGCCGGTTTCGACGCACGCCTGGAGCCGCGCCTGGACGACGCCGAGCAATATTGGATCGACGTCGCGGTCGCTCGCGATTTCGATTGGAGCCAGCACCTGACCGGTTACGCCGGGCTGGCCGCGAAGGACGTCGCCTGTTTCTGACCGCGGATCCGCGCACACTCCGCTAGAATGCGCGACAGGCCGGCATAGCTCAGTTGGTAGAGCAACTGATTTGTAATCAGTAGGCCGTGGGTTCGACTCCCTCTGCCGGCACCAACGTTCTGCGCAAGTGGTTGGTCGCGGGTTCGACTCCTGCTGCCGGCACCAACTTTCTCGCAATGGGTTGGCTGCGGGGTCGATTCCTGCCGCCGCATCAACCCCGCCGCTACGCTCCATGCGGACCTGCGCCGCGGCATCCTTCCGCCCATGCGGCGCGGATTCGGCAATACGTCACAGTGCCGGATCGCCGGTGCGGGTGTAGGCTGTAGGCGGACATTCCGGAGGGCGGCGTGGCCGCGGCCGGAAACGGACGTCGGGGGGACGCATGTTCGCGAAGGACGACGCAGCCAGGATCATCACGACTTCCGCGCCGCGCTGGCGGGTATTGCTGGTGGACGACGAGCCGGACGTCCACACCATCACCAAGCTCGCGCTCACGCGCTTCGAGCTCGACGGGCGCGGGCTGGAGTTCCTGCACGCGCACAGCGCCGCCGAGGCGCGCGTCGTGCTGCAGCGCATGCCGGACATCGCGCTGGCGATCGTGGATGTGGTCATGGAGAACGAGACCGCGGGCCTGGAGCTCGCGCGCTGGATGCGCCACGACCTCAACAACCGCTTCACCCGCATCGTCCTGCGCACCGGCCAGCCCGGACAGGCGCCCGAAGAAAAGGTGATCGTCGAGTA
Organism: uncultured Gammaproteobacteria bacterium; assembly: GCA_964449135.1. Classification (GTDB taxonomy): domain Bacteria; phylum Pseudomonadota; class Gammaproteobacteria; order Xanthomonadales; family Xanthomonadaceae; genus SZAS-103. The sequence goes on from CAYUXZ010000012.1 coordinate 22,852, forward strand.
CGACATCAACGACTACAAGGAAAAGACCGAGCTCGACCGCAAGAAGCTGTTCACTACCGTGTTCTCCGCGCTGCGCGCCTACCGCGACATCATGCGCATCGACGAGGCGCGGCGTTACCAGGAACGCTTCCGCGTGGGCCTGGAGGCCGTGCTCTCGGCGTCGGCGCACATGCTCGAGGCGCACTCGATGCGCGAGTTCGCCAGCGGCCTGCTGCAGCAGGTCGCTTCCCTGCTGCATCTGGACGAGCGCGGCGTGCTGGTGCGACTGTCCGCGCTTCACGAGAAGACGCGCTACGAGGTGCTCGCCAGCGTCGGCAACTGCGTGGACGCGCGCGGCGAGATCCTCCCGGAGATCGTCGCGGCGCTGCAGCAGGCCGAGGCCGCGCGCCAGCACGTCATCGTGGACGGCTGCTTCGTCGGCTATTTCCCCTCGCAGCACGTCACCGCCTCGCTGCTGTACCTCAACGGCGTGAACGACGTGGACGATCTCGACATGCGTTTGATCGACATCTTCTCGACGCACGTAACGCTGGCGTTCGAGAACCTGCTGCTCAACAAGGAGATCTTCGATTCGCAGACCGACCTCATCGACAAGCTCGGCGACGTGATCGAATCGCGCTCGTCGGAAACCGGCAATCACGTGCGCCGGATGTCGGAGGTCAGCTACCTGCTCGCGCGCGCGCTGGGACTCAAGGAGGACGAGGCCGAGCTGCTCAAGCGCGCCGCGCCGATGCACGACATCGGCAAGGTCGCGATCCCCGACGAGATCCTGCTCAAGCCCGAACACCTGGATTCGGACCAGTGGACGATCATGCGCCAGCACCCGACGATCGGCCACGACATCCTCAAGGGCTCCGAACGTCCGATCCTCGCCGCCGCCGCGACGATCGCGCACCAGCACCACGAGCGCGTGGACGGCATGGGCTATCCGCAGGGGCTCAGGGGCGAGCAGATTCACCTGCACGCCCGCATCGTCGCGGTCGCCGACGTATTCGACGCGCTGACCCACGCGCGCTGCTACAAGCCGGTCTGGCCGATGCCCGAAGTGCTCGACTACATCCGCAACGCCAGCGGCAAGCACCTGGATCCGGTGGTGGTCGCGACCTTGTTCGAGAACCTCGACTCGGTGCTCGCGGTCAATTCGAAATACCCGGATTGATCGCGCTCAGCGCACCCGCGCAGCGGCCGGCGAGGACGGTTTCGCGATGATCGGCGGCGGCGCCTGCACCGGCACGCAGATGCGGTAGTGAAGGCCCTTGCCGGGCGCGCTGTCAACCGAGATCGTGCCGGCGAGCTTGCTGGTGACCAGGTTATAGACGATGTTCGCGCCCAGGCCGCTGCCGCCGCGGCCGCGCTTGGTCGTGTAGAACGGGTCGAACAGGTGCTTGAGCGCCTCGGCGCTCATGCCCGCGCCGTTGTCGGAGAAATCCAGGATCAGGTTCGCGTCCTTGCGGTGCGCGGCGATGCGGATGCGGCCTTCCTCGATGTGCTCGAAGCCGTGCACGATCGAATTGATCACCAGGTTGGTGAGGATCTGCGACAGCGCGCCCGGGACGGAATGCACGCGCAGTTCCGGATCGCATTCGACCTCGATCGCGTGGCGGGTGCGCTTGAGCTTGGGACGCAGCGACTTGAGCGTCTCCTCGATGTATTCGGCGAGCGCGATCTCGCGGATGTCGTCGGAGGACTGGTCCACCGCGACCTGCTTGAAGCTGCGGATCAGCCCACTCGCGCGCTCGGTGTTGGTGGTCAGGATGCGCAGCACTTCGTCGGTGGCGTCGAAGAACGCCTGCAGGCCCGGCTCGGTCAGCGCGCCATCGGCCATCACCTTGCGCACCTGGCGCATTTCCTCGGCGAGGTGGCTGACCGCGGTCACGCAGATGCCCAGAGGCGTGTTCACTTCGTGCGCGATGCCAGCGACCAGCGCGCCCAGCGAGGCGAGCTTTTCCTGGCGCACCAGTTCGCTCTGCGCCATGCCCAGGTGGGTGAGGGTGGTCTCCAGCTCGCGGTTCTTCGAGCGCAGCGCGTCGGCGCCGGCGGCGAGGTTGGAATGCGCCAGCCGTAGCGCATCGTCGGCCTGCTTGCGCGCGAGCGCCGCGCCGATGTGGTCGGCGACGAAGGTCAGCAGCTTGAGGTCCTCGTCGGTGTAGCCGATGGACAGGTCGTAGCTCTGCACGATGATCGCGCCGAGCACGCGGTTCTGGTAGTGCATCGGCGCGCCCATCCAGACGTTGAAGTCCACGTCGCCGATCACGTTGCGGATCTGGCCGGAGGCGACCAGCGCGTTGAAACGGTCGAGGTCGATCAGCTGCGGCTGCCGCGTGCGCAGCACGTAGCCGCTCAGGCCGTCGCCAGCGGGCCGGCGGAAATCGGGGGACAATTTCTCCTCGTATTCGTCGGCGTAGTACGGGAAGCGCACCACGTCGTTGGCCTTGTCGAAGAGCATGACGATGAAGTTCTTCGCGTACATCAGCTCGCCGACGATGCGGTGGAGTTCAGAATAGAAGCGGTCGAGGTCGATGTCCTTCACCGACAGCGCCGAGATCTCGTAGAGCGCGCGCTGCAGCTTCTCGGCGCGGCGGCGCTCGGCGATCTCGGCCTCCAGGCTGCGCGTTCGCTCGGCGATCGCCTGCTCAAGCCGCGCCTTGGCCTGCACGTGCTCGATCGCGTCGGCGACGTGCTCGGACATCAGGCCGAAGATCGCGATGTCCTCGTCCGAATAGCGAAAACCCGCGAGGTAGCTCTGGATCACGATCGCGCCGAAGGTGCTGCCGTCATTGCCGACCAGCGGCATCCCGACCCAGTGCTCGGCCGGCGGACCCGAACCCCAGCGCTGGCCGGTGGTGCGGCGCGCTTCGATCTGCTCGATGGTGACGATCAGCGGCTCGCCGCGTCGGATGATCCACGCGGTCGGCGATTCCTCGCTGGATGGCAAAGGGAATAGCGTCGCCGGGTCGGCGGCGGCTTCCTTCTCGTCCACGCGATAGACGAAGCGCACCGCGTCGGCCTGCGGTTCGTACAGGGCGATGTAGAAATTGCGTGCATCCATCAGGCTCGCGATCGCCTGGTGCACGGCCTGGAAGAAGGTGTGCAGGTCCTGCCGGCGCACCGAGCGGCGATTGATGTCCAGCACCACGGCCTGCACGGCTTCCAGGCGCGCGAGCCGTTGCGCCATCTGCGCCGCGCCCATCGCGGGGACCTGGACGTCGCCGTGCGCCTTCTTGCCGGAGTTCACGCCGCGTCCCCGTGGATGCAATGCTCCAGAATGCTACCGGATCGCCCGCGCGTCTAGAATGCGCCAAAGGTCAGTGCCGGCCGGCCGCATAAAATTCCAGGGAGCCGCGGATGTCGTCCAATACCCCCCGAACCATCGCCCTGATCGGCGCGCCCACGGACATCGGCGCGGGCGACCGCGGCGCCTCGATGGGGCCGGAGGCGCTGCGCGTGGCCGGGCTGGCCGAAGCACTGCGCGACCGCGGCTTGCATGTGATCGATCGCGGCAACCTGGTCGGCCCGTCCAATCCCTGGCTGCCGCCCGTGGACGGTTACCGGCACCTCGACGAGGTCGTCGCGTGGAACCGGCTGGTGATGGGCGCGATGCACGACGAGCTCGAAAGCGGGCGTCTGCCGATCCTGCTCGGCGGCGACCACTGCCTCGGCCTGGGTTCGATCACCGCAGTCGCGCGCTGGTGCCGCGAACGCGGCAAGACCCTGCGCATCCTCTGGCTGGACGCGCACGCGGATTTCAACACCCACGAAGTCACGCCCTCGGGCAACATCCACGGCATGCCCGTCGCCTGCCTGTGCGGGATCGGCCCGCAGCCGCTCACGCACCTGGGCGGCGGCTCGCCGGCGATCACGCCGGGCATGATCCGCCAGATCGGCATCCGTTCGGTCGATCCGGGCGAGAAGAAGCTCGTGCACCAGTACGCGATCGACATCTACGACATGCGCTACATCGACGAGATCGGCATGAAGCGCGCGATGGAGGAGGCGCTTGAGGGCGTGGATGCGAACACCCATCTGCACGTGAGCTTCGACGTGGATTTCCTCGACCCGACGATCGCGCCCGCGGTCGGCACCACCGTGCCCGGTGGCCCGAACTACCGCGAGGCGCAGCTGGTGATGGAGATGATCGCCGACACCGGCCTGATGGGCTCGCTGGACATCATGGAACTCAACCCGGCCTTCGACGAGCACAACCGCACCGCGAAACTCGCGGTGGATCTCGTCGAAAGCCTGTTCGGAAAGTCCACCTTGATGCGCGCGTGAAATCGTTCGTCGTTATCCAATCACTGACGCAGGAGCCGTTGCCATGAAACGCTTGATCGCCTTGACCATGTTGTCGTTGTTCCTGATCGCGTTGGCCGGCTGCCACGCGCACACCAACCACGACGTCAAGCCGGTGGACAGTTCGGGCAGTTGATCGGTTTCATCCGGCAAAAAACGAAACGGGCCGGCAGCGAGCCGGCCCGTACTCGTGTCGTTCGATCACCACGACGGATCGGGCACGAAGCCGCTAGGGAAGGCCTGCGGCGCAGTTTCGCGCGGCCAGCTCTGGGCGTAGTAGCGCGGCATGATCCCGCGCTCGACCAGCTGCTCGGCGGTGTCGTAGTAGAGCGAGGCCACCTGCTGCGGCGAGGAACTCATGCGCTCGAAGGTCGTCTCCGAAGTCGGAGCGTATTCGCGCGCGCCGTGACCGGTGCCGATTTCCTGCTTCGCGAGGCTGTCCAGGCTTCCGCTGCCGTAGCTGTTCAACGCGCGGCTGTCCTTCGCGGCTTTTTCGCGGGCGTAGCCGCCGTAACCGGATGCCGTTCCGGCAGCTTGCTCTGCGGGCGCAGCAGCCGGCGCCGACTTGCGGGCTTCCGAATACGGGCCGTCGGAGCGCGACTCGTCGCGTTCGGCAACCGGCGGCGAATACGGCGGCACATACGCGGGTTCGACGGGGCGTTCGCGGAACACCGCCATGCCGATCACGCCGACGTTGTCGGGGCGGCCGGTGCGCGCGGCGTAGCTGTCCTCGAGCGCGGTGAACACGAACTGCGCGACGTCGCTGTAGCTCTTGCGCCAGCCGGTGATTTCGGCGGATTCCCAGGGCGAGAGCACGTAGCCGGCCTGGTCGCTGCCGGCGGTCTGGCCGGTGACGGCGTTGACGCCGTCCACGCTCAGCACGACGAGCACGCGCTCGCCCGTGCGATTGGATAGCCGCACCGAATAACGATGGCCGGGTTCGCCGGCGATGTAGCAGCGGCCGTGGTGGTACCACGTCCGCAGGGTGGCGCCGGTGTCGCGATCGACGACGGTCATGTCCACCAGCGGCCGTGCTTCGCAAGCGGTGACGGACAGCGTGCACAACAGCACCAAGAACAGATTCATCAGCGTTTTCATGGGACACCTCGGGGTTGGGTGATCCGTGCAACGCGAGTACTGCGCGAACGGGGTTAGCCGCCGTGGCCGGTTCACCGACCGGGTACAATCCGCGATGCCTTCGCAATCCCCGTCCGCATGACCCGCATCCTCACCGGCATCACCACGTCCGGCACGCCGCACCTCGGCAATTACGTCGGTGCGATCCGCCCCGCGATCGCCGCGAGCCGCGCGCCGGGCGTGGAATCGTTCTATTTCCTCGCCGACTACCACGCGCTGATCAAGGTCGCCGAACCCGCCCGCGTGCAGCGTTCGACGGCCGAGATCGCGGCCGCGTGGCTGGCTTGCGGGCTCGATACCGATCGCACGTGGTTTTATCGCCAGTCCGACATCCCCGAGATCCCCGAGCTGACCTGGCTGCTGACTTGTGTCGCCGCGAAAGGCCTGCTCAACCGCGCGCACGCGTACAAGGCCGCGGTCGATCGCAACGTGGAAGCGGGCGACGATCCGGACGCCGGCGTGACCGCGGGCCTATTCATGTATCCGGTGCTGATGGCCGCCGACATCCTGCTGTTCAACGCGAACCAGGTCCCCGTCGGCCGCGACCAGATCCAGCACATCGAAATGGCGCGCGATATCGGAGCCCGTTTCAATCACTTGTACGGCGAGCACTTCACACTGCCGGAGGCGGCGATCGAGGAACACGTCGCGACCTTGCCGGGCTTGGACGGCCGCAAGATGAGCAAGAGCTACGACAACACGATCCCGCTGTTCTGTCCGCGCGCCGAACTCAAGAAGCTGATCGCAGGCATCGTCACCGATTCGCGCGCGCCGGGCGAACCGAAGGACCCGGACAATTCGAATGTGTTCCAGCTCTACCAGGCTTTCGCGAGCGCGGACGAGACTGCGTCGATGCGCAAGGCGTTCGAAGAAGGCATCGGCTGGGGCGACGCGAAACAGAAACTGTTCGAGCGCATCGACGCCGAGATCGGGCCACTGCGCGAACGCTACGACGCGCTGATCGCGAATCCCGCGACGATCGAAGAGCACCTGCGCCGCGGCGCCGAGAAGGCGCGCGTGCTCGCGAAGCCGCTGCTTGCGAAGCTGCGCGAGGCCGTTGGGCTGCGCAATCTCGCTTCCACGTCTGCGAATGTCGCGCGCGAAAAACCGAAGGCGGCGCTCCCCGTGTTCAAACAGTACCGCGAGAGCGACGGCAAGTTCTATTTCAAGCTGATCGACGACGATGGGCGCGTGCTGCTGCAGAGCGAAGGCTTTGCCTCGCCGAAGGAAGCCGGCACGACGATCGCCGAGTTGAAGCAGGATGCCGACGCGATCATCCGCCATGCGGATCAGATCCGCGTGGCGGAAGGCGCCGATCGCGATGCGGTCGCGGACGCGCTGCGTCGATTGCTCGAAGCGGGTTGAAGCGATGCCCTTCCTCGCACTGATCCTGTTCGCGCCCTGGTTTGCGATTCTCGGTGCGCTGTTCTGGCTGTTCCCGCGCACACCGCGCACATCCGCACGCCGTGCTTTCGATGCGATTGCGCTGCTGTTCGCGGCCGCGGGCAGTTTCGTCGGGATGCGCTGGGCCTACCTCGGCGCGAGCACCGAGGTCGGGACGATGTGGAAGCAGATCCTCGCCGCGCTGGTCGCCTACGGCGTCTTCCTCGCGGTGATGACGCTCGCGCTGATCCTGCGCCCGCGCCTGCTGCGCGGCTGATCAATCCCAGCTATTGAGGTGCGGGCCGAACTCGGGTCGCTGCTTGCGCACGACGCAGAAGCGGTGGCCGGTCGGCGCCTGCATTACCCACCAGCGCTTCACGAACGCCACGCGCGTCGCGCCCAGCGCTTCCAGGCGCGCGACCTCGGCGTCGAGGTCGTCGGTCTCGATGTCGAGGTGAATGCGTGCGTCGTGGTCCACGCGCTGCAGCAGCAGGAAAGGCTCGTCCGCGTCGGTCGCGAGCTCGGCATACTTTCCGTCGCCATCCTGGTCGGCCGATGCGACGGTGCGCCCGAGCGCGGCGCTCCAGAAGCGCGTCGCCTCGGCCAGATCATCGACCTTGCAGTCGAGCACGAACGCGCTGATACGGCTGTGGTGGGGCATGGGGAAGCTCCTGCGGCGCAGCTTGTCAGCGGAATTCGGAGACGACCTCTATCAATCCGACGATGTGCTGGTTGAACTCTTCCAATTCCTCCGCAGGCACCCATAACTCGGCGTGCATCTTCGCGCCGACGACCTGCGGCTGGTAGCGGTCACAGAATGTTTTGTCGATTTGAAAACGAGTTACGTAGCCGACGCCGCTGTCACGGACATTCCAAGTGCTTGCGATCTGTATCGCGTAAGCCTCATTGAGCACTGGATAGAAGATCGGCTGCTCGGGCAGGCGCGGCGGAAATGCTTTCCAGCCCGAGGCTTCGATTAGCGCAAGTTCCTTCGGCCCGACCGGCCTCCAGAGCGTCACGGTTTCCATTGAGAGTCAATTCGGCTGCGCGAGATCGTCGAGCATCGCCCGCAGGAACCGCGCCGCCTCGCCGCCGGTGCAGGCGCGGTGGTCGAAGGTCAGCGACAGCGGGATCACCTTGTGCGAGGCGAAGCCGCCCATCACCGGCGTCATCTGGTGGCGGCCCTTGCCGGCGGCGACGATCGCCACGCACGGCGGCACCACGACCGGCGTCGCGTAGCGGCCGGCGAACATGCCGAAATTCGACAGCGAGATCGTGTAGCCGGACAGTTCGGACGCCGGGATGCTGCGGTCCTCGACCTGCGCGCGCAGGCGGTTCACCGCTTCGCGCACGCCGCGCGCGTCGAGCATGTCGGCGTTGCGCAGCGCGGGCACGAACAGGCCGTCGTCGGTGTCCACCGCGATGCCGATGTCCACGTGCGGATGCAGCGTTCGGGTGAGCGCCTGCCCGTCGAACCACGCGTTGAGCGCGGGCACGGTCTTGCACGCGGCGACGATCGCGCGGATCAGGCGCACGGTGATGTCGTTGCCGGGAGCCCAGGCATTGATGTCGGCATCGTCGCTGAGCGTGGTCGGCACGACCTTGCTGTGCGCGTCGGCCATCACCCGCGCCATGTTGCGGCGCACGCCCTTGAGCTGTTCGGGCTGGCCGCTGACGCTGACGCCCGGCGGCTGCGTGCGCATCGGTTTGCCGGAAGCGGACAGCGCGGTGCGCGCACCCTCACCCGGCGCGCGCTGCGCGCCGGCCTCTCCCGCACGCGGGAGAGGCGAAACAACACTCCCTCTCCCGCTTGCGGGAGAGGGTTGGGGTGAGGGTGGGGCTGCGCCCAGCACAGCGCTGCCGGAAGCGGCGGCGTTTTTCACATCGGCCATCGTGATCACGCCGTCGGCGCCGGTGGGCTGCACGCGCGCGAGATCGACTTTCAGTTTCTTCGCGAGCGCGCGCACGGCGGGCACCGCCTTGACGCCGCCGATTGCAAGCGCGGTCTCGCTGCGCACGGCATCGGAGGTCTGCATCGCGCCGACCACGGTGCCGCTGTCCTCGCGCAGGATTTCGGTCTTCGTTTCCGGCTCGGCGGCCTTCGCCGGCGCGGGTTCGGCATGTCCGCCGCCGTGGTGGTGGCCAGTGTCCTGGCCTTCCGCGCGTTGCGGCAGCTTCGGATCGATCTCGAACTCGGCGAGCATCTTGCCGGTGACGATCACGTCGCCTGCACCGCCGGCGAGCTTGAGCACCTTGCCCGAAACTGGCGAGGGCACTTCGACGACGGCCTTCGCGGTCTCCATCGAAACCAGATTTTCGTCGAGCTTGATGACGTCGCCGACTTTCACGAACCATTCGACGATGGTCGCGTCGGGCAGGCCTTCGCCGAGGTCGGGCAGCAGGAAGGTTTTCGTGTCGGTCATGTTCGATCCTGTGGTGTCTTGCATCGGTCATCGATTTCGGTGTCTGAACTCCCTCCCCTTCATCGAAGGGGAGGGTTGGGGAGGGGTTGTCGCGACCTGAAGAGGCGACCCCCTCCCGACCTCCCCCTGCTCGCAGGGGGAGGGGAAAGCTAACTCGCGGCCAGAGTGCGCTTCACCGCCGCGACGATCTTCTCGACGCTCGGCAGGTATTTCATCTCGAGGCGGAACAGCGGGATGTGTGTGTCGTAGCCGGTCACGCGCTGCACCGGCGCCTGCAATTCGTACAGGCATTCCTCGGCGACGCGCGCGGCGATCTCGGCACCGAAGCCCGCGGTCTTCGGGGCCTCGTGCACGATCACGCAGCGGCCGGTCTTCTGCACGGATTCCTTGATCGTGTCGAAGTCCAGCGGCGTGAGCGTGGCGACGTCGATGACCTCGGCGCGGATGCCGTCTTTCGCGAGCGCGTCGGCGGCTTCCAGCGTTTCCTTCACCTGCGCGCCCCAGGTCACGAGGGTGACGTCGCTGCCGTCGCGCAGCACGAAGCACACGTCCAGCGGCAGCGCCTCGCCGTCGTCGGGCACTTCTTCCTTGTACTGGCGGTAGATGCGCTTGGGTTCCATGAAGATCACCGGATCCGGGTCGCGGATCGCGGCGAGCAGCAGGCCATAGGCGCGCTGCGGGGAACTCGGCAGCACGACGCGCAGGCCGGGGACGTTGGTGAAGATCGCCTCGTTCGCCTCGCTGTGGTGCTCGGGCGCGCGGATGCCGCCGCCCCAGGGCACGCGCAACACGAGCGGTGCGGTCAGGCGCCCGCGCGTGCGGTAGCGCATGCGCGCAGCGTGGCAGACCATGAAGTCGACCATCGGATACATGAAGCCGTCGAACTGCGCTTCGGCGACGGGCTTCATGCCCTGCGAGGCCATGCCGACGGTGAGGCCGGCGATGGTCGTTTCGTCGAGCGGCGTGTCAAGCACACGCTCGGGGCCGAAGGCCTGCTGCAGGCCGGCGGTCGCGCGGAACACGCCGCCGTTGACGCCGACGTCCTCGCCGAGCACGACGACGGATTCGTCGTGCTTCATCTCGTAGGCGAGGGCCTGGGTGATCGCTTCGATGAGCGTGATCGCGGCCATCAGCGCTTCTCCCATCCGATGGCATCGGCACGTTGCGCGGCGAGATCCGCCGGCAGCTCCGCGTAGAGATAATCGAACATCGCCTCGACCGGTTGCACGGGTGTGTTGAGGTAGGCGTTGATCTCGACATCGACGCGCTTGGCGCAATCCTCCGACCAGGCCGTTTCCTGTGCCTCGTCCCAGAGTTTCTGCTTCGTCAGCCAGGTGCGCATGCGCGGGATCGGATCGCGCGTCCACGCGTCCTTGACCTCGGCCTCGCCGCGGTAGCGGCGCGCGTCGTCGGCGGTGGTGTGGTCGTGCAGGCGATAGGTGAGGAACTCGATCACGCTCGCGCCTTCGCCGGCGCGCGCGCGCTCGGTCGCGCGACGCATGCCTTCGAGCACCGCGAGCAGGTCGTTGCCGTCCACCTGCAGGCAGTGCAGGCCGCCGGCGATGCCTTTCTGCGCGAGCGTCTGCGCGCCGGTCTGCGCCGAACGCGGCACCGAGATCGCCCAGCCGTTGTTGATCACGCACAGCACCAGCGGCGAGGTGTAGGCGCCGGCCGCGTTGAGCGCCGCGTAGAAATCCGATTTCGACGAACCGCCGTCGCCGCAGCACGACACCGCGATCCGCGGCTGCTTGCGCAGCTTGAACGACAGCGCCGCGCCCGAGGCCATCAGGCATTGCGTGGAGATCGGCACGCACCAGGGATAGTCCTGCTTCGGGCCGGAGAAATCGTTGCCGCGCTCGTCGCCGCCCCAGTACATCAGCACGTCGCGCGGCTGCACGCCGCGCATGAACTGCGCGCCGTACTCGCGGTAGCTCGGCGCGAACACGTCCTCGGGACGCATCGAGCCGCCGATGCCGACGTGCGTGGCCTCGTGGCCGAGGCAGGACGCGTAGGTGCCGAGCTTGCCGGTGCGCTGCAGCGCGATCGCCTTGGTGTCGAACACGCGCACGAACAGCATCTGCTTGAACAGCTCGACCAGCCGCGCGGTGTCCTTCGCGGCCGCGGGCAGCTCCTTGCCGACGGCCTTGCCGTCGGGGCCGATGTACTGGAGGTATTCGATCTGGAAACTTGCCGCGATGCTCATGCGTGGGCCCGGCGGAATGGGTCAGGGGGAGGCCGCCGCGTGGATGCGGCGACAGGCCGTACAATTGTCGCACGGAGGGGACGATGACGACCACGGACAACCGGCGTGCGCTCGAAGAGGGCATCACCACCGACCTGCGCGGCCAGCTCAGCTACGCCGATTACCTGCGACTCGACATCCTGCTGTCGGCGCAGCAGCCGCGCTCGGCGCACCACGACGAGATGCTGTTCATCGTCCAGCACCAGGTCGCCGAATTGTGGCTGAAGCTGATGATCCACGAGCTGCGCGCGGTGCTGGCGCACATCCGCGCCGACAAGATCGCGCCGTGCTTCAAGATGTTCGCGCGGATCAAGCAGATCCAGCAGCAGCTGATCGCGATGTGGTCGGTGCTGGAAACGCTTACGCCCAGCGACTACCTGCAGTTTCGCGACATCCTCGGGCCCGCATCGGGCTTCCAGTCGCTGCAGTACCGCATCGTCGAATTCACGCTCGGCAACAAGAACGCGCAGATGCTTACCGCGTTCGCGCACGATCCTACCGCGCAGGACGAGCTGCGCGTCGTTCTCGAAGCCCCTTCGCTCTACGACGAATGCCTGGCCTGGCTGGCGCGCAACGGCCACGCGATCCCCGCCGCCTGCCTGCAGCGCGATGTCGCGCAACCGCACGTGCGCGAACCGGCGCTGGTGCCGGTGTTCAAGCGCATCTACGAACACACCGACCAGTACTGGGACGCATACGACCTGTGCGAGTCGCTGGTGGACGTCGAGGTGAACTTCCAGCAGTGGCGCTTCCGCCACATGAAGACGGTCGAGCGCATCATCGGTTATCGCCGCGGCACCGGCGGTTCCTCGGGCGTGGGTTTCCTCAAGCAGGCGCTGGAGCTGACCTTCTTCCCCGAGCTGTTCGAGGTGCGCAGCACGATCGGCAGTTGAGCGTGTTGCGGCGCAGCACCTGCCGCGTTTGACGCCAACCCGCGCGGCGGGTCATCCTGCCGCGCCGATCGTGCCGTCTGCGGTGGATCGCCACCCAATCCGCAATCTTCAGGAGAACCGCATGAGCGGTGCTGTCGCTGCACGAACCGATTCATCCGCACCACCGGCATTCCGGGAAGTGCTCGGGCATCCGAGTCCGCTGTGGATGCTGTTCATGACCGAGTTCTGGGAACGCTTCGCCTTCTACGGCATGCGCTGGGCGCTGACGCTGTACATCGTCGCGCAGTTCTACCATGGCGACAAAGTCGGCGAAGCGCCGGCCGACCGCACCTACGGCGCGTTCCTCGCGCTGGTTTATGCGACCTCGATCTTCGGCGGTTACGTCGCCGACCGCGTGATCGGGTACCAGCGTTCGATCCTGCTCGGCGCGGTGATCTGCGCGATCGGGTACTTCATGATCATGATTCCCGACCAGACCGTGTTCCTGTACGGGCTGGCGACGATCATCGTTGGCAACGGCCTGTTCAAGCCGAACATCTCCACCCAGGTCGGCCAGCTCTACGCGCAGGGCGACGATCGCCGCGATCGCGGCTTCACGATCTTCTACATGGGCATCAACGCGGGCGCGCTGGTTTCGCCGCTGCTCACCGGCTGGCTGGCTTCGGTGATCACCGACACGCCGATGGTGCAGAACTACAAGGTGGTGTTCGCGACCACCGGCATCGGCATGTTGATCAGCTTGGTGTGGTTCTGGTTCGGTCGCCGCGAGCTCGGCGGCATCGGCCGTCCGCCCGCCGGTCGCGAAGGCGTGGGCAACGTCGGCATGGTCCTGGTCGGTGCGGCGATCGCGGTTCCGATCGTGTATTACGCGATGTCGGCCGTCGGCGCGACCGGACTGCAGTGGACGCTCGGCGTGATGCTGGTCGTCGTCGCGACGTTGCTGTTCTTCATGGGCCAAAGCGAAGGACCGGTGCGCCGCGACATGGCCGTCGCGATGCTGGTGCTGTTCGCATTCAACATCTTCTTCTGGATGTTCTTCGAGCAAGCAGGCAGTTCCTTCAACTTCCTTGCCCAGAACATCGTGGATCGCAAGATGTTCGGCTGGGAATTTCCGGTCGGCTGGTTCCAGACGGTCAACCCGATCGCGATCGTGGTCATGGCGCCGGTCATCGCGTGGATCTGGGGTGCGATGGCGCGCAAGGGTTCCGAACCTTCGATCCCGCGCAAGTTCGGCCTGGGCCTGCTCGGCAATGCCGCCGCGTTCCTGCTGCTGATGTACGCGCTCAAGAACCTGGTCAGCGCCGACAACCACATCCCGTTCTGGCCGCTGGTGGTGGTCTATGTGCTGCAGACGGTCGGCGAGCTCTGCCTTTCGCCGATCGGCCTTTCGATGGTGACCAAGCTCGCGCCATCTCGTTTCGTCGGCCTCGCGATGGGTGGCTGGTTCCTGAGCATCGCCAACGGCAACAACCTCGCCGGCCTGCTCGCCGGCGAAATCAGCGGCGAGAAAGGCATGACCGTGGCCTCGGCGCTGTCGGGCTTCACCTTCAGCTTCTACCTGCTGGCGGGTGCGGGCATCCTGCTGTTCCTGATCGCGCCGCTGATCAACAAGCTGATGCACGGCGTCAAATAACCGTTGCGGCAGTGCACGACAAGACGGCGGCCGTTGGGCCGCCGTTTTTTGTGGCGCGGAAAATCAGTCCTCGTGCGTCAGATCGCCGCCGCCATGGCGGCGGTGGAACTCGCCGAGCCCGGCGATCGCGGTCGTCAGCGCCTCGCGCTCGGGTTCGCCCAGGTGCGGATTCCAGGCGTCGAGGATCAGCACGACGCGGGTGCTGTCGGATTCGTTCCAGGCCTCGTGCACGAACGAGTCGTCGAAGACCAGGCACTCGCCTTCCTTCCACGCGCGCTTCTCTTCGCCGGCGCGCAGCGCGCCGCAGTTCTCCGGCACGATCAGCGGCAGGTGCACGGTGAGCCGGCCGTTGATCACGCCGGTGTGCGGCGGGATGTGCGTGTGCGGCTTGAGCACGGAGAACAGGATCTCCGGCGCGTGGTCGGCGATGCGCATCAACGGCAGCGATTCGAGCACGGCCATCGTCCGCGGGCAGCGCGCGCAGTGCTCGTCGACGCGCTCGCCGTGGCGGTACAGGTGGTATCCGCTCCACGCCGGCGAACGGTTGAGCGTCCGCCACATCGGCGCCGCCGGCGCGCTGTCGGGCATGTCCACGTAAGGAACCAGTCCTTCCTCGTCGGCGAGCACGGCGAGCAGTTCCTCGCGGATGACATCGGTCGCCGCTTCCAGCGTCTTCAGGTACGGGAATTGCTCGCGCTCGAACCAGGCCTGGTCGGGCAGCTCGGGCACGAACAACAGCGTGGGTTGTTGCAGCGGATGCGTGGGCTGCGGCGCGGGTTCGCCATACACGCGTGCGATCGCGCGGTCGACGCGTTCGATCGCCGCCGCGCCGTGTTTTTCCCGCAACGATGCGATCGCCGGATCGATCGCGAGCTTGCGCGCGCGGCGCACGTCCGCGATCGCACGCTCGATGCGCTCGCGGATCGGCGGCTGCAGCGCCTTCAGGTGCGCGAGCATTCCGCTGCGCTCGGCCTGGGCGAGCGCGTCCAATTGCGAACGTAACGCATCGGAATGGCGGCCGAGCGCGCGCATGCAATCGGCTTGCCAGAGCAGGGCGGCGAGCAGGCCGGGATCGGCGGCATAGGCGGCCTGGAACGCCTGCAGCGCGGCGGCGTGTTCGCCGGTAGCGTGCAGGACGAGCCCGAAATGGAACTGCAACCGCGCCGAATCGGGCTTCGCCTTCACCGCGTTCAGCGCGACGTTGCGCGCGCGCGGGAATTCGCCGCGCTCCAGTGCGCGCGCGACGAGATAACCGGTGGCGTCCTCCTGCGACGGTTCGCGTACCGAAATGATTTCCGCGATGCGTTCGGCGCGGTCGAGGTCGCGCGCGGCCACCGCCTGCTGCATCAGGGCGACGAGTTCGGGCGTGCCGTGGGAGAGGCCGGCCATGCGTGTCATCCGCGTCGCAGCGGACCGATCGTCGGATTCATGCGGGAGCCTGCGCGCTTTCGGCGGCGTCGAGACGGTCGAGGATGCGCGTGAGCGCGGCGCGTTCGCCGGAGTCGAGCGTTGCCAGCAACTCGCGTTCGAAACGCAGAGCCAGCGGCGCGACCTCGTCGTAGATCCGATACCCCTTCGCGGACAGCGCGAGCACCGAACGGCGACGGTCGTCGCCGTGCGTTCGGCGCTTCAGGCGACCGTCGCGGACCAGGCTCGCGACCGCGCGGCTGACCGCGACCTTGTCCATCGCGGTGCGTTCGGCGACTTCGCTCGCCGACAGGTCGGGGTAGCGGCCGAGCACCGCGATCACCCGCCATTCGGTCACGCTGAGCGTGAAGCGCTGCGCGTACAGGCGCGCAATGTCCTGGCTGATGCGGTTGCTCAGCACCGACAGCCGGTAGGGCAGGAAGCGGTCGAGTTCGAGCGCGGCGTGCTCGGTCGCGATCGGGTCGGAGAGGGCCTTGCGGTTCATGCTGCGTCGCCGCTTGCGAATGGTTTCACATGAAACTATCATCCACTTTCTCCCTCCGCAAGCGCCACGAGTCAGCCATGAGCGCCCCGATCCAGTCGAACCCGCTGCCCGGCACCTCGCATTCCACCCAGCCCAACCTCGGGATGCAGGTCTCGACCTTCGAGAACCCGATGGGGATTGACGGCTTTGAGTTCGTCGAATTCGCCTCGCCCGAGCCGCAACAGCTGCATGAATACTTCCGCATGCTCGGCTTCGTGCCGGTCGCGCGGCACCGCACGCGCAAGATCACCAACTACCGGCAGGGCGACTGCACCTTCCTGATCAACGAGGATCCGGATTCCTTCGCCGCAGAGTTCGCGAAAAAGCACGGGCCGTCGGCCTGCGGCTTCGCGATCCGCGTGAACAAGCTCGCCGAGTGGGTGCGCGTGCAGGCGCTGAAGAACGGCGCCG
Organism: uncultured Gammaproteobacteria bacterium; assembly: GCA_964449135.1. GTDB lineage: Bacteria > Pseudomonadota > Gammaproteobacteria > Xanthomonadales > Xanthomonadaceae > SZAS-103. Next base: position 39,215 of record CAYUXZ010000012.1, read on the forward strand.
AGCCGTTCGGCGCGGAGGAGCTGACCAAGGCGGTCGCGGCGCCGGTGATCAAGGGCATCGGCGGCTGCATGCTGTACATCGTCGACCGCTACGACGCCAAGGGCACGATCCACGATCCGGACTGGGTGTGGCTGCCGGGCGCGGAGATGATGCCGAAAGGTTTCGGCCTGACCTTCATCGACCACCTGACCCACAACCTCTACCACGGCAACATGGCGAAGTGGGCGGACTACTACGAGAAGCTGTTCAACTTCCGCGAGATCCGATACTTCGACATCAAGGGCGCCAAGACCGGCCTGCTGTCGAAGGCGATGACCGCGCCCGACGGCATGGTGCGCATCCCGCTCAACGAATCCTCCGATCCGAAATCGCAGATCAACGAATACCTCGACACCTACAAGGGCGAGGGCATCCAGCACATCGCCTGCTTCACCGACAACATCTACGAGACGGTCGAGAAGATGAAGGCTTCGGGCATCGCGTTCCTGGACACGCCCGACACCTATTTCGACGTGGTCGACCAGCGCATCCCGAACCATGGCGAGGACCTGCCGCGCCTCAAGCGCAACAAGATCCTGATCGACGCCGATCCGGAAACCAAGCAGCGCAAGCTGCTGCAGATCTTCACCCAGAACGCGGTCGGCCCGATCTTCTTCGAGATCATCCAGCGCAAGGGAAATGAAGGCTTTGGCGAGGGCAACTTCCAGGCGCTGTTCGAGAGCATCGAGCGCGACCAGATGCGGCGCGGCGTGCTGTAGTCGTCGCGGTTGCTGAACTTCCGTCGGTGAGTGATCCATAGCGAAGGCGAATTCATGGCGACAAACATGCAGGGCGGGTACATGACTGGCTTCGGCAACGAATTCGCGACCGAAGCCGTCCTCGGCACGCTGCCGGTCGGGCGCAATTCGCCGCAGGTCGTCGCGCACGGCTTGTACGCGGAGCAGGTTTCCGGCACCGCGTTCACCGCGCCGCGGCACGCGAACCGGCGTAGCTGGCTTTATCGCGTCCGCCCTGCGGCGATGCACGGCTCGTTCGAGTTGCTGCCCGAAGGCATGTTCCACAACCGCTTCGACGAGGCGCCGGCAACGCCGAACCAGTTGCGCTGGAGTCCGCGTGCGATTCCTGATGCAGCGACCGATTTCGTCGATGGCCTGTGGACGATCGCTGGGAACGGCGGCCCCGCAGCACATGGAGGCGTCGGCATCCACCTGTACGCCGCGAATCGCTCGATGCAGGGGCGCTATTTTTACGATGCCGACGGCGAGCTGCTGATCGTGCCGCAGCAGGGACGCCTGCGCATCGCGACCGAGATGGGCGTGCTTGCGATCGAACCACAGCAGATCGCGGTGATCCCGCGCGGCGTGCGTTTCCGCGTCGAATTGCCAGACGGCGAAGCGCGCGGCTACGTCTGCGAAAACTTCGGTGCGCTGCTCAAGCTGCCCGATCTCGGGCCGATCGGTTCGAACGCGCTCGCGAATCCGCGCGACTTCCTCACGCCGGTCGCCGCATACGAGGACCTCGAAGGCGATTTCGAGCTGGTCGCGAAGTTCCAGGGCCGACTCTGGCGCGCGGCGATCGATCACAGCCCGCTCGATGTCGTCGGCTGGCACGGCAACTACGCGCCGTACCAGTACGACCTGCGCCGTTTCAACACGATCGGCTCGATCAGCTACGACCATCCCGATCCGTCCATCTTCCTCGTGCTGCACTCGCCGAGCGACACGCCCGGCACCAGCAACATGGACTTCGTGATCTTCCCGCCGCGCTGGCTGGTCGCGCAGGATACGTTCCGCCCGCCGTGGTTCCACCGCAACGTCGCGAGCGAGTTCATGGGCCTGATCCACGGCGTCTACGACGCGAAGGCCGAAGGCTTCGCACCGGGCGGCGGCTCGCTGCACAACTGCATGACCGGTCATGGCCCGGACGCTGCGACCTTCGAGAAGGCGAGCAAGGCGGACCTGTCGAAACCGGATGTCATCACCGACACGATGGCCTTCATGTTCGAAACGCGCACGGTGATCCATCCGACCGCGCAGGCGATGGCCGCGCCCGAACGCCAGCGCGGCTACCAGGATTGCTGGAAAGGCCTCGCGCGAAATTTCCGGCCGCCGGCTTGATCGGCATCGCGCGGATCGCACGGTGAAACGCGCGCTGGTATTCGGCGGCAGCGGGCAGATCGGCGACGCACTGCTGCCGTTGCTGCGCGAGGCAGGCTGCGAAGTCGTGGCAGTGTCTCGGCAAATGCGGGTTGATCGTGAGGGTCTGCGCTGGATCGTCGGCGCGTTCGGCGATGCGCTCCCGCGGCCACACGGCTATTTCGATGCGGTGTTCAGTCTGGGTCCGCTGGATCTGTTCGCACGGTGGCATGAAAACGCGGGCCCGATCGCGCCGCGTGTGATCGCATTCGGATCGACCAGCGTCGCAACGAAATTCGACTCCATCGATCCGGCCGAGCGCGATGTCGCGCAGCGTCTGCGCCGTGCTGAGGAGTCGCTGTTTGCGTCCTGCGCGCGTGAAGGCCTCGGCGTGACGATCCTGCGCCCGACCTTGATTTACGGTCGCGGCCGCGACCGCACGCTGACTCGCATCGCCGCGCTCGCGAAGAGATGGCGCGTGTTCGCGCTGCCACGCAACGCAACCGGCCTGCGCCAGCCAGTGCACGCGGACGACCTCGCACGCGTTGCGCTCGATGTCGCGAATTCCCCCCAATCCGCAGGCCGCGCCTACGATCTGCCCGGCGGCGAAACCCTGCGCTTTGACGCGATGATCGCACGCACGCTGGCTTGCCTTCCCGAACGTCCGCGTCTGCTGCGATTGCCGTCACCGCTGTTCCGCGCCGCGTTCGGAACCTCGCGCATGTTCAACATGATCGATGCGGTCGGCCCGACGATGCTCGCGCGCCTTGATGCGGACCTCGTATTCGATGCCGCCGATGCGCAGCGCGATTTCGGCTACGCGCCGCGCGCGTTCGCGCCGGATGCGGTGATGTTCATACCGCTGCGTTGACTCAGTATGGGACGCCCAGTTTTCGATACAGCTTCGCGAGCACCCAAAGCGGTCCGATCAGCAGATAGACGAGGTCGGTGAAGAAGCTCGGACGCTTGCCTTCGATCTTGTGACCGAGGAACTGGCCGATCCAGGCGACCACGAACACCGCGACCGCGACCCACAGCAGCACGTCGGTGCCGAACTTCAGGCGGATCCCCTCGCTGATCAGCGCGAACGCGACGAACACCGCGACCATGCCGATCTCGAGCGAACGCGAGAGCTGCCAATAGAAGATTGCGGCAGCGGCCATCGCCACGCCCGCCCAGAGTCCGGGCCGGCCCATCGTCGGCGGCACCGGAATGCACCACAGCAGCGCGATCACCGACCACAGGATCGCCGGCACGCAGACCACGTGGATGCGCTGGTTGGTTTCGTTGCGGTGGTCGCCGGAGTAGTTCGCGAACCAGGTGGCGAGCGTAGTCATCGGCATATCCTCGTGGATGCGCTATTCCAGCACGATTCCCGCGAGCCGTTGCAGTGCCTCGGCGTATTTCGCGCGGGTCGCTTCGATGATCGCGGTAGGCACGCGCGGGCCGGGCGCGGTCTTGTTCCAGTCCAGCGTTTCCAGATAATCGCGGACGAACTGCTTGTCGTAGCTCGGCGGACTGGTGCCGACCTCGTACGTATCGGCCGGCCAGAAGCGCGAGGAATCCGGCGTGAGCATCTCGTCCATCACCAGCAGGCGGCCGTTCTCGTCGGTGCCGAACTCGAACTTGGTGTCGGCGATGAGGATCCCGCGCTGGGCGGCGTAATCGGCGGCGTACCGGTAGATCGCGAGCGTCGCCGCGCGCACCTGCTCGGCGAGGTCGGCGCCGATGGCCGCGACCACCGCATCGAAGCCGATGTTCTCGTCGTGCGCGCCGACCGCGGCCTTCGTGGAGGGTGTGAAGATCGGCTCGCGAAGTTGCTCGGCCTGGCGAAGGCCGTCGGGCAGGCGGATCTCGCTGACGCGGCCGGTGCGCTGGTAGTCCTTCCAGCCGCTGCCGATCAGATAACCGCGCGCGATCGCTTCGATCGGCACCGGCTTGAGTCTCTTCGCGACCACCGAACGTTTTGCATACAGCGCGATGTCGGCGCCAGGCGGCAGCACGTCGGCAACCGCGCGACCGGTCAGGTGGTTGGCGAGCAGGTGCTCGGTCTTGCCGAACCAGAAATTGCTGATCTGGCAGAGCATCTCGCCCTTGCCCGGGATCGGGTCGGGCAGCACGACGTCGAATGCCGACAGCCGGTCGCTCGCGACGATCAGCAGCTCGTTGTCGGGCAGGGCATAGACATCCCTCACCTTGCCCCGATGGAGCAGGTTCAGGCCCGGCAGATCGGACTGCAGCAAAGTCGTGGTCACGCGGCGGCTCCGCGAAGGGGGAGCCATTGTAGTCGCTATCGGCCGCGCGCAGGCTGGCGCTTGCTAGAATCGCGCGGTCTGGAAGCGCCGGAACATCCGATGCCGAACTGCATCATCGCCCCCTCCATCCTGTCCGCCGACTTCGCGCGCCTCGGCGAGGAAGTCAACGCCGTGCTCAAAGCCGGCGCCGACTGGATCCACTTCGACGTGATGGACAACCACTACGTCCCGAATCTCACGATCGGCCCGCTGCTCTGCGAGGCGCTGCGCAAGCACGGGGTGACCGCGCCGATCGATGTGCACCTGATGGTGAAACCCGTGGATCGCATCGTCCCGGATTTCGCGAAGGCCGGTGCGACCTCGATCAGCTTCCACCCCGAGGCGAGCGAGCACATCGACCGCACGATCGGCCTGATCCGCGACAACGGATGCAAGGTCGGCCTGGTGTTCAATCCGGCGACGCCGCTGGATTACCTGGACTTCGTGCTCGACAAGCTCGACCTCGTGCTGATCATGTCGGTGAACCCCGGATTCGGCGGCCAGAGCTTCATCTCGATGGCGCTGGAGAAGATCCGCCGCGTGCGCGAGCGCATCGACGCGAGCGGCCGCGACATCCGCCTGGAAGTCGATGGCGGCGTCAAAGCCGACAACATCGGGGCGATCGCGGCTGCCGGCGCGGACACTTTCGTCGCCGGCTCGGCGATCTTTGGCGCCAAGGACTACGCTGCGGAAATCGCTGCGATGCGCGCGGCGGTCGCTGCCGCGCGTAAATAGGAAAAGCCCCGGACGGCCCGGCCGGACCGTTCGAGGCTTCGAAGATTGAGCATCCGTGCCCGTCAGTCGTCCTTGCGATGACCGTGCGCCATGGCGCCGAGCCCAGCATCGCATCCGCGCGTGACCGTTCGATGACGCCGCCCGGCGCTGGCATACTCGCGGTTCGCCTCCGCGCAAGACGCCCCCCGTGATCGACCAAAACGCTTTCGACCTCCTCGCCGCCGCCGGCCACAACCGCATCCCGGTCGTGCGCGAGGTGCTGTCCGACCTCGACACGCCGCTATCGGTGTATCTAAAGCTTGCCGACGGGCCGCATACCTATCTGTTCGAATCGGTCGAGGGCGGCGAGACCTGGGGGCGCTATTCGATCATCGGCTTGCCGGCGAAGCGCACGTACACGTTCCGCGACCACACGCTCGAGGTGCGCGAGCACGGCGATGTGATCGAGTCTCGCGAACTCGCCGATCCCTTCGCCGAGGTCGAGGCGCTGCGCGCGCAGTACCACGTGCCGCGCCTGCCCGAACTTCCCGCGTTCACCGGCGGCCTGGTCGGCTATTTCGGCTTCGAGACCATCGCCTGGATCGAGCAGCGGCTCGCCGACGATGGCGGCAAGCCCGATCCGCTGGGCGTGCCCGACGCGCTGCTGATGCTCTCCGAGGAAGTCGCGGTATTCGACAACCTCAAGGGCCGGCTTTACCTGATCGTGCATGCCGATCCCGCGCAGCCGCAGGCGTATGCGCGCGCGCGGCGGCGGCTCGACGAGCTCGTGCATCGCCTGCGTCATTCCGGGCGCAGCTATCCGGACACGCACGCGCCGATGGCGCTGGCCGAAACCGACTTCGTCTCCGGCTTCACCGAGGAAGGCTACAAGGACGCGGTGCGCATCGCGCAGGAACACATCAAGGCCGGCGACGTGTTCCAGGTCGTGCTCTCGCAACGGCTGTCGGTGCCGTTCCGCGCGCGTCCGGTGGACGTCTACCGCGCGCTGCGCGCGCTCAATCCGTCGCCGTACATGTATTTCCTCGACCTCGGCGCGACCCAGGTCGTGGGTTCGTCACCGGAAATCCTCGTGCGCCTGCAGGAGAACACGGTCACCGTGCGTCCGATCGCCGGCACGCGGCCGCGCGGCAAGACCCACGCCGAGGACGTGGCGCTGGAAGCCGACCTGCTCGCCGATCCCAAGGAACGCGCCGAGCACCTGATGCTGATCGACCTCGGCCGCAACGACGTCGGCCGCGTCAGCGCGCCGGGCAGCGTGCAGGTCGGCGAGCAGTTCGTGATCGAGCGCTACTCGCACGTAATGCACATCGTGAGCGAGGTCACCGGCACGCTGCGCAGCGGCTTGAGCTACGCGGACGTGCTCAAGGCCGCGTTCCCCGCGGGCACGGTCAGCGGCGCGCCGAAGATCCGCGCGCTGGAACTGATCCGCGAACTCGAACCGATCAAGCGCGGCATCTACGCCGGCGCGATCGGCTACATCGGCTGGTGGGGCGACGCCGACACCGCGATCGCGATCCGCACCGCGGTGATCCACGACGGTCGTCTTCACGTACAAGCAGGCGCCGGCATCGTGTTCGATTCCGATCCGCAGAAGGAATGGGAGGAGACGATGAACAAGGGCCGCGCCCTGTTCCGCGCGGTCGCGCAGGCGGCGGAGGGGTTGTAATCCGGTTTCCCTCTCCCGCAGGCGGGAGAGGGCAGGGTGAGGGTGGATGGACCAGCGTAGAAACATCGCACCGGCACGCAAGCTACGCCGTGACATGACGGACGCGGAACGCCTGCTCTGGAGGCATCTACGCAATCGCGATCTGATTGGACGCAAGTTCCGACGTCAGCATGCGATTGGCGGCTACATCGTCGACTTCATCTGCATCGAAGCGATGTTGATCGTGGAAGCTGATGGCGGACAACATGCAGATCGTGCCGATGAAGACGCAGAAAGGACGCGACATCTGACGGCATTGGGCTATCGGATGCTGCGCTTTTGGAATGACGATATTTTGTTGCGCACGGACAATGTGTTGGAGGCAGTGATCCGAGCGTTGGAAGCACACCCTCACCCCAACCCTCTCCCGCCAGCGGGAGAGGGGGTCGGCTAGCTCCTGCGGGACAGCCTGAACCCCGCCTTGCGAATGAACTTTCTGTCATCTTCCGGCAAGCAGCGCCGGACCGGGGTGGGAGCAATCTGGCCCCACGTCGAGGCATGGTGCTTCGACGGCGATCAACCCGCCCATCCAGGAGTTTCCCCATGAAGATCCGCACCTCGCTGCTCGCGCTCGCCCTGTCCGCCGTCGCCGGCACCGCGTTCGCCGCGGGCGCCGCTGCCCCGGCCGCCGCTCCGGCCCCGGCTCCGGCCGCTGCCGCCCCGGCCGCCGCGCCGATGGCTTCCGACTCGATGAAGTCCGACGCCAAGCCGGCCGCCAAGCACCACCACAAGCATCATGCGAAGAAGGCCGCCGCGAAGAAGGCCGACGACATGAAGAAAGACGACTCGATGGCTCCGGCTCCGACCAAGTAAGCCAGAACGCGTCAAGCAGCACCCCTGCCGCGCCGGCGACCCCGGCGCGGTATTCTTTTTGGGGAATCGCAAGGAAAACGGATGCGCATCCTGATCGTCGAAGACGACCCGCACACCGCCGCCTTCATCGCCAAGGGCCTGGGCGAGGACGGCCACACCGTGGACCAGGCCGACAACGGCCGTGACGGTCTGTTCCTCGCGACGACCGAGAACTACGACGCGATCGTGCTCGACCGCATGTTGCCGGCGGTGGACGGGTTGACGGTGCTGCGCACCCTGCGCGGCGCGGGCAACGCGGTGCCGGTGCTGGTGCTGACCGCGCTGGGCGACGTGGACCATCGCGTCGAAGGCCTGCGCGCGGGCGCCGACGATTACCTCGTCAAGCCTTTCGCCTACGCGGAACTGTCCGCGCGCATAGACAGCCTGCTGCGTCGCCGCCAGTCGGTGGGCAGCGAAGTCACCGAGCTGCGCGTGGGCGACCTGGAACTCAACCTGCTCACCCGCGAGGCGCGCCGCGGCGGCAAGACCATCGAACTGCAGCCGCGCGAGTTCCGCCTGCTCGAATACCTGATGCGTCAGGCCGAGCGCGTGGTCACGCGCACGATGCTGCTCGAGGCCGTCTGGGACTACCACTTCGATCCGCAGACCAACGTGATCGACGTGCACATCAGCCGCCTGCGCCAGAAGATCGACCGCGGCCATCCCAAGCCGCTGCTGCACACCGTGCGCGGCGCAGGTTATCGCCTGGGCGTGCGTGAGTAACGCGCTCGGCCGGCTGGTGTCGCGTTCGACCAGCGCGCGGCTCGCGCTCGCGGTCGGCGGCCTGTTCCTGCTCGCGTACGCGCTGCTCGGCGCGGGCCTGTACTACGCGGTTTCGCGCATCTTCGACCAGGACCTGCACGAGGTGATCCGCCTCGACAGTGCCGACCTCGTCGAGCAGTTCCGCGAATCCGGCGCGGGCGCGCTGGCCAGCGAGATCGCCGCGCGCACCAGCCAGCCCGACGACGACAACGCCGTCTATGAACTCATCGGCAAGGACGGCACGTTGCTCGCCGGGCAGTTCGCGACGCTGCCCGACGAGATCCGCAACGGCACCGGCTGGAAGGAGTTCGACGAGCGCAACGACGAGGGCCTGCTGCGCGTGGTCGCGAAGATCCAGCCGCTCAAGGACGGCAGCCGCCTGCTCACCGGCCGGCGCAGCCGCAACCAGGCGCGCTTCGAGGCGCTGCTGCGGCGCACTTCGCTGTACGCGCTGCTCGCCGCGGGCGGACTCGGCGGCCTGATCGGCTGGATCACCGCGCGCCTTGCAGCGCGCCGCCTGGAGAGCACTTACGACATCGCGCGCCGCGTCGGCGCGGGCGAGCTCGCGCTGCGCATTCCCGAGGACGACAGCGACGACGCGTACGCGCGGCTCGCGCGGCAGATCAACGCGATGCTCGACCGCATCGAGGAACTGCTCGACGGCGTGCGCCACGCGACCGACCACATCGCGCACGACCTGCGCACGCCGCTCACGCGCCTGCGCAACCGGCTCGAGGACATGCGCATCGAGAACGCCGGACGCGCGCAGTCCGCGGGCGAGCTCGACGCCGCGATCGCCGAGACCGACCAGCTGCTCGACACCTTCAGCGCGCTGCTGCGGCTCACGCGCATCGAGGCGCAAAGCGCCGGCGCGAACGATCCGGAGCTGCCGATGGAACCGCTGGTGCAGGACGCGGCGGAACTGTACGCGCCGATCGCAGCCGAGCGCGGCATCGTGCTCGACGCGCAGACCGTTCCGTGCACGCTGCGCGGCGACGCCGACCAGTTGTTCCAGCTCGTCGCCAACCTGCTCGACAACGCGCTCAAGTACGCCACCCGCGGCACGCGCGTGAGCCTGCACCTGTACGACGACGGCGAAGCGGTGTTCCTGCTCGTCGGCGACCACGGCGCGGGCATCCCGCCCGCCGACCGCGAGCGCGTGTTCGACCGCTTCGTGCGGCTGGAGGAACACCGCGGCTCGGCCGGCAGTGGCCTCGGCCTGAGCCTGGTGCGCGCGATCGCGCACCGCCACGGCGGCAGCATCGCGCTCGAGGACAACGAGCCCGGCCTGCGCGTGCGCGTGCGGCTGCCGCATCAGGCGAAGGGGTGAGATCCGTTTCGAGACGCGTATCGCGGCCCGGCGATCAAACGATTGACTGAAAATCGCCATGCCACAGGCGATTCCCCGTTTCAAGTTGCACGCGTCACACTTCATCGGCAGGATTACGCCGGGGCACCGCCGCAGGGGCGACGGATCCGAATTCAGGGTGAAATCATGATGCGTTCGAAGTGGGGCGTCCTCGCCCTCGGGGGAGTGCTGTCGGCGATTATTTTCGCAGCGGCCACCGGCAATTTGACTTCGGCGGTAACAGCCGTCAGCAACGGCGTCCAGGCGATGGTTGCCGCGGTAACGCAAGCGTCTGTAGTCGCGCCGGACCAGGCCGTCGTTTCCCTTTCCGGCGAATTGCCCGCGCACGATCCGACTGTCGGCCGCGTTGACGGCAATGCCGGCACCTCGGGCGGTGCGGCGACCTACACCATCCCGATCGCATTGCCGCCCAGCCGTCGTGGAATGCAACCGGACCTCGCACTCAGTTACAGCAGCCGCGCAGGCAACGGCATCGCCGGCGTGGGCTGGTCGCTCTCCGGGCTGTCATCGCTGCATCGTTGCCCTGCGACCATCGAACAGGACGGCGTGATCGGCGCGGTTAGCCTGACCAACGCCGACAAGCTCTGCCTCGACGGACAGCGCCTGGTCGCCACAAGCGGTGCGTACGGCCAGCCCAACACGACCTACGACACCGAACTCGAATCGTTCGTGCGCGTGACCCAGCTCGGCGGTGACCTGCAATCGGCGAGCACGTACTTCGAGGTCGAGACCAAGTCCGGCGACATCCTCTGGTATGGCAACAACTCGATCGCCGCCAACCCCGCGCGTGTCGTGCAAGGTGGTGTCACTGTGCCGCTCTCCTGGATGATCGCGCGCAAGGAGGATCGCGTCGGCAACTTCATTCGCTACAGCTACGCCAACTACGGCAACGGCGAGGTATTGCTGAGCGACGTTTTCTATACCGGCTTCCAGACCACCGATGGCGATCGCAGCGTGCATTTGACCTACGCCGCACGGCCTTCCGGCGCAGGCATCAACGACCAGAGTTCCTCGTACCTGGCCGGCGGCGTCACCATGCAGACGCAGCGGCTCACCGCGATCTCGACCTGGTCGGGCACGAGCAGCGATCCGAGCAACAAGGTGCGCGAGTACGACCTCGCTTACGCCGCTCCCAGCCAGAGCACGAGTCGCAGCCTGCTCGCCAGCGTGACCGAGTGTGGGTTCCAGGCCGGCACGAGCGTGTGCCGGCCGCCGACCACGTTCGCTTGGCAGCAAGGGCCGATGCAGACGGTGTTTCATCCGGCGACGGTGCCGGGGGGCCTGCCGGTGATGTACATGCTGGGCGATCTGGACGGAGACGGGAGCAGCGAAATCCTCGCAGGCTCGCCGACCGGCACGCAGACGATCGTTTCGTTGAACGCCGATCGCAGCCTGAAGTCTTCGATCGACGTCACCAATTTCAATCTGCCGCCGCTCACCGGGTTCAATGAAGCCAACAATGCGGATTTCGACGGCGATGGTCGGGCCGATCTCATGGCTCGGGACGCCAACAACAATCTCGTCATCTATTTCTGGGATGGGCCGCGCACCGCCACGACGTTTGCGCAGGCGTTCACCCGTAGCTGGAACACCGGGATCCAGGCGGTTCCATACGGCGGCACGTTGGGGACGGCGACGCTGCAGATGGTGCGGGACATGGATGGCGATGGCAGGCCGGACTTGGTGCTGTTGCGTCAGTTGACGAACACGACCAGCAATTGCTCCGCGAAACTGGAAATCTATCGAAACGTGGCCAATCCGCTCGGGCCGAGCCAGCCGGCGAGCTTCCCGTTGCTGACGTCGGTGTGCATGAACGGTCTGCACGACCAAGGTTATCAGTTCAACGAAGGTCCCCGGGATGTCATGGACCTCAACGGCGATGGCGTGCCGGATATTTTGCTGGCGCCGGCGGTCAACCAGGTGAACCCGAGCCAGCCCCAAGGCGACGTTCTGTACGGTCAACGCGGCGCGTCGTTCACCTACACCCGCGCCAGCTACGCCTCGCTGTTCCCTGCGTCGGATCCCGAGCACTCGGACGAAGCCGACGGGTTGTCGTACAAGCAATGGCTCGACGTCAACGGCGACGGACTGAAGGACTTGCTGCACGCCGACCTGAGCGGCACCTGGTCGCTGCGGCTGAACACCGGCCATGGGCTGGGCAATCGCATTGCATTTTCGAACAAGAACGGCATCGAGAAGTGCTACAACGGCAAGAATTACGCGTGCTTGCACACATGGACACCCGTTTACGCCTCGCGCTTCCGCGTCGCCGACATGAACGGCGATGGCCGGCAGGAACTACTGATACCACGCCGCTTCGCGACGCAAGTCTGCGCGGCGCTGGTTGATTACAGCAATCCTGCCGAGCCCCAGAATTACTACGCCTGCCCGGAGGATCCGGTCACAGGACTCATCAACTGGGCGTCGGTGAGCAACCTCAAGGGCCAGGGAATCCCGATCAAGCCGGCGTACGGCACCGGAGTAGGCGACACCGACAACAGCGCCTACCTGATGAATGCGCTGAGCTTCGTGCAAACCGGACCGAACCAGTTCCAGATCGTCGAATCGCAGACATCGCGGGTCGATGGCAGTACCTATGCCTTGAATTCGGGGGACATGTATGGCGACGGCCTCGAAGACACCATCACGGACGTGAGCTGTCCATATGCGTCTGATGCATGCGCGCTCGCCTTGGGCGGCGTGGGCCTTCCCGGCGGCTACCCGCCCATGTCTTCCGGGCCGTTCATCAACGAGGCCGTCGGCCCCAACGGCCAGGCGAACCCGGACGGCAAGACGCCGCAGTTGCCCGACCTGATGTCGATGGTCACCGACGGCATGGGTGCCCAAACCGTCTGGACCTACTACCCGCTGTCGAGCACCGCAGGGCGCACTTCGGCGCAGACGCCGCTTTATACGGTGCCGACCGATCCGGCGCAGAAGTACGTGGACAGTCGCCATGTCTATTTCACTTCGTCGATGCCGGTGGTATCCGACATGGCGAGCAGCGACGGCATCGGCGGCTATCACAGCATCCGCTACGGCTACAGCCAGGCGATGTACAACACGCAAGGCCGCGGTTTCCAGGGCTTCCGCACGATCACCGAGGAAGACACGACCGTCGGCCTGCGCACAACCACGACCTTCAACCAGAAATTCCCGCTTGCGGGGCAGGTCGCAGATGTCGTCGTCAACGCGCTCACGCGCAACGGCACCGATGGGGCGATCAAGCACGAAGTCTATAACTGGCGCTGCAACCGCTCCAATCGCGCGGACACCACCGCGTGCACGCCGCCGAACGGCGTTGCTGCGATCAAGTTCCCGTTCCTCGACGAGAAGGACACCTGGACCTACGACAGCGGTGTCGCGCTGCAGGCGACCGGCACACCGGCGCAGATCGGCTATACCCAGGAAGTGAACGCCGACGACTCGACCTGCGCGGGCAGTTTCGCTACCGCATCCGGTTTTGATGCCTACGGCAACCTCACCGCGCACACAGTGCTCGCTTCCGACAGCGGCACGGGTACGGCCGGCCTGCGCGCATTCGTCGCGCTGCAATGCCTGCGCACGCGCTCGACCTACACGGCGAACACCAGTACGTGGTGGCTCGACCAGATCAACAGCACGACCACGACGAGCGCGATCACCTACAACACGACCAACCACCCGCTGCCGGCCGGCGCATCCAATCCCGCACAAACAGTAACTACGAACTTCGTGTGGAATGCGGACCGCACCTTGCAGTCGCAGACCGTGCAGTCGGGCGTCGCCAACCAGCAGAAGGCGACCGCGTACGGCTATCCGACGCCCAGCTACGGATTGCCGGGCACGGTGACGGTCACCGCCAGCGGCGATCCCAACGGCGCGCGTAGCAGCTCGATCGGCTACAGCGCCGACGGCTACTTCCCGAGCAGCACGACCAATCCGCTCGGCCAGCAGACCCAGACCACGGTCAGTCCGCGCGATGGTCAGCCCACGCTCGCGGTCGATGCCAACGGCCTGCGCACGTTGATGACCTACGACGCGTTCGGCCAGCTCATCAAGACCCAGTTCCATGGCACCAGCGACTCCGTGCAACGACTGCCCGACAAGTTGTTCGCGCGAAGCTGGTGCGCCAACACCTGCCTGCCCGGACCGCAGGCCTTGTTCAAGACCACCGACGTGCAGGACGGCACGCCTACCAAGATCGTCGCCTACGACCTGCTCGGCCGCACCCTGCTCAGCGCGCAGTGGGCGTGGGACAACACGCTGCCTTTGGTACTGACCCAGTACAACGCGCAGGGTTGGGTCTCCGCGCAGTCCAATCCGTACGACGGCACGGCGCAGCACCTGTTCTGGACCACGTTCCAGTACGACGCGCTCGGCCGCATCACTCAGAAGATCGTGCCGAAGGGCGCCGACGACGGCCGTGGCGATCTGAAGACCACCTACACGTTCAGCGGTCTGCAGACCGCGATCCAGGTCTGCGGCACCGCGGATGTCGGCACCGCGAACTGCCTGAACATGACGCGCACCACCGACAGCATGGGCAAGTACATGGAGACGCTGGATGCGCAGAACGGCCGCACCCAGTACTGGACCGACGCCACCGGCAACACGCTCGCGCTGATGGATGCCAAGGGCAGCGTGACCAATGCGGTGTACAACGCGCTCGGCCAGCGCAGCAGCGTGAGCGATCCGAACCAGGGCACGTGGAGCTGGACCTACGACGCGCTCGGCGAAGTGCTGACCCAGACCGACGCGCGCAACGTCGTCACCAGCAGCAGCTACGACAAGCTCGGCCGTCCGCTCACGCGCAACGCGAGCATCGACGTGACCGGCGACGGTGTCGCCGATGCGATCGCCGACAGCTGGAGCTACGACCCGCTGTACGCGGTGGGCGCGCCGGCGACCAGCCAGCGCCTGGTCAACGGCGCGATCGAGCGCAAGCAGGTGTTCACGTATGACACCCTCGCGCGGCCGGTGCAGACCGACACCACCCAGCAGATCGCGACCGGCAGCACCAAGGCCTACACGCAGACGATCGCCTACGACAGCTACTACGGCCGCCCCAAATCCCTCGGCTACCCGAACGGCGAGGCGGTGGCGACGTACTACTCCAAGTACGGCATTCCGATCCGCAGCTTCAACCCGGCCGACAACTCGGTGTATCGCGAAGTCACCGCGGTGGATCTGGCCGGCAACCCGACCAACGCACTACTCGGCGGCGGCATCCTGGCCGAGACGCGCAGCTACCGCATCCCGACCAGCGAGTTGCTGTCGATCAGCTACAACAAGTCGGGCGCGGCGGTGCGCCGGCTGGACTACCAGACCGACGTGTTCGGCAACCTTCGGCAGCAGAGCCTGAACTCCGGCGCGACGGTCGAGAACTATGCCTACGACACCCTGCAGCGGATGACCCAGGCCACGCGTACGGGCGCGGTCAACGCGAGCATCAGTTACGCCTACGACGCGGCCGGCAACTTCACCAGCAAATCCGACTTCAGCACTACCGCGGCCAACGCGTACACGTACACCGGCGGCAGCTGCGGCGGTGGCGCCAATGCGGTCAAGTCGGTGGCGATCGCGAGCGGCGGCAGTCGCAGCTACTGCTACGACGCCGATGGCAATCTGACCTCCGACAGCGCCGGCCTTGCGGTCAAGTACGACCACGACAACCTGGCCTTCCAGACCACCCGCGGCAGCTACACGATCAATCTCGCCTACGGCCCGGACAACCAGCGCACCCGCGAGTGGGGCAGCGATGGCACCAAGGTCTACCTCGACGGCGGCTACGAGGACTGGATCAGCCAGGGCAGCAGCAAGGTGTATGTCGGCACCGAGGCGGAGATCAGCAACAACGGCGGCACGCGCACGGTGAACTACCTGCTGACCGATCGCCTCGGCAGCGTGGACAGCATTGCCGACAGTACCGGCACCCTGGTAGAGACGCGCGGCAGCGACGCGTTCGGCAAGCCGCGCAGCGGCACCTGGGCCGATCTGTCGCCGGCGCAATTGCAGAGCACCGCGATCACCGCGCGCGGCTTCACCGAGCACGAGCACCTGAACTCGGTGCAGCTGATCCATATGAACGGACGCGTGTACGACTATCAGCTCGGCAGGTTCCTGAGCGTGGACCCGTTCATCCAGTTCCCGCTCAACAGCCAGTCGATGAACCCGTACAGCTACATCCTCAACAATCCGCTGGCGGGGAAAGATCCGACTGGATACTTGGGGGTCTGCGACACCTTAATCGTGTGCAGCATAGGACAAGCCCTCGATCCGAGCTACAACCGTCCGCTAAATTTGAGTGGCGACGGGAAGAACAGCAATGGGGGTCAGCAGGGTCAAGGGGCCAAGCCGAATGCGCAGCCGTCCGCAAAGCCTGACGATCAAACAGCTCAAATTTTTCCTCAGCTTGATGAGCGAAAATTCCAGCGCATGGGAGAAGCAAATCCAACGACCCCAAGCTATACACAAGGAAAAAATAGCGGTGGAAATAATGGCGATGAACTCGACGAGCTATCCATCACACAAAATATTCTTAAGTCGAGCGAAAAAGGTGATTTGAAAGACGTTCATGGAATAATCCTCCATAGAACTGGTGGTTCCACGATTGATTCAGCGATCAACCAATGGAAAACCGACCATCTCGGCACGCATTTTGTGATTGATGAGAATGGAAATATTGTTCAAACAGCACATTTAGACAAATACACAGCGCACATCGGCAAAATTAAGTCAAAGTGCTTTGATCAGTCGACTTGCTCTGCCGCAGAGGCAACGACCATCAGAAGGATGGGGTTTGCACCGAAGAAGATCTATCGGCACGAGATGTCAAAGACATATCCGAATCGATATCCCATGAATCAGGATTCAATCGGAATCGAAGTAGTGGGTGCATATAATGCGAAAATCGACAGTTATGCGCCTGCAACTAGCGCCCAATTGAATTCAGTGCAGTCTTTGGTAGGAGCCCTGCAAACAAGATACAGTCTGACTAACAGCGATGTGTATACGCATTCTCAAGTGTCTTACAAGGCAGGCAATGAAGGGTCAGGATTGGGGTATTGATTATGAATTTTTCCAACACTTTCTTGGTTGTGGCCCTCTGCGTTTCACTCGCATTGAGTCAGGTCTATGCTGCTGAGAGCTTGAAAGTGATCTCGGTTTCAGACACGAGTAGTGTCGATTCTCCGGAGTACTCATTGTGTAAGCGTATTCCCTTTCAGGTTACGGATAGAAATATTGGCTTGTACTTGAAACATTCCGCAAAGATAGAAAAAAATGCGTGGTTAAATTTGGAGCACTACCCCTGCAAGCGAGGTATTGCACTCCTGTCTCATGGACGAACTCTGCAACTGAAACTAAACCTGTCTGGCGCAGGAGTGCTTTTTGATAATGGTTCGGAAGAGACGTATCTATATTGCGACGCGCGGTGCATGAAAAAATCACGATTGCCTCTCGTTAGATAGCCAAACGTAAGAGAAAACAAAGAAAGCGCGGGACAAAAACACGGGACCTACGACGCGCTCGGCGAAGTGCTGACCCAGACCGACGCGCGCAACGTCGTCACCAGCAGCAGCTACGACAAGCTCGGCCGTCCGCTCACGCGCAACGCGAGCATCGACGTGACCGGCGACGGTGTCGCCGATGCGATCGCCGACAGCTGGAGCTACGACCCGCTGTACGCGGTGGGCGCGCCGGCGACCAGCCAGCGCCTGGTCAACGGCGCGATCGAGCGCAAGCAGGTGTTCACGTATGACACCCTCGCGCGGCCGGTGCAGACCGACACCACCCAGCAGATCGCGACCGGCAGCACCAAGGCCTACACGCAGACGATCGCCTACGACAGCTACTACGGCCGCCCCAAATCCCTCGGCTACCCGAACGGCGAGGCGGTGGCGACGTACTACTCCAAGTACGGCATTCCGATCCGCAGCTTCAACCCGGCCGACAACTCGGTGTATCGCGAAGTCACCGCGGTGGATCTGGCCGGCAACCCGACCAACGCACTACTCGGCGGCGGCATCCTGGCCGAGACGCGCAGCTACCGCATCCCGACCAGCGAGTTGCTGTCGATCAGCTACAACAAGTCGGGCGCGGCGGTGCGCCGGCTGGACTACCAGACCGACGTGTTCGGCAACCTTCGGCAGCAGAGCCTGAACTCCGGCGCGACGGTCGAGAACTATGCCTACGACACCCTGCAGCGGATGACCCAGGCCACGCGTACGGGCGCGGTCAACGCGAGCATCAGTTACGCCTACGACGCGGCCGGCAACTTCACCAGCAAATCCGACTTCAGCACTACCGCGGCCAACGCGTACACGTACACCGGCGGCAGCTGCGGCGGTGGCGCCAATGCGGTCAAGTCGGTGGCGATCGCGAGCGGCGGCAGTCGCAGCTACTGCTACGACGCCGATGGCAATCTGACCTCCGACAGCGCCGGCCTTGCGGTCAAGTACGACCACGACAACCTGGCCTTCCAGACCACCCGCGGCAGCTACACGATCAATCTCGCCTACGGCCCGGACAACCAGCGCACCCGCGAGTGGGGCAGCGATGGCACCAAGGTCTACCTCGACGGCGGCTACGAGGACTGGATCAGCCAGGGCAGCAGCAAGGTGTATGTCGGCACCGAGGCGGAGATCAGCAACAACGGCGGCACGCGCACGGTGAACTACCTGCTGACCGATCGCCTCGGCAGCGTGGACAGCATTGCCGACAGTACCGGCACCCTGGTAGAGACGCGCGGCAGCGACGCGTTCGGCAAGCCGCGCAGCGGCACCTGGGCCGATCTGTCGCCGGCGCAATTGCAGAGCACCGCGATCACCGCGCGCGGCTTCACCGAGCACGAGCACCTGAACTCGGTGCAGCTGATCCATATGAACGGACGCGTGTACGACTATCAGCTCGGCAGGTTCCTCGGCGTGGATCCGTTTATCCAGTTCCCGCTGAACTCGCAGTCGCTGAATCCGTACAGCTACATCCTCAACAACCCGCTGGCGGGGACGGACCCGACGGGGTATGTGGCACAGCCGACAGACTCCGGCGCAACGTGCGGCCACGAGGGCGATAGTCAGCCGTGCATGACGCCTACGCCGCTATCGGATGGCTCCGATGAACACAAGCACGACCAAGGAACGGGCTCGCGAATCGCGGGCATGTCCGATCCGTGGGTGAAGAGCAATATCAATGGCGCGGAGGGGCAGGGGACGGGTGAGGGGAATCGAAACCAGATTCCATCGCAATACGCGCCCAAGTACCGGGACATGGGGGAGACAAAGGCATCCCAAGCGGACCGACAGGCCACTGATGATTCAACGTTATGGACTGCAGGTAATGACACTGCGACAACGTATCCGCTTGGGTCAGCTCCACCCGCTGAACAACTTCAGCTTGGCGAGCTTGAGAACCAATTCGCTATGACTACGAGCCCGGCCGGATTAGAGCTCATCAAAGGCTGGGAGGGATGGAATGGGACGTACGATAAGAAACTCAACAAATGGTTACCCAAAGACGATGGATACGGCAACCTAACGATTGGATGGGGCCATAATTGTGGCAAGTGCGAAGACTTCAAGAATGGCATTACAAAGGAAGAAGGTGATGCTCTTCTTAAAACTGATGTCACGAAATTTGATAAAGCAGTAAACACACTTAGAACGCCGATGCACCAGCAGGAACATGACGGGCTTGTGGATTTTGCATTCAATGTGCGTAGTTATACGGGATCGACGCTGTTCAAGAACGTGGCCTCAGGAACCCCGGTTACGCAAGAAAACTTCACTGCATATGGTCATGCACATAAACGCGGCAAATTGATAGAAGTCCCGAGCCTAATGGCTAGACGGCGAAGCGAGTATGACGCCTACGCGAACGGAACCTACGATAGCAGTCATTGAGAGCATGAAATGCGTACCCTAATTTTATTTATCACAATGATGCTCGCCGCTACGGCGAAGCAGGAAAAAGTTCCGCCTGGTCTAATTGGAAAGTGGGCGGTTGGCATCCCCTACGATGTACGACAGCCTATTGGTCTGGATGCTGGTCAAGAAGACAAGATAAAAAATTTGAAGATCACACTGACTAAGAATCACATAGAGGTGTGTGGTAAAACCGTTCCGTTAAAGTCTCTCGATGTAGAAGATCTCAGCCAAGAGCAATTTCTAGCACGGTACAATTTCTCCGCAGAGAAAATTGATCTGCGTGGCTCTCATATCACTGAGGTGACGATAAACAGACTCGAGTCGACTAATGCGTGTGGCAATTTTGAAGATCCGGGAACACATTTGTTCGTTAGTGTGCGAAAAGTGGTAATGGAAACTGGAAACGACTATTTCCCTCTCAAGAGACGTTGAAATTGGGAATAATCGGGGACGTACCACGATTTTTTTGGTCAATGCAGCCGCGGCAAGTCGCCGGTTGAATCGACGACGTTCTTTTCCAACCCGCTTTTGAAGTTCAGACGGGAAAAAGGGGACGTACTGGACTGACCCTGATTCCACAGACAGGTAGTCAGGATACAGATTTGCTTCGGTAA
>CAYUXZ010000013.1:0-57534 GCA_964449135.1 uncultured Gammaproteobacteria bacterium
TGTTCGTGCCGATCGCCTGGCTGTAATAGCCCGACGCGGTGCTGTTGCCGCCTACCGCCAGGCTGTGATCGCCGGTCGCGGTGCTGTTGGCGCCGATCGCCTGGCTGAAATAGCCCGACGCGGTGCTGTTGCCGCCGAACGCGCTGCTGTGGTCGCCGGTCGCGGTGCTGTTCTGGCCGAACGCCGTGCTGTAGTTGCCGGTCGCGGTGCTGTAGCTGCCGAACGCGTTGCTGTGGTTGCCCGTCGCCGTGCTGTTGTTGCCGAAGGCGTTGCTGTAGTTGCCGGACGCCGTGCTGTAATTGCCGAACGCGGTGCTGTTGTTGCCGGTCGCGGTGCTGTTCGCACCGAATGCCGTGCTGTTGTTGCCGCTCGCCGTGCTGTTCGCGCCCGAAGCCGTGCTGTAGTTGCCGCTCGCGGTGCTGTCGCTGCCGGACGCCGTGCTGTGGTTGCCCGACGCGGTGCTGTTCGCACCCGAAGCCGTGCTGTAGTTGCCGCTCGCGGTGCTGTTCGCGCCGCCGGCGTAGGCGTTGTTGCCGCTCGCCGTGCTGCGCGCGCCTGCTGCGTAGGCGGCATTGCCGGTCGCGGTGCTATAGATGCCGGTGGACCGGCTGCCGTTGCCGGTCGCGGTGCTGTTGTCGCCGCTGGCCAGGCTGTTGGCGCCCGACGCGGTGCTGTGATAGCCAGTCGCGTACGACTTGTA
The DNA here is from genome assembly GCA_964449135.1 of uncultured Gammaproteobacteria bacterium. Lineage (GTDB taxonomy): Bacteria > Pseudomonadota > Gammaproteobacteria > Xanthomonadales > Xanthomonadaceae > SZAS-103. The sequence goes on from CAYUXZ010000013.1 coordinate 701, forward strand.
GCCGGACGCCGTCGCGCCGGTATTGGTCGCGTGCGCGAAGTTGCCCGTCGCGGTGCTGTTCGTGCCGGTGGCGTAGCTGTAGTGGCCGGTCGCGACGCTGTAGCTGCCCGTCGCGTTGCTGTGGTTGCCGGTCGCGGTACTGCACTGGCCCGAGGCGTTGCTGTAGCTGCCGGTGGCGGTGCTGCAGCCGTTGCCGGCATAGCTGTATGCGCCGGTCGCAGTGGCGCCGGTGCCGTAGGCATGGCTCTTGTAGCCGGTCGCGGTGCTGTTGGTGCCCTTCGCGTAACTGTATTCGCCGGTTGCCGTGCTGCTGGTGCCCGACGCGATCGCATGGTCGCCTGTCGCGGTGCTACTGAAGCCCGAAGCGGTGCTGTAATTGCCGGTGGCCACGCTGTAACCACCGGAGGCATTCGCGAAGTTGCCGCTCGCGGTGCTCTTGTACCCGGCTGCGGAGCTGAAGTTCCCGGTCGCGGTGCTGTAGTCGCCACTTGCGGCGCTGTTCGCGCCCGATGCGGTCGCGCTGGTGCCCGAGGCGGCGCTCTTGTAGCCGGTCGCGCTGCTCTTCGCGCCGGACGCGTTGCTGTAGTAACCGGTCGCGGTGCTGTAGTTGCCCGAGGCCGTGCTCTTGGAACCCGCCGCGGTGCTGTTCGCGCCCGAGGCGGTGCTGTAGTTGCCGGTCGCGGCGCTGTTCGCGCCCGACGCAGTGCTGTAATTGCCGGTCGCGGTGCTGTTCGCGCCCGATGCGACGCTGGAATTGCCGGTCGCGGTGCTGTTGCCGCCGCTGGCGAAGCTGCCGCTGCCGGTGGCGGTGCTGTTCGGACCCGTGGCGGTGCTGTAGTTGCCCGTCGCCGTGCTGTTCTGGCCCGACGCCAGGCTGTAGTAGCCCGTCGCCGTGCTGTTGCCGCCCGAGGCGGTGCTGTACGAACCCGTCGCGGTCGCGTTGGTGTTCGAAGCCGTGCTCTTGTAGCCGGTCGCGCTGCTGTACGAGCCGGAAGCAACGCTGTAGCTACCCGTGGCCGTCGCGCTGGTGTTCGAGGCGGTGCTCTTGTAGCCGGTCGCGCTGCTCTTCGCGCCGGACGCGTTGCTGTAGTAGCCGGTCGCGGTGCTGTAATTGCCCGAAGCAGTGCTGAGGCTGCCGGTCGCGGTGCTGTTCGCGCCCGAGGCGGTGCTGGAATTGCCGGTCGCGGTCGCGTTGGTGTTCGAGGCCGTGCTCTTGTAACCGGTCGCGCTGCTGTAGTTGCCCGATGCAATGCTGTTGCTGCCGGTCGCGGTGCTGTAGCTGCCCGAGGCGGCGCTGTTGTTGCCGGTCGCGCTGCTGCCCACACCCGATGCCGTGCTGTAGTTGCCGGTCGCGGTGCTGTTCTGGCCGGCGGCGTAACTGTGGTTGCCCGCCGCCGTGCTGCTGCCGCCGGAGGCGGTGCTGTACGAACCCGTCGCGGTCGCATTGATGTTCGAGGCGGTGCTCTTGTAACCGGTCGCGCTGCTGTAAGCGCCTGAAGCAACGCTGTAGCTGCCCGTGGCGGTCGCGCTGATATTGGAGGCGGTGCTCTTGTAACCCGTTGCGCTGCTCTTCGTGCCGGACGCGTTGCTGTAGTAGCCGGTCGCGGTGCTGTAATTGCCCGAAGCAGTGCTGAGGCTGCCGGTCGCGGTGCTGTTCGCGCCCGAGGCGGTGCTGGAATTGCCGGTCGCGGTCGCGTTGGTGTTCGAGGCCGTGCTCTTGTAACCGGTCGCGCTGCTGTAGTTGCCCGATGCAATGCTGTTGCTGCCGGTCGCGGTGCTGTAGCTGCCCGAGGCGGCGCTGTTGTTGCCGGTCGCGCTGCTGCCCACACCCGATGCCGTGCTGTAGTTGCCGGTCGCGGTGCTGTTCTGGCCGGTGGCGTAACTGTGGTTGCCGGTCGCCGTGCTGAACCCGCCCGACGCGTAGCTGTGGTTGCCGGTCGCCGTCGCATCGATGTTGCTCGCGCTCGCGTAGCTGCCGGTCGCGCTGCTGTTGGCGCCACTGGCAACGCTGAATGCACCGGACGCGGTGCTAAAAGAACCCGAAGCGTAACTGGCGACGCCTGTGGCCGTGCTCTTGTACCCGGTGGCCTGGGCGTTGTCGCCGGTTGCCGTGCTGTCGATCCCGCTGGCGATCGAGTACGAACCGGTCGCTGCGGCGCTCGCGCCGCTGGCGGTGCTGTGGTTGCCGGTGGCGGTGCTGTTGTTGCCCGATGCGGTGCTGAAATTGCCCGACGCGGTGCTGTTGAACGCCGATGCCGTGCTGCGGTTACCCGAGGCGGTGCTGTAATAGCCCGATGCGGTGCTGTAACTGCCCGTCGCCGTGCTGTACTTGCCGGATGCGGTGCTATTGCTGCCCGTCGCGGCGCTGCCGAAGCCGCTGGCATAACTATTGAAGCCGGTCGCCGTGCTGATCGTGCCCGTCGAGAGACTCGAATACCCGGTCGCGGTGCTGCGATAGCCTACCGAGCTGCTCTTATAGCCTGTTGCGGTGCTGCTTGAGCCTGTCGCACTGCTCAGGTCGCCGGTGGCGGTACTGCCCGGACCCCCAGCATAGCTTTGGCTTCCGCTCGCGGTCGATTTGTATCCGATCGCAGTGCTCGCATCGCCGGTCGCGGTACTGTAAATACCGCTGGCGACGCTGTTGTTGCCGGTTGCAGTGCTGTTGTTAGCTAACGCGCTGCTGTTGTTGCCGGTCGCGGTGCTGTTCGCACCCAGCGTGTAGGCCGAATAGCCGGTCGCGGTGCTGTTGGCGCCCTTGGCGGAACTGAAACTTCCGGTCGCGGTGCCGTTGGTCGCGGTGGCGAACACGCCGCTTCGATAGCCGGTTGCCACCGAGTTGGTGCCGAGCGCGTAGGTGTAGGTGCCGGTCGCGGTGGACCGGTAGCCCTGCGCGTGTGCGAAGGAACCGGTCGCCGTCGCGTAGCCGTTGCCGAGCTGGCCGTTTGCGTAGGCGCCGACACCGCAGGCGGTATCGTCGGCCTGGACAGCGGTGCCGGTGCCGCAGGTCGTGCCTGCCCACACGTTTCCGGAAGTCATCGTGCCCACTGCGAGCGCAACAGCCAACGTGAGCAAACGCTTCTGCGAAGTCCTCATGACTTTTCCCCTTGTCCGGATTTAGTGAGCGTCGAATTCCTTGTCGCTACCGCAACGCGGGGAACCGATCCATGAAAAAATCGCGAACGCGATTTCCCCGCTTTCACGGAAACGTGACGGGCATCGTATTCCCAAGCCCGTCCGGCCGACAAGCCCCTTGTCCTGTTCAGCTTGGCGGTTGCGTTGAAGACGCGTGGCTGCAAGACGAGGATTCCGGGTTCGCGCGGCGTCATCAGCCTGCCCAGACAGTCGCGATTCAACGCCGGCAGTTATATATATGTGATCCCGTCCCCCTTGGCCGATCCATGCGCGCCCTGCCCACCGCCCTTGTCCTGTTGCTTGCCGCCGCGACCGGCGGCTATCTGGCCCACCGCATCGATCAGCGCCAGCCTGCTTCGGATTTTCTCCCTGCGGCAGCCTCGACGGTCGCCGATGTTGCCGTGCCTCCGGCGCGCGCCGCGCTGCCGCCCGAAGCCAATGGCCAGCCGCTGCCTTCGCTTGCGCCGATGCTGCGCGGGGTGACGCCGGCGGTGGTGAGCATCCAGAGCAAGCACATCGTGCGCACGCGCAATCCGCTCGCGGACGATCCGTTCTTCCGTCAATTCTTCGGCATTCCCGACATGCCGCAGGAACGGATTGAGCAGGCTCTGGGCTCGGGCGTAGTGGTAGATGCGCAGCGCGGGCTGGTGCTGACCAACAACCACGTGGTCGAAGCCGCCGACGGGATCACCGTGACCCTGTCCGACGGGCGCACGATCGAAGGCACCACGGTCGGCGCGGATCCGGACACCGACATCGCGCTGGTGCGGATCAAGGCGGACCGGCTGACCGCGCTGAAGATCGCCGACTCGAGTCAGTTGCAGGTCGGCGATTTCGTCGTCGCGGTCGGCAATCCGTTCGGGCTCGGGCAGACGGTGACCTCGGGGATCGTGTCCGCGCTGGGCCGCAGCGGACTGCAAGGCCTGGGCTACCAGAACCTGATCCAGACCGACGCCTCGATCAACCCGGGCAACTCCGGCGGCGCGCTGGTGAGCCTCCGCGGCGAGCTGGTGGGCATCAACCGCGCGATCTACAGTCCGACCGGCGTGAGCGTGGGCATCGGCTTCGCGATCCCGTCCAACCTCGCCAGCGATGTGATGCGCCAGTTGCTCGCCACCGGCAAGGTCGCGCGCGGTTCGCTGGGCGTGGAAGCGCAGGATCTCGACGCGCGTATCGCCAAGACGCTGAAACTGTCCTCCACCCACGGCGCGCTGGTCGCGCGGGTGTATGCAGGCTCGGCGGCGCAAGCCGCGGGAGTCAAGCCCGGCGACGTGGTCGTCTCGATCAACGGCCAGGCGATCGCCGACAGCCAGGCCCTGCACAACCAGGAAGGCCTGCTGCCGGTCGGCAAGCCCGTCCTTGTGCAGGTGATGCGCGAGGGCCGTCCGTTTGCGCTCTCGGCCGCGCTGAAAGTCCAGGCCGACCAGCTCGCCGGCGGCAAGCTCGACCCGCGCCTGCAAGGCGCGACCCTCGCCGACCTGCCCGAGAGCCTGAAGGAAAAAGGCTTGGCGGGCGTGGTCGTCGAACAGGTCGCGACCGGCAGCCGCGCGTCCGCGAACAACCTGCAGGCCCGCGACCTGATCGCGCAGGTCAACGGCACCAACGTCGGCAGTCTCGACGCGCTGCAGGCCGCTCTCGCCGCCAAACCCGTGCGTTTGCAGCTCACCCTCGTACGCGGGCAGATGGTCGGCACGCTGACCTTGCAGTGAACGTGGTGTAGCGTATCCACCAGTCCCCCGCAGGAGTCCGCCATGTCCATGCCCGCAGAATCCGAAGCCAGCAAATCCCACCTGCGCTCCGCGAGCGAACACCTCGGGCTCGCGCGCGACCACATCACCGTCGGCGTCGCCGACGCGGTGAACTCCGGCGTGGACGCCGCGCGCGAAGCGAAAGCCGAGCTCGACGACAAGCTCGAGAAACTAATGGATCAGAGCAAGGATCTGCTCGGTCAGGCCGAGGATCTGATCCGCAGTCGGCCCTGGGCGAGCTTCGGCGTCGCCTTCGCTGCCGGTTTCCTGATCGCCAAGCTCACCCGCCGCAACTGATCCGTGGCCGAAGGCGAACCTGCTCCGCCGCTGACGGAATCCGCGCGCGCGGTTTTTGACGGCGCGCGTGGCGTCGCCGGCGCCTGGGGCGGTCACTTCAAGGCGCTGCGCGAGCTGGTGCTCGCCGATCTCGCGCTCGCGCGCGAAGCACTGGCGCGCGCTTTGCTGCTGCTGGTGCTCGCCGCGATCGTGTTCGGCACCTGCTGGGCATTGCTGACCGTGCTCTGCGTGTGGCTGCTGCACGCAGCAGGGCTCGGTTGGGGACTCGCGCTCGCGCTGCCGCTGACGGTCGGCCTCGTCGTCGGCGCGATCGCGCTGAAGTATGCGATCGAGGCATTCAAGCTCGCGGGCCTGGACACCTCGCGCGAACATCTGCGCGCTCTGCTTGACGACACTGGCAGCGCAACGAAGCCGGATGTGGTCTTCAACGACGGAACCAGCAAAACGCCATGAGCCTGCGCTATCGCCAGCTCACCCTCGCCCGCGCCACGCGCGAATGTGCGCAGCGACGCGCGCAGGTGCTCGACGCGTGGCAGCAGTTCAAGGACGACACCGAGCGCGCCGCGACGCCGGCTCGCATCGTCGGCGCAGGGTTGGTCGCCGGATTCGTGAGCGGTCTCGTCGCGCCTTCGGGAAACTTCGCCGCGCCGCTGGGCGAGAAACTGTTCCGCACCCTGCTCGACAGCGCGTTCGCGAATGTCGGCGCGGCGTTCGCGGCGGGCATCGCCGCGGCGGGCGAAACGCCGCCCACGGACAAACACACCGCGCACGATTCGGCGGAGCAAGCCGCGCGGTAAAATGCGCGGATGCCCTGGTTTCCGCGCACCATCACCCTCGATCTTGACGAGATCGCACACGCCGCCGATCGCGTCGTGATCGGCCAGCGAAACTTGCTCGATAGCTATAATTGACGCGCATGCAGTGGTTCCCGCGCGCCATCACTCTCGACCTCGACGACACGCTCTGGCCGATCGCGCCGGCGATCGAGCGCGCGGAGGCCGCGCTCGAAGCCTGGATGCGTGCGCACGCGCCGCGCACCGCCGCGCGTTGGCCGCTGGAAGCGCGGCGCAGGTTGCGCGATGACGTGGATGCGGCGCATCCGGAACTCGCGCACGATTTCACCCGCCAGCGCCTGATCACGCTCGAGCACATGCTGCGCGACGGCGGCGACGACATCGCGCTCGTGCCGCAGGCGTTCGAGGCCTACTTTGCCGCGCGCAACGACGTCGAGCATTACGACGACACCCTGCACGCGCTCGCGCGGCTCGCTGCGAGGGTCCCGTTGGCCGCGATCAGCAACGGCAACGCGGACCTGCAGCGGATCGGACTGATGCACCGCTTCGTCTTCCAGCTCGCCGCGCGCGAGCACGGACGCGCCAAGCCCGCGGCGAGCATCTTCCACGCGGCCTGCGAGCGGCTCGGCTATGCGCCCGCCGAGGTGCTGCACGTGGGCGACGATCCCGAGCTCGACGTCGTCGGCGCAGCGCGCGCCGGCCTGCGTACCTGCTGGATCAACCGCCGCGACGAACGTTGGTCGCATCCCGAGGTCGAACCCGACCTGCGCGTCGAGCAGCTCGGCGCGCTCGCCGATTGGCTCGATTCGTGCTTGCCAAATTCCGGCGCCGTTTCCGACGAGGACGCGCCGCACCCGCCCAATGCAAGGACCGCCGCATGAGCCTGCCCCCCTGTTTCGCCAGCACCTCGATCGAGGACGTTTCCCGCGCGATCCCGGTGATCGCGCTCGATGCCGCCACCCTGCCCGCGTACCTCGCGAAGCAGCCCGAGGGCGTGCGCCGCTGGGTCGCGATGCAGGAATTCGTCGCCGATCCGAACACCGTGCTGCTCGTACCGAACGCAGACGGCACGCCGCATGCGGCGCTGGTCGGGGTGGCGGACGTGGACGATCCGTTCGCGCTCGCGGCCTGCCCGTTCGGGCTGCCGCCCGGCGTGTACGCGCTGAGCAAGCTCGGCGTGGCGAATGAAGGCCTGCGCATCGAATTGGGCAACGCGATCCTCGGCTGGGGCCTGGGCGCGTACCGCTTCGAGCGTTATCGCAAGGCGACGCGCGCGCCCGCGCGACTGCTGCTCGAGGATGCGGCCGCGACCAGCACCGAAGGCTTCGCCCTGCTCAAGGCGAGCACGCTGGTGCGCGATCTGGTGAATACGCCAACCGCGGACATGGGGCCGGACGAACTCGAAGCGGTCGCGCTGCGGCTCGCGAAGGCCTACGGCGGCGAAGTGCGCACGATTCTCGGCGACGAACTGCTCGCCGAGAATTTCCCGACGATCCACGCGGTCGGCCGCGCGGCGGTGCGCGCGCCGCGGCTGATCACGTTGCAATGGGGCGATGCGAAGCATCCGCACGTCGTCGTCGCGGGCAAGGGCGTGTGCTTCGACACCGGCGGCCTGAACATCAAGACCGGCGACTTCATGCGCAACATGAAAAAGGACATGGGCGGCGGCGCGCATGCGCTGGGTCTGGCGCAGCTGGTGATGGCGATGAAGCTGCCGTTGCGGATGACGGTGCTGATCCCCGCCGTCGAAAACGCGATCGGCGCCAACGCCTTCCGCCCAGGCGAAGTGATCCGCACGCGCGCCGGCATCACCGTCGAGGTGGATAACACCGATGCCGAGGGGCGGCTGGTGCTCTGCGATGCGCTCGCCTATGCGGCCGAACTCAAGCCCGACCTGCTGCTGGATTTCGCCACGCTGACCGGCGCGGCGCGCGTCGCACTCGGCCCGGAGATTCCCGCGCTGTTCTGCAACGACGAGAAACTCGCCGCCGGGTACCTGGATGCCGCACAGTCCGCGCGCGATCCGATCTGGCGGATGCCGCTGTGGAAACCCTACGCGAACTACCTCAAGAGCGGCGTCGCCGACACCGCCAATTCCGGCGCGTCGCGCATGGCCGGCGCGATCATCGCGGCGGTGTATCTGCAGCGCTTCGTGCCCGAGTCGCTGCCGTGGGCGCACCTGGATCAGTACGCCTGGAACGATTCCGATCGCGTCGGCCATCCCGCGGGCGGCGAGGCGCAGGGCCTGCGCGCCGCCTACACGCTGCTGAAATCGCGCTATCGATAAAGCGCGGGCATGACGATGCTCAACGGATCAGGTGACGATCGTCACTAGGTTCGCGCAACGGCATCGTCAACAATCCTCCCACAATCCGTCGTGCCCTCGTCGCCGCGCATCGCGCGATGCCGCCGGCTCCGGCTATGCTTGCGCATTCAGGCCCCGATCCATGACCTTGCCGATGAATTCGTCCCAGGAACTGCTCAAGGAACTGCGCATCGAGCGCAATGCCGCGCCGCCGCCGCGCTCATGGCGCTGGCTGTGGATCGCGCTCGCCGCGCTCGTCGTGCTGGCCGGGGTCGTCTACGGCGCGATGCGGCTGTTCGCGGGCGAACCCGCGATCGAGGTGCACACCACGACCGCGGTCGCGATCGGTGGCGCGGGCGGCAATGCCTCCGTGCTCGACGCGACCGGTTACGTGACCGCGCACCGCATGGCGACGGTCTCGTCCAAGATCACCGGCAAGGTCAAGCAGGTGTTCATCGAGGAAGGCCAGCACGTCGATGCGGGCTACGTGATGGCCACGCTCGACCCGGTCGATGCCGACGCGCAGCGCGCGCTCACGCAGGCCCAGCTCGCCGCGGCGCGCAGCCAGTCCGAAAGCCTGCGCGCGCAGATCAAGTGGGCCGAAACCGACGCGGCGCGCCTCGCCGAACTTTCCAAGCGCCAGCTCGTCTCGCGCTCGCAGCTCGACCAGGCCGTTTCGCAGCGCGACAGCCTGCGCGCGCAACTCGCGGCCGCCGAACACAACGAGAAGGTCGCCGCCGAGAACGACCGGCTCGCCGCGAACGGCGTCGACAACACCGTCGTGCGCGCGCCGTTCGCCGGCGTGGTGATCGCCAAGGCCGCGCAGGCCGGCGAGATCGTCTCGCCGCTGTCCGCTGGCGGCGGTTTCACCCGCACCGGCATCGGCACGATCGTGGACATGGATTCGCTGGAGATCGAGGTCGACGTCAACGAGGCTTACATCGGCCGCGTGCAGCCGAAGATGCCGGTCGAAGCCGTGCTCAACGCCTATCCGGACTGGAAGATCCCGGCCGAGGTCATCGCGATCATCCCGACCGCCGACCGCGCCAAGGCGACGGTGAAGGTGCGCATCGCGCTCAAGCAGAAGGACCCGCGCATCGTGCCCGACATGGGCGTGCGCGTGAGCTTCCTGGAATCCGGACCTGCGGCCGTCTCTGCGCCGAAGGAAGAAGGCGTACGCGTGCCCGCGACCGCGATCGCGCAACGCGGCGGCAAGTCGGTCGCATTCGTGATCGGCGACAAGAACAAGGTCGCACAACGCGAACTCAAGATTGGCCGCACGATCGGCGACGACCGCCAGGTGCTGTCGGGCCTGAGCGCGGGCGACAACGTCGTGACCGATCCGCCGACGGCGCTCGCCGACGGCGCGAAGGTCAAGATCGCGACCGACGCCGACAACAAGTAACCCTTACCGACACATCATCGAAAGGATCGTGACGATGAGCACCCTGGTTTCCCTGCGCAACTTGTCCAAGACCTACCAGCGTGGACCCGAGAAGATCGAGGTGCTGCACGGCATCGATCTCGACATCGACCAGGGCGATTTCGTCGCGCTAATGGGACCGTCTGGTTCGGGCAAGACGACCCTGCTGAACCTGATCGGCGGGCTGGATTCGCCGACCACGGGCGAGATCAGCATCGGCGGCGAGCGCATCGACCGCTACGCGAGCGGCAAGCTCGCGAAATGGCGCGCGGCGAACGTCGGCTTCGTGTTCCAGTTCTACAACCTCATGCCGGTGCTCACCGCCGAAGGCAACGTCGAGCTGCCGCTGCTGCTGACCAATCTCTCCGTCGCGCAGCGCAAGCGCAACACCGCGATCGCGCTGCAACTGGTCGGTCTCGCCGACCGCGCGCGGCACAAGCCCAAGGAACTCTCCGGCGGCCAGGAGCAGCGCGTGGCGATCGCGCGCGCGATCGTCTCCGACCCGACCCTGCTGGTCTGCGACGAGCCGACCGGCGACCTCGACCGCAAGACCGCCGACGAGATCCTGACCCTGCTGCAGACGCTCAACCGCGAGCACGGCAAGACCATCGTGATGGTCACGCACGATCCGCGTGCGGCCGAGTTCGCGACGCACACGCTGCACCTGGACAAGGGCCAGCTCGCCGAGAAAGCGACGCACTGACGCGCCGTCACGCGCCGCACGGAGATTCCCGCCATGACCAAAACCGGCCTCGTAATCGCCAACCTGTTCCGCAAGAAGACGCGCACCTCGCTGACCCTGCTGTCGGTGATCACCGCCTTCCTGCTGTTCGGCCTGCTGCAATCTTTCAACAGCATCTTCAGCGCGGGACCGAACTTCCTCGGCGCGACCCGGCTGATGACGCAGGCGCGCGTGTCCTTCACCTCGCCGCTGCCGTTGTCGATGGTGCCCAAGCTCGAATCCGTGCCCGGCGTCACCCGCGTTGCGTATTCGCAGTGGTTCGGCGGCATCTGGCAGGAGAACACGCCGCTGTTCATGTTCGCGGTCGACCCGGCGCGCCACCACGATGCCTACCCCGAGTGGGTGATGCCCGAGGATCAGTGGAAGGCGTTCGAAAACACCCGCACCGGCATGATCGTGGGCAAAATGACCGCCGAGAAATACCACTGGAAGATCGGGCAGAAAATTCCGATCTCCTCGAACATTTATCCGCAGAAGAACGGCAGCAAGGCCTGGGCCTTCGACCTGGTCGGCATCTTCGACGGCAAGGACGAGAACTGGAAGAAGCGCGCGTTCAACGTCTACATCAACCACGACTATTTCGACGAGGCCAACCAGTTCCAGCGCGGCGTCACCAACTTCTACATCCTCAAGCTCGCCGACCCGGACCAGGCCGAGAAGATCAGCAAGACCGTCGACGCGATGTTCGAGAACTCGCCCGACGAAACCAAGACGATGACCGAAAAGGACTTCAACATCAGCTTCGTCAAGCAGGTCGGCGACATCGGCCTGATCGTGCGCTGGATCCTGCTTGCGGTGTTCTTCACCCTGCTGCTGGTGGTCGGCAACACGATGGCGCAGAGCGTGCGCGAACGCGTGCCCGAGCTCGCGGTACTCAAGACGCTGGGTTTTTCCGACGGCAGCGTGCTCGGGTTCGTGCTCGCCGAAGCGGTCGCGCTGTGCACGATCGGCGGCGTGATCGGCTTGTCCATCGCCACCCTGTTCGGCGCGGGCATCGAAAAGGCGACCGGCGGGCAGTTCCAGCTCAATGTCGATTGGCGAGTGTGGCTCTACGGCTTGGGCGCGATCGTACTGATGAGCCTCGCTGTCGGACTGCTGCCCGCGCTGCGCGCACGCCGCCTGAAGATCGTCGATGCATTGGCTGGTCGCTGATATCCGGAGAACGAGATGATTTCCCAAGCCATTGCCATCACCGGCATCAACCTCAAGAGCATCCCGCAGCGCTGGGCCGCTTCGCTCGTGATCGTCATCGGCCTTGCCGGCGTGGTCGCGGTGTTCACCGCGCTGCTGGCGATGGTCGGCGGCTTCGAGGAGACGCTCAAGTCGACCGGCCGCACAGACAATGCAATCGTGATGCGCGGCGGTTCCGACAGCGAGCTCAATTCCGGGATCGGCCGCGACTCGGCGGTGCTGATCAAGCACGCGCCGGGCATCCGCACCGGCGCGGATGGCCAGCCGCTGGCATCGGCCGAGGTGATGGTGATCGCCGAACTCGTACGCAAGGGCGACGCGAAGAGTGGAGCGAACATCACCGTGCGCGGCATCGAGAACGCCGGCTTCGCGCTGCGCCCGCAACTGAAGATCGTCGAGGGACGCAAGTTCCAGCCCGGCCTGCGCGAGCTGATCGTCGGTCGCGGCGTGACCAAGCAGTTCCAGGGCGCCGCGCTGGGCCAGACCGTGCGCATGCGCGCCGCGGACTGGACCGTGGTCGGCGTGTTCGAGTCCGGCGATTCGCACGACAGCGAACTGCTCGCAGATGCGGAAACCGTGCAGACGACCTTCGGCCGCGGCGGCTACAGCTCGCTATTGGTCGGGCTCGACGGCGCGGGCGGGCTCAAGACGCTGCAGGATGCGCTCAAGGCCGATCCGCGCCTGAACATGGATGCGCAGAGCGAACAGGAATACTTCAGCAGCCAGACCAAGGCGTTCCGCCAGCAGATCGGCATCCTCGCAGGCGTGGTCACCTTCATCATGGCGCTGGGCGCGATCTTCGCCGCGTTGAACACGATGTACGCGGCGGTCGCCGCGCGCACGCGCGAGATCGCGACCCTGCGCGCGCTCGGCTTCGGCGCGCTCGCGGTGGTGGTCTCGGTGATGGCCGAGGCGATCCTGCTCGCGCTGGTCGGCGGCGTGCTCGGCGCGGCGATCGCCTACGTGCTGTTCAACGGCTCCACGGTCTCGACGCTGGGCCAGAACTTCACCCAGGTCGTATTCGCGTTCAAGGTGTCGCCGCAGCTTGTTTCCAAGGGCTTGATCATCGCGATGGTCATCGGCTTCATCGGCGGCCTGCTGCCCGCGTGGCGCTCCGCGCGACTGCCGGTAACGACTGCCTTGCGCGCGGGCTGAAGCGATCGCGACGCATTCGCTTCAACTCTTCGCCTTCGCGCGCGTGATGATGATCACGCCGAGCAGGATCACCGCCATCGCGACGAGGTCGTGGGCGGTGAAGCGCTCGTGCAGCAGCAGCGCGCCGAGCACGACCGCGATCGGCGGATTGACGTAGGCGTAGCTCGTCGCGAGCGCCGGCCGCACGTGGTGCAGCAGCCAGATGTACGCGGTGAAGCCGAGGATGGAGCCGGCGGCGACGAGATAGAGCATCGCGCCGGTCTGGCCCAGCGTCGGCAACGCGTGCATGCGTTCGCCCGAGACGATCGCCGCGCCGAGCATCCACACGCTGCCGGTGAGCATCTGTCCGCTCGCCGACATGAACGGCTCGGGCAGGTCGAGGTCGCGGCTCCAGATTGAGCCCCAGGCCCAGGCCAGCGGCGCGACGGTGAGGCAGACCAGCCCGAGGATCGACGCGGACATCGCGCTGCCGATGTGCAGCCAGATCACGCCGGCGAAGCCGACGACCAGGCCCAGCCATTCGAGTTTCGAGGGATGGCGTCCGCGCAGCATTGCGAACACGCCGGCGAACAGCGGCATCGCCGCGACCGCGACTGCGGCGAAGCCCGATCCGACTTCGGTCTCCGACAGGTTCACCAGCCCGTTTGAGAGCAGCACCATGAAGATGGACAGCTTCCACAATGCGCGCCATTGCGCACGCGTCGGCGGCCGCGCGCCGCGCAGGCGCAGCGTCGCGTACATCAGCGCGCCGGCGATCGCCATGCGCACCGCGCCGAGCAGGAACGGCGGATAGCCCGGCAGCGCGACGCGGATCGCCAAGTAGGTCGAGCCCCAGAGCACATAGACCGACGCGAGGGCGAGCGCGATCGCGAGGGGCGAAGCCCCGCTGCGCGGGATCGGGATCGAAACGCTGCTCATGGCCTGCCTCCCTTCTCGCCGCCAGCATAGACCTGCGCCGGCGGATCAGGCTTGAAAATTTCCCCGTTCCTGCGCAAGATTTTTGCGTGGCCCTTCCTCCCGTCCTCGACGAGTTCGACCACCACCTGCTCGACCTGCTGCAGCGCGACGCCGCGCTCACCCTCACCGCGCTCGGCGACGCGGTCGGCTTGTCGGCGAGCGCGGTGCAGCGGCGCATCGCGCGCTACCGCAAAGCCGGCCTGATGCGCGAGGTCGCGGTGCTCGACGCGAACCTGCTGCCGGCGACGACGCTCGCCGCGGTGTGGGTGACGATGGAGCGCGACACCTTCCGCCAGCATTCGGCGTTCCGCGCGCGGATGCGCGCCGCGCCCGAGGTGCAGCAGTGCTACGCGGTCGCCGGGCAATGGGACTATCTGGTGATCCTCGTCGCGCGCAGCGTCGCGCACTATCGCGAAGTCGCCGAGCGCCTGTTCGTGGACGAGGGCACAGTCAAGCGCTACGAGACGCGGCTGGTGTTCGACATTATCAAGCAGGGCCTGGGCCTGCCGACCGCGCCGTTGCCGCGCCGCCGCCGGAAGTAAACGCATCGCGCCGCGTATTCGACCGCGCGGACGTTCGATCCTGCTGCGGCTTCCCCGCGCAGGACATGGATGGCGCGACGCGCGTGCCAGCCATGCCCGTGACGCGGTGCTGCCTCAGTCCGTCCAGCCGCCGTGCGCGTGCGGCGGTAGCACCTGCTGCGCGAGCCGCGTGTCGGAGCCGAGCAGGTCGATCGCATCGCCGAGGATCGCCGCGGCCTCGCGCGCGAGCGGGCTGATCCTGTCCTTGGCTTCCTTCTCGCGCCGCGCCTCGTCGGCGATGTTGCGCTCGTCGGCATCCAGGCCGTCGTCGGCGCGCGAGATGTCGTCCTTGTCCAGGCCGTACTTCTTGCGATCGGCCTCGCGCTGCTTGCGCTGCGCCTCGTCGTGATCGCGCTCGGCCATGCGCTCGGCGAGGTTGAGCGAGAGCACTTTCTTGTCGGCGCGCTCGCGGAACTGCGCGTAGTCCTCCTGCCACCACCTGTATTCGAGATCGCCGCCGGCCTTCGCGCGCGCGTCGTGCAACGCGACCAGGCGCGGAACCAGGCTCGCGAAGCGGCTGAGCGCGTGGTAGCTCGCGGCGGGAATCTGCGTGTAGGGCAGCGCGTTGTCGTAGGTGCTCTCGCCGAAATCCTTGCCGTCCAGGCTCGTGGGAAAGGCGACGTCGGGCACGACGCCCTTGTTCTGGGTGCTGCCACCGTTGACGCGGAAGAACTGTTGCACGGTGAGCTTGAGCATCCCGTAGCGCCCACCGTCCGCATGGTAAGTGTGGTCGAGATCCTTGGGCTGCTGCACGGTGCCCTTGCCGAAGGTGTTCTCGCCGAGGATCAGGCCGCGTCCATAGTCCTGGATCGCCGCGGCGAAGATTTCCGACGCCGACGCGGAGCCGCGGTTAACCAGTACCGCGAGCGGCCCGTTCCAAGCGGCGCGATCGTCGTCGTCGCTCTGCACGGTGATCCGGCCGCCGGCCGTGCGCACCTGCACGACCGGCCCGGAGCCGACGAACAGGCCGGTCAGGTTAATCGCTTCCTCCAGCGAGCCACCGCCGTTGTCGAGCAGGTCCACGACCACGCCATCCACCTTGTCCTTGCGGAACTGCGCGAGGATCTTCGCGACATCGTGCGAGGCCGAGGCGTAGTTGGGATCGTTGACGCGGCGGCCTTCGAAATCCTCGTAGAAGCTCGGCAGGTCGATCACGCCGATGCGGTGCTTGCCCGCGCCGGTGCCGACCTCGATGATCTTCGATTTCGCGGCCTGGTCCTCGAGCCGGATCTTCTGCCGCACGATGGTCACCGTGATCGGCTTGGCGTCCATGCTCGCGTCGCCGGCGAGCACCTCCAGCCGCACCTTGGTGTTGGCGTCGCCGCGGATCTGCGCGACCACGTCGTCCAGGCGCTGGCCGACCACGTCCTCGAACGCCCCGCTCGCGCCCTGGCCGACGCCCACGATGCGGTCGCCGACCTTGATCCGGCCGGATTTCTCCGCCGGCCCGCCCGCCACGATCGAGCGCACCGCGACGTATTCGTCCTGCTGTTGCAGCACCGCGCCGATGCCTTCCAGCGACAGGCTCATCGAGATCCGGAAGTTCTCGTACGAGCGCGGGTTCATGTAGTTGGTGTGCGGATCCATGCTCAGCGCGTAGGAGTCCAGGAAGGTCTGGAACACGTCGTCGCCGCCGAGCAGGTGCGCGCGCCGGCCGATCCCCGCGTAGCGCTTGTCGAGGGTCTTGCGGATCTCGTCGGACTTCTTGCCGGCGAGCTTCAGGCGCAGCACGTCGTTCTTCACCGACTTGCGCCACAGGTCGTCGAGCTCGGCCTTGTCCTTCGCCCACGGCGAATGCTTGCGGTCGTAGGCCCAGCTTTCCTTGGCGGTGAAGTCGAAGTCCTGCTTGAGCTGCGACTGCGCATACGCCAGGCGCTCGCCGACGCGCTGCAGATAGACCTTGAAGATGTCGTAGGCCGGCTGCAGCTGCTCGGACTTGATCGCGTCGTCGAGCGTGGTCTTGTACGGCGCGAAGCGGTCGATGTCACCCTGCGTGAAATACATCTTCTCCGGATCGAGCGTATCCAGGTAGCGCTTGAAGATCTGCGCCGACATCGCGTCGTCGAGCGGCTGCGGCCGGTAATACAAGCCGCTGTCGCTGAGCAGGCCCGCGACGAGGTCGGCCGCGTGCGCTTCGTCGTCGGTCGGCGCGAGCGCGACCGAGCTGGCGTGCGACTGCATCGCGGGGCCGCGGCTCGCAAGCGCGACCGGCGCGCGCGTCGCGGCGATGGCCTGGCTCTCGTACGCGGTGGCGGTATTCGGCGAACGCGCCGCGATCACCAGCGGGACGACCAACAGCAGCGGCAACAACAGCAATTTGCGCATCGCGGATTCTCGATCGGGTTCGGACGTGGAAACGGTGCTGCGTTCAGGACGTTACAGGATGCACGTTTTGGCTGAATCGGGCCTGTGCCGGATGGGCTACGCGGCCACGAATCCCGCGTCGGCCGCCATGCGGTCGGCGTGGTACGACGAGCGGACCATGGGACCTGCGGCGACGTGGGTGAAGCCCATCGCCATGCCCTGCTCCTCCAGCTCCCCGAACTCGGCCGGCGTCCAGTAACGGATCACCGGGTGGTGGTGCGGGGTCGGCTGCAGGTACTGGCCGATGGTAATCATGTCGACCGCATGGGCACGCAGATCGTTCAATGCGCCTTCGACCTGTTCGCGCGTCTCGCCCAGGCCGAGCATGATCCCGGACTTGGTCGGCACGTTCGGATGCTGGCGCTTGAAGCGTTCAAGCAGCGTGAGCGACCAGTCGTAGTCGGCGCCGGGGCGGACGTTGGGGTACAGGCCGCGAACCGTCTCGAGGTTGTGGTTGAACACGTCCGGCGGGTCGGTCGCCAGCACTTCCAGCGCCCGTTCCATGCGGCCCTTGCCGCGGAAATCGGGGGTGAGGATCTCGATCTTCGTCGTCGGGCTGAGTTCGCGCACGCGGCGGATGCAGGCCGCGAAATGCGCCGCGCCGCCGTCGCGCAGATCGTCGCGGTCGACCGAGGTGATCACGACGTAGCGCAGGCCCATGTCGGCGATCGTGCGCGCGAGGTTCTCGGGTTCGGCTGCGTCCGGCGGCTTCGGCCGGCCGTGCGCTACGTCGCAGAACGAACAGCGGCGTGTGCAGACTTCGCCGAGGATCATGAACGTGGCCGTGCCGTGGCTGAAGCACTCGTGGATGTTCGGGCACGAGGCTTCCTCGCAGACCGTGACCAGGCGGTTCTCGCGCAGCTTGGCCTTGAGTTTTTGCACCGCGTTGCCGGCCGGGATGCGCACGCGGATCCATTCGGGCTTGCGCAACACCGGCGCGTTCGCGTCGAAGCTCACCGGACTGCGCGCGATCTTGTTCTCGCCGAGCTGCTTGGCGCCGGGCGTCAGGCCCGCGTCATTCGCGAGCACCTGCAACGGAATGGATTTGACGGCGTCGGTCACGTGAAAGTGGGGGCTGGGGATTGGTGGCTGGGGGATGAAAGCAGAACCGGCTGATCCGAAGACCATTCGGGATGCAAGCCGAGCTGCGCGGACAGCGACGCGACCAGTGCGGGCACCAGCGCGGAGGGTTCGGAGGGACCGCCCAAGTCTAGCACCGAGGTGACCTGCAGGCCCTCGTAGCCGCACGGATTGATGCGGCGGAACGGGGCCAGATCCATGGCGACGTTGAAGGCCAGGCCGTGGAAACTGCAGCCGCGGCGCACGCGCAGACCCAGCGCGGCGATCTTCGCGCCGGCGACGTAGATGCCCGGCGCGCCGGCTTTGCGCTCGCCGACGATGTTCCAGTCGGCGAGCACGTTGATCACCGCCTGCTCGATGCGGCAGACCAGATCGCGTACGCCGAGCTTCAATCGACGCAGATCCACCAGCGGATACGCCACGATCTGGCCGGGTCCGTGGTAGGTCACCTGGCCGCCGCGATCCACGCGCAGCACCGGAATGTCGCCGGGCGCGAGCACGTGTTCGGGCTTGCCCGCCTGACCCAAGGTGAACACCGGATCGTGCTCGACGATCCACAGCTCGTCGGTGGTGTTCTCGTCGCGGGCGTCGGTGTAAGCCTGCATCGCGCGCCAGACCGGTTCGTACCCGCGTCGGCCGAGATCGCGCACTCGCCAGTTCATCGCGTGCGTCACAGCGTCCACTTCACCTCGGGATGCGCGCGCAGCGCGGTGTGCGCGGCTTCGTAATCGGCGCGCGATTGCGCGCGGAAGCTGATCGTAACCGACACGAATCGCCCCGCACTGGAAGCGCGCTGCGAAACGCTTTCGTGCAGCACGTGCAATCCAGCTTCGGTTAGCAGGCGCGGGATTTCGGAGTCGAGCCGCGCATTCGCGGGACCCATCGCGGTGATCTCGAACACGCCAGGGAACTGGAAGCCTTTCTCGCCGGCTGCTGTCGCGTTGTCGGGTCTGGATGCATGCGTCATCCGTGCATTATCGGGCTGCTTGCGGGCAAACCCAAGCCGCTGCGCTGGCGCTTGCACCGGATGCGCCGCAGAATCGCGGCATGCGTACCGCCACCTTCGTCCTGTTCACACTCATTTCCCTGATGGCGATGGGTGAGGCGTCCGCGCAGCAGGACGTGCTCTACCGTTGCGAAACCGCGGACGGCATCAGCATCCAGGGTGTGCCCTGCCCCAAAGGCGCGACCCAACGCAAGATCGCGGTGCAGCGCACGACACTGCCGGCGACGCCGAACGCACCGGTGCCTGCGGTGACAGCGCCCGCTTCGGCGACCCCGCCAACACCTGCGCCGGCACCGCCGAAACCCGCTACGGTGGTAGCGGCTCCGACGGCCACCGTCGCATCGCTGGCTCCGCCGCCCGCGCCCCGGCCCGGCACGCATTGGGTGCTGGTCACCGACGACGCCTTGATCCGCGGGCCCGGCGCGCCCTACCCGCTCTGGCAGTGCATGCGCGCGGACGGCTCGACCTACGACAGCCGCGACGGCGTGGCTGGCAAGCAATGGGTGGTTACACCCAAACCCGAGGAAAGCGAAGACGCCGCGCCGCCGCCACCCAAGGAACCCGGGTTGCCGAAGGGGCCGATCGTCCGGCACATGGGCCTGACCACGTCCGTCGTTGATGACACGCCCAAGCGCGACCTCGGCCCGCCGCCGCCCGGCGCGCCGCCGGGCCAGTGGGTCGCCGATTCGTGCACGAAACTCGAAGCGCCACAAGCCTGCGCCCGATTCGCAGCGCGTCGCGACGCGCTGCGCCGGCAGATCTACGCTGCCCGACCCAGCGAACGCGCGAGCTATGCGCCGGAGGAACAGGATCTCACCACGATGCTCTACACCGCCTGCGGGATGTGACGGCGGGCGCGGCGCGTTCACCCAGCTGAACCCCCCGCGAATGCGGCGATCCGGGCATCGTTGCGCGCCCGCGCGATCGGCGCAGAATCGCCGCATGTCGTCCGTTCGCCAGGCCCGGTTCGTTGCCGCGTGTGCGGCCGTCGCGTTGACGGCGGCCTCCGTGTCCGTCGCGGGCGATGTGACCTTGTACCGCTGCGTCGGCGCGAAAGGCGCGATCGCCGTGCAGGACCAGCCCTGCCCCAAGGATGCGCAGCAGACCGTGCTCAAGATGCAGCGTCCGGTGGATGCGCCGCCGCGTCCGCAGAAGATCGTCGCTGCCCAAGCGCCGCCGCCCGAGGTGCTCGTGGTCCGCGACCGCTATCCGCAACCGCAGTACGAATGCACCAATGCCGTAACCGGCGAAACCTACCTGAGCGACAGCGGCGTTCCGCAGAGCCGCGTCGTGCCGTACTGGACGCTGGGCCTCAGCGACGGTTTCTCCGTGCGCGGCGAACTCAGCCCGTCGCAGGCGCTGCATCCGCCGCCGCCGCTGCGGCCGCCGAACCAGCCGCCGCCGCAAATGCCGCTGCATCGCGGATCGCACGGACGCTTCTTCAACGGATTTCCCGGCTACGCCACCGTCCAGGACAACTGCGTGCGTCTGCAACGCGGCGAAGCCTGCGACCGCCTGCGCGATCGCGACGATGCGCTGGGCAAACTGATCTTCAACGCGCAACAGAACGACCGCGCGCGTTACGAGCGCGAGCAGAAAGGCCTGCGCGAGCAGATCCGCGAGGATTGCGGCTGATTCGCCGAGCGCTGCGGTTTCGAGGCCGCTTCTAGAAACCGTAGCGCAGGAAACCGCCGTCCACCGCGATGCATTCGCCGGTTATGTAGCTGGCTGCGGGAAGACAGAGGAATGCGACCGCGGCGGCGACTTCCTCGGGCTCGCCCACGCGTCCGAGCGGCGTGCGCACGATCACGTCGTCGTAGTACTCCGGATCGGCGAGCGCGGACGACGTCCGCCGCGTGCGGATGTACCACGGCGCGACGCAATTCACCCGCACCCCGTCCTCGGCCCATTCGCAGGCGAGGTTTTTCGTGAGCTGGTGGATCGCCGCCTTGCTCATGCCGTAGGGCGAACCGGTGCGCACGTGGGTGGCGCCCGAGACGCTGCCGATGTTGACGATGCTCGATGCCGCGTGTTTCGTCAGCAGCGGATGCGCGTAGCGGCACAGCTCGAAGGTCGCGAACACGTTGAGCTCGAACAGGCCGCGCCATTCGTCCTCGGAATAATCCATGGTCGGCTTGCGCTGGTTGGTGCCGACGTTGTTGACGAGGATGTTCAGGCCGCTGTCGAGGTCCTCGATCCAGTCGAACAGTTCGCGGCGCGCGTCGTCGTCGGCGAGGTCGCAGGCGAACGCGCGCACGATGCGATCCGGGAACTCGTCCTCGAGCTCGGCACGCGCGGTTTCCAGGTGATCGGCATCGCGCGCGACCAGCAGCACGTCGGCGCCGAACCCGAGCAGCTCGCGCGCGACCGCATGGCCGATGCCCGCGCTCGCGCCGGTCACCAGCGCCACCTGTCCGTCCAGCCGCCAGCGTTCGTTGGCCATCGCGCATTCACCCCAAGGCAGACTGCGCTAGCATAGCCGCGGATACCTTTCTGGAGACGTCGCCATGCCGCGCACCGCATCCATTATCGTGACGACGTTCGTCCTCGCCACGCTGGCCGCGTGCAGCGACGCCCCGCCCCCGAACAAGGACACCGAGAAGCACACCGAGCTGCGCGACGCGATCCAGCGCCCGCTCGACAAGGCCAGGGCGGTGGACGCGGAAGTCCAGAAAGCCAAGGAAGCGCAGGACCGGAACATCGAGGCCCAGGTCAATGGCCAGGCGGCGCCGGCGTCGAATCAATCGAGCAGCGGCAGCGGCCAGTGAGTCACTGCGGCGCACGTGGCGCCGCATCGCTTATAACCCGCAGAAGCAGTGCGCGATCGCACTGAAGGGCCGGTCCCTCTGCGTTCCGAGCCAGGACAGTCCGTGCGCGATCTCGTCCTGCGTGCGTTCCGGGACGAACAGCGAACGCAGGCCGCTGGCCGCGAGCAGAGCGCGCGCGTCGGAGTTCTGGTTGAGGTTCGCGAAGAAGCGCTCGAACGCAGTCATCTCTTTCTCGACATAGACGACACGGTAGCTGCCCGGATCGAGGTGCGAGAGCTGCGCGGCGGACGCGATCGCATCGCGCAGTCCGCCGAACGCATCCACGAGCCCGCGATCGCGCGCCTGCGCGCCGCTCCAGACGCGGCCGCGCGCGATCGCATCCACCTGCTCGGGCGTGCGGCCGCGCGCGCGCGCGACGTTGCCGATGAACTGCGAATAGCCGTGCTCGATCACCGACTGGATCAGCTCGCCCACCGCCGGATCGTAGGGGCGCTCGGGATCCATCGCGCCCGCCCAGCGCGTGGTGCCGACGCCGTCGCTGCGCACGCCGATCTTCTCCAGCGTGTGCGGGATGTTCATCACCAGGCCGAAGATGCCGATCGAGCCGCTGATCGTGGAAGGATCGGCGAGGATGCGGTTGGCATTCATCGAGATCCAGTAACCGCCCGACGCGGCGACGTTGCCCATCGAAACCACCACCGGAATGCCCGCGGCGCGCGTGAGCTCGACTTCGCGGCGGATCTGCTCGGACGGGAACACTTCGCCGCCGGGCGAATCCACGCGCAGCACCAGCGCCTTCACGTGGTCGTCGTTGCGCGCGCGCGCGATCAGCGCGGCGGTGGATTCGCCGCCGATCCTGCCGGGCGGCTGCTCGCCGCTGCTGATTTCGCCGGAGGCCACGACCACCGCGACCGTATTGCCGCGGGCGAGTTGCGGCTGCCGGCCCAGGTGCGCGAGATAACCGTCCAGGTCCACCTGGCGGAAGCTGTGCGCAACGTTGTCCACCACGCCCTTGTTCTCGAGGATCGCCTCGACTTCGTCGCCGGTCTTGAGCGCATCCACGAGGTGCGCATTCAACGCCCAGCGCGCGGGGTCGCCGTCGGCGGCCTTCAAGCCCTTGGGCATGTCGTCGATTTCGGCCGCGAGTTTCTGCGGATCGATTCCGCGCGCGCGGCCGACGTCGGCGAGATAGCGCTGCCAGAGATCGTTCATCCAGTACAGGTCGGCCTGCTTGGCCTCGGCCGAAGCCGAATCCAGGATGTAGGGTTCGGCTGCGGACTTGTATTCGCCGACGCGGAACAGGTGCACGTCCACGCCGAGCTTGTCCTGCAGGCCTTCGCGGTAGTACGCGCGATAACGCCCGAGTCCTTCGAGGATCAGGCTGCCCGCCGGATGCAGGTAGATCGTGTTCGCCTCCGACGCGAGCAGGTAGCCCTGCTGGTCGAGGTTCTCGGCGTACGCGATCACTTCCTTGCCCGATTCGCGCACTTCGCGCAGCGCGCGCGCGACTTCGCGCAACTGGGCGAGGCCGCCGGCACGGACCAGGTCGGGGCGGATCACCACGCGGTCGATGCGGCGGTCGGTTTTCACCGCGTCGAGCGCGCGCAGCAGGTCGCGCAACTGCACTTCCTTGTCACGCTGGCCGAACGCGCGCGCGATCGCCATCGAGCCCGGGTCGGCGCTGTACTGCTCGACGATCTTCGCCTCCGGCGCGATTACCAGCGCGGTGCGGTCGCGCAGGATGGGCTTGGCGCCGAAGATCGCGACCACGACCACGAACACGATCAGCACGAACAGCGCGTTCAACGCGAGCCGCCGCGAAAAATCGATCGACCGCCAGACGCCGCGCACGAAACGGTAGATCAGGCCATGTTGCGTATCGGACATCTTGGATTCTCCGCCTGCTCCGGAACGTTCAGGATGAACCGTTCGGAGCCGCTTCAGGTCATCGTAGCCGATCGCGCGATCGCGGCCATCAGCCTTTCGTCATGTCGGGTCAGCCGCGCGAAACGCAAGGCCAGCAGCAGCGCGGCCGCGGCCAGGCCCGCGATCAGCCCGCACCACATGCCCGGCGCGCCCCAGCCGCGGGCGATGCCCAGCCACCAGCCCAGCGGCATTCCCAGGCCCCAGTAGGCGAACACCGTGATCCCCATCGGCGCACGGGTGTCCTTCAGGCCGCGCAATGCGCCAGCGGACACCGCCTGGATGCCGTCGGGATATTGGAACGCGGCGGCATACAGGAGCAGCGTGGTCGCGAGCGCGGCGATCGCCGCGTCGTCGGTGTACAGCCGCGCGATCGCGCCGCCGGCCAGCGCCATCAGCAATGCCGAAGCGGTCTGCGTGACCAGCGCGATCGCGTAGCCCGCGCCCGCCGCCCAGCGCAGCGCGGACGGATCGCCGGCGCCGGCCGCATGGCCCACGCGCACCGTCGTCGCCATCGCCACGCCCAGCGGCAGCATGAAGCACAGGCTCGCGACGTTGACCGCGACCTGGTGCGCGGCCGCCGGCACCACGCCCAGCCGCGCGATCACTTCCAGCGCCGCGACGAACAGGCTGCCTTCCATGAACACCGATACGCCCATCGGCAGGCCGATCCGCAGCAGTTCGCGGATTGCGCGTCCGCGCGGCAGTTCGAAGCGCGCGAACAGATTCAAGTCGGAAAAACGCGGCGCGCGCGAAAGATAGAAGACCATGCCGGCCAGTTGCAGCCACAGCACCAGCGCGGTCGCGTAGCCCAGCCCGGCCGCGCCGAGCGCAGGCATTCCGAATGCGCCGAACATCAGCGCGTAACCCAGCGGAACGAGCGCGATCAGGCCGGCGATGCCGAACGCCATCGTGGGTTTCGTCCACGCGACGCCTTCGCTGAGGTAGCGGCAAGCCAGGTACAGCGCGGTCGCCGGCGCGCCCCAGCTGATCGCGTCCAGGAACGCCAGGGCTTCCGGACGCACCGCCGGATCCACGCCGAACCACGCCAGCAGCACGCCGCCGAATCGCGCAAGCGCGAGCAGCCCCAATCCCATCGCCGACGCCAGCCACAGCGCCTGCCGGAACAGCGGGCCGATCGCTTCACGGCGGTTCGCGCCATTGAGCTGCGACACCGACGGCGGCAACGCCATCAGCACGCCGATCAGGATCAGCAGCACCAGCGTCCACAAGCCGCCGCCTGCCGCGACGCCGGCCAGGGTGCGCGCGCCGTAGTGGCCGGCGAGCACGGTGTCCACCATCGTCATCGCAACCGACGACAACTGCCCCAGCACCAGCGGCAGGGCGAGCGATCCGGTGGCGCGCAGCTCGCGGAGCAGGCGCGCCGATGAGGGTTCGGGAGGCGACATCGCAGAGGAAAACCATGACAATCGGCGCATCGTAACAGGCAGTCGAACGATGACCGACGAGACCGCGAACGACGCTGCGCCTGCCCAGGCCGCCGCCGTCCCGAAGCACACCGGCGCGATCTGCAGCAACTGCGGCACGCCGCTGCTCGGCGAGCACTGCTACCACTGCGGCCAACCGGTGAAAGGCCTGGTGCGGCGGTTTTCCAGCGTGCTCGGCGACATCGCCGACACCCTGTTCGAGATCGACACCCGCCTGACCCGCACGGTCGCGCCGCTGCTGCTGCGCCCGGGCTTCCTGAGCACCGAATACTTCGCGGGGCGGCGCGTGCGCTACGTCAGCCCGGTGCGGCTGTTCTTCTTCGTCAGCGTGATCGCGTTCTTCGTCGCGCAGTGGACCTTCGACGCGAGCAACACGCAGGCGATCCAGGTGCAGAACGACGGCATCAACGGCGCGACGACCGCCGCCGCGGTCGAGGCCGAACGCGACGCGGCGCTGCGCGCGCTGCAGCAGAGCCGTGCCGCGCTGAAAAACGTGCCCGGCGCGCGCGACGAGGCCGCGCGCGACCTGGCCGACGAGGAAGCGGCGATCCGCAAGAAAGCCGACCGCCGCATCGCCGAGATCAACGCCGCGCTCGCGAAAGGCAAGCCGCCGCCGGAGCACATCGACCGGCTGACCTTCGGCGACGACGACAAGCCCTGGGATCCGGCGACCAATCCCGTGCACATCCGATCGCTGCCGGCATTCGCGAACGGCTGGATCAACCAGTTGATCGGCCGCGCGCAAAGCAACATCGCGCGCATCAAGCAGAATCCCAACCTGCTGTTCGACGCATGGCTGAGCGCGGTGCCCTCGACGCTGTTCCTGCTGATGCCGCTGTTCGCGGTGCTGCTCAAGATCGCCTATGCGTTCAAGCGCCGGCTGTACATGGAACATTTCATCGTCGCCCTGCACAGCCACGCCTTCCTGTGCTTCGCGCTGCTGTTGATCCTGCTTCTGCACGGGCTGGCGGGAATCGCCCAGTCGTGGCTGCAGGGACCGCTGCTGTTTGCCCAGATCGCGCTCTACGTGTGGATGCCGGTGTACCTGTGGCTGATGCAGAAACGCGTCTATGCGCAGGGCTGGATCCTGACCACGCTCAAGTACTGGACGATCGGCACGATCTACCTCGTCCTGCTCAGCTTCGGCGCCGCGATCAGCCTGCTGGTGAAGCTGATATGGCTGTGATCTACGAGGTCACTCTGCACGCGAACGCCGCGATCGCCAACGCGTACATGGCTTGGTTGCGTGAACACGTCGCGGCGATGCTCGCGCTGCCGGGTTTCGAATCGGCCGAACTCGCCGCGTTGATCGAGGACACAGAAGTGGAGCGCGGCTGGTGCGTGCGCTACCGCCTGCGCGATCGCGCCGCGCTCGACGCCTACCTGCGCGAGCACGCCGCGGCGATGCGCAGCGAGGGCATCGCGCGTTTCGGCGACGCGTTCCGCGCGCAGCGGCGGATCCTCGAGCCGCTGCCGCCGTAGCCCGCGCTTACGGCGGTTGCTGACGCAGCAATGCCGCGCGCTGCGCCGGATCGGCGCGCAACAATTGCTGGCGCAACTGCTCGCGGCGCGGCTCCGGCAGCGGGCGCGCGAGCGCAAACAACTGCGCGCGCTGCTCGGCCGGCAGCGTACGCAGCATGTCGAGCGTCGCATCGCGCTGCTCAGCGGGCACGTACGCGAACAGCTCGCGCGCCTGCGCGATCCAGCCGCCGGTCGAAGGACCGAGCAGCCATGCGCGCTGGCGATCCGGATCGAGCGCGACGAACTTCGCGCGCAGCTCCGACTGCTGGACGGCTGGCAGTGCCGCGAACTTCGCGGCCGCCGCGCGCACCTTCGCCTGCTCGTCGCTCGGCAGCGTGCGCCAGGCGATGTAGCGCGCGCGTTGGCGCGCACGTTCGGCCGGCGGCAAGGCCAGCCACTTCGCGTTACGCGCGGCGAATGCGGCGCGCGCGTTGGCGTCCATCGCCTGCCAGCGCTTCGCGTTGGCGATCAACTGCGCGCGACCACCCGCATCGAGCCTGGGCCAGTTCTCTGCGAACGGCGCCAGCTGCGCTCGGACATCGGGGTCGAGCGCGGCCCAGTCGGCGTTTTGCGCGCGAGCGAGCGAAGCCACCAGCACGGCCAGGCACAGCGCGAGTGCTACGCGAGCGTTACTTCCCACCGGCGTTTCCCTCCGCATCCGACGCACTGCTGTCGGGCGTCGCGCTCTCGGGGAGCGACGACGCAGACGCCGGCTGCGGCGAATCCGCATCCGCGCCCGCGGCGTACCATGCAAAGACATCCAGGTCGCGCGAAAGCCGCGCGCCGTCGGGATCGTCCAGGGCCTGGAAATCCGGGCTCGCGATCAGATCGGCCGCGGCCGGCAGCGTCGCCGCCGGTGGCTGCGCGCGCAGCAGTCCCGCATCGCGGCCCGGCTGCGGCTTCCAGAAAAAACTCGCAGCGAATGCGAGTACGGCTATCGCCAACAGCATCATCAGCGCCGATCGTAGTCCGCGCCGCGTACGCACGGGTTGCGCCTGCAATTCCGGCGCGCGTTGCGGAACCGGCGCCGCGCTGCGATGCGCCGGATCAGGCAGGTGCTTGGCCCGCGCCTGCAGGCGCTCGCGGAACACGCGCAGGTCCGCATCGGCGACGCCCTGCGAATGCAAGTCATGCAGCGCGCGGTACAGCGCGTGCCGGTACGCATCGGGCGAAACGCGCAGCACGTCCGCGCCATGAGCGGCATCCAGTCCCGCGACCAGCCGCAAGAGCAGCGCCGCGCGCGGACCCGGCGAGAGCCGGGCGAGCAGCGGATCGCCCGGCGCTTTCGCCGATTCGCGCAACACCGGCTGCGCGAGCAGCACCTGCCAGAACAGCGCCGGCCAGCCGGCGAGCGGATGCGTGAGCGCCTGCGCGCGGAACGCGCGCGTGGCCGCGTCGATCGCGGCCTGCGCGCGCACCGGATCGCCGCACTGCGCCTCGGCGAGGACATAGCCGCGGCGTTCGATCCCGCGCAAAAAAGCAGCGAGCGCGGCGTCGCCCGGCGGCGGGTGCGCGGAGGCGTCAGACATGCGTTCGGGTCATGCGGCGGCCTGCTCAGGATGGCTGTGGCGATTCTATCCGCGACGCGTCCAGCGCAGGTTTGCGCGGGGTGAATGGAAATGTTCCCGAACTGCTTGACAGACGGAATTTTCACGCTCCGCAAGGCAGCACAAGGCTTCCGCGATTTCGCCTTGTGCACAGCAACCCGTTTGCCGCCGTCGTGACCGATTCAGTCTGCTTTTCGCTTGAGTGACAGCGCGCCGACATTCGCAAGGCATTGATTTGCCTGCTCTGTGACCGTTTGGCTAAAAACCCGCCAATACGCCCGCGAGGCCACCCCCGTTGCGACGCGCAGTTTCCATCGGCCTTCCTTCCACAGATTTATCCACAGATCGTGTGGATAAGGACGTTTTCGTATCGAAACCAACGCATTGCACGCGGTTCATGCCCCGTCAGGGAGCTTGTTCCGCTAACTGAAAATTTTTCGATCCAGATCGGAATCGAAGGCATTTCGACCACGATTGCTAGACTTTCGCCCATGCCCTTGCGCGATCCCGAAGCGGCGCTGCGCGTCGCCCTGCCGCTGCCGCTGCCACGCTGCTTCGATTACCTGCCTCCGCCCGCACGCCGCGCCGAGGACGCGATGATCGGCTGCCGCGTGCGGGTGCCGTTCGGGAGCCGCGAACTCGTGGGTATCGTTGAATCGATCGGCCCGCCCACGCCGGACGCGCCCGAACTCAAGCAAGCGCTCGCACTGCTCGACCACGAACCGCTGCTCGACGGCGAACTGCTCGCGACGCTGCGCTGGGCCGCGCGGTATTACCATGCGCCGCTCGGTGAGGTGATCGCGACCGCGCTGCCCGCGAGCCTGCGCGCTGGCGATCCGCTGCCCGAAACCTGCGAGTTCGGCTGGGCGCTGACCGAGGCAGGACGTACCGCGCTCGCGGGACTGCGCAGGCGTTCGCGTACGCGCCGACTCGCCGAACGAATCGCGGGCTCCGCGGTCGCCGAATCCGTGCTCGATGCGGAAGCCGACGATTGGCGCGAGGCCGCGCGTGCGCTACGCAAACGCGGCCTGGTCGAGCGCATCGCACTGGATGTCGCACAACCCCCCGCAACGCCACGCACGGACGCGATCGCGCTCAATCCCGCGCAACGCGCGGTCGCCGATGCGGCGATCGCGGCGCACGGACATTTCGCGCCGATGTTGCTCGAAGGCGTGACCGGCAGCGGCAAGACCGAGGTGTATCTGGAGGCGATCGCGGCAACCCTCGCCCGCGGGAAACAGGCGCTGGTGCTGGTGCCGGAAATCGGCCTGACGCCGCAGATGCTGCGCCGTTTCCGCGCGCGGCTGGGCGTGCCGGTGCACGCGCTGCATTCGGGGCTGGCCGACGGCGAACGCGCGCGCGCCTGGACGGCGATGGCGCGCGGCGAGGCGCGGGTGCTCGTCGGCACGCGCTCGGCGGTGTTCACGCCGCTGCCGGAAGCCGGCCTGATCGTCGTGGACGAGGAACACGACGCCAGTTACAAGCAGCAGGACGGCATCCGTTACCACGCGCGCGACCTCGCGCTCGTGCGTGGCAAAGCGTTGGACGTGCCGGTGCTGCTCGGCAGCGCGACTCCGTCGCTTGAATCGCTGCACCACGCGATCGCGGGCCGCTATGCGCACCTGCAATTGCGCCAGCGCGCGGGCGCGGCGAAGCCGCCGGCGGTGCGCGTGCTCGACGTGCGCAAGCGCGTACTCGACGGCGGCTTGTCGCAGGACGCGCTGGCTGCGATCGCCGACACGCTTGCGCGCGGCGAGCAGGCGCTGGTGTTCCGCAACCGCCGCGGCTACGCGCCGGTGCTGCTGTGCCACGACTGCGGCTGGAGCGCGCGCTGCAAGCGATGCGCCTCCGCGCTGACCGTGCACGCGCGTGGCGGAAAACTCATCTGCCACCACTGCGGCGCGCGCCAGGGCGCGCCGTCCGCCTGTCCCGACTGCGCGAGCCTGGCGTTGCAAGCGCAGGGCGCCGGCACCGAGCGCATTGAGGACACGCTCGCGAAACATTTCCCCGCTGCACGGCTGTTGCGCGTGGATCGCGAAACCACGCGCCGCCGTGATGCACTGGAAAAACACCTCACCGAACTCGGCGACGCGCCGGGCATCCTGGTCGGCACGCAAATGCTCGCCAAGGGCCACGACCTGCCGAATCTCACTTTGGTCTGCGTGGTCGGCGTGGACGAGGGCCTGCACTCGGTGGATTTCCGCGCACCGGAAAAACTCGCGCAGTTGCTGGTTCAGGTCGCCGGGCGCGGCGGGCGCGGCGACAAGCCGGGTCAGGTCCTGCTGCAGACGCATCATCCCGAGCATCCGCTGCTGACGACATTGATCGGCGGCGGCTATCCGGCCTTCGCCGCGCTCGAGCTGGCGCAGCGCGAAGCCACGGGATTTCCGCCGTACGGATTCCTCGCCCTACTACGCGCGGAAGCGACGTCGGACGCGCTGGTGCAGCAGTTCCTGCACGAAGCCCGTGCCGCGTTCGACGACCGTACGCACGCGGTCGCAATCCACGGCCCGCTGCCTGCGCCGATGCCGCGGCGCGCCGGCAAGTCGCGCGCGCAGTTGCATCTGTCGGCCAAGCAACGCTCCGCGTTGCAGGCCGTGCTCGCGGCGTGGACGCCTTTGTTGCACGAATTGAAGTCGGCGCGAAAGGTGCGCTGGTCCCTCGACGTGGATCCAATAGATTTGTATTGAAGACATGGGCACGACGACTCCATCGGACGCATCGCTTCCGCATGTGCTGATCCTCGGCGGCGGATTCGGCGGATTGTGGGCGACGCGCGCGCTCGCATCGGCGCCGGTGCGGATCACCCTCGTCGATCGCACCAACCACCACCTGTTCCAGCCGCTGCTCTACCAAGTCGCGACGGCGGGGCTGTCGGCGCCGGACATCGCTGCGCCGCTGCGGCATATCCTGCGCGGGCAGCGCAACGTCACCGTGTTGCTCGGCGAAGCGCGCGCGATCGACGTTGCCGCGCGGCGAGTGACGATCGAGAATCGCGAGATCGCTTGCGACTACCTTGTCGTCGCGACCGGCGCGACGCACGCCTATTTCGGCCACGGCGACTGGGCCACGCACGCGCCCGGCCTGAAAACGCTCGACGACGCGCTCGCGATCCGGCGTCGTGTGCTGCGTGCGTTCGAAGCGGCCGAAGCCGAGGACAATGCGGCCGCACGCGCGGCGTGGCTGAACTTCGTGGTGATCGGCGCGGGCCCGACTGGCGTCGAGCTCGCCGGCACGCTCGCCGAGATCGCGCGCCACACCCTGCCGCGCGAATTCCGCCGCTGCGATCCGCGCAGCGCGCAGATCCATCTGGTCGAAGCCGGGCCGCGCGTGCTCGCGGCGATGCCTGAGTCGCTGTCGGCGAGCGCGCGCAGGCAACTCGAAAGACTCGGCGTGCTCGTGCATACCGGAAATGCGGTCACCGCGATTGACGCGCGTGGCGTGTCACTCGGCGACAGACGGATCGAAAGCCGCAGCGTGCTCTGGGCCGCGGGCGTCGCGGCGTCACTGCTCGGCGCGCAGCTCGGTGCGCCGCTGGATCGCGCGGGCCGCGTGCTCGTGCAGCCGGATCTGTCGCTCGCGGATCATCCGGACGTGTTCGTGATCGGCGACCTTGCAAGCCTGAAGCAATCCAACGGCAAGCCAGTGCCCGGCATCGCGCCCGCCGCCAAGCAGATGGGCGCACATGCGGCCGGAGCAATCCGCGCGCGATTGCGCAATGCCGAGACGAAACCGTTCCGTTATCGCGACTACGGCAACCTCGCGACGATCGGCCGCATGGCGGCGGTCGTGGATCTGGGCCGCGTGAAATTTTCCGGACTGATCGCGTGGTGGTTCTGGCTGGCCGCGCACATCTTCTTCCTGATCGGCTTCCGCAACCGCGTCGTCGTGCTGCTCGATTGGGCCTGGGCGTACTGGAGCTACCAGCGCAGCGCGCGGATCATCGTCGGTCGCGACGACGAGCCGCGCTGAGCGCTCGTCAGCCGGTCTTCGTCGCGTCCTTGCGCGCGCCCAGTGCGAAGCGGCAGGTGCGGCCGCCGCGCACCATGCATTCGGCGTGGCGCACCTCGCGACCGGAACTCGCGGAAAGGAACGCGAGGTCGAAATGGCAGACCTCGGGATGTTTCGTGGCGAGCGCGTGAAAGACGCAGTTGTGCGCCTCGATCTGCGGTTCGCCTTCGTGCTTGATCGCGGCCGCCTCGTAGCCCAGCGCGGTGAGCCGGCCGGCGAGTTGTTTGCTCGCGCGTTCGGCATCCTCGCGATCCACGGGCTCGGGCACTTCTTCGGCGACCTGCGCGCCGAGCGCGCGCAGCATCGCCATCACCTGCTCGCGCCCGAGCGTCGCGAACATCTTCTCGATGAGGCCGCCGGCGATCTGCCCGTAGTTGCGCGGGAACAGCTCGCGTCCGGACTCGGTGATCGCGAACACCGCGCCGGGCCGACCGCCGGTCGGACGCGACGGCGCGCGTTCGACCAGGCTCGCCGAACCCAGCGCGGTCAGGTGCTGGCGCACCGCGTTGTGGCTCACGCGCAGCTTGATGCACAGCTCCTCGACGCCGAGCCCTTCCGGATGCCACAGCAGGTGCCGCAGCAGCGCATGCTGCGTCGTGCCCAGTTGCAATGCCGACGCGCGCAGGCGCATGACTCAGCCCTTCACCTTGTCCGGGAATTGCTTGGCGATGCCGCCGGCGAGCGCGTCGGCGATCACAACCATGTGCGCCTTCATCGCGTCCCAGGTTTTCGCCTCGGCGACGCTGTCGCCGGTTTCGACTTCCATCGCCTGCGCGATGTGGTGCGCACCATGCGCGGTGAGCAACGAGAGCAGCGTCGGCTGCGGCAGGTTGGGATTGGCCGCGGAGAGGAAGTCGGCAATCTGTTTTGCGTTCGCGTTCAGATCGGCCATCGCGGCGTTGCGGCCGGCGTCGTCGTGCGCGAAGGTCGCGTCCGTGTAGGCCTTGACCGCGCCCCAGTGACCGGCGAGCAGGGTCAACATCTTCTCGCCCGCAGGCTTGCCGTAGAAGCTGCCGACCGCGCCGGCGATCTGCTTCGCGTTCGCGACGACCATGTCGGCCGCGGCCTTGGATTTCACCGCGTCATGAGTGTGTGCAGCAAACACATAGCCACGCACGGCCTCGACATGCCCGAGCCAGAGCGTGCGCAGGGTCTGCGCGAGTTTCGAGGGTGCGGACGCGGTGGTTGCTGCCGCGTGATCGTGGCCGGGATGCGCGCCGGCATCGGACGTCATCGCTGCGAACGGCAGCGCCAGAGCGGCCGCGAGGACGAGGGGTTTGAGAGAGAGGGAACGGGTCATGGGAGTTTCCGATTCGAGTCGCCGATTGCGACGCGACCATCCTGAACCGCCCCCATATTAACTCAATATATATATGTGTAAAGTATTTATTGAGGATCAAAACTAAAGCGAAAACGGCCCCGTTGCCGGGGCCGTCGCTTGTGCATTCCCGAGCAGATGGAAGTTCAGGCGACGAACAGCGCCTTCATCTTCTTCAGCGCGTTGGCCTCGATCTGGCGGATGCGCTCGGCGGACACGCCGTATTCGTCGGCCAGTTCCTGCAGCGTCGCCTTGTTCTCGTCGTCGAGCCAGCGGCGACGGATGATGTCGCGCGAGCGCTGGTCGAGTCCGGCCAGGCCGTCCTTGAGCAACTCGAGCTGGTTGTCCTCGCTGTCGGCGCGTTCGTAGGCGAGCGACGGATCGTCGCTCTGATCCACGAGGTAGGCAGCGGGCGACGGCGTCGCGTGCTCGTCGTCTTCGTCCACCGGCGCGTCGAAACCGATGTCGCGGCCGGACAGGCGCGATTCCATCTCCAGCACTTCGCGCTTGGAGACGTTGAGGTCCTTCGCGACCGCGGTGACTTCCGCGTCGTTCATCCAGCCCAGGCGCTTCTTGCTCTTGCGCAGGTTGAAGAACAGCTTGCGCTGCGCCTTGGTCGTGGCGACCTTGACGATGCGCCAGTTGCGCAGGATGAACTCGTGCATCTCGGCGCGGATCCAGTGCACCGCAAACGACACCAGGCGCACGCCCTGGTCGGGGTCGAAACGCTTGACCGCCTTCATAAGGCCGATGTTGCCTTCCTGGACCAGGTCGCCCATGCCCAGGCCGTAGCCCTGATAACCGCGGGCGACATGGACGACGAAGCGCAGGTGCGCCATGACGAGCTCGCGCGCGGCGTCGAGGTCCTCGTGGTCGTGGTAGCGGCGCGCGAGCGCCTGTTCGTCCTCGAGGCTGAGGACGGGGATGGCGTTGACCGCGCCGATGTACGCCTCGAGCGAGCCGAGCGCGCTCGGGATCGGGAGGTTGTTCGCCACGAGGGCGGGCTGCAGCTGCGGGGTCTTGGTCATGGCGCGCATTTTAGCAGTCCCCCATGGGGAGTGCTAAACCTGCCATAAGTCCTGCTGTGTTCTGTTCATGGAACATTTGCCCTCCCCGGCTGACCATGAATCGCAGGGATAAGGCCTCGGCCGGGGAAATCAATGGCCCATCCTTGAATCAAAGGACTCCGCAGGCCCGGCCGAACGGGTCGCACTCGATCCGCGACCGCGGCTAGCCTGCGGTTGCTGTCGCGAAAGCGACCCGCACTTCGAGTTCGCGCCGACCGCTCAGGGAATTGGAGATCAGGCAGCCCTGCTCCGCCTTGTGCAGGCAGCGCTCGGCCAGCTCGGCGTTGGCGCCGGCCGGCACGATCAGTTCGGCCCGGATCGTGAAGCGGGTAAACCGCGAATTGCCCTGCTCGCGCTCCAGCAATCCCTCGACCCGGCAACGCAGGGACAGCCAGTGCAGCGAGCTTGCCCTCGCGATCGCGCGGAACGTGAGCACGAAGCAGTCGGCCATGGCGCCGACGAGCAGGGTTTCCGGCGACCAGTAGCCGCCGGGGCCGTCGAACTCCGGCGGCGGCTGGCTGTGCAAATCGGCCAGACCCGCGCTGGCGAGGACCACGTCGCCGACGGATTGCGCGATGGACTCGACCTGATAGCGATGCGGAAACGATTTCATGATTTCGTCCCAATCGAAACGCCTGTGCGCAGGATCGAATGCCCTTGGCACCCGCTCGGCAGGCCCGCATGCGATGGGGTGATCCTACGTTGGCTTCGAAGGGCGGGCATTGACCGACGTCAAGCGCATCGTTGCGAATTCCGAGGACCTCGCTACGGTTCGTCGCTTTGCAGGCGCTTCGTTTCGCGCACTAGCTAGACGCGAGAAGGCAGTTCCGATCGCAGCGGCAGCGACCAGTCGATCGGCTTCGCGCCGCGGCCGGCGAGCCAGCGGTTCGCCGCGGAGAAATGCCCGCAGCCTATGAAACCTCGGTGCGCCGACAACGGCGAGGGATGCGGCGCCTTGAGCACGCAGTGGCGGCGGGAGTCGATCAGCTTGCCCTTGGCCTGCGCGTAGCTGCCCCAGAGCATGAACACCAGGCCTTCGCGTTCGCGCGCGAGGGTGTCGATCACGTGATCGGTAAAACCTTCCCAG
The DNA here is from genome assembly GCA_964449135.1 of uncultured Gammaproteobacteria bacterium. Classification (GTDB taxonomy): domain Bacteria; phylum Pseudomonadota; class Gammaproteobacteria; order Xanthomonadales; family Xanthomonadaceae; genus SZAS-103. The sequence goes on from CAYUXZ010000013.1 coordinate 36,166, forward strand.
CCTTTGCCCTGGTGCGAACCGGCGCGGTGGGCCTCGACGGTGAGCACCGCGTTGAGCAGCAGCACGCCGCGCTGCGCCCACGGCAGCAGATAGCCGTGGTCGGGGCGCGGGATGCCGAGGTCGCGCTCGATTTCCTTGAAGATGTTTTCCAACGACGGCGGCACGTCCACGCCCGGCGGCACCGAGAAGCACAGACCGTGCGCCTGGCCTGGACCGTGGTAGGGATCCTGGCCGAGGATCACGACTTCGACCGCCTCAAACGGCGTTGCGTTCAACGCGGCGAAAATGTTCTGCGCGGCCGGGTAGATGCGCTTGCCGGCGGCTTTCTCCGCACGCAGGAACGCGGACAGCTGCTGCATCTCCGGACGCCGCAACCACTCGCCGACGCGCGTTTTCCACGAGGCTTCGAGGCGGACGCGGTCGCCTTCGGTCGCGCTGGTTTCGGAATTCATCAAGCCGGATTCGACACGCGGCGCGCAGTTACGCCGGGATGTGCTTGGAACGCAGGATGCGACCCAGCCGCAACTGGAACAGCAGCTTGGTGATCAACAGGCGTTCCTCGATCGGCTTGAGCACGAGGTCGTTCGCCCCCAGCCGCAGCAGTTCGCTCTGGTTGCCCGGATCGGCGTCGCCGGTCATCACCAGCGCGGGCAGTTCGGCCTTGCTCAGGTGCAGTTGCTGGCGCATGCGCTCGACCAGGTCCTTGCCGGTGAGCTTGCCTTTCAGATACACGTCGGTGAGCAGCACGTCCGGGGTCGGCGCCTTTCCGTCGCGGACCTCCTGCAATTTCGCGAGCGCGGTTTCGGCATCGATCACATGGGTGATTTTCAATCCGTGCTTTTCCAGCATGCGGCGCGTGGCGACCGCGACGACCTTGCTGTCCTCGACGTACAGCACTTCGCCGCCAGGCACGTCCTCGGGGCTGACGTAGCCACGGATGAAGGTCGCCAGCGCGTCGAAGCCCAGCGACTTGTCGAAGTAGTCGGTCACCGCGTCGCTGAGCTTTCGCGACTCCAGTCGCTCCTGCACGTTGCCCGAGACGACGATGATCGGGATGTAGGCCTGCGGCGTGTACTCGCGCACGAAGTCGGCGAGTTCCAGGCCATCCATGTCCGGCAGCGACAGCGCCATCGTGATCAGGTTCACCTGCCCGGACAGCACGGCGTCCTTGGCCTGGCGGCCGGTTTCGCAGCCGACGAACTCCATGTTCGGCAGTTCCTTGCGCAGCAATTGCTCGATCATCTTGCGCGCGAGCTTGGAGCCGTCCACGACCATGATGCGTGGCGTCTCGGTGTCGAGGAAGTTGGCTCCACCGGCAGGCATGTCAGTTCCCGATCATTCCCCGCTCGTCCGATTGCGCCGCAGATGATGGCCGGTCGCCAGCCATGCGCCCGTCCAGCCTAGCAGCAAAGCGCCCGCGAGCAACACCGCGACGCCCTGCACGGTCAGGCCCTGCAGGACGAAGCGGCTGCCGTAGCTGCTGACCAGCCGCGCCAGCGGCGCCTGCAATGCCTCGTTGGCGGCGGCGAGCAACGCGAACGCAAGTCCGCCCGCGGCGAGCCCGTAGATCGCGCCCAGATAAAGGAAGGGCCGCCGCACGAAACCATCCGTGGCCCCGAGCACCTGCAGCACCGCGATCTCGTCGCTGCGGTTGGCGATGTCCAGCCGCACGGTGTTGCCGACCACGAGCAGCGCGCCGGCGACCAGCAGCGCGGCAAGCACCCAGGCGATGCGTTCGCCGAAGGACAGCCAGGCATCGAGTCGCTCGCGCCAGACGGCGTCGTGCTGGACGATCTCGGCTTCGGGCATCGCCTGCAACGAAGTCGCGAGCGCGGCGCCGTCTCCGGCCGGGTCGATCAGCAGCACCGGCGGCAGCGGATTGCCCTCGATCGCATCCAGCGCGGGCGCCAGGTCGCCCATCTTGCGGAACTCGGCCAGGCCCTCCGCGGGCGATCGCACGGTGACCTTGGCGACGTCGTGGCGAGTTCGCAGCTGCGCCGCGAGTACATCCGCGCGATCCATGCCGATGTCTTGATGCAGGAACACGCTGATCTGCCGCGAAGCCTGCACGCTGCCCGAAAAACGCTGCACGTTGGCGAGCGTGAGCCACAGCGCCAGCGGCAGCGCGAGTGCGATCGCCATCACCGCGATCGTCAGCAGCGCCGCGAACGGCCGCGTCGCGATGCGTCCCAGGCTCGAGACGAAGCTGTAGCTGTGCAGGTCAAGCCAACTGCGCAGTCGCGCGATCGGGCCGCGCGACGTGCGTCGCTTCGTGGCGCCGGTCTTCGCCCCTTTCAGCACCTGCGGCTCCGCGCGCGGTGCGGCGTGATCGGAGGCGTCGCTCATGCGGCCAGCTCCGTCGCGGGGATGTCGTCGAGCAAGCGGCCGTGGTCGAGCACCAGCACGCGCTTGCGCATGCGCTTGACCAGCGCCAGGTCGTGGCTGGCAACGATCACCGTCGTGCCCAATGCGGGCAGCGAGACGAACAGCTCCATGATCTCCACCGCGAGCGTCGGATCGAGGTTGCCGGTGGGTTCGTCGGCGATCAGCAACGGCGGTTGCGCGACGACCGCGCGCGCGATACCCACACGCTGTTGCTCGCCGGTGGAGAGTTCGCGCGGCTTCGCGCGCTCGCGCGCGCCCAGGCCGACCTTCTCGAGCACGCGGTGCACGCGCGGTTCTATTTCCTTGCGTGGGACGCCGGCGATCACCAGCGGCATCGCGACGTTTTCATGCACACTGCGGTCGAGCAGCAGGCGGTGGTCCTGGAACACCACGCCGACACGGCGGCGCTGCAGGGCGATCTTGCCGCCGCGCAGCTTCGCGAGGTTGCGATCCTCCATCAGGATCGCGCCGCGGCTGGGCCGCTCGCTCAAGTGGATCAAGCGCAACAGCGTGCTCTTGCCGGCGCCGGAATGGCCGGTGACGAACAGCATCTCGCCGGACTCGACCACGAAGCTCACGTCGCTGAGCGCATCCAGGCCGCCGGCATAGCGTTTGCTGACAGCGTCGAAGCGGAGCAGGGTCATCGATGGTGCGCCAAGGATCAGCCGCGTGGGTTCGCCACAGTATCGCGCGCGAATGCGCCTGCGCGAAGCGTCGCGATCAATGCCCGCTGCGCGGCGGGCGCTTGACCAGCTTCTTCAGGCCCTGCTTGATCTTGCCCAGCAGCGAGGTCTTCTTGGTCGGAACCGCCGCTTTTTCCGCATGAGCGGATGCGGCGATGTTCGCGTGGGTCGCGGGCGCGGGCGCGGCGATCTGCGATTCCCCGCCCGCGCCACCGCGCCGGCGTCCGCCGCGCCGACGCCGCGGCTTGCGTTCGGAGGCGATGCCTTCGGCGTTTGCCGCAGGGGCCGCAGGAGCTGCCGCGGCAGACGGTGCCGGCGCGCGATCGCTGCGAGGACGTCCCTCGCCGCCGTGCGAAGACCCGCTGCGCGCGGATGATCCGCCGGAGCGTCCGTCGCGCGAACCGCCATCGCGACGCGAGGAACCGCCGCGTCCGCCGCTGGACGATCCGCCACGTCCGCGCCCGCCATGACGATCGCCCTCGGCTTTCTTCGCCTCGCGCACTTCGCGGAAAATCTGGCTGAGGCTCTCGACGGGCTCCTCGCCTTCGACTGCCGGCACCGGCGCGCGCGCGGCGCGCTTTGCTGCGATCAGCAACTCGGGCTCGACCGCAGCGACCGGGATCTTCTGCTCGATGTAGGCCTCGATGTCGGGCAGCGACTGCGCGTAGCGCTCGCAGGCAAAGCTGATCGCGTCGCCCTCCGCGCCCAGCCGCGCGGTGCGGCCGATGCGGTGCACGTAGTCCTCGGCGTCGAACGGCAGGTCGAAGTTGTAGACGTGGCTGACGCCGTCGATGTGCAGGCCGCGCGCGGCGACATCGGTGGCGACGAGCACCTCGAGGTCGGCGCGCTTGAAGCGGTTCAGCAGGCTCTCGCGTTTCTTCTGCGGCACGTCGCCGGAGATCACGCCGGTGCGGAAACCGGCGCGCTCGAGCGCCCTGGCAACGTTCTCGACCCAGGCCTTGGTGTTGACGAACACCATCGTGCGCACGCCTTCGCTGCGCGTGAGCAGGCCGATCAGCAGCGGAATCTTTTCCTCGTTCGCGGGGAAGTACACGACCTGGCGCACCCGCGCGGTCGTCACCGATTCGGTCTCGACCACGAGCTTCTCGGGCTCGTTCATGTGCTCGTAGGCGAGTTCGAGCACGCGGTGGCTCAGCGTCGCCGAGAACAGCAGGGTCTGGCGTTCCTTGCAGCCGGGCATCTTGCGCAGCAGGAAGCGGATGTCCTTGATGAAGCCGAGGTCGAACATGCGGTCGGCCTCGTCGAGCACGCACACCTCGCAGGCGTGCAGCGAGACCACCTTGTGCTGCTTGACGTAGTCGATCAGGCGGCCCGGCGTCGCGATAATGATGTCGGCGCCCTTCTGCAGGATCTCGCGCTGCTTGTCGTAGTCCACGCCGCCATACACCAGCGCGTAGCGGATGCCGAGCGCCGAGCCGAACGCCAGCGCGTCCTTGTGGATCTGGATCGCCAGCTCGCGCGTGGGCGCAAGGATCAGCGCGCGCGGGTCGGCTTCGCCACGGGTGGCCAGCGCCGGGCGCTTGAGCAGGCGATCGAGGGTGGCGATCAGGAAGGCCAGGGTCTTGCCAGTTCCCGTTTGCGCCTGCCCTGCAATGTCGCGGCCGTTCAGCGCCAGCGGCAGGGTCAGCGCCTGGATCGGCGTGCAGCGGGTGAACCCGGCCTTCTCCAGACCTTCCAGCAGGGCCGGATGCAGGTCGAAATTGGCGAAGGCGATGTCGGTCAGGGGCTTGTCGGTCATGTCGTTCTTGTTTTGTGACGCGTATGGCGGGCGCTACGCGGCGCGCTTGCGTGCCCGGCGCGCTGGTCGCAAACTGCGGCGGCGCGCCGGAGGCACCGATCGCGAGGCGCTTGAAGCGCGGATGTTCAATCCCCATTGTACCCGATGCGCCGGCCCCGCCCGGCCGCACGCATTCCCAGGAGCCAGGCAAGTGAGCGAAGCCGTCGCCGACATCAAGGATTCCGAATTCGAAAACGTCGTGCTCAAGTCCGCCGAGCCGGTGCTCGTGGACTTCTGGGCCGAATGGTGCGGCCCCTGCAAGATGATCGGCCCGATGGTCGAGGAGCTCGCGCAGGTCTATACCGGCAAGCTCAAGGTCGTGAAGCTCAACATCGACAAGAGCCCGACCACGCCCCGCCAGTTCTCGGTGCGCTCGATCCCGACCCTGATGGTGTTCCGCGACGGCAAGGTCCACGCGACCCAGATCGGCGCGGTCGCGCGCAGCCAGCTCGTGCAGTTCATCGATCGCGCGATCGCCTGAAAAATGCGAAGCGCGCGAACGATCCGGTTCGCGCCGCGTCCCTGAATGGTTCGACAAGCTTCTTCCGCGCAAGCTTGCCGCCGCGCGTGCGCAGTGTTAGCGTTGCCTCACGCGGTGCTCCGGATGTACCGATTCCCGCGCCCTCCGCAGCACCCTTCCCCTCTTTTCTCCCGACCTAACGCAAGGTCAATCCGTGTCCGAATCCGATAACGAGACTGCCGAAGTCGCCGTCAAGCGCACGCGTCATCCGCGCAACAAGGCTGCCGAAACCCCCACCGCGCCTGCGGTCGAAGCCGCCGAATCCGCACCACCGCCCGCACCGGCTCCCAGCGAGCCCGAGCGCGCGGCCGACGGCGGCGGCGACAACGCGCAGCAGCAGCGTCCCAACGACGGCGGCCAGCAGCACCGCCACCAGAGCCGCCGCGACCGTTTCCGCGACCGCCGCAATCGCGACCGCGACCGCGATCCGAACCAGCAGCGCGGCAACGACAATCGCGGCAACGAGGGTGGCGAGAGCTTCGACAGCCAGCCGCTGCCGCCGCTGCCGCCGGATTTCCCGGTCTATACGCTGACCGAGCTCAAGCGCATGCCGGCGTACCAGTTGCTCGAAATCGCCGACAAGCTGGGTATCACCGAAGGCGTCGCGCGGATGCGCAAGCAGGACGTGATTTTCGCCCTGCTGAAAGTGCTCACCCGCTACGGCGAGGGCGTCGCGGCCGACGGCGTGCTGGAAATCCTGCCCGACGGTTTCGGCTTCCTGCGTTCGGCCGATGCGTCCTACCTCGCCGGCCCCGACGACACCTACATCTCGCCGAGCCAGATCCGCCGCTTCAACCTGCGCACCGGCGATCACCTGAGCGGCCGCATCCGTTCGCCCAAGCCCGGCGAGCGCTACTTCGCGCTCTCGCAGGTCAGCGCAATCAACGGCGAGCCGCCGGAAGCCTCGAAGAACAAGGCGCTGTTCGAGAACCTCACGCCGCTGTTCCCGCGCAAGGCCTTCCACCTCGAGCGCGGCAACGGCTCGACCGAGGACATCACCGGCCGGATCATGGATCTCATGGCCCCGCAGGGCAAAGGCCAGCGCGGCCTGATCGTCTCGCCGCCGAAGGCCGGCAAGACGATGCTGCTGCAGAACGTCGCGCAGGCGATCATGGCCAACCACCCGGAGGCGCACCTGATCGTGCTGCTGATCGATGAGCGCCCGGAGGAAGTCACCGAGATGCAGCGCACCGTGCGCGGCGAGGTTGTGTCCTCGACCTTCGACGAGCCGGCCGCGCGCCACGTACAGGTCGCCGAGATGGTGATCGAACGGGCCAAGCGCCTGGTCGAACACAAACGCGATGTGGTGATCCTGCTCGATTCGATCACGCGTCTTGCGCGCGCCTACAACATGGTCGTGCCGAGTTCGGGCAAGGTGCTCTCCGGCGGCGTGGATGCGAATGCGCTGCACCGTCCGAAGCGCTTCTTCGGCGCGGCGCGCAACGTCGAGGAAGGCGGCTCGCTCACGATCATCGCCACCGCGCTCGTGGACACCGGCTCGAAGATGGACGAGGTGATCTACGAGGAGTTCAAGGGCACCGGCAACTCGGAAGTGCACCTGGACCGCCGCATCGCCGAAAAGCGCGTGTACCCGGCCATCAACATCAACCGCTCCGGCACCCGCCGCGAGGAGCTGTTGATCGAGCCGGACTACCTGCAGAAGATCTGGATCCTGCGCAAGCTGCTGCACCCGATGGACGAGCTGGCGGCGATGGAGTTCCTGCTCGACAAGATGAAGGACACCAAGACCAACGACGAGTTCTTCCGCTTCATGAAGCGCTGATCGTCATCGCAGGACACGCAAAGAAAAACGCCGGCCTCGTGCCGGCGTTTTCGTTCCAGCATCGAATTCATGGACTACAGCCCCAGCCACCCATTCACCGCCGCGCGCGCTTCCTCCACGCCGAGCTTGGATTCGGCCGAGAACACCTGCACGCTCACGCCTTCGGGCAGTTCGCGGCGTACGGCGGCGAGGGTCTGCGACTGCTGGCCGCGACCAAGCTTGTCGGCTTTCGTCAACAGACAATGCGCGGGCAGTCCGCGCGCGGTCGCGTAGGCGAGCATCTGCCGATCGTAGTCGCGCAGCGGGTGGCGGATGTCCATCACCACGACGAGTCCGGCCAGCGCGACGCGGCGCTGGAAATAGCCGTCGATGAACTTCTCCCAGTGCGCGCGCAGTTCGAGCGGCACTTTCGCGTAGCCGTAACCGGGCAAGTCCACCAGATGCTTGCCGGGTTCGACCTCGAAGAACACCAGTTGCTGGGTGCGGCCGGGCGTCTTCGAGGTGCGTGCGAGCGCGTTCTGGTTGCACAGCGCGTTGATCGCGCTGGACTTGCCGGCGTTGGAACGCCCCGCGATCGCGACCTCGCGGCCGTCGTCGGCGGGCAATTGCTTGAGCGTGTGCGCAGCGGCGACGAAGATCGCGCGTGCGAGGGGGTTGGCCATCGTCGAATCCGAGCGGCGCCGAGCGGGAGAATGCCGCGCAGCATGAGGCCTGTGCCTCTCGCAGGCCAGCCGCTGCGGATTCGTTGACCGCTCCGGAGGCCGCAGGGATAATTGCCGATCACGCGTCCGCGCCGCTTCGGCGGGGCGTAACGCATCGCCGATCGGAGTCCCGCATGACCTTCTCGCGCATCCTGGGTGTCGCCGCCGTGTTCGCCGCCGTCTCTGCGTTCGCGCAGGCGCCGGATTCCAAGCCCGCCGCCACCGTGACGCCGCTGCCGGCCGCGCCCGCCCCGACGACGATCGATGTGGCCGCCGCGCACGCGCTGGCCAAGCCCGGCGACGCCAAGGCCGGCCAGGCCAAGGCCGGCGCCTGCGCCGCCTGCCACGGACTCGACGGCAATTCCTCCGATGCGCAGTACCCGAAACTGGCTTCGCAGCAGGAACGCTACATCGCGCGCCAGCTCGCGATGTTCCAGACCGGCGAGCGCCAGAACCCGATCATGATGCCGATGGCGTCGTCGCTGAAGCCGCAGGACATGCGCGACATCGGCGCGTATTTCGCGAGCCAGAAAGTGATGCCAGGCCTCGCCGACGACAGCGTGATCAAGGACGGCCCGAACCAGGGCAAGAAGTTCTTCGAGGTCGGCCAGCAGCTCTATCGCGGCGGCGACGCCGCGCGCGGCATCCCGGCCTGCATGGCCTGCCACGGGCCCAGCGGCGCGGGCAATCCGGGGCCTGCGTATCCCAACCTCGGCGGCCAGCACGCATCCTACGTTTCGGCGCGCCTGACCGCGTTCCGCGGCGGCCTCGTACTCGGCGCGAAGGACTACGCAAAGCCCGAGATGGCCGTGATCGCCAAGCACCTGAGCGACGAGGAGATCCAGGCGCTGGCGACCTACGTCCAGGGCCTGCATGCTTCCGACGACGACGCGGCGGGCAAGGCCGCGGCCACCGCGCACTGATCCTTCATTGAACCTATCGGCCGACCCTGCGGTCTGTCGGGAGCGGCGAGTGCAAGCATCGCGCCACGTTCCGCAACCCACCTGATCATCGAGGCACTGCCCATGCGCGCTCGCGCCCTGCTGCAACCCGCGTTCCTGTCCGCAACCCTGTTGCTCGCGACCGCCTGCACGGCCAAGTCCCCGGATGCCGCTTCCACTGCCGGCGCTCCCGTCGCGGCTGCCACGGCTGCCGCCAGCGCGGCCGCTTCCACCGCGCAAAACGCCGCCGCCATGGCTCCGGCGTCCACGGCCGCTGCAGCCGCCGCGACGACCGCCGCCGCCACGGCTCCGAAAATCGCGCCGCCCGCGGGCCTGCCGGCCGGTCCGGCGCCGGTGGAAGGCCAGGACTATTTCGTGATTGATACCCCCGACCAGCCCGCGGGCGACAAGGTGCAGGTGGTAGAGGTGTTCGGCTACGGCTGCCCGCACTGCGCGCACCTGCAGCCGTACCTGTCGAAGTGGGAAAAGACCATGCCTTCGGACGTGCAGTTCAGCTACCTGCCGGGCCCGTTCGGTGGCCTGCCCGACGTGTTCCAGCGCGCGTTCTTCGCCGCGCAGGCGATGGGCGTGCAGGAAAAAAGCCACGACGCGATCTACAAGGCCGTGCACGAGGACAAGCGCGTGACCACCGGCGACGACGTGCCCAAGCTTTACGCCGACTACGGCGTGGATCCCAAGGTGTTCGCCTCGACCATGCAGAGCTTCGCGGTCAGCGCCAAGATCAACCAGGCGCAGGACCAGGAGACGCGCTGGGGCATCACCGGCACGCCGACGATCGTGATCGACGGCAAGTACCGCGTGATGCAGGTCGTCGGCGAAAACACCGAGCCGCGCCTGTTCCATGCGATCGACTGGCTGATCGCCAAGCAGCGCGCCGAGCACGCAAAACACTGACGCAGCCGCGAGCGGCGCGGAGTCCTTCGCTACGCCAATGCCGCCGCGCCGCCTGCGCCTGCTGAGCTGCAACATCCAGGCCGGGTCGAGCACCCAGCGCTACCGCGACTACGTCTCGCGCAGCTGGTCGCACGTGCTGCCGGCCGGCAAACGCGACAACCTGCACGCGATCGCGGGCTTGTGCGCCGACTACGACCTCGTCGGCCTGCAGGAAAGCGATGCCGGCAGTTTGCGATCTGGCTTCACCAACCAGACCCGCCGCATCGCCGAACTCGCCGGATTCCCGTACTGGAGCCACCAGCCCAACCGCCGCGTCGGCGGGATCGTGCACAGCGCGAACGGAATGCTCAGCCGCGAGCGCCCCGCCGAGGTGCTCGACTATTCGTTGCCCGGACGCGTCGCCGGACGCGGCGTGCTGCTCGCGCGCTTCGGCGAAGGCGCGAGCCGACTCAGCGTCGCGGTCGTGCACCTGTCGCTGGGCACGCTCTCGCGCGCCGCGCAACTGGACTTCCTCGCCGAGCTGCTCGCCGACGCGCCGCACGCGGTGCTGATGGGCGACTTCAACTGCGGCACCGACGCGCCGGAGATGCGCAAGCTGTACAAGCGCACGCGGCTGCGCCCGCCGGAGGCGATCACCGCGACCTTCCCGAGCTGGAAACCCGTGCGCGCGCTCGACCACATCCTGTGCAGCGAGGACCTCGTCGCCCAACCGCCGCGCGCGCTGCCTGCGGGACGCTCCGACCATCTCGCGATCGCGTTGGAGCTGGCGTTGCCGGCGTAGCCGCCTGAAACCCGCAGTGACGCGCTCCGGCGCGATGCGATCCGATTCGGTCGGAACTGCATTCGCAAACGACGTCAATAAAAAAAGCCGGCGATCGCTCGCCGGCTTTTTCATTACGTCGCTCTGGAACTGCGATCAGAACTTCCAGTTCAGATCCACGTACCAGAAGCGCCACGGCAGGTCGTAGTCGCTGGCGTCGTAGCCGTTGAGCGAGCAGGTCACGCACACCGGCGGCTTCTGCGAGAACACGTTGTTCACACCTGCCGACAGCTTCAGACCATTCATGCCTGCCGCGTTGTTCCACGACAGCTGCACGTCGTTGTAGGTCGTCGCCTTGAGCTTGTGGAAGCCCACCTTGGCCGGAGCGCCAGCCGCGTTGGGGCAGAAGCTGCTCGGGCGGCCGGCATTGCTGCAATCTTCCTTGACCGAGGAGAAGTAGCGCAGGTTCCACGAGGCGTTCCAGTCGCCGTACTTCCAGCCCAATTGCAGGTTGCTCTTCCAGCTGTAGATAGCGGTGTCCTGTCCGTCCACCTGCAGCTCGATGCCGATCTGCCGCGGATCCACGATGCCGGTCGGGCCGACCTTCTTGTAGTTGATCGTGTGGGTCGCCTGCACCGCCGCGTTGAGCTGTCCCCAGTCCATCTGCGGACCCAACCAGCTGGACTTGATGTCCAGTCCGTTGGTCGTGATCTGGTTCAGGTTGGCGAGGAAATCCGTGGGCGGGTTGAGCTGGCCGTTCGACGGGTTGCGGGTGAAGCCCGCGCACGCCGCGCCGCTGACCGCGCCCGAATAGCAGGCATTGAGCACGGACTGGACGTCAGGCGCGCCGATCGCGTGCTTGATCTTGTAGTGGAAATAATCCAGCTCGAAGTCGAACTTCTCCGACCACGGCATGTGCTCGGCCCACGACGGGCTGTACACCGCGCCGATGTTGTAGTTGTCGGATTTCTCAGGCTTGAGACTCGGATTGCCGCCGGTGAACGTGGTGATCTGCGGATTGGATTGTTCGAACGGATGGCCGGCCGAAGTCTGGACATGCGCCGCGTTGCACGCTGCCGCGTATTGCGCCGAGAAGGCTCCGGTGACCGGGTCGGCGTTGCACGGATCCTGCACGCCCGAGCCGAACTGGGTAATGCCGAACAGCTCGCCGAGGTTCGGCGCGCGGAAGCCCTGGGACCAGCTGCCGCGCAGCACCAAGTCGTCGATCGGCTGCCAGCGCAGGCCTACCTTGCCGGTGGTAGCGCTGCCGAAGGTCGAGTAGTTCGAATAACGCACTGCGAAATCGGTGCTGAAGGTCTTGTCCCACGGAACCAGCAACTCGGCGTAGCCTTCGTTGACGTTGTAGGACGAACTGATCGGTGTCGCGAACGAATCCTGCGACTCGCCGGTCTGGCGCAACGGATCGGGATTGAAATTGCCCTGATAGCGGCGATACTCATAGCCGACTGCGTAACCGGCGTTCTTGCCGTCGCCCATCTGCCACAAATCGCCGGTCGCATTGGTGGTGAACAGATCGAGCTTCTGGGTACTCGCGTCGTGCTGCGGCGTGCTGATGTACTTGAGCATCGCCTGCGTCATCGGCCGCGTCTCGCCGCCGAACAGGTCGAGTGGCACGCAGTTAGGTGTCGCCGCGCAGATCGCCGGATCGCCGAGAGCGATCTTCATCTTGGCAACGTTGAAACCGTTCACGAAATCCTGCGAGGCACGGTTTTCGGCATGCACGTAGTCAGCGTTCCAGTCCGTTCCGCCGTTGAAGCCCCAAGCCGCCGTGCCGTTGACCCCCAAGTTGAGGTACCAAGTGTTCACGTCCTGGGTGAAGATGCGCGGCCCGAGCTCGACCGGCCGCTTGGTCAGCAAGTCGAAGTTCACGCCAGAAATCAGGTCGATGCCGGTCGGGTTGAACGGATTCAGGCGCGAAATCGAGATCGTGTCCGCGATTCCGCCCGTTCCCGCGCCCTGGCCCACGAAGATGGGCTCGGGCGCGGCCTGGTTCACCGAATCACGGTTGTTGTACATCAGTTTGCCGTGCACCGACACGCTGTCGTTGACATCGTACTTCGCGCTCGCGAACAGCGACTTGCGCGTGCTCGGCGTCAGGATCAGGTTGTAGGGCGCGTAATTGAAGCGGTCGGCGGCGGTGAAGTCGTGGTACGTGCCCGGCCCGCCGGTCGGATTGCCGCCGTTGTAATTCGGCAGCGCCCCCGTGTTGAGCGTGATGTCGAACTCATCCGGAGAATTGCCTGCGGTCGTGCCATCGCAACTGCCGTAATTGCCAGGCGCGATGCGCGGGTCGCAGAAATCGAAGCGGCCCTGCGGCGTGCCGGAGCTGGCGCCATGGGACGTGGCGCCCGGCACGGCGAACTGGTTGCGATCGAACGCCGCCGAACTGATCCGGTCGGTTTTGGAGTAGCTCGCCGAGAACACGCCGGTAAAGCGGTCGGAACTGCCGCCGAGCGTGAAATCGCCCTCGGTTTCGTCGCCGCCATGGCCGTAGCTGCCGTACTTCACATGCACGTCGGCGCCTTCGAACTTCTTCTTGGTGATGATGTTCACCACGCCGGCGATCGCGTCTGAACCGTAGATCGCCGAGGCGCCGTCCTCCAGCACTTCGATGCGATCGACGATCGCGAGCGGAATCGTGTTGAGATCCACGCTGCCGCTCACGCCCGAGGCGGAGGACTCGTTGATCCAGCGGATGCCGTCCACGAGCACCAGCACGCGCTGGGGACCCAGGTTGCGCAGATCCACTTCCGATGCGCCCGCGGCGATGCCGCCGCCGCCCGGCGGGAACGCCTGGTTGCCGGACGAGTTGATCTTGGTGTTGATGCCCGCGCCGCTCGCGGTGAGCTGCTGCAGGAACTGTCCGACCGAGGTGGCGCCGCTCTTGTCGATGGTCTCGCGCGAGATGATCGCGACTGGCTGGCTCGTGACCCGGTTGGTCTGCTTGATGCGCGAACCGGTGACGGTCACGCGATCGAGGGTCTTGGTCTTGTCGTTGGCGGGTGCGTTCTGCGCCAGCGCTGGCAACGCGGCTGGCAGCAACGCGGCGACGACGGCTGCGCACAGGCGGCTACGACGGATCGTGATCATCGGTGTCTCCCGGGGAAAAGAAGGGGCTTCGGCCTGGGCCGACGCGTCCTAGAGTTGTAAACAAAGCGTAAAGGCTTTGCAAGCATGACCTATGGGCCAGCCCACCTCCGTAGGGTCAGACAGCAGCGGCGGAAGGCGATCCTCGCGCCCTGGCGCCAGCGAGGATTCCCATGGCAAAACAGCCCCATGACGCCGCATCGCCGGGTATCCACACGCCGCGAAACGGCCGTTCCGCGGGCTTCGGCTACACTTCGGCCCCATGCGCACCGCCCTTTCTCTTGTCTGTTGCGTGTTGGCCGCAGCCGCTTTCGCGTCCGGAGACGACGGCGCGCGGCTGGGGCTGGTGCGCGATGCCCTGGCTCGCGCCGAGGCCGGCCGACTCGACGCCGACACCTTGCATCGCCTTGCTGGCGACCCGCTGTTGCCGTGGATCGAATCCGCGGCCCTGCGCCGCGACCTGGCCCAGATCGATCCGGCAGCGGTGCGCGATTTCCTCGCCCGTTATCCGAACCAGGTTGCCGCGCGACAGCTGCGCGAGGCCTGGCTCACCGAACTCGACCGGCGCAAGGACTGGAAGAACTTCCGCGCGTTCTACACGGGCGGCGGTCGCGCCACGCTGCGTTGCGCCGACCTCGTCGCGCGCATGGACGCGGGCGAAGCCGATGCAAAGGACAAGTCGGCAACGTGGACTTCCGATGCGCTCGCGCTCTGGCAGGCTGGCGATGCGCTCGGCGCGGATTGCGATACGGCATTCGCGCGGCTCGATGCGCGCGGCCAGCTTACGCCCGAGCTGCGCTGGAAGCGCATCGATGCCGCGGCCGGGGACGCGGCGACGGGCGTGATGCGCGATGCGGCGCATGGATTGCCGATCGGAGAGTCGATCCTCGCGAAGTCATACGCGGCTTTCGTCGAATCGCCCGGCGACGCTGCAATGAGTTGGCCCCGGACCGACCGCAGCCGCCATGTCGTGGCGATCGGGCTGGCGCGGCTCGCGCGACGCGATCCTGCGGCGGCGGCCACGCAATTGTCGAAACTCGCAGACGCGCTGCAGATCGGCGATGCCGATCGCGGCCGCGTGTTGTATGCAATCGCATTCTCGAGCGCGAGCTCGTATCTGCCCGATGCGGCCCAGCGCTTCGCCGCGGTGCCCGCGTCCGCGTTCGATGCGCGGCTACGCGAGTGGCAGGCGCGCGAAGCGATCGCGCGCGGCGACGATGCTGCGGCACTGAAGGCGATCGTCGCGATGGATCCGGCGCAGCGCGCCGATCCGCACTGGCAGTATTTCGAGGCGCGGCTGCGCGAACGCGGCGGCGACACGAAAGCCGCGAACGCGTTGTACGCGCAAGCCGCGCGCACCGCGACCTACCACGGCTTCCTCGCCGCCGACCGCTTGAAGCAACCCTACAGCATCTGCCCGGCCGAACTGCGCGCGAGCGATGCCGAACGCGGCGCCGTTGCGGCGCTTCCCGAACTGGCCCGCGCGTTCGAGCTGGTCCGTGTGGATCGCACGTCGTGGGCCGACGCCGAATGGAAACAGGCGCTGGCCGGTTTCGACGATCGCCAGCGGCAGATCGCGGTGACGCTCGCGCAGGAAGCCGGCTGGTACGACCGCGCGGCGTTCGCACTCGCGCAGAACGCGCCCGACGAGCTGCGCCTGTATTCGCTGCGGTTCCCGTTGCCCCACGAGGACGCGGTGCAGCAGCAGGCGCATCTGCATTCGATCGATCCGGCCTGGATCGCCGCCGAGATCCGCGCCGAAAGCGTGTGGATGGCCGATGCGCATTCGGCCGCCGACGCGCGCGGCCTGATGCAGCTGCTGCCATCTACCGGCGCGCGCCTCGCACGCACGCTGGGCATCGCCTGGAGCGGCGGCGACACGCTCTACCAGCCGCTCGCGAACATCGCGCTCGGTTCGGCGTACCTGCGGCAGATGCTCGATCGTTTCGGCGGCCGCACGTATCTGGCGATCGGCGCCTACGACGCCGGCGTCGTGCCGGTGCAACGCTGGATCGCGCAGCGGCCGGGACTGGATCCGGATTTCTGGATCGAGACGGTAAACTACAAGGAGACGCGCGACTACATCCAGCGCGTGCTCGCGTTCTCGGTGATCTACGACTGGCGCCTGCAGGGCAAAGCGGTGCCGCTGACCGAGCGCATGCTCGGCCGCACGGTCGCCGACGTGCAACGGCGCGGCTTCGTCTGCGCGACTGCGCCGGTCGCGGCTGCGGAGGCGATGCGATGAGCACGACGCCCTTGAAGATCGCCATGCTCGGTGGCACCGGCTTCGTCGGCCGCGCGTTGGTCGAGCGTCTGGTCGCCGACGGCCACGAGGTCACGATCGTCAGCCGCAACCACGCGCGGCACCTGGATCGCCAGTTGCCGCCCGGCGCCGCGATCCGCGACTGCGACGAATACGCACCGTTCGCGCTCGCGCGCGCGCTGCGCGGCAGCGACGTCGCGATCAACCTGGTCGGCATCCTCAACGATCCGGGCCTGGGCGATTCGGCGCGTGGTTTCGAACGCGCGCATGTCGAACTCACGCGGGCGGTGATCGCGGCCTGCCTGGAAGCGCGCGTGCCGCGCCTGCTGCAGATGAGCGCGCTCAACGCCGGACGCGGACGCAGCCACTACCTGCGCACGCGCGGGCATGCCGAGGAACTGGTGAAAGCCTCGATGCTGGACTGGACGATCTTCCAGCCTTCGGTGATCTTCGGGCCCGGCGACGGCCTGTTCTGCCGCTTCGCGGCGTTGCTGAAGTTCGCGCCGGTGCTGCCGCTCGCGCGTGCGGGCGCGAAGTTCGCGCCGGTATATCTGGGCGATGTGGTCGAGGCCTTCGCCCGCGCGCTCCGCGATGCGAACACGGCCGGGCAGACTTACGAACTGTACGGACCGGAAATCGTCACCCTGCGCGGGATCGTGAAGATGACCGCGCGCGCATTGGGCCTGCATCGGCTCGTCGTGCCGCTGCCCGACCTGCTCGGCCGGCTGCAGGCCTTCGCGATGGATTTCGTGCCAGGCAAGCCGTTTTCCAGCGACAACTACCGTTCGCTGCTCACCGATTCGGTCGGCGGCATCGACGGCCTGCACCGGCTCGGCATCGCGCCGACGCGGATCGCCGCGATGCTGCCCGACATCCTCGGCCACGCCGACGCGAAACAGGCGCGGCTGGATCGTTATCGCAAGCGCTGAACGATGCCGACGCAATCGCTTCGGATTTACCTCGTTGGCGGCGCGGTGCGCGACGGATTGCTCCGTCGTCCGCACGGCGACCGCGATTTCGTCGTGGTCGGCGCGACGCCCGAGCAGATGCTCGCGCGTGGATTCAAGCCGGTCGGCCGCGATTTCCCGGTGTTCCTCCATCCGCAGACGAACGAGGAATACGCGCTCGCGCGCACCGAGCGCAAATCCGGGCGCGGCTATCGCGGCTTCGTCGTGGATGCCGACCCGTCGGTGACGCTGGAACAGGATCTGGCGCGCCGTGATTTCACGATCAACGCGATCGCACAGGATGCGGACGGAACGCTGATCGATCCGTTCGGCGGCGCGCGCGACCTCGAGGCGCGCGTGCTGCGGCATGTCTCCCCGGCCTTCGTCGAGGATCCGCTGCGCGTGCTGCGCGCGGCGCGCTTCATGGCGCGCTTCGCGCCGCTGGGTTTCACGGTCGCTCCGGAGACGATGGAACTGATGCGCGCGATGGTCGCGGACGGCGAGATCGACCACCTCGTGCCCGAGCGCGTGTGGCAGGAACTGACGCGTGCGCTAGCAGAACCGCGGCCATCCGCCTTCCTTGCAACCCTGCGCGAATGCGGCGCGCTTGCGCGCGTGCTGCCCGAGGTCGATGCGCTCTATGGCGTGCCGCAGCGCGCCGAGTTCCATCCCGAGATCGACACCGGCATGCACCAGCAGATGGTCAGCGACATGGCCGCGACGCTCGCGCCCGGCGGCGCGCTGGTCGGATTCGCGGCGCTCACCCACGACCTCGGCAAGGCGCTCACGCCGGCCGATACGCTGCCGCGGCATGTCGGCCACGAACACGCCGGACTGGGGCCGCTGGCCGCGCTTTGCGAACGCCTGAAGGTCCCGGCCGAGCATCGCGATCTGGCAATCCTCGCCTGCCGCGAGCATTTGAACGTGCATCGGCTGCACGAACTGCGCGACGAGACCGTGCACGACCTGATCGCGCGCTGCGACGGTTTTCGCAAGCCCGAGCGCATCGCCCAACTCGCGACAGTCTGCGAAGCCGACAAGCGCGGCCGACTCGGAATGCAGGACAGCGCCTACCCGCAGGCCGATGCCCTACGCGTCTTGCACCGCGCGGCGCTCGCGGTGCATGCGCGCGACGTGATCGCCGATGGCATGGCAGGCGTCGAAGTCGGCGAGAAGCTGCGCGCGGTGCGCATCGCCGCGATCCGCGCGGCGCGCGAGCGACTTACGGGTTGATGCGGCGAAACAGTTTCTCGTCGAACTTCTGCAACACACCGGCGAATCGTGTTCGCGCGATCGCCAGTCCGCAGACCACGCCGACCGTGTCGATGACGCCGTCGTAGAACGTCATGTCGCGATACGTCGTCAGGTAGCCCTGCGCGAACTCCAGCGCGATGCCCAGCGCGGTCATCGCGACCGCGGCGAGGATCTGTGCGCGGCTGCGCGCGTAGAGCTGCACCGCCATCGCCTCGAGGACGAAATACGCGAGCCAGTGGTCGAATTTGCCGATCGCCAGCACGCTCGGGATCGGCGGCCCGCGCATCAGCGAGAGCACGATCACCGCGACGATCATCAAAGCCCACGCCGACAGCCACAGGCGCGGCCACGCAAACGCGCGCAGCGCGGAAGCCGAATCTGCCATCACAATCGCCCGCTCAGGTCGCCGAGCGCGAACGCCGATTCGAAATCCACGCCGCGCTGGAAACCCATGGCCTGGAAACGCTCGCCCATCGCGTCGGGCAGCGTGAGCCGCTTGGCTTCCTGCACGATGCGCAGGCGCTCGAATTCGGGCAGTGCCTGCGCGGCTTCCAGCGCATCGCCCAAGCCATTGCCGATCAGGAACTGCGCCTGCGCGCAGTAGCCTGCGAGATCGAAGCCGATCCGCGTGCCCGCCTCGGCGAGCGCGGTGAAATCCACCGACGCGGTGATGTCCTGCAGGCCTGGCCAGAGGAAGGGGTCGGCGTGCGCGCGGTGGCGGTAGTGGCACATCAGGGTGCCGTCGCGGCGTTCGGCGGCGTAGAACTCGCGACGCGGATGGCCGTAGTCCGCGAACAGCAGCGCGCCGCGCTCCATCGTGCCGGCGACCGCGTCCAACCAGAACGGCAGCTGCGGCAGCACTTCGGAGCGGTAGCCTTCATCGAATTTCGCCTCGAGTCCGCGCTCGACGTTGCGCAAGGCCGCGCGCAGCAGCGCGTCGGCGGGACGCTCCTCGCGCACGAAACGTCCCGCGTCATCGAGTGCGACGCATTCCTCCATCGCCTCGTCGTCCACGATCGCGAAACGCGTGGTCGGCAGCGCGTCGAGTACCTCGTTCGCGAACAGTACGCCATCCCAGCTTTCCTGCGGCGGCGCATCGGGCCATTCCACTCGCGCGAACAGTTCTGCCGGAAGCTCGGCGGCGAGCCGCTCGTGCTGGCGCGCGCGCAGGTCGGCGGAGGGTTCGAGAATGGCGTAGCGCGAGGGCAGCGTGCCGATCTGCGCGAGTCGGAACAGCGCGCATTCGGCAAACGCACCGCTGCCACCGCCGAGCTCGAGGAAGATCGCCTCCTCGCCGAGCTGTCGCAGCACCGGCGCGAGCGCGTCGGCGACGCAGCGCGCGAACAGGCCGCCGAGTTCGGGCGCGGTCACGAAATCGCCGTCGGTACCGAACTTGCGCGCGCCCGCGCTGTAATAGCCCAGTCCCGGCGCGTACAGCGCGAGTTCCATGTAGCGCCAGAACGGCAGCGCGCCGCCCGCGGCGGCGATCTGCGTGCGGATCAGCTCGGCCAGGCGTGCGCTGTGTTCGCGCGCGTCGGCGTCGGGTTCGGGCAGGGTGGCGGAGCGGGGCATGCGGAATCGTCGCGGGATCGGACGCGCATTGAAACACGCTGGCGATCCTCCGGCAGTCCCGGGCGCCGGTCACGCCGTTGTCCGCCGGACGCGCTACTATCCACGCACTGTTCCGCCCCATCGCCCAACGAGGTGTCCCATGCGCAAGAGTCTGCTGATCGCCCTGCTCGGCCTGATCCCGTTCGCGCTGTTCGCGCAGCAGGCCATGACCGACCTGTCCTCGCCGGTCGGCACCTGGAAAACGATTGATGACGTCACCGGCAAACCGAAGTCGCTGGTGCGTATCTACGAGGAGAACGGCAAGCTCAAGGGCCAGATCGTCCAGCTGTTCCGCGAACCCACCGAGGACCAGGATCCGGTCTGCGACAAGTGCAGCGGCGACCTGCACAACCGCAAGGTCAAAGGGCTGATCATCATGTGGGGCTTCCAGAAGGACGGCGACATCTGGAGCGGCGGCCAGATCTTCGACCCGAAGAAGGGCAACGACAGCATCTACAAGTCCAAGCTGACCCTGAAGAACGGCGGCAAGGATCTGGTGGTGCGCGGCTACATCGGTTTCTCGCTGTTCGGCCGCAGCCAGACCTGGCATCGCGAGAAGTAATCCTTCGCGTGGCGGCCGCGCGTGCGCGGCCGTCGCGATGAATCGCGCATGTCCGAGTACCGTCCGGTCGCGCTGATCACCGGCGCGTCGCGCCGCATCGGCGCGACGATCGCAAGCACGCTGCACGCCGCCGGCTATGACCTCGTCCTGCACCACCGCCGCGACGACGACGGCATGGCCGCGCTCGTCGCCGAACTGGAATCCGTCCGCGCCGGCAGCGCGCTCGCATTGCACGCCGAGCTCGCCGACGCCGACGCACTGCCGATCCTGATCGCTGACGCCCTCGCGCGCTTCGGCCGTCTCGACGCGCTGGTCAACAACGCGTCCACGTTCTACGCGACGCCGATCGGACACGCCACGGCGCAGCAGTGGGACGAGCTGTTCGCGGCGAACGCGCGTGCGCCGTTTTTCCTCGCGCAGGCGGCAGCGCCTGCCTTGCGCGAATCCGGCGGCGCGATCGTGAACCTCACCGACGTCTATGCCGAACGTCCGCTGCGCGAGCACACGATCTACTGCATGGCCAAGGCTGCGCTGGCGATGCTCACGCTGTCGCTCGCGAAGGAACTCGGCCCCGAGGTGCGCGTGAATGCGATCGCCCCCGGCGCGGTGCTGTGGCCGGAGTCCGGCAAGTCGCCCGCCGAACGGCAGCGGCTGATCGCGAACACCGCGCTGCAGTGCGCCGGCGATCCGCAGGACGTCGCCGACGCCGCGCTGTTCCTGATCCGCGACGCGCGCTACACCACCGGCCAGGTCCTGCGCGTGGATGGCGGCCGAGCGTTGGGCATGTGAGCTGCGCGGGCTCGATTTTTCGACACGGGTCAACAATCCGCCGCGCGAAGCGCCTATGCTTGCGCGCATGAACGTGCCGAAAGTCCGCCCCGAACGCATCCCCGCCGTCGTGATGCCGCGCACGCGCCGCACGCCGCGGCAGGAGCTCTCGGCGAGGATCGGCGATGCGATCATTGATCTGCTCGGCCGCCTGCCTGACACCGACGAGGCCGCGAGCCGCACGCCGCGCGATCGCGCGCTGGCGATCGCCGACGCCGCCGCGCGCAAGGCCGCGTTGCTGTCGGGCACGCTCGCGTTGCCGCCCGGTCCGCTGGGCTGGCTCACCGTGCTGCCGGAGCTGTATGCGATC
>CAYUXZ010000014.1:0-57430 GCA_964449135.1 uncultured Gammaproteobacteria bacterium
GTCCGCCGACAGCTCGCGCGCGACTTCCTTGATGACCTTGTTGCGCGGGTCGCCGGTCGTGTAGACCGGATGGCCGAAGCCGATCACGACTTCCTTGGCGGAAACGCGCGCGCGAATGTCGGCCTCGGCCTCGTCCGGCGTCTCGTAGCGCTTCTGGATCTCGAACGCGACCTCATTGGCGCCGCCGTGCTTGGGGCCACGCAGCGCGCCGATCGCACCGGCGATCGCCGAGTACATGTCGCTGCCGGTGCCGGCGATCACGCGCGCGGCGAAGGTGCTGGCGTTGAACTCGTGCTCGGCGTACAGGATCAGCGAGGTATGCATCGCGCGCACCCACAGCTCGCTCGGCTTCTTGCCATGCAGCAGGTGCAGGAAATGGCCGCCGATCGAGTCGTCGTCGGTCTCCACGTCGATGCGCTTGCCGTTCACGGCGTAGTGGTACCAGTACAGCAGGATCGAGCCCAGCGACGCCATCAGCCGGTCGGCGATGTCACGCGCGCCCGGATGGTTGTGGTCGTCCTTCTCGGGCAGCGCGCAACCCAGCGCCGACACGGCCGTGCGCATCACGTCCATCGGGTGCGCGGAAGCCGGAATCTGTTCTAGCACCGCTTTCACCGACGCAGGAATGCCGCGCAGCGACTTGAGCTTGGCCTTGTAGGAGGACAGCTCGGCGACGTTCGGTAGCTTGCCGTGCACGAGCAGGTACGCGATCTCCTCGAACTCGGACGTCGTCGCGAAGTCGAGGATGTCGTAGCCGCGGTAATGCAGGTCGTTGCCGGTGCGGCCGACCGTGCACAGTGCGGTATTGCCCGCGGCGACACCGGACAGGGCGACGGATTTCTTGGGCTTGGGAAGGATGGGTGCAGGCTCGTTCATCGTGTTCTCCTTCGGTCGCGGCGCGGGCGCCGCGCGGTTCAATCGTTGAATTCCTCGGTCTCGACGCGGCCACAGCGTTCGACCGGCGTCGTCGGTGTCCTGCCCGGGCCGGAGACCGGCCGTCGCGCGCGCTGGTCAAACAGCTGGCACTCGTCCAGCACGGAGCAGTAGCAGACCCGCAATTTTAGACGCCCGCGCGCGCGTTCGCCGAACGCGGTCCAGTCCTTCTCGTCCTTGAACACAAGGAAGTTCAGGCGCTCATTGGCGGCGAGCACGCCGCCATTGAGGCTAGACCAGCCGAAGTCAGGCTTGCCTTCCATCTTCAACGCGGCAATCAGATGGTCCCAGTCTGGCTGCGGCTTGCCATCGACGTAGAAACTGACGCTCTGGATGCGCGCCGGACCCACGCCCTTGTTGGTCACCATCAGGCTGCGGTCGTTGTCCGAGTGCGCGAAGATCAGCTGTGTCCACACCTGTGCGCGCGCCTGCTGGCGCTGGACATTCGCCGTGTACGCCGAGACCAGCAGCGCGAGCAGGCCGACCAGCGCGGCGATCACCGCGGCGACGCCGTCCCAATCGCGCCGCGGGCGCGACGACGGCTCGCCGATTGCAGGAGCGCCCGCGTCCTCAGCCATCTTTCTTCGCGAACAGCGCGTCGAGCTTGTCTTCGAACGCGTGGTAACCGATGCGGTCGTACAGCTCCTCGCGTGTCTGCATCGTGTCGAGCACTGCTTTCTGGTGGCCGTCGCGGCGGATCGCGGTATAGACGTTCTCCGCCGCCTTGTTCATAGCGCGAAATGCCGACAGCGGGAACAGCTGGATCGCCACGCCGACCGAAGCGAGTTCATCGCGCGTGAACAGCGGCGTCTTGCCGAACTCGGTGATGTTCGCGAGCACCGGCACCTTCACGGCATCGACGAAACGCTTGTATGCGGGAAGGTCGTAGGCCGCCTCGGCGAAGATGCCGTCCGCGCCGGCCTCGACGCATGAGAGCGCGCGCTCGATCGCGGCGTCAACGCCCTCGACCGCGATCGCGTCGGTGCGCGCGATCAGGAAGAAATCTGTTTCGGTCTTCGCGTCCGCCGCAGCCTTGACACGATCGGCCATTTCGCCAGCACTCACGATTTCCTTGCCGGGCCTGTGCCCGCAGCGCTTGGCGCCGACCTGGTCCTCGATATGGCACGCGGCTGCGCCGGCCTTGATCAACGACTTGACGGTGCGCTCGATGTTGAACGCACTCGGCCCGAAGCCGGTGTCGATGTCGACCAGCAGCGGCAGGTCGCAGACGTCGGTGATACGCCGCACATCGATCAGCACGTCCTCGAGCGTGTTGATGCCGAGGTCGGGCAGGCCCAGCGAACCGGCCGCGACGCCGCCGCCCGAGAGGTAGATCGCGCGATAACCCGCGCGCTTGGCGAGCAGCGCGTGGTTGGCGTTGATCGCGCCAATCACCTGCAGCGGCTTTTCGGCCGCGAGCGCGGCGCGGAACCGTGCGCCATTCGACTGGGTCTGGCTCATTGCAATGTGCTCACTTGGCGAACAGGTGCTCCACGCCCGCGCGTTCCTCGCGCAATTCCTTGTCGGTCGCGTTCATTCGCGCGCGAGAGAACTCGTTGATCGAAAGTCCCTGCACGATCTCGTAGGCGCCGTGCTTGCACACGCAGGGGTAGCCGTAGATCACGCCCGGCGCGATGCCGTAGCTGCCGTCCGACGGCACGCCCATCGAAACCCAGTCGCCTTCGTCGGTACCCAGCGCCCACGAGCGCATGTGATCGATCGCCGCGGAAGCGGCCGACGCGGCCGACGAGGCGCCGCGCGCCTTGATGATCGCCGCGCCGCGCTGCTGCACGGTCGGAATGAAATTCGTTTCGTACCAGGAGGGATCGACCTGCGCCATCGCGCCCATGCCGCTCACGGTCGCGTGATGGAGGTCAGGGTACTGGGTCGAGCTGTGGTTGCCCCAGATCACGACCTTCTTGATGTCGGTGTTGAGCGCGCTGGTTTTCTCGGCGAGCTGGCTGATCGCGCGGTTGTGATCGAGGCGCACCATTGCGGTGAAGCAGCGCGGATCCAGGTCCGGCGCGTTCTGCTGCGCGATCAGCGCATTGGTGTTCGCCGGATTGCCGACCACGAGCACCTTCACGTCGCGCTTGGCGTGCGCGTTGAGCGCCCTGCCCTGCGGCCCGAAAATCGCGCCGTTCGCCTCGAGCAGATCCTTGCGCTCCATGCCCGGGCCGCGCGGACGCGCGCCGACGAGCAACGCGTAGTCCACGTCCTTGAATGCGACATTGGCATCGTCCGTCGCCACGACGCCGTGCAGGGTCGGGAACGCGCAGTCGTTGAGCTCCATCACCACGCCCTGCAACGCGCCGAGCGCGGGCGTGATCTCGAGCAGGTGCAGGATCACCGGCTGGTCGGGGCCGAGCATGTCGCCGGCCGCGATGCGAAACAGCAGGGCGTAGCCGATCTGGCCGGCGGCGCCGGTGACTGCGACTCGAACGGGGGCTTTCATCATCGGACTCCTGGAGTTTGACTCCCTCTCCCGCTTGCGGGAGAGGGTTGGGGCGAGGGTGGCGCATGCGGTGGCGTTGTCGCAGGGACATGACCACCCTCATCCGCCCTTCGGGCACCTTCTCCCGCCGGCGGGAGAAGGGACTGCACTACTTCAGTTCGGCGAAGAACTCCTGCACGCGGCGCAGGCCGTCGTCGAGCTGGTTCGCCGGACAGGTGTAGCTGATGCGCATCGCGCGCGGCTCGCCGAAAGCGGCGCCGGGCACGCAGGCCACGCCCTTGGCTTCGAGCAACGCGTTGCAGAAATCCACGTCGTTCGCGATCTTCGTCGCGCCGTGCGACTTGCCGAACGCGCAGGAAATGTCCGGAAAAACGTAGAACGCACCCTGCGGCTTCGGGCAGACCACGCCGGGGATCGCCTTCATCGCGGCGATGACGCGGTCGCGGCGTTCCTGGAACTCGACGTTTTTCTGCTGGGGTACGTCCTGCGGACCGGTCAGCGCGGCGAGCGCGGCGGCCGTGGTGATCTCGGGCAGGTTGGTTATGTGGTTGGAGTTCATCGTGACGACCGCGTTCGCAACGACCTCCGGCGCGGCGACAAAGCCGATGCGCCAGCCGGGCATGCCGTAGGTTTTCGAGCACGAGTCCATGAAGATCACGCGCTCCTTCAGCTCCGGGCGTGCCATCACCACGTTGTGGTAGCCGATGCCGTCGAACACCATGCGGTTGTAAATGTCGTCGGTGATGATCCAGGTGTCCGGATGCTTGCAGAGCACATCGGCGATCGCGGCGATCTCGTCCCTGGTGTAGACCATGCCGGTCGGATTGGACGGGTTGTTGAACAGGAACACCTTGGGTTTCTTCGCCAGCGCGGCGTCGAGCTGCGCGGGCGTGAGCTTGTAGTCCTGCTCGGGCGGGCACGGCAGCAGCTGGATCTTCGCGCCGACGATCTCGGCGATGTCGAGGTAGCTGGTCCAGTACGGCGTCGGGAACGCGATCGCGTCGCCTTCGTCGAGCAGCACTTCCATGAGGTTGTAGAGCACGCCCTTGGCGCCGATGCCGACCGCGCAGTTCTTCTTCGTGTAGCCGGTCATGCCGACCGCGGCCATGTGCGCGACGAACGCGTCGAGCAGCGCGTCCGAGCCGCGATTGGAGCCGTACTGGCCGGAATCGTGGTCCAGCGCCTTGCGCACGGCTTCATACACGTGGGGGCCGGGCAGGAAGTTCGGCACGCCGATCGAGAAACTGATGATGTCGCGGCCTTCGGCCTTGAGCTTCTTGGCCTTCTCGGCGACGACCATGATCGCGCTGGGCTTGGCGCGGCCAACGCGCGCGGCGAGCTTGAGCATCTTGAAACCTCGGGGGATGCGGGTGCAAAACGGAGGAAACGCGCTCATTATTTTAGCATGGCCTCGCATCCGCACTGCACCCCTCGCTGCCACGCCGCCCGATCCATGCACAAGGGAGATCGCATGAAGCACCGACTTCCGAACGCGCTGCGCGCCTCGCTGGTCCTGTGCGCGCTGGCATGGCTGGCGACCGCGCAGGCGCAGGTCCGCACCGCCACCGATGCGAGCGGCAACAAGATCAAGGTGGACGGCAGCATCGTGGTCGTGCAGCCCGACATCGAGCTCTATCAGCTCGGCGCCGGCGGCCTGCTCGAGCCGCGCAAGCAGTGGTCGGACAGTGCGCGCAAGCTGTATCCGGCCGCCGTGCATCGCCTGCTGGACGCCAAACACGTCGGCTCGAAACCCGATTTCCCCGTCCCCGACGATCTCGATCCGACCACGCGCCTCGGCCAGATCATCCGGCTCAATGAAGTCGTGGCGATGAGCATCGCCGAATACACGAGCGGATACGACACCCTCGCGACCAAGAAGGACCCGGTCACCGGCAAGCCGCTGATGGACTGGACGCTGGGGCCGGGCGTCTCGGAGCTGCGCGACGCGACCGGCGCGGACTACGCGCTGTTCACCTACATCCGCGACAGCTACGCGACCGAGGGCCGCGTCGCGCTGCGCGTGGTGGGCGCCCTGCTCGGAGGCGGCGACATCGGCGGAGGCATGCAGATCGGCGTCGCCACGCTCGTCGATCTGCGCAGCGGCAAGGTCGTCTGGTTCGATCTCATGGTGAGACAAACCGGCGACCTGCGCGAAGAAAAAGGCGCGCAGACCACGGTCGAACATCTGCTCAAGGACCTGCCGTTGTGAAGCGCTTGCGCATTCTGATCGCATCGTTCGTGTCCGCGCTGCTGATCGCGGGCGCGAACGCCGCGCCGCCGATGCCGTTGCAACCCGGCGAACGTCCGGCGCCCGGCAGTACCGAGGCCGAGCTCTGGTACGGCATGGATCAGGTCGAGAAAGACGTCAAGGTCTCGCCGATTCTGGTGAAAGATCCGCAGCTCAACGCTTACGTGCATGGCGTAGTCTGCAAGGTCGCCGGCGACTACTGCAAGGACTTGCGCGTGTACATCGTGGACGTGCCGGTGTTCAACGCGGAAACCTATCCCAACGGGATGGTGCTGGTGTTCACGGGCGCGCTGCTGCGGATGCACGACGAAGCCGAACTCGCGGTCGTGCTCGGCCACGAGTTCGCGCACTACGAGCGGCGCCACACCCTGCAGCAATGGGACAAGACCAAGCACACCGCCGCGGTCGTCGCGACCCTCGGCGTGAGCACGGGCATCGGCGGCGGAATCGCCCTGCTCGCGGGCGGTGCGGCGCTTTCGCAGCATTCGCGCGATCTGGAACGTGAAGCCGACCGGCTCGGCTACGCGCGGACCGTGGAGCTCGGATACGACCCGCAGACGGGCGTGCGCCTGTGGGAGCGATTCCTGCGCGAGGAGAAAGCAAACAAGTCGGCCAGGCATTTCATCGTGTTCGCCAGCCACCCCAAGACCGAGGAGCGGCTCGAGGACGTGCGCGCCGCCGCCGCGGCCGCGCCGAAAGGCGACTACCACGACGGTCGCGATGCCTATCGCGGCGCGGTCAGGCCTTTCCTCGCGCACTGGCTGGACGAGGAGCTCGCGCGCCGCACCTACGACACCTCGATTCAGGTCATCACCGATCTGCGCGAAGGCGCCCCCGCCGACATCAACGGCACCCTGACCTTCTACCTCGCCCAGGCCTATCGCCAGCGCCGCGGCAAGGACGACGCCGCGACCGCGAGCCGGCTCTACTCCGAAGCGATCGCGTTGCCCGATGCGCCCGCCGATGCTTGGCGCGAAGTCGGCCTCGATCTGAAGCAGAACGGCCGGCGCGCCGAAGCCGCCGACGCGCTGCATCGCTACCTGAAGCTCGCGCCGGAAGCGTCCGATCGCGCCTTCATCGAACAGTACCTCGCCGAACTGGAGAAACAGCCGTGAAATCCGCGCGCGCCCGCTTCGTCGCCGTCGTGCTGATCGCGAGCCTGCTCGCCTCCTGCGCGAGCCCCGGCGGCGTCCTGCAGACCGCCGGGCACGTCGAGGTTTACGACCTGCAGCTCGACACCGACCTCGCCTGGGCGCGGATCAAGGATCCGTTCAAGCACGAGGAAATCTGGACGATCGACGGCATGGCGCTCAACAGCCTGAGCATCTTCTCGGGCATTGCGCCGGGCGAGCACGTGTTCATGCTCTCGCACGAGCGGTCCTCGCGCCCCGACGGCCCGTGGTTCCGCGCCGGCATGCGGCCGGAGGAAATCCGCGACATCATCGTCGCGGCGATGGGCGACCAGAAGATGGTCAACATCGCCACCAGCAACCTGCGCCCGCAGAGGTTCGGCGACGTGGACGGTCTGCGCTTCGACTTCACGATGGCCAATGCCGACGGCCTGATCTACAAGGGCACCGCCGCCGCCGCGGAAAAAAGCGGCAAGCTCACCGTGCTGCTGTGGAAGGCGCCCGCCGAGTACTACTACGGCCGCGACGTCGCCGCGGTCGCGAAGATGTTCGACGGCATGCGCTTCAAAAACTGATCTGTGCTGCTTACAAATGAAAACGGGACCTTCGGGCCCCGTTTTCGTTGAACCATCGATGCACGATCAGCGCTGGCTGTCGAGCACGCGATTCCACTCCGCCACTTTCGACGACTGCGCCGCCAGCACCGCCTCGACGTCGCCATCGATCGTCACCGATTCGATCGCATCGCCGCCCTTGATCGCATCCACGACCTTCTGGTCCTCGGGGCCGACGACCTTGCCGAACACTGTGTGCTTGCCGTCCAGCCATGCGGTCGGCACATGGGTGATGAAGAACTGGCTGCCGTTCGTGTTCGGCCCGGCATTCGCCATCGACAGCACGCCCTTGTCGTGGCGCACGCCGTTGCGGGTCTCGTCCTCGAAGCGGTAGCCCGGGCCGCCGCGGCCGCTGCCTTCCGGGCAGCCGCCCTGGATCATGAAATCCGGGATCACACGGTGGAAGTTCAGGCCGTTGTAGAAACCGCGTTTCGCGAGGTTGACGAAATTTGCGACCGTAATCGGCGCCTTGTCCGGATACAGCTCGACGTGGATCAGGCCCTTGCTCGTGGCGAAGGTGGCTTTCAGTGCGGACATGGCGTTCTCCGAATGGATGCGTCGCGATCGACGCGATCGCGCGGGCGGGATGCGCATTCTAGACGATCCCGGGACCGGCCCTGCCCTCCGATGAACGCGCGTTGCTGCAACGCGGCAATGCGCGCCGCGAACAGGTAGAATAGGCGCTGTTCCCTTTTCCTGCGTTCCGCTGGCTCGGTCGGCGGACATACACCCATGTCGATCGAAAACCTCCGCAACATCGCCATCGTGGCCCACGTGGACCACGGCAAGACCACGCTCGTGGACAAGCTCCTGCAGCAGTCGGGCACCTTCAGCGAGCGCGAGAAGATCGCCGAGCGCGTGATGGACAGCAACGACCTCGAGAAGGAGCGCGGCATCACCATCCTCTCGAAGAACACCGCGATCCGCTGGAAGGCGGGCAACGGCGAGACCTACCGCGTCAACATCGTGGACACGCCCGGCCACGCCGACTTCGGCGGCGAGGTCGAGCGCGTGCTGTCGATGGTCGATTCGGTGCTGATCCTGGTCGATGCGATGGACGGTCCGATGCCGCAGACGCGCTTCGTGACCCAGAAGGCGTTCGCGATGGGCTTCAAGCCGATCGTGGTGGTGAACAAAGTCGATCGCCCCGGCGCGCGCCCCGACTGGGTCGTGAACCAGACCTTCGACCTGTTCGACCGCCTCGGTGCGACCGAGGAGCAGCTCGACTTCCCGGTCGTCTACGCCTCCGCGCTGCACGGCTACGCCGGCGATTCGTCCGACGTGCGCGAGGGCAACATGGACCCGCTGTTCGAGGCGATCATCAAGCACGTCCCGCCGCCGCCGGTGGATCTCGACGGCCCGTTCCAGATGCGCGTGACTTCGCTCGACTACAGCAACTACGTCGGCGTGATCGGCGTCGGCCGCGTGCAGCGCGGTCGCATCAAGACCAACATGCCGGTGACCGTGCTCGATCGCGAAGGCAAGCCGCGCCAGGGCAAGGTGCTGCAGGTGCTCGGCTTCATGGGCCTGGAGCGCCGCGAGGTGGCCGAGGCGGGGGTGGGGGCAGATTCGCGGTGTCGGGCATCGAATCCCTGGGAATTTCCGAGACGATCTGCGGTCCCGAGGCGCCCGAACAGTTGCCCGTGCTCACCGTCGCCGAGCCGACGATCAGCATGACCTTCCAGGTCAACGATTCGCCGTTCGCGGGCCGTAAGGAATTCTCGGGCGGCAAGTTCCTGACTTCGCGCCAGCTGCGCGACCGCCTGATCCGCGAGACCCAGCACAATGTCGCGCTCAAGATCGAGGAGACCGCCGACGCAGACAAGTTCAAGGTCAGCGGCCGCGGCGAGTTGCACCTGTCGATCCTGATCGAGACCATGCGCCGCGAGGGTTACGAACTCGCGGTCTCGCGCCCCGAGGTGATCGTGCGCGAGATCGACGGCCAGAAAATGGAGCCGTACGAATCGCTCGTCGTTGACCTCGAGGAGCAGTTCCAGGGCGGCGTGATGCAACGCCTCGGCGAGCGCCGCGCGCAACTGCAGAACATGGAGCCCGACGGCAAGGGCCGCGTGCGCATGGATTTCATGATCCCGGCGCGCGGACTGATCGGCTTCCAGACCGAGTTCCGCACGATCACCGCGGGCACCGGCCTGCTGTTCCACGTGTTCGACCACTATGGTCCGCGCGCCGAGGGCACGATCGCCGAGCGTCCGAACGGCGTGATGATTTCCAACGCCACCGGCCCCTCGCCGGCCTACGCGCAGAACGCGATGCAGGAGCGTGGCCGGCTGCTGATCGAACCGGGCGAGGAGATCTACGAAGGCCAGATCGTCGGTATCCACGCCAAGGACAACGACCTCACCGTCAACGCCCTACGCGCCAAGCAGCTGACGAACTTCCGCGCCGCCGGCAAGGACGACAACGAGCAGCTAACCCCGCCGGTGAAGTTCTCGCTCGAGCAGGCGCTGGAATTCATCGCCGACGACGAACTCGTCGAGGTCACGCCGCACCAGATCCGCCTGCGCAAGAAGGACCGCACCGAGAACGACCGCAAGCGCGCGGCGCGCGCGGGGTGAGCCACATGGATTCGAAGGGCGATCCGGGCCGGACCACGCAGCATCACCACCTCAGCGCGCGCGAGGTCAAGCAACACGCGGGGCCGTGGCTGATCGCAGTGGCTGTGCTCATCAAGTCGCTGCTCGCGCTCGCGACCGCGTTTGGCCTGGAGCTCTGGGGCGCGCAGCGCATGCACGACTGGATCGGCATGGAGATCGAACGCTACAACCTCAATCCCGACCACGGCTTCTTCGCCGAACTGATGCACCGCACCAGCGAGGGCAGCGTGCACGTCGCCGCGTTGTTGCTGGTCGTCTATGCGCTGCTGCACGGCGTGGAAGCCTGGGGCCTGTGGAAGGACAAGGCCTGGGCGTCGTGGTTCGGAGCGATTGGCGCGTCGCTGTATTTTTCGGTGACCGGATTCGCGGTGTGGAACAGCCCGAACTGGATCACGATCGCGATATTCGCAATCAACATCGGCGTAGTGTGGGTGCTGGTGTGGAACATCCGCGCACTACGCGCGCGCAACTCGTCCACCGCACGTTGACCATCGAGCCTCGCGGGCGCAGAACGCCCGCTACGGCATTTCCCTCGAAGAACCCGCATCGCTGACGGCAAACTCCGCGCGCGCGGGCACCCTGATCGCATCCAGGCCTGCGGCACGCAGCGTCGCGTTCGGCGCCGGCAGGTCCGCCTTGATCGCGGCCCACGCGGACAACGCGCGATCCAGCCGCTCGGTGTACTGCGCGACCACTTCGCGCTGCGGCGCGGTCGGCGCGCGGTCGGTGCCTTCCAGATCGACCTGCTGAGCGATCAGCGCGCCGCCGATCTTTTCGAGATTGATCGAATCCTCGCCTTCGCCGGAGGTCAGCGGCGCGAGTCGCGCGGCGAAATCGGTCAGCGCCTTCGCCGCGCTCGCTTTCGCCGGATCGGAGCCGATCTTCTTCTGCAGCGCCTCGATCTGCTTGCCGACGCCCTTGACCTCGCCGCTGGCGACGTAGTGCCGATCCATCGCGGCGACGACCTGCTCCGAAAGCGCCATCGCGCTCTGCACGGAGGATGCATCCACCGCGACGCGCGGATCGGCTTTCACTTCGAAATCGGCCGGGTAATCGCGGCCATCGGCGTGCAGCACCGCGCGATATTTGCCGGGCGCGGCGAGCATGCCCTGCGGCAGCAGCGGCGTATCCACGCCGTCGATCGCGGCGATGGTGTATTCATAGCCCGTCGCGGCCGGACGCGACAGACGCAGATCCCAGACATATCTATGCATGCCGGCCTTTGCCGAAGGATTTTCGTGCGGCCGCAGCCAGCGCGACTCGAAGTAGGCCTCGGCCGGAAGTTTCGGCGCGGCATCGTCGCTCGCGAAACGGCGCACGAGCTTGCCCGAAGCATCGAGGATGCTCAGCGTCACCGGCCCCTTCGCGTCGCGCGCGAGCCAGTAGTCGAAGTTCGCGCCGTCCGGCGGATTCTGTCCGACCGGCTCCTCGCGCGGCAGCGGCGTGTCCTTGCCCTGGTTGCCGCGCACGCGGATCGCGGCGGCCGGCGCGAACAGGTGCGCGGACTGCTTGAAGATCGCGGAATCCATCTGGCGCAGCGGCGCAAGGTCGTCCATCACCCAGATCGAGCGCCCTTGCGTCGCGGCGATCAGATCGCCATCGTGCACCGCGAGGTCGTTGGCGATCGCGTTCGGCAGGTTGCGCTGCAGCGACTGCCAGTGCACGCCGTCGTCGAACGATACGGACACGCCCTGATCGGTGCCCGCGTAGAGCAGTCCGCGCTTGACCGGATCCGCGCGCAGCGACGCGACGAAATGATTCGCCGGCAATCCTGTCGCGATGTCGGTCCAGGTCGCACCAAAGTCGCGCGTGCGCCAGGCATGCGGCGCGAAATCGTCCTGACGATGGTTGTCCACCGCAATGTACGCGATGCCCGGATCGAGCGCGGAGACATCGACCGTGCTGATCTTCGCCCAAGCGGGCAACGCCGGCGGCGCGACGTTCTTCCAGCTCTTGCCGCCATCGCGCGTAAGTTGCACGCCGCCATCGTCCATGCCCAGCCAGATCTCGTCGTTGTCGCGCGGCGACAGGCCGAAGCTAAAAACGACGCCGTAGCCGCAGGCGCGCGCCGCGGCGGGTTCGAGATCGCCGGCGCACTCCTTGCGCGCGGGGTCTTTCGACGACAGGTCGGGGCTGATCGTTTCCCAATGAGCGCCCTGGTCCAGCGAACGGAACAGAACCTGCGCGCCCTGGTAGAGCGGATACGGCGCCACCTGCGACACCGCGATCGGCGTGATCCAGGTGTAGTGGTACTTCACCGAAGTCGGCCGCGCGCCGTACGTGGAGACCGGCCACGGCGAGATGTTCTGCACTTCGCCGTTGCGCGCGTCCCAGCGCGAGAGTTTTCCGCCGAGGCCAGAGCCGTAGACGATATTCGGATCGCGCGGATCGGGAACCTCGTCGTCGCGTTCGTCGGCGCCGATCGGATGCCAGTCGCGGAAGCTGATCGAGCCGTAATCGCTGCGGCTCGCGATCGCGACGGTGCCGCTGTCCTGCTGCCCCGCGTAGATCCAGTACGGGAAACGATTGTCGACCGCGAGGTGATAGAGCTGCGCGGTCGGCTGGTTGTACCAGCTCGACCAGCTCGCGCCGCCGTTCACCGTGACGACCGTGCCCTGGTCGGAACCGGTGATCATGCGTTCGGGATGTTTCGGATTGATCCACAGTTCGTGGTAGTCGTCGCCACCGGGCGCGCCCTTGACGATCTCGCACTTCGCACCGCCCTGCGCGCAGCGATGGATCGAGCGTCCGACCGTCCAGACCACGTCCGGATCGTCCGGCGCGACGAGGATGCGATTGAAATAGTTGCCGGTGATTTCCCCGTCGTCGTTGACCTTCTTCCAGCTGCCGCCGCCATCGTCGGAGCGGTACATGCCGCCATCCTTCTCGCCGTCCACGTCGGCATAGACGCGCAGGCCCTGCGCGGTACGCGTCGTCGCGAGTCCGATCCGCGCGAGCTTGGCATCGGGCCAGCCCTTGCCCACGAGTCGCGTCCACGACTTGCCGCCATCGACGGATTTGTACACGCCGCTCTCGGCGCCGTTGTTCGGCGTGAAATAGCTCTGCCACGGCAGGTAATGCGCCTGCCACACCGACGCGAACAGCATGTTCGCGTCCTGCGGATCGGCGACGATGTCCACCGCGCCGGTGTGGTCGCTGACGAACAGCGTCTTCGTCCAGGTCCTGCCGCCGTCCTCGGAGCGGAACACGCCGCGCTCGGAATTCGGTCCGAACATGTGGCCGAACGCCGCGACCAGCACGACATCCGGATTCTTGGGATCGACCCAGATCGAACCGATATGACGCGTGGCCTGCAATCCGATCGATTTCCACGTCGCGCCGCCGTCGGTCGATTTGAACACGCCCTCGCCCGCGCCCATGTCGTAGCGCGTGGTGACCTGACCGGTGCCCACGTAGATCACGTTCGGATTCGAAGGTGCGATCGCGAGCGCGCCGATCACCGACGGGCCCTGGTCGAAGATCGGTTGCCAGGTGCGGCCGGAGTCGGTGGTCTTCCACACGCCGCCGCCCGCGGCGCCGAAGTAATAGGTGTCGGGTTGATCGGGGATGCCCGCGACAGCCGTTCCCCAGCCGCCGCGATGCGGGCCTACGAGTCGCCAGTTCAGTCCATCCGCAACGCCGGCAGGCATCGCAGCCGTGGCAGCGGTGCTGGCTGCGAAAGCACTGGGCATCGCACCGATCAATGTAGCGGCGCAGGCGATCGAATACGGCAGCAAGGCACGAGCGAGCGACATCGCGAAGTCTCCGTCTGAAGGCAGACGCGCAGTCTAGCCCCGAACCCGCGTCGGGTGCGGAATTGCGTCGCTGTTTCGGGATCGCGCCGTTGCTACTGCGAGGCTTCGGCCAGCGCCTTGCGCTTGCGCACGATCAGCATCGCGATCTCCAGCGACTGCTCGTAGTTCAGGCGCGGATCGACGGTCGAGGTATAGGCGCGTTCGAGGTCGGCCTCGGTCAGCGCGCGCGCGCCGCCCGTGCATTCGGTGACGTTCTCGCCGGTGAGTTCCAGGTGCACGCCGCCCAGGCGCGAACCGTGCGCGGCGTGGATCTCGAACGCGGCCTCGAGTTCGCCGCGGATCGACGCGAACGGCCGCGTCTTGTAGCCGTTCGACGTGCTCTCGGTGTTGCCGTGCATGGGATCGGAGATCCACAGCACGCGCCGGCCTTCGCGACGAACCGCTTCGATCAGCGGCGGCAGCAGATTCGCGATGCATGCGACGCCAAAACGATGGATCAGGCTAATGCGACCCGGTTCGTTCTCCGGCGACAGCACGTCGAGCACGCGCAGCAGCGCGTCGGGCGTCATCGCCGCGCCGACCTTCAGGCCGATCGGATTGCGCACGCCACGCAGGTATTCCACGTGCGCGCCGTCGAGCGCGGTGGTGCGCATGCCGATCCACGGGAAATGCGTGGACAGGTTGAAGTGGCCGTGCTGGCGCGGCACCTGTCGCGTCAGCGTCTCCTCGTAGGGCAACAGCAGCGCCTCGTGCGCGGTATAAAAATCGGCGCGGTTGAGGTTGTGCACCGATTCGCCCGACAGCGTTTCCATGAAGCGAACGGCGTCGCCGATCGCGGCGACCATCCGCCGGTATTCGTCCGACAGCGGCGAATGGCCGACCCAGTCGAGGTTCCAGTATTCGGGGTGGTGCAGGTCGGCGAAACCGCCATCGATCAGCGCGCGCACGAAATTCATCGTCATCGCCGAGCGCGCGTGCGCCTTGACCAGGCGGCGCGGATCGGGCGTGCGCGCGACCAGATCGAATTCCGGTGCATTGACGATGTCGCCGCGATAGCTCGGCAGCGAAACGCCGTCGCGCGTCTCGGTGTCGGCCGAGCGTGGCTTCGCGTATTGGCCGGCGAAGCGGCCCACGCGCACCACCGGCTGGCGCAGGCCGTGCACGAGCACCAGGCTCATCTGCAGCAGTACCTTGAGCCGGTTCGCGATGATTTCGGAGGTGCAGTCGGTGAAACTCTCCGCGCAGTCGCCGCCCTGCAGCACGAAGCTTCGTCCGTCCTGCGCCTGCGCGATCTGCTGCTTGAGAGAGAGGATTTCCCACGAGGTCACCAGCGGCGGCAACCTACGCAATTCGGCGAGCACGCCTTCCAGCGCGTCCGCGTCCGGGTAGCTCGGCATCTGCGTCGCCGTGAAGCCGCGCCAGCTCTGCGGCGTCCACTGCAGTGGCGTCGTGGCTGGATTCGGGCTGTGGATGGCGTGCGGCATGGCGGCGTCTTGGTGCGGTGCAGCACCATCATGCCACAGCCCGCCCGCCATGCCACAAGCATTCGCTCATGAAGACATTCGGATGTTCGAGGCACGCCTCGAACGCAGAGGATCGCTCAGGCGTGGCGACGGAACGCGGCGAGCAGCGCCCAGATCGCGAGAACGACGAAGCTGATCAGCACCCAGCCCGGCATGGACAGGCCGAACAAGCGCCAGGTCACCTGCGCGCATTCGCCCGAGCCGGTGAACACCTTCATCAGCACCTTGCTGAACGACATCGCGTGCCACATGAAGCCCAGCGCCGGCCCGCAGGCGGGAACCTGGTCCGGCGGCAGCGACTGGATGTACAGATGCCGGCCCGCGACCGCGATGCCGGCCAGCGCCGCGAGCAGGGCGAACACGCCGAACGCGCGCCGTCCGCCGGCGGACTTCGGCGCGAACAGCGCGCCCAGCGCGAACACCACGCCCAGCGCGATCATCGCAACCCGCTGGAAGATGCACAGCGGGCACGGGTCCAGGCCCAGCACGTACTGCGAATACAGCGCATAGCCCATCAGGCCCGCGCAGGCGAGCGCGCCCAACGCGAAACGGAAACGGAAACTGCGGCGGATCGCGAGCATTCGGGGTCGTCGTGCGCGTTCGATGACGGAAGTCGAACAGTAACCCAGTGCGGCGGCACATGCACCTGCCGCTGGCCATTGCGGCGTCGGCGGATCCGCATTCCTTTCCACGCTATCAGCCGTAACCGAATCCGATGCGATCCTCGACATGCGCGGTGGCACGCTGTACGTCGTCCACGCGCGCGAGCGGCGGACCGACCTGCAGCCATTTGGCGAAGACCTCGATGTCCTTCGCCGCGCCCTGCACGAAGGCCTCGACGCGGCCGTCGGCGAGGTTGCGCGCGTAGCCGGCAAGTCCGAGTTCGAGCGCGCGATTGCGCGTGGATGCGCGAAAGCCAACGCCCTGCACGCGACCGCTGACGAAGAAGCGCGCGGCGTCCATCTCAGCCGGCGGATTTCTTCGCCGAGTCGATCAGCTGCGCGAGTTCCTTGATCGTGATCGGGCCGAGGAACTTCTTCGCGACGCTGCCGTCCGGCGCGATCAGATAGGACATCGGCAGTCCGCGCGGCTCGTCGAAATCCGCAGGCGGATGGTAGGGATCGACCACCGCGATCGGATAGCCGGGCGTGTGCTGCTTGAGGAAGTCCTCCATCTCGCCCTTCTCGACTTCCTGGAAGGCCAGGCCGATCACGCTCACGTCCTTGCGCGACTTCACGAACGCAGTCAGGTCGGGAATCTCCTGCAGGCAGGGCCCGCACCAGGTCGCCCAGAAGTTCACCACGACCCAGTGCCCGCGCTGTGTGGCGAGGTCGTAGCGCTGGCCGTCGAAGGTGGTGACGATCAGCGAGGGATGGTTCTTGTCGGCGGGCTTTGCGGCGTTCGCCGGCGCGGGCGCGGATGCGGCGGGAGCGGATGCGGTAGATGGCGCTTCCTTCTGGCAGGCGGCGAGTGCCAGGGCGGCGAAGACAAGCGAACAGGCGGTGGCGGATTTCATTCGGAGTTCCGATTCGTGGATGCATAGATACTACCGACGCTACGGGCCATGCGCTCGCGCAGCGGCCGTCGCAGCTCATCGAGCGCGGCCTGCGCGGCGATGCCGAGCGCGTCGTCGCTGCAGGGCAACGGCGCGTCACGCAGCGGGATGCGCAAGTGCGCGGCTTCGCACAGTTCCTGCAGATCCACTTCGCCGAGGTCGCGCGCGAGCAGCCATTCACCCGACTCGGCACGACGCAGCACGTTGACCTCGCAAAGCGCGGTGAGCATGCGTTGCATCAGGTCGTCGGTGAGGAGCGGTTCGAGCTCGTGCAGCTCGGCGGTGTGCAGTCCGCGGCCCGCCGCGCGCGCCTGCGCGAAGCGTCCGAGCATCCGCAGCATCGCGTAGAACTCGTAGCCCTTCGGCAAGCGCATCGCCGCGGGCTGGTAGCGGAACGCGGACAGCGAGGCCGCGAAGGTCGCGCCCAGCAGCACCACCAGCCACGACACCCAGATCCACAGCAGGAAGATCGGGATCACCGCGAGAGCGCCGTAGATCTGCTGGTACGAGGCGCGCGTGAGGTAGTAGGCGATCGCATATTTCGCGATTTCGAAGAGGGTCGTCGCGAGTGCGCCGCCAGCGAACGCGTGGCGGAATGCGACGCTGCGGTTCGGGATCGCGATGTAGGCGGCGGTGAACGCGATCGATTCCAACAGCGCGGGCAGCAGCGCGAGGCCGAATTTCGAGAATCCAGACTGCTCGGCTGCGGCGACCATCGGCAGCGAGAACAGGTACGACGAGATCGCCAGGCTCGCGACCGACAGCAGCGGGCCCAACGTGAGCGCAGCCCAGTAGATCAGGAAGCGCGCAATCGGCCGTCGCGGAGATGCCACGCGCCAGATCCGGTTGAACGCGTCCTCGATGCTCGCCATGGTCAACAATGCGGTCAACACCAGGCCCGCGGCGCCAAAGCCGGTCAGGCCGCGCGCGTTGCCGGCCAGCGCGCGGATGGTGTCGGCCACGTTCGCCGCGGCCTTGGGCACGAAGTTGGTGAACAGGAAGATCGTCAGCGCGTCGCCCCAGCGCTGCCATACGGGGAACATCGCGATCACGCCGAGCACCGCGGCGGTCAGCGGCACCAGGGCGAGCAACGTGGTGTAGCTCAGCGCGCCGGCGGCGAGAAAACAGTCGTCGTACCAGAAACGGCGCAGCAGGTAACGCAGGAATTCGCGCGCACGATCGCGTTCCTTGCGCTGCATCCATTGGGCGATAATGGCGAACGGTTTCACGCGACCAAGGATAGCCGATGGCCGAGGTCCTCGTTCTCTACTACAGCCGCAACGGTTCGGTCGCCGCGCTCGCGCGACAGGTCGCGCGTGGCGTGGAGGAAGTCGCAGGGATGCACGCGCGACTGCGCACGGTGCCGCCGGTCGCGCCGGTCACGCAGACCTCCGCGCCGTCGGTTCCAGAGGACGGCGCGCCCTACGTCGAGCACCGCGATCTCGACGAATGCGCGGGACTGATCCTCGGCAGCCCCACCCGCTTCGGCAACATGGCCGCACCGCTGAAGCACTTCATCGACGGACTCGGCGCGCAGTGGGCCTCTGGCACGCTTTCCGGCAAACCTGCGGCAGTATTCACCTCGACCGCGACCATGCACGGCGGGCAGGAATCCACCCTGCTCTCGATGATGCTGCCGCTGCTGCATCACGGCCTTCTGCTGGTCGGGATTCCCTACACCGAGCCGTCGCTGACCGCAACGCGCGGCGGCGGCACGCCCTACGGCGCCAGCCACGTCGCCGGGGCGCAGGACGACCCGACGCTGACCGACGACGAAAAGATCCTCGCCCGCGCGCTCGGGCGACGCGTCGCGCAAATCGCGGCAAAACTCGCATGAGTTCGCGCGCGCTCGCGCTCGGCGGCATCCTCGGCCTGCTGCTGCTGCAGTGGCGATGGCACGCGATGATTGCGCCGCCCGCATCGGTGGCACCGGCCGCGCTGGTCGCAATCTACTGCTTGCCGCTGCTGCCCTGCCTGATCCTGCTCGCGCTGCGCCGGCGCACCGCACTGCTCGTCGGGGCGATCGCGTCGCTGCTGTATTTCAGCCACGGCGTGATGTTCGCATTCGGCGAGCCGGCGCTGCGCGTGCCCGCCCTGACCGAGGTCGCGCTGAGCCTGATCGTGGTCGTCGCGGCGAGCTGGAACGGGTTGCGCGCGCGGTTCGCGCACAAGACCGCCTTATAATCGCGGCAGCTCACGCAAGGCGCGGCGCAATGATGGACCAACTCTGCATCGTCACCACCGGCGGCACCATCGACAAGGTGTATTTCGACGACAAGTCGGATTTCCAGGTCGGCGAGCCGCAGATCGGGCGCATCCTCGAGGAACTCGGGGTCGCGTTCCGCTTCAACGTGATCCCGATCCTGCGCAAGGACAGCCTGCACATCAACGAGGCCGACCGCGAACTGCTGCGCGCCACGATCGCCGCACAACCCGCGCGGCACGTGCTGGTCACGCACGGCACCGACACCATGGTCGAGACTGCGAAGGTACTCGCGAGCATTCCCGGCAAGACCATCGTGCTCACCGGCGCGCTCAATCCCGCGCGCTTCCGCGGGTCGGACGCGGAGTTCAACATCGGCGCGGCGGTCGGCGCGGTGCAGTGCCTGCCGGCGGGCGTCTATATCGCGATGAACGGCCGCATCTGGGACCCGGCGAAGGTGCGCAAGAACGTCGCGGCGAACCGCTTCGAAGCGATCTGATCCGCACCCCGGTTACTGTCGAGTTTTCGACGTGACGAATTGATGATGCGAAAAAGAAAGGGCCGCATGCGCGGCCCTTTCGATTTGTTGCCCAAAAGAACGAGCCGCTGTCGCGGCCCGTTCCGGTTTGACGCTTACTGCACCGTCAGGGTGACATCGTCCAGGACGAACGAGGTCTGCAGCGAGCTGTCCTCGGTACCCGTGAACTTCACGGTCAGGCTCGAGTTGCTCAGGTCGGTGCTGGTGAGGCTGAAGCTGCGAAGCGTATAGCCAGTGCCCTTGTTGAGGTTGGAATACGTGCCCAGCGTCCGGACCAGGGTCGAGCCGTTGTACAGGGCGACCGTCAGCTTGTCGTACGCGGTCGTGGTGGTGGTTTCGGCCGTGTCGATGTGCAGGTAGAACGACAGCGTGCCGGAGGTCTTGCCCGCGGGCACCGTCACCGTCTGCGACACCGTGTCGGTGTGCGTGCTGCCGTAGCCGTTCATCCACGCGTCGTACGTACCCGCATGCGGGGGCTCGGACGAGCTGGTGTTCAGCACGCCGGAGGACATCGTCCACGAGGCGGAGCCCGACTCGAAGCCGGTGTTGCTCAGCAACTGCGACGAACCGCCGCCGCCACCGCTGGACACCGTCACCGACGAGGTCTTGCTCGCGGTCTTGTTGCCGCTGTCGGTCACCGTCTCGGTCACGCTGTAGGTGCCGCCCGTCGCATAGGTGTGGCTCGGGCTGGTCGCGGTCGAAGTGCCGCCGTCGCCGAAGGTCCACGAGTGCGCGGTGATGGTGCCGCCCACGTCGGAGGAGCTGTCGGTGAAGTTGGCGGTCAGACCGCTGGTGGTGAAGCTGAAGTTCGCCGTCGGCGTGGTCGTGCCGCCGCCACCGTGCGTGAGGATCGAGTGCGAGATCGCGCACGAGTTGGTGTCGTTCGACCAGCTGGCCTGCTCGGTGAAGGTACCCGTGCTGAAGGTGACGTTGGCCGCACCGCCAGCCGAACCGGCCGCGATCCAGGCGCACTCGTCGGAGTTCTCCTGGCCGTTGTAGGTGCCGCCGGTATGGTTGGACCAGCCGCCCGCCGGGAACGTGTCGGACATCATTTCATGCCACTCGTGGCCGAGCGTCATGGTATAGCCGTCGAGCGTACCGGCCGAACCGCTGTTGACGAAGTTCACGCCGCAACTCGAGCCCACGTCGATGTTGTAGGGCTGGTTCGAGAACGCGATGTTGGTCGGGGACACGCCATAGCCGTCGCCGGTGTAGTCGTGCCACGCGCAGTAGCCCTGCGTCGGGCTCTGGTAGTTGTCCGGGTTGGTGCCCTTCGGAGAAAGGATCACGTAGTAGGTGTAGCGGTTCGAGCCCGACGCCGTGTTGCCGAAGTGCGTGGCCGCGTTGATCGCTTCCTGGGCGAGCTGGGCGCCGGTCGCCGAAGCCGGCGAAGCCGCCGAGTTGTCGTACCACACGCCCGCGAGGATGTTCTGCTGGTACGGAATGAAGCTCACGCCCGAAGCCGGGCAGGTGGTTGCGAGGCTAGCGATGCCCGAGCCGTCGCACCACTGGGTCAGCTCGGCCGACCAGGTTTCGCCGTTGGTGCCGATGCCCTTGAACATCTGCTGCGCCGCGCCGGCCGCACCGGCCGAGTCGTTGGTGAACTTCAGGTTGCCGTTAGCATCGGTACTCGAGGTGCCCCACTGCGTGCCGTAGAACACCAGATAGACCTTGTTAGCGCCGGACATCACGCCTACGCCGCTCGTACCGCCGCCATAGGCGAGGGTCTTGGACGTGCTACCCGCATTCATGGCGTTCCAGCGCTGCATGGCCGCATTGACTTCGCGGG
The DNA here is from genome assembly GCA_964449135.1 of uncultured Gammaproteobacteria bacterium. Classification (GTDB taxonomy): domain Bacteria; phylum Pseudomonadota; class Gammaproteobacteria; order Xanthomonadales; family Xanthomonadaceae; genus SZAS-103. The sequence continues at coordinate 21,359 of CAYUXZ010000014.1, forward strand.
TCGGGATCACGCCGTGGCGGTACGGATGGCCGTACGCGGGCGAATACGGATTGAACTCGTTGGCGCTGGCCGCGACGGAGCAGGCCATGCCGGCCATCAGTGCGGTCGCGATCGCGGTCTTCAACGTGCCACTTTTCATGGATTCTCCCCAGAGTAGAAAAACGGTTGGTTGATCGAAATGGTCTGTAAAGTGTCGCCCGAAAGCGTGGTCAAAGCCGTGCCGCATAGAGCCGGCGTAGTCCCTGCCGGGTGTCGCGCGACGGCCTTCACCTCGCTCCGAATCGTCCCTGCTTCAACCTGCATACTGCACAGTATGGATTCGGGCTTCCGTGACCAAGATCCATATTTCTATGCGATCCAAGTCACGCTTTGACGCGACGCGCGGACAGTAGCGTCAGTTTTTTGTGCAAAACATTACATTTTTTTCATCATGTAATGCGACGCACAAAATTCTGTTACAGCATCGTCTTGACGAGCAGTTCACTGGATTAAAATTCATATTTATCCTTGCCTTATCCAGCAAAATTGCGTCCATGGCGAAATGTTGTGGCGCAACATGATGGTTTGGCCAGGCCGCTGACCGAAGACTTTCGGAAGGGTTTCTTGGCACACCCTGAAGCCGAAATGCGCGAACAGCGCACACTTTTAACAATCCACCGCTCAAACCGGCCTTCAGAACATGCCCGTTTCGAGCCGTGCGGCCTCGGACATCATGCTCTGGTTCCAGGGTGGGTCGAACACGAGTACGACATCGGCCTCGACGACGGTGGGAATCAATTCCAGCTTGTCGGCGACATCGCTCACCAGGATGTCGCCCATGCCGCAGCCGGGCGCGGTGAGCGTCATGCGCACATTGACCTTGCGGCTGCCGTCTGCGAGCCGTTCGATGTCGCAGTCATAGACGAGCCCCAGATCCACCACGTTGATCGGGATCTCCGGATCGAAGCAGGTGCGCAGTTGCCGCCACACGAGCTTCTCGACGTCCTCGTCGCTCGCATCGGGTGGCAGTTGCGGCGGCACGGCCGGTTCCTTGCCGAGTGCGTCGGCGTCCACGCCCGCGATTCGGAACAGGTTGCCTTCGACGTACACCGTGTAGGAGCCGCCCAGAGCCTGCGAGATGTAGCCGATGCTGCCCGCGGGCAGCGTGACCTTGTCGCCATGCGGCACCAGCACCGCGGCGCAATCGCGTTCGAGCTTGAAGGGTTCGCTGTTTCGGCTGTACATGCGCGCATTGTAGTCGTTGGGATAGACGACAAGGCTGACTCTACGGTTACGATGCGGCGATGACCGACGAAAATCTCGTGTCGACCGCACCGCTACAGGCCCTTTTCGTCGGGCTTTCGCTCGCACTGGCGATCGGCATCTACATCGTCGCGTGGATGGGCGTGGCCGCGTGGCTGGACGGCTTCCACGGCTGGATGGCGCTGCTCGCCACGCCGACTGTCATCGCGGTCCTGCGGTTGTCGCGGGTGCCAACGGGTGCGGCGCGCGGCGTGCTCGCGGCGATCGCGACCCTCGCGGCGATCACCCTGGCGAACTGGATCGTCGTCGCGATACCGTTCGCGGATTCGTCAGGCCTGACGCCGCTTGCGACGGCGATGCGGATCGGCCCGCACTTCCTTTGGACGCTGCTGCGGCTCGCGCACTCGCCGCTGGATTGGTTCTGGACCGCGCTCTCGCCGGCGCTTGCCGCGTGGTGGGGCTGGCGCGACGCCGCCGGACTCAGTGCCCGCCGTCCAGCGCCTTGATCTCCGTGACGAGGCGATTCGCGGCGTCGGCACCGTCGCCGTAGAGCATCCGCGTGTTATCGGCGTAGAACAGCGCGTTCTCGATGCCCGCGAAACCCGTGCCCTTGCCGCGCTTGATGACGATCGTGTTCTTCGAGTTCACCACGTCGAGGATCGGCATTCCATAGATCGGCGAGGCCTTGTCCGTGCGCGCGGCCGGATTCACCACGTCGTTCGCGCCGATCACCAACGAAACGTCGGTGTTGGCGAACTCGGGGTTGATGTCATCCATGTCCGCGATCAGGTCGTAGGGCACGCCCGCCTCGGCGAGCAGCACATTCATGTGGCCGGGCATCCGGCCGGCGACCGGGTGGATCGCGAACTTCACTTTCACGCCGCGATCCTGCAGTTTCTGCGTGAGCTCCCAGATCTTGTGCTGCGCCTGCGCGACCGCCATGCCGTAGCCGGGCACGATCACCACGCGCTCGGCGAAGGCCATCATCGCGGCGACGTCCGCGGCCTCGATGGGTTTTTGCGAACCGGTGATCTCCTGCGCCTGCCCGCCGCCCGCGCCGAAGCTGCCGAACAGCACGTTCGCGAGCGAGCGGTTCATCGCTTTCGCCATCAACTGCGTGAGCAAGGTGCCCGCCGCGCCGACCACGGTACCGGCGATGATCAGCGACATGTTGCCGAGCACGTAACCTTCGAAGGCCACTGCGAGACCGGTCAGCGCGTTGTACAGCGAAATCACCACCGGCATGTCTGCGCCGCCGATCGGAAGCGTCATCAGGAAGCCCACCGCGACCGCCGCGACGAAGAAACCGACGATCACCGGCTGCTGCAACCACAGCACCGTGAGCACGCCCAGCGCGACCGCGGCGAGGAACACCAGGCCGTTGAAGATCTGCTGTCCGGGAAACACGAAACGCTTGTCCATCCAGCCCTGCAGCTTCGCAAACGCGATCAGCGAACCGGAAAACGAGATCGAGCCGATCAGCGCGCCGATGACACCGAGCACGAGCTGCACCTGCGTGGATTTCTCGCCGCCCGCGAACGCGATGAGTTCGACCGCGCCGATCGCGGCCGCCGAGCCACCACCCATGCCGTTGTAGAGCGCGACCATCTGCGGCATGTCGGTGATCGCGACCTTCTTGCCGGAAATCCACGCCACGATCGTGCCGATGCTGGCCGCAACAAGGATCAGCACGAGATTGTGCATTCCCGGCAGCGCGAACGTCGCCGCGGTGGCGATCAACATGCCCACGCCCGCCCACTGGATGCCGCTGCGCGCGGTCACCGGCGAGGACATCCGTTGCAGGCCGAGGATGAACAGCAGCGCGGCAAGCAGGTAGCTCGCGGCGGCGATGATCGGAAGCCAGTCGGCGATCACGACTTGCCTCCCTGCGGCTTCTTGCTGCTCTTGAACATCTCCAGCATCCGCTCGGTGACCACGTAGCCGCCGGCCGCGTTGCCCGCGCCGAGCAGTACCGCGATGAAACCGATCACGGTTTCCAGCGGCGTCTGCGCGTGCCCCAGCGCGACCATCGCGCCGACCAGCACGATGCCGTGCACGAAGTTGGAGCCGGACATCAGCGGCGTGTGCAGGATCACCGGCACGCGCGAGATGATCACGTGGCCGGTGATGGCCGCCAGCATGAAGATGTACAGCGCCAGGAATCCGTCGCCCATGTCCCCTCCCCGTCCTGCGATGCCCGCATCATAACCGCGCCGGCCGCGGATGCGGGCGGGCTGTCAACCGGCCGCGCCACCGCGCGTTGGCGTAAGTGTCGGCGTTGCGTCCGGCCCGTTCGGACCGATGGACGCAAACGCAGGCATGATCTGACGATGGACGATGGCCTACCGATGGACGGATCGCAATCCGCTCTCGCCTACGAACAGAGCCTGCCGGCGTTTCTCGCCGGCATCGAGCGGCGCGCGTTCCGGCACGCCGAGATCGCCCTGCGCCATCGCGAGGACGCGTTGGATGCCGTGCAGGATGCGATGCTCAAGCTGGTGCAGCGCTACGCGGACAAGCCGGCGATCGAATGGACGCCGCTGTTCTGGAGCGTACTGCGCAGCCGGATCACCGATATCCGTCGGCGGCGCAAGGTGCGCTCGGTGCTGGTCGCGTGGATGGGCTCGGGTGATGGTGGCGACGACGGCCCGGCCTGGGAACCTGCGGATCCGTCGCCCGGACCGGCGCGCATCCACAGCGACCGCGAAAGCTACAAGGCGCTCTCGGCCGCGTTGCGCACGCTGCCGCGCCGGCAGCGCGAGGCCTACCAGCTGCGCGTGCTGGAAGGCCTGGATGTCGCCGACACAGCACGCGCGATGGGCTGCTCGGAAGGCAGCGTGAAGACGCACACGTCGCGCGCGATGGACGCGTTGCGCAGGCAACTGGAGGACTGGCGATGAACGCCCATGACATCGAACTCGCGCTGCGCGCACGCGCAGCCTACAACGACAGCGTCGAACGCATCGACGCGGATACGCGCGCGCGCCTGCGCAGCCTGCGACAGCGCGCCCAACACGCCGATTCGCGGCACACGACCGCGCGCTGGGTGTGGCCGACCGGCGCAGCGCTGACCGCGGCGCTCGCGTTCGCGGTGTTCCTGCCGCGCCTGCCGCACGCGCCGACCGCCGCGCAGCCGACCCCGGCCGTTGCCATCGCGGTCGCGCCCGCACCGACGGGCAGTATCGCCCAGCAGACCGCCCCGACGAACATCGGCGAAACCGCGAGCCCGGACGCGATGGAATCCACCGATCCGGAATTGCTGCGCGACCTGGATTTCTACGGCTGGCTGGCGCAACAGCCCGGCCATGACGCATCGGGAGGCTGAGCCATGCGCAATCATCGTTTTGGTAACAGCCGTTTCCCCGCCGTGCGCGCGACGCTGCTCGTGGCCGCGCTGCTCACGGGCGCGGCGTGGGCGGCCCCGCCACCCGACGCGCGTCCGCCGTACGCGAACCCCTCGCCCATGGGGATGCAGGGCGACGGCTTCGAGGAAGGCATGGACAACGCGAAAGCCGCGCCGCTACCGTGGAGCCAGCTCGACGCCACCCAGCGCGAAATGCTCGCGCCGCTGCGGACGCAGTGGGATCAGCTGCCGCCGCGCCGGCAGCAGCGCATGGCGGCGCACGCCGAACACTGGGCGCAGTTGCCGCCGGAGCGACGCGAACAGATCCGCCAGCACCTCGAGCGCTGGGCGCAGATGTCGCCCGAACAGCGACGCGAAGCCGCGCGCGGCGAGCAGGCCTTCCGCTCGATGAGCGATGCCGATCGCCAACGCGTGATGGACGCCTACCGGCGTTTCCAGTCGCTGAGCCCCGAGCAACGCCGGATGCTGGTCCAGCGATTCCGCGCCGAGCATCGCGGCATGCACGAACACGAGCCGCCGCCAGCGCAGCACTGATCGCGCGGACCGGATATGCATCGCTCAGGCGTTGCGCAGAGCCCCTTCGAAGCTGTGGCAGGTCCTGGCGACGAGTTCGTCGTCCCAGTCCAGGTGCAGTGCGCCGTCCTTGATCAGCAGCTGCGAGAAATTGAGCAAGTTGCGCGCGTACATTTCGCTGGCGTGCATCGCGCCCTGGCTGGGCAGGTTCATCGGACCGACAATGCTCACGCCGTTGCTCTCGACGGTCTGGCCCGCGCGGGTGAGTTCGCAGTTGCCGCCCGATTCGGCGGGCAGATCGACGATCACGCTGCCGGATTTCATGCCGGCGACCATCGCCGCGCTGATGATCTTCGGCGCGGGGCGACCGGGCACCGCGGCGGTGGCGACGATCACATCCACGCCCTTGAGATGGTCGGCAAGCTTCTGCTGCTGCTGCGCGCGCTCTTCTGCGGTGAGTTCGCGCGCGTAGCCGCCCTCGCCTTTCGCGCTCACGCCGAGGTCGAGGAACTTCGCGCCCAGCGATTCGATCTGCTCGCGCGTTTCCGGACGTACGTCGAAGCCCTCGACCTGCGCGCCGAGCCGGCGCGCAGTCGCGATCGCCTGCAGGCCGGCCACGCCCGCGCCGACGACCAGCACCTTCGACGGGCGGATCGTGCCCGCCGCGGTGGTCAGCATCGGGAAGAACTTCGGCGCGACTTGCGCGGCGATCAGCATCGCCTTGTAACCGGCCATGCCCGCCTGCGACGACAGCACGTCCATCGCCTGCGCGCGCGTGGTGCGCGGCAGCCGTTCCAGTGGAAACGCGGTGAGCTTGCGCGCCAACCACTGCGCCTCGCGCGCGGGATCGGTGCCCGCCGCGAGCAGGCCGACCACGATCGCGCCTTCCTTCAACAGCGCGAGCATATCGGCGGCCGGCGGCTGCACGCACAGCAGCAGATCGGCGCGGCGCAGCACGTCGCCCGCATCGGTCGCGAATTCGGCGCCATCGAATGCGCTGTCCGGGAAATGCGCGCCCTCGGCTACGCCTGTTTGCAGCAGCACGCTCGCGCCAGCGGTGCGCAGCTTCTTGCAGGTTTCCGGCGTGATCGCGACGCGGCGCTCGCCGGGCGCGGTTTCGCGGATTGCGGCAACGGTGAACGCCATGCGCGGCTCCGGTCGAAAGTCCTCGTGACCGGAACATCGTAATCGAAACACTGCCCTGACGGCAGCGACACGCTGGAGTCAGCCCGCGCCGATCGCCGCCGGATCCACCGCGGCCGAACCTTCCTTGAGCTTGCCGAGCACCTGCTGCATGGCCTGCTCGAACGCATTGTCAGCGACCCGCAGGCGGAGATGCCCGGCCTTCAACATGGCCGCGAGTTCCTCGACCGAGGCCACGTGCATTCGCGCGCCGCGGCGGTTCACGAACAACATGCGTTGCGAGATCGGGCTGATCCAGGACAGCTTGCCGGGCGTGACGCGCTGGTCGTCGCCGATGAACTCGACCCAGGTCCCGACCGTGAGCTGGCGCATCCGTTCGACATCGGCATGATCGAACTCCAGCGGCGCGGGCTCGACCTTGGCGGGCAAGGATTCGGGTTTCGCGGGCACGGCCGACTCGTCGGCCACGGCAACTTGGTCCGATACCGAGGCTGCAGGCAGGGCAATCTCGGCAACCGCAGCCTGCGCAGCGGGCGGAGCGTCCGCAGCCTGCGCGACTGCGGGGTCGGCCTCGGACAGCATCATCCGATCCACAGCCGCGGACAGCGACGCCATCGATTCGTCCAGCGCGTTGCCGAAGGTGTCGTTCGATGACGCGGTCGGCGCTGGCGCTGGCGTAGCCGCGCGCGGCGGCGCCACGGCCTTCACCGGCGGCTGCAACAGGTGCTGCGAGATCACGCGTGCGCATTCCTCGGCCGCGGCATCAGCAAGGCCCGAACTCGAGAGCATCGTCAGCAGGCCCGGTTTCAGAGCATCGGGCGCACCCTGCGCGGTCAATCCCCCGGTATGGAACGCGGCGTCGGCGAGCGCGAGCATCTGGTCGAGCGTGTGCATGGCCTGCGAACAGCCCTCGCCCTCGCCATTCTCGCGCAGGAACACCACCGCGTAATGGTGCGACCAGTAGCGATGCAGGTCTTCCTGCACCGTGTCGGTCACCTGGCGGTTCTTCAGCCGCTCGTTGAGCAGGGCCTCCGCGCGCAGCCGCGCTTCTTCCAGCCGCTCCTTGCCGCGCTGCGCCTCGGTGACGCGGCGTTCGGCGAGTTCGGCGCGCTTCTTGTACTGCTCGATGCTCAGCCGCAGCTCGGCTTCGAGCGTGTCGAAGATGCCCATGTCCTCGCTGAAGCCGGCGACCAGCCGGTCCACGACCGCTTCGACCTTCTGCAGCAACTCCCGCTCGTTCGGGCCTTCGCCGTGGTTGCCCTGGCAGGCCTCGGAAATCGCGTTGAGCAGCTTGCGCGCCGGATGGGTTTTGTGCAGGAACAGGCGGCGGTCGATCAGCGCGACCTTCACGTAGGGCACGAGCAGGCGCGAAAGCTGGTCGCGCACCGCCGGATCGATGTCGCGGTCGTCGAGGAAGACCTCGAACATCATGCCGACCACGTCGATCGCGTCTTCCTCTGCGTCGCCGATGTGCGCATCACTCTGGCTGATGCCCAGAGCGGCGGCGCCGGTGATCAGCTCGCGCTTGATCTGCTGCGAGATGTTGTCCGTGGACTGCAGCGCGGTCTTCAGGCCGTGCGGCAGCTCGACCTGGAACAAGCCGAGCACCGACAGCATCTCGCTGGGCGTGAGCGCGGGGCGCGTCGGCGCCGCTGGCGGCTGGTAGATCGCCGCGTAATCCGGCCGCTGCACTTTTCGCCACGCGAACAGCAGGTCGTGCAGGCTGTTGAGGACGCTCTCCTCGCTCTCGGTGCCCTGGTAACCGCCGTAACCGAAGAAGTTGGCCGGCAGCAGGCCACCCGCGCGCGAACGTTGCGAGACCTGGTCGCCGAGGATCGCCGCAACCTGCGCCTGCTGCTCGGCCTGCGTCGGCGTCGGTTGCGGCTTGGGCGCGACGCCGGAGATGTAGCCGGCCTCGCCGAGGATGCGATGGATTTCCGGATACAACAGTTCCAGCGCTGGCATCACTTGCCTTTCGTAAAGCTTGGCCAGCACCAGCTTGACTTCGGTGGGCGCGGAGAAGCCGGTCAGTGCCGCGCGAAACGCGCCGACCAGGCGCTCGGGTCCGACCGGGCTGTTGATCTGGTCGAACATCGGGTTGATCGTGATCGCGATGCGCGCCAGTCCGCCGGCGATCGGCTCCAGCAATTGCTTGAAGCGACGGTGGATCGCATTGGCCGTCTGTTCGCCGGCGAGCTGTTCTTCGAGGTCTTCCTCGGCGACCAGGCTCAGCGCCTGCTTGTCGCCGCTCGCCAATGCAGTGGCGGGCAGCTGCTGGAATTCGTGGAAGCTGGAATTGATGTGGTTGCGGAACAGCAGTTCCATCGGCCCGCGTTCGCGGCGGATCTCGCGCATCGCGTCCATGTAGGCCGTCGCGATCTCGCCCTTGCTGTTCTGCCCCATGTCGAACAGGGCGTCGTCGGATTTGGTGATCGCCTCCGCGCAGACGGGTTCGAGGCGCAGCAGCACCGCCTGGCGCATTTTTTCCAGCAAGGCTGCCGTCGCGCGCGACGGCAACTGGGATGCGCCGCTGACGACGGAAAGTTGAGGCGTTGGTTTGTTGATCATGGAAGGACCGCGGGGGAACGGCTTCTGTATGATTCTATTTACGTTTCTATCGTGCGGCTTGGCAAGGGGATCAGGATAGACTGACTGAACTATGATGTCATCGCATTGAACGAACCGTGATACCCGCCACGCTTCAACACCCTGTTTCCAGCGGCTTTTTGGCGCAGGCATGAACGCGCTCGATGCCTTGCTCGGTCGCCTCTCGACGCCGTCCCGACAGCTCGGTCCGCCGGGTCCGGACGATGCCCAGTTGTCGCGGATGCTGCGCGCCGCGGTGCACGTGCCCGACCACGGCCGGCTCGCGCCCTGGCGCTTCCTGCGCATCCGCGGGGAGGCACGCGCGGCGCTCGGACGCGCGCTGGCGTCTCGTCTACTCGAACGCGAACCGGACGCTCCGGTGGACAAGCAGACGAAGGAACGCGAACGCTTCAGCCACGCGCCCTGCGTGATCGCGGTGATCGCGCGGATCACGCCCGGCCACAAGATTCCGGAATCCGAACAGCTCCAGTCCGGCAGCTGCGTGTGCTTTTCCCTGTTGCAGGCCGCGCATGCGCTGGGCTTCGGCGCGCAGTGGCTGACCGGCTGGGCCGCGTACGATCCGAAGATCCTCGAACTGCTCGGCCTGGGCGCGAATGAGCACGTGCTCGGTTTCATCCACATCGGCAGCATCGTCACGCCGCAGCCTGAGCGCGACCGCCCCGATCCGGCGACGCTGCTGACCGACTGGTCGCCGCCGTGAGCCGCACGCCGGCTGCTTCGAAAGAGGCCTACCTCGTCGATGCCAGCATGTACGTGTTCCGCGCCTGGCATTCGATCCCGGACGACCTGCTCGACGCCGACGGCTGGCCGGTCAACGCGGTGCACGGCTTCCTGCGGTTCGTGCTGGAGCTGCTCGAACGCCAGCGCCCGACCCACATTGCGCTCGCGTTCGACGCCTCGCTGGAATCCTCGTTCCGCAACGCGCTGTACCCGCCGTACAAGGCCAACCGCGAACCCGCGCCGGAGGAACTCAAACGCCAGTTCGCGTATTGCGCCGCGCTGTGCGACGCGCTCGGCCTGAGCGTGCTGATCGATTCGCAGTACGAGGCCGACGACCTGATCGGCGCGGCGCTGATGCGGTTGCGTGCGCAGGGCCGGCGCGGCGTGATCGTCTCGGCCGACAAGGACCTCTCGCAGCTGCTGCGCGGCAACGACGAACAGTGGGACTACGCGCGCAACCTGCGCTGGCGCGCCGACGGCGTGAAGGCGCGCTACGGCGTGCACGCGCACCAGATCGCCGACTACCTCGGCCTCACCGGCGATTCGGTGGACAACATCCCAGGCGTGCCGGGCATCGGCGCGAAGACCGCGGCGACCCTGCTCGGCCATTTCGGCAGCCTCGACGCACTGCTCGAGCGCCACGCCGAAGTCGCCTTCCTGCGAATGCGCGGCGCGGCCGCACACGCGCAACGGCTGCGCGAGCACCGCGAGATCGCCCTGCTCTGCCGCCAGCTCGCGACGATCGCGCTCGATGCGCCCTTGCCTGCGGATTTCACCGACGGCGCAAGAGGCCCGCACGACGAGACCGCGCTGCAATCCCTGTTCGAGCGGCTGCGCATCGGCCCGATGACCCGCCGCCGCATCGCGGAACTCGCGCCGCCCGCGTGAATTCCCAACGCGACGCGGTTAGCATCGTGGCATGGACACGAAATCGCACGACGCCGCCCGCACGGTCTTCGAAGGCAAATACCTGCGGATGAAGGTCCGCGACCGCTGGGAATACGCCGAGCGCACCCACGCGGGCGGCATGGCCGCGATCATCGTCGCGGTCACGCCGGCCGACGAGGTGCTGTTCGTCGAGCAGTACCGCGTGCCGTTGCAGAAGCGCTGCATCGAGATGCCGGCCGGCCTGGTCGGCGACATCAATGCGGACGAAGCCATCGAAACCTCGGCCGCGCGCGAGCTCGAGGAGGAGACCGGCTGGCGTCCGGCGAAATGCGAGGTGCTGATGATCGGCCCGACCTCATCGGGCATGAGCAACGAGCGCATCGCCTTCGTGCGCGCGACCGGGCTCATGAAGGTCGGCGAGGGCGGCGGCGATGCGACCGAGGACATCGTCGTGCACGCGATCCCGCGCGCCGAGGCGCCGCAGTGGCTGGTGCGGAAGATGGCCGAAGGCTACGAGATGGACGCCAAGCTGTGGGCCGGGCTGTGGTTGATCGAGCGCAATCCCGATGGGTCGTTAGTAGAGTGAATCGCTGGCCGTCGGCGTGCTGCGCCATATCGCACTGAATGTGGGTGCTATTGATAGCTATATCTATGCCATTTCGCCTACTTCTAATTGCGTCACTCATGCTCACTGCATGCGCGACGCACGACCCGGCACGACTCAGCGAGAGCAGCTGTCTGTCTCGTGGCGGCCATCTCGTGCACTACACGATGGTTATGACCGTTTGCTCGTGGCCGACCACAGATGCTGGCAAGTCTTGCTCTAACAATGACGAGTGCCAGGGGCTTTGCAAACTTCCACCAAGCGCGTGGAGCACAGCAGAGACTCCTGACACACGCTTCCCAAACGTCTCTGTTTCGAGCAGCAGAGTCCTGCGTCACCTTGTAATAAAGATCGGGGATCCAATCATCGGCGTGTGCGCCGCTGAGCAAACCGACATCAAGGCTCCCAACTGCACAGACTACGTCAGCGATGGAAAAGCCGCGTTGGCTGGCTGTGCAGACTAGCTCCAACTATGCGTTTAAGTGGACCTGCGCGGAGTAAGCCGCTCGTTAGATCACGCATTTCGACCATGCAAACCAACTCGCTTCGGAGTCAGCCCGCGAACGAATCCGTCGCGCGCACCAGCGCGTCGACGTTCTCCGCCTCGAACGCGGAGTGTCCCGACGCGGGACTGATCTCGACCTTCGCCTTCGGCCAGGCCTTGTGCAGTTCCCAGGCGTTCTGGATCGGGCAGACCACGTCGTAGCGGCCGTGCACGATCACGCCGGGGATGTGGGCGATGCGGTGCGCGTCGCGCAGCAGCTGGTCCTCGACTTCGAAGAAACCGCCGTTGACGAAGTAGTGGCATTCGATGCGCGCGAACGCGAGCGCGAAGGCCGCGTCCTCGTGCGAGCCAATGAAGTCGGGGTCCTGGCGCAGAAAGCTCGTCGAGCCTTCCCACACCGACCACGCGCGCGCCGCCGCGAGACGCGTGGCTTCGTCCGCGCTGGTCAGTCGGCGGTGGTAGGCGGAAATCAGGTCGTGGCGCTCGACCGGTGGGATCGCCGCGAGATAGCCTTCCCACGCGTCCGGGAACAGCCGCGAGCAACCTTCCTGGTAGAACCACTCCAGTTCCCAGCGGCGCAGCATGAAGATGCCGCGCACGACGAGTTCGGTGACGACCTGCGGATGCGCCTGCGCGTAGGCAAGCGCGAGCGTCGAACCCCAGCTGCCGCCGAACACCTGCCAGCGCGCGATGCGCAGGTGCGCGCGCAGTTTCTCGATGTCGGCGACGAGGTGCCAGGTGGTGTTGTCGTGCAGGTCCGCGTGCGGCGTCGAACGCCCGCTGCCGCGCTGGTCGAACAGCACGATGCGGTACTTGTCCGGGTCGTGGAAGCGCCGCATCTTCGCGCTGCAGCCCGCGCCGGGGCCGCCGTGCAGCAGGACCACGGGCTTGCCGATCGGATTGCCGCACTGCTCGTAGTAGAGCGTGTGGCGGTCGTCGACTTTCAGCGTGCCGCTGTCGAAGGGTTCGATCTCGGGATAGAGCGTGCGCATCGTCGGCGGCCGTGGGGCGATGCCACAGTCTAGCAATCGCGTGGCGCGGATCGCACTCCAAGGGCACGGAGGATGCTGGGCCGATCAGCGCTCCAGTCGCATCCGCTGCAACCAGGCGTGGTAGCGCGGATCGTCGCGCAGGTTCTTCATCAGCGGATCGAACTTGAGATAGACCAGGCTTCCGTCGCGACGCGCGAACGCACGATCCAGCCATTCGAACGCCTTGTTCCTGTCGCCCCGCCAGGCATGTACCGTCGCGATCTGGTAGGCGTAGCTGGTCGCGTACTTGGCGATCAGCAGGTCGAGCATCTGCTGCGACTTCTCCGTCTCGCGCAGATCGTGGTACGCCATCGCCATGCCCGCGTAACGGAATCCGTCGCCGCTGCGGTCGAACGCGTCCAGGGCCTTCGCCGGTTCGCCCGCCCAGAGATGGTTCAGGCCGTAGTACCAATGCGCGTGGTTGTCGGCCGGATTGATCGCGATCTCGCGGTCGAGCGCGCGCCGCGCATCGTCTCGCCGGCCGAGGATCGCGTAGTGGTAGCCGAGCAGGTTCCAGGCATCCGAAGCCGGAAATTCCGCGGCGTAGCGTTCCTCGATCGCGACGGCTTCCGGAATCCGGTCCAGGATCATCAGCAGCCGGCACTGGTTCTGCACCTGGTTGTAATTGCTCGTGCGATACAGCCGGGCCGCCGTATCGAGATCGCGTTGGCCGCCTTCGTAATCCCACGCGGTGTAGTAGCGGAAATCGGCGCGGCGGACGTACAGGTCCGGCCGGTCCGGCGCGAGCGTGATCGCCTGGTCCATCAGCTGCAGCGAACGCTGTTTTCCAGCCGCCAACTGCTCGGGCGTGTCGGCGTACAGCGCATCGCCGCCGAGCGCGTCGGCGAGATCGGCATACGCATCGGCGAACCCGGGGTCGAGCCGGATCGCGTTCTCGAACGCGGCGATCGCGCGACGCTCGTCGTCCGCCGACCGACCGCGCCGCATGCTGGTGCCGAGCAGGTACTGTTCGTAGGCCTGCGCGTTCCTGCTCAGGTGCTGGTAGGGCCTGGGCGCAAGGAGCGTCACCTTCAACGCGGCGACCACGGCGCGCGCGATGTCGTCCTGCACCGAGAACAGCTCCGTCAGGTTGCGGTCGTAGGTCTGCGACCACACGTGGAAGCCGTCGGCGGTGTCGATCAGCTGCACGGTCACGCGCAAGTGGTCGCCGGATCGGCGCAGGCTTCCTTCCAGCACCGTCGCGACCCCGAGGTCGCGCCCGATCGCCTTGATGTCCGAGGGACGCTGGCGATACACGAAGGACGAGGTGCGCGCAGCCACCTTGAGCGGCTTGGACTGCGCGAGTTGATCCAGCAGTTCGTCGGCGAGCCCATCCGCAAGGTACTGCTGGTCGTGGGTCTGGCTCAGATCAACGAACGGGAGCACCGCGATCGACGCCTCGCGTGGCGCCGTGGCCGGCGTTGCTTTCGACTGGCCGAGGTACTGGCGGCTCGCCTGCCAACCGCCCCATGCCAAGGCCAGCATCAACACGGCAGAAGCGGCCAACCATGCGCGTCGCCGGATCGGCGCAACGCGCGTTGGAATGTCCGCAACTGCGTGGCTTTCGCGGGGTGTCCGGCTGTCGTCGGAACCCCGCGTAACGTCGGCAACCAGCTTGTAACCGTAGCCATGCACCACGCGGATCGCCGCACCGTCCTCGCCGAGGACCTGGCGCAACCTGCTGACCGCCTTGGCCAGCGAGTTGTCGGATACGACGCGTCCGGGCCAACCCGCTTTGATCAGCGCGTCCTTGTCGATCAGCTCGCCGGCGTGGCGCGACAACTCGAGCAGGATGAGATAGCTACTTCGATCCAGGTCCACGACCGAATCGGCCACCATGACGCTGGCCGATCGCTCATCGAGACAGACCTGGCCGAATCGCCACAGCCCGCCATCTTCCGAACTCATTCGCGTGGCTCCCGGACCGCGTTGGGCAAGGACATCGTCATGGTCTGGGGGAGTAGGACCTGCTGCACGCGAGTATTCATAAGTTTTCAGAACTATTCAACGCGCAGGAACGACATCGCGGCGAAGGCCGTCGCATTCGGCGTCGCTCGAGATCGGAGCACTCACACCAGAGCGGTGTCGCGTCGGGCTCTGTTCGAGACCAGAGGCTCGTACACCAAAGCGGTGTAACGGCGGGCTTCGTTCGACATGAGAACATCAGGAACACCAGAGCAGTGTCGCAGATCGCTTCGTTCGAGATCAGAGCATCGTGCACACCAAGGCGGTGCCGCAAATCGCTTCGTTCGAGACCAGAGCCTCGTACACCATAGCGATGTCGTGCTAAGTGCCGGCTTCGTAACATTTGGGACGGCGGGAGCCGAAAACAGGCTTGTAACGTAGCAACTGCGCGGAAATTGCGTTTCTGGATTTTGAAGTTGCCCCCAAAGTTGCCCCCACGCATATGGTGCTGCCCTGCTTTCGTGCGAATTGAGAAACCCCGTTTTACAGAATCGGCCGTGCGAAAAAATGACTGCGCGCACGTATCGGACGGCGCGCGTTCTTGACTTTTCACATCCCCTACAGGGCCGCTTGTAGCTGGGCACACCTGCCGCTGACGCGCCTAGCTGGATTGGTTACAGTCCGCTCTGGGGAACTAGCCGGCCTGATCGATGCACGGATTGCTGTTTTCTACCGACTTCCTGCTCGAAGGCATCCGCGCGACGCCGGGCTGGCAGGGTTCCGAACCAGCGTTCCTTGAGTTCCGCGACGCCATCGGGTCGATCTACGGCAGCCTGCGCAGCGATACCGACTTCAACGAGGCCCAGACCGAGGATGAAGTCATCCTGCCGGTGCTCAAGGCGCTGGGCTGGGATCAATTCCTGCGCCAGCAGACCGCCAACCGTAGCGGTCGCGAGGATGTTCCGGATTTCCTGCTGTTCGCGAGTCGCGAGGCCAAGGACGCCGCGCGATCGGAACGGGCGGATCGCCGCTATCGCCACGGCCTGCTGATTGTCGAAGCCAAGCGCTGGGGCCGCGCGCTGGATCGTGGCGACAACACCGACCCTCTCGATTCCGGCACTCCGTCGAACCAGATGCTGCGCTACCTGAGCCGCGTCGAAGTCGCATCGGATCGCGCCATCCAGTGGGGCATGCTGACCAACGGCCGGCTGTGGCGGTTGTACTGGCAGAACGCACGCTCGCGCGCCGAGGAGTTCGTGCAGTTCGACTTCGCCGACCTCGCCGGCGTGGCTGGCGTCAATGCCGACATGTTCGCCAGTGCGGACGCGAAGGCGAGCGTGCATATGCTGCGCGCGTTTTTCCTGCTTTTCCGGCGCACAGCGTTCCTGCCGCAACCCGGCGACGCCGAAGGCCGCAGCTTCCATGCGCTGGCGCTCGACGAAGGTCGGCTGTGGGAAACCAAAGTCTCGCAAGACCTCGGCCAGCGCGTGTTCGACGACCTGTTCCCGCGCCTGACCGCCGCGCTCGCCAGCAACGACCGGCAAGTCGTCCACCCGTACACCCGTGACTACCTCGAACAAGTCCACCGCGCCGCACTGATCCTGCTGTATCGGCTGCTGTTCGTGCTGTACGCAGAGGATCGCGACCTGCTACCGACTAGGGACACGCGCTACGCGGACTATTCGCTGCGCTCGTTGCGCGACGATATCGCCCGTCGCAGCGACCAAAACCATGCGTTCAGCGCCACCGCAACGAAGGCATGGCAGCACCTGCGCAGCCTATTCCGCGCCATCGACAAAGGCGACGATTCGCTCGGCCTGCCGCCCTACAACGGCGGCCTGTTCGACGAGTCGAACGAGCCGATCCTTGCGCGCATCGAACTCCCGGATGCCGTGCTCGCGCCGCTGATCGACGGCCTGTCGCGCCGTACCGACGAATTGTCGGGTCGCGCCTTCATCAATTACCGCGACCTTGCCGTGCAGCATCTCGGCTCGATCTACGAGCGCCTGCTGGAACAGCGCCTGATCGAAACCAATAACGGCGGCATCGCGATTCAGCCGTCGCCGTTCGCGCGCAAGAACAGCGGCAGCTATTACACGCACGATGACCTCGTGAAATTGATCCTGCGTGAAACGCTCGACCCGCTCGCGGCCGAACGTATCGCGGCATTCGACACTGCTGTCGCCGAAGCGAAAAAGAACCGCAAGAAGTTTGAGCCGGGACAATTGCACAACATGCTCGCCGCGAGCGATCCGGCGCGCGCCTTGCTGGAACTGAAAGTCTGCGACCCGGCGATGGGCAGCGGCCACTTCCTCGTCAGCCTCGTGGACGACCTCGCCGACCGGGTGCTCGAACAACTCGCCAACGCCGCCGCCGAGGCCAGCGCCGCCGACATTCCCGGCTACGTGTCGCCCATAACGCGCGAAATTTCCAGCCTGCGCGAACGCATCCTCGCGCGCGCCACCCAAGGCCAATGGGCGATCGACCCGGCCTTGCTAGACGACCGCCACCTCGTGCGCCGCATGATCCTCAAGCGCGTCGTGCACGGCGTGGACAAGAACCCGATGGCGGTGGAGCTGGCCAAGCTCGCTTTGTGGTTGCACACGTTCACCGTCGGCGCGCCACTGTCGTTCCTCGACCACCACCTGCGCTGCGGAGATTCGTTGTACGGCGAGCGCCTTGCGACCGTGCGCGCGGACTTGAACAGGCTCGGCGGGCTGTTCAACGACAGCCACACCGCCGGCATGCTGCTCGCTGCGCAGACAATGCGTGAGATTGGCGGCTTGAACGACATTGACCTGACCGAAGTCGAACGCTCACGCCGGCTCACCGACGATGCGTTCGCCGCGCTGGAAAACCTGCGCCGGGTGTTCGATCTATGGCAGGCGCTGCGCTGGATCGCGCCGCTGAACACGCCACGCGCGAGGCGCGGGGAGATTCATGCCACCGCGAGCGAACTGCTGTCCGGTCGCTACCAATTGACCCTGAGTGAGCTGCTGAGCGGCGCGGGCCGCGTGCATGGAGACGATCCGGCCGTCGATGCGCGTGTCAACGCCTTGCTCGACGACTGCCGCGCACTCGCTCGGCGCGAGAACTTCCTGCACTGGGAACTCGCGTTTCCCGGCGTGTGGCCGAGCGCCGGCAGCGGCGACGGCAGCGGATTCGACGCGGTGATCGGCAACCCGCCGTGGGATCGGATGAAATTGCAGGAAGTGGAATGGTTCGCCGAGCGCCGCCCGGCAATCGCCTTGCAAGCGCGCGCGGCTGACCGCAAGCGCCTGATCGAAAGACTCAAGCGCGACGGCGACCCGCTCGCCGCCGATTATAACCTCGCCGCGCAACGCGCCGAGGATTCCGCGCGCATCGCACGGGATTGCGGCGAGTATCCGTTGCTGTCATCGGGCGACATCAACCTTTATTCGCTGTTCGTCGAACGCGCCTCGCATCTGGTCAAGCCCGATGGCGTGGTCGGCTTGCTTACGCCGTCCGGCATTGCAGCCGACAAGGGCGCGGCGAAGTTCTTCCGCTCGATCGCGACGACCGGACGGCTGGCGGCGCTGTTCGACTTCGAGAACCGCAAGAAATTGTTCCCGGACGTTGATTCACGCTTCAAGTTCTGCGCGCTGATCTTCGCAGGCACACAGCGCATGTTCGCGCAGGCGCGCTGCGCGTTCTACCTGCACGCCGTTGCCGAACTCGCGCCGCCCGCACTCGCAGACGACGCCGACGAAGCCGAGTGTCTGCGCGCGACGCGCGTGATCGCCTTGAGCGCAGACGACTTCCGCGCCGTGAACCCGAACACTGGCACCGCGCCGATCTTCCGCAACGCGCTCGACGCGCAACTGACCACGCGCATCTACCGCTCGCATCCTGTGCTCGTGCGGCATGTGTTCGCGCGCGAGCCCAATCCGGTCACACGCCAGCCGGTCGAAAATGTCGATGTCGTAGATCGCGAGGAACGCCTGTATCCGGTGCGCTACTTCAATATGTTCCACATGACAAACGACTCCGGCCTTTTCAAGCGTCGCGACGAACTGGAAGCCGAGGGCTGGTATCCAATTTCAGGTGGGCACTGGAAGAAAGGCGATGCGGAGATGCTGCCGTTGTACGAAGGCAAGATGGTGCAGATGTATGACCATCGTGCCGCGGGCGTCACGGTTAATCCGGGCAATGTTCATCGACCTGCGCAACCATTCGAGGCAACAGATGCACAGCATCGCGACCCGAACTTTGTGCCGCCACCGCAGTTCTACGTTGACGCGGATCACGTCCGCGAACAGCTAAAAACGGATTGGATACTTGGATTCAAGCATGTATCCGCACCGACGAACGTCCGCACGATGATCGCTGCGATATGCCCATGCGCGGGAGCCGGCAATTCGCTTCCTCTTTTTGCACATGAAGCCGGCGATGCGACGACGGTGCCGCTGTTCCTCGCAAACTTGAATGCCCTTGCGATGGACTTTGTTCTCCGGCAGAAATTGCAGGGACAGAATCTAAACCTGTTCGTTGTCGAACAACTCCCGCTGATAGAGCCATCGGCCTACACCCGGCGGATTGGTAAGACCACCATTGCCAACTTCGTACGCGAACAGGTGTTGCGGTTGTCCTACACCGCCCACGACCTCGCGCCCTTCGCTCGCGACCTTGGCTACGATGGCGCGCCTTTCGCTTGGGACGCTGAGGATCGCCGCCACCGCATCGGCCGACTCGATGCGCTGTATTTCAACTTATACTGCTTGTCGCGCGACGAGGCCGCCTACGTGCTCGACACTTTCCCGATAGTGCGCGAACAGGACGAAGCCCAGTTCAGCCGCTACCGCACGAAAGATCTTGTGCTCGGCTACATGAACGCGCTGGCCGCCGGCGACACCGAAACCGTCCTCGCCCTGTAGCATATGGTGCCAAGCGACCTGTTTATCCGGCAGGGCTGCGCATTCCCTGCTTGCGCATGTGCGCGACAAGCTCCTGCGCCATCCTTTGGGTCTCGGCATCAGGCTCCGGTTCGGTAACGCGAAGGGACTGGATAATTTCCGCCTGCCGACGCGGATCGACCGATCCGTAACTGGTGAAGGTGGTCAGCACGCCTTCGTGGCCAAGATTCTGGCTCCACGACTTGAACGCTTCGGGTGTCTGGCACAAGGTTTCGCCAAGCCGCACCAGCGTGTTACGGAAACTGTGCGGATTGAAGTACGGAAGCCCCGCCGACGCGAAGGCCGCTTTGAAGACGTTGCGGATCGGGCCGGCATTGCTCCAGTGCTTCCGATCCAGACCGACAGCCTCGAATTGGTGCGTAGTCCCGACGGCGACCAGGGTTGCCGGGAACAGCGGATCATCGCTGCCCCACAACAGCACGTCGCCCAGATAGGCGATCCAGTCGAGCACGATCTGACGAATGTCATCGCCAACGGGAAAGAACGTCGTCGTGAACGTCTTGCTGAACTTGGTTTTCACCTCACGCGCATCCTGAAAGACACTGCCAGCTGCAAGATCGACATGCTTGAGCTTCATCGACGCAATCGCACTGTCGCGCGCACCCGTCAGCAGCGTAAAAGCGACCAGCGCTCTGTTGCGTCGTTCGATTGCCGACTCGGCAGGCATCGTGCTCAGGACGTGTCTGACCTGTTCGATCGTCGGCACCGCGCACTGCCGGCGAGCCGTGGCGATGCGCGAATCCTTTTCGGACAGGTTGAAGTAGTCGGCATCCGTGTAATTCAACCGCCTCTTGTAGCGGGGTTGCTGCGCCAGCCACTGGATAAAGCGTTTCAGGTGCGCGAGCGTCGAACTCAGGGTCGCCTTGCTTAACTTGCCGCCAGTCGCGCGACTGTCCAACCCGGCCAGATGACGCTTGAAGCCGATGGCCTGCTCGAAGTGGAACGCCTTGAAGTCACGCAGCTTCGTGTAAACCTCGAAGCGGGCGATGGCCGTTGCGGCGGCATCGACGGCATCCTCGCTTTGCCGCTTGGCCTCTTTCAGGAAGGCGAAATACACGCGCTTGATCCGCTCGTTGGAAGGGTTGTATTTCGTCATGGTTCAAGGTTCCTTGTTGAAAGCACAGTTCACGGAGGGTTGAAGGCTCTTGCCTATGTGCTCTTGTGCTTTCGGCAGTGCGACCGCCAAATCCCCTCGAATCGACTCCAGCTTTGCAAGGCTGACCCGGCGATGCATCTGCAATGAACACGCCGAACAGGTGCCGACTAGGTTCCCCGTCGTCGTGGTCATCGGCCGGTATTCCGCGCGGTTGCCGGCGGGCTTCCGGGGAAGCCGGCATCGCAGGCAGAAGAGTTCACCCGCTGCGCAAGGTCGCTTGTTCCGCTGCCTGCGTTTTTGGAGGAACGTGCTCAGGTCGGTGCCGGCGATCACGGTTGGCCGCATCCGATCGATCTTTGGCAGTCCGCTTCGTATCCATGTCCGGACCGTATTGCGATGGACGCCGAACAATCTGGCGGTTTCTTCCACCGTGTACGTGCGATGGATTTTCGCGAGCCGGTGGTTAGGGTTGCGTGTGCTCACGGTTTCGGCGCGGTGGCTTCGATCAGCGCGCGGATGTCTTCAACGCGCCAAGCCGTAATGCGTGGGCCGAGTGCGCGGGTTGGCTGCGGGTAACGACCTGAGCGAACACCAGCCCACCACGTCGATGCGGACACTGGAATTATCGCTGGGGAGCCGGGATCATCCTTTGTCGCGGGCTTGCCGATGATGCCCTGCAAGCGAAGGTAGCCAGTGGCCGGAAGCTGTCTTTCGATTGGATCGTGCATCGCTGTTCTTCCCTGTTTGATTGAACGCAGGGATAGCGTGCGCGGTGCGAGGATGAAAGACGCTGAATCTTCTACCGTTGATTTCTATGCAGAAGATTCAGAGTCGTCTGGAAACCACTCGCGAGCAGGGAGCTTGGCGATCATCTGGGAGACTTCATTCTCGGTGATTCCTTGTCGGTAGAAGAAACTCACAGTGGTAGCGATGATTTTCGGCGATGGTCGGGGTCTGAAAGAATCCCGAAAATAGCGACACAACCACTGCGTCACGAAGTTGCGTTCCGCATTCGCCATAGCTGGCCGCGATAGCTCCGGGCGTTTCGACTCAATCGCGAAGTAGCTCCCAAGGCGTCGCAGCATGTCCGCTGGTTTCGGAACTATACCGGGCCACTCTTCATCATCTCCGGTCAGCCACTCCCAAGTCTCGCCTGCCTCTCGTCCAGCTATCGAAAGATTTAATGGCGATTCTGGTTTGGTTGAATCTTCAGGTGTGATGTATTCGTCCCACGAAACAGGCGCATCCGAACCGCCGCGCAAGCTTCCGACCTTATAACCCAGTTTGCGGGCTTCGACTTCAAGCGCGCCTGTATTTCGCATAGATAAGTTGTGCACTCGCACCGCTTTGTACATGCGCTCCTTTTCTTCGTCGTTGTACAGACGCATAAAGTCGAAGCGTTCACCAGTCGAGAAAAAGTCCAGCTCTTCGATTCGGTCAATCTCGCGGGCCAGCGATTCAGCGCGCGCCTTCATTTCAAGACAATGCTCCCGATGCTTCTTTGGTATCCGCTTGGACGTTACTCGCCATTTTCTGAGTGCCATCGCCAGCTCAAAGGGCAGCGCGGTCGCGACGATGTTAGGCGCGTCAAATCTTGCTTCGATTGCCTTCCAAAGCTGTTCGGCGCCCGTGCTGTGAATTAGCTTCTTGGCGCAGCGTCCGGGCAACCCTCGATCGCTATCGCTTGTTTGCCACAGCCCGAAAGGAACCCAAGTGGGGCCCAAGTAGTTGCTATACATGTCCTTCGCGAGCAGGAAGGTGCGCCAGTCATGGCGAGCGGTGATGTCTTCAGGTAAAGGCTCCCCGTTTGCGCTGGTCTCGCCCAATAGGAAAGCCGCCGCGCGCAACCTCTCGCGATCTTTGGAACGCATCGCGCACCCCACGCCCCTGAAGGGAGAAACCGCGCCAGCGTCACAGGGGTGTGCGACGTGTTCGCCCCGTCGGGCTAGGCGCGGCTGTTCGGAGTCATCCCGCCTTGCGCGTCATCGGCACCACGTTACCGCCTTGCTTGAGCATGTCCAGATAATCTGCCCATTGCTGCATCATCGCCCGCCGCTCGGGAAGATGCGCGGTGCGGTTGTAGGCGCGTCCGTTTGGGTCGCGGACGGCATGCGCAAGCTGGTGTTCGATGTAGTCGGGCCGAACGTGCAGCACTTCGTCGAGAATCGTGCGGGCCATCGCGCGGAAACCGTGGCCGGTCATGGCGTCGCGGTCGTAGCCGATTGCGCGCAGCGCGGCGGTTATGGTGTTTTCACTCATTGGCCGTTGGCGTGAACGCACGCCGGGGAACACGAAACCACCGCGCCCGGTCAGCGGATGCAGTTCGCGCAGGATCGCGATAGCCTGCGTTGACAGGGGAACGATATGCGGGGTCTTCGTTTTCGTTGCGGTGTAACGCCATTCGCCGGCATCCAAGTCAATGTCCGCCCAGCGCGCGGTGCGCAACTCGCCGGGACGAACGAATACCAGCGGCGCGAGCTTCAGCGCAGCGACCACGATCGGCGTTCCAGCATATCCGTGCATCGCGCGTAGCAGCACGGCTACCTGATCCGGCTCGGTGACGCTAGCGAAGTGCCTTGCTTTCTTGCTCTTGAGCGCGCCGATCAATTCCGTCGCCGGATTCCGTTCGGCGCGACCCGTGGCGATGGCGTAGCGAAACAGCCGCGATGCCAGCCCACGCGCGCGGTGTGCCGTTTCCACGATGCCAGCGGTTTCCACGCGCCGTAGAGCCGAAAGCAGCGCAGGCGGGGATACCTCAGCAATTGCCGTATTGCCGATCCACGGGTTTAGGTGGCGTTCGATCACGCGACGGTCGCGGCGCAAGGTGCCCGGCGTCATGGTGTGCTCGTTCTGTTCGAACCATTCGGCAGCGATGGCGGCGAAGGTGTTGGCGGCACGTTCCTCGCCTACGGCCTTCACCGCCTTGCGGTTCGCTCCGGGGTCAATGCCGGTGGCTAGCATCTTCCGGGCTTCGTCGCGCTTGGCGCGTGCGTCGGCTAGCCCGGTATCGGGATAGGTGCCCATGCTCAGGCGCTTTTCCTTGCCCAGAAAGCGGTATTTCAGACGCCACCACTTGCCACCGCTGGGGGCAATTTCCAAATACAGGCCACCACCATCGAACAGGCGAACAGGCTTGTCGGCAGGCTTGGCCTTGCGAATCGCGGTATCGGATAAGGGCATGGGGCACCTTCGCGACGGCTGGGGGCAACAATCTGGGGGCAACTGCTCGAAATACCCCCCAGTTGCCCCCAAGGTTGCCCCCAGTTGCCCCCAGATTGCAACACCCCCAGTCGGACGACATCGGACAAGAAAAAGGCCGGAACCATTGCTATTGCTAGGTTTCCCGGCCTGTATTGGACTTCTTTGGATTGCCGTTTGGTCGGGACGGCGGGATTCGAACCCACGACCCCCTGCCCCCCAGGCAGGTGCGCTACCAGACTGCGCTACGCCCCGACGAGGGCATGACCGCGCACGCGTGGCGTGCGGGAGGCGGATTATACGGGTTTATCGAACGTGAGTTCTGCGAAACTTCGTTCGCCCCTCACCCCAACCCTCTCCCGTGGGGAGAGGGAGCAAGAATCAGCGCCGCAGCAGTTGCAGCACTTCCTCGAGCTCGGCGCGGACCTGCCGGATGATCTGCACCGACATGGTGTTCTCGGCGCGCGCGTTCTCACCTTCCAGCCGCTGGCGCGCGCCGCCGATCGTGTAACCGTGCTCGTAGAGCAGGCCGCGGATCTGCCTGATCATCAGCACGTCGTGGCGCTGGTAGTAGCGGCGGTTGCCGCGGCGCTTGACCGGCTTGAGCGTCGGGAATTCGGTTTCCCAGTAACGCAGCACGTGCGGCTTCACGTCGCACAGCTCGCTGACCTCACCGATGGTGAAGTAGCGTTTCGCCGGGATCGGCGGAAGCTCGCGATTGCTGCCCGGATCAAGCACGGCCGTCTCCGGTGTAGGCCTCGACGCGCTCCTTGAGCTTCTGGCCCGGGCGGAACGTGACCACCGTGCGCGCGGAGATCGGGATCTCCTCGCCGGTCTTGGGATTGCGGCCGGGCCGCTGGTTCTTCTTGCGCAGCTCGAAATTGCCGAAGCCCGACAGCTTCACCTGCGATCCGCGCTCGAGCGCCTCGCGCAGCGCGTCGAAATACGCATCGACGAATTCCTTCGCCTCGCGCTTGTTCAGTCCCACTTGCTCGAAGAGGCGTTCGGCCATCTCCGCTTTGGTCAGCGCCATCATTTTCCCCTGTCGAACCACGCGAACGCGGCCCCATGAAACTGTCACACCCGATCTTCAGACTGCCCCGCTGGGCGATTGCAACCGGCTCGCTCAGCCCCGCAACACGGCCCCGCAATCCTGTTCCAGGGCAGCTACCGCGGCCGCGATCGCGGAATCCGCGTCGTGGTCGGTTAGAGTGCGCGAGACATCCTGTAAAATCAAGCCCATAGCGAGACTCCTTGTGCCCGGGTCTAGGCCAGCCCCGCGGTACACGTCGAATAGCCTCACTTCGCGCAAAAGCGCACCCAAAGCGGCCTTGAGACTGGCATCCACGGCGGCCCAGGGAACCGCGTCCGGGACGACGAGCGCAAGATCCCGGCGGACGAGCGGATAGCGGGACAACTCCGCCGCGATCGGTACGGCACGCCGGGCCAGCGGATCGAGGTCCAGCTCGAACGCCAACACCTCGGTGTCGAGATCCAGCGCCTTGAGCAGCCGCGGGTGCAGGTGGCCGATCCAGCCAAGGCTGACTTCACCCTTCCAGACCTCGGCCGAGCGCCCGGGATGGAGCCAGGGCAAGGTCGCGGGCATATAGCGCAGGGCCGCGCCGCGACCCGCCAGCGCAGCCAGGCTTTCGAGGTCGCCCTTGAGGTCGTGGAATTCGATGCCGCGATCGGACTCGCCCCATTGCTCCGCGCCCGCGCTGCCGCAGGCGATCGCCGCGACTCGCTGCGTTTCGACCGGAGCGGCATCATCGGCGCCGCTCTCCTTGAACACACGCCCGATCTCGAACAGACGCACGCGCGGTTGCTGGCGCGCGAGGTTGTGCCGCAGCGCCTGCACCAGCCCCGGCGCGAGCGCCGTGCGCATCACGCCCAGTTCGGCGCTCAGCGGATTCGCGAGCGGAACCGCGTCCGTATCGAGCGACCACTTCGAGAGCAAGTCCGCATCCACGAACGCGAAGCAGACCGCTTCACGGAAATCGCGCGCGGCAAGCTGGCGACGGATCTCCGATTCGGTGACGCGCGTTTCAGGTTTCGCGGCGACGCGGATCTCGCCGCTGGGCATCGCGACCGGGATCGCGTCGTAGCCGTGGATGCGCGCGATCTCCTCGATGAGGTCTTCCTCGATCGCGATGTCGAAACGCCGGCTCGGCGGCACGACGCTCCAACCGTCCCTGCGGGTTTCCACCGTCATGCTGAGCGCGCGCAGGATGCGCTCGACCTCGGAATCCGCGACGGCCACGCCGAGCACGCGTGCGAGCCGCGCCTTGCGCAACGCCACGGAGGCGGCCTTCGGCATGTCGGCATCGCGCACCACATCGATCAACGGCCCCGGCACGCCGCCGGCGATCTCGAGAATGAGTCGTGTCGCGTATTCGACCGCGATCGGCGGCAATTGCGGATCGACGCCGCGCTCGAAGCGATGACCCGCGTCGGTGTGCATTCCGAGCTTGCGGCTGCGGCCCGCGATCGCGGGCGGTACCCAGTGCGCGGCTTCGAGGAAGACGTTGCGCGTGGCGTCGGTGACGCGCGTGTCGAGGCCACCCATGATCCCGCCCAACGCAACCGCGCGCGACGACTTCCCGTTCGGGCTGTCGGCCACCACGAGGAAACTTTCGTCGAGTGTCACATCGCGGCCGTCGAGCAATTTCAGCGCCTCGCCGGCGCGCGCGTGACGCACCACGACCGGACCCTGCAGCGTGTCCTTGTCGAAGGCGTGCATGGGCTGGCCGAGTTCGAGCATCACGTACTGGGTGACGTCCACGAGCAGGCTGATCGGGCGCACGCCGCTGCGGCGCAGTCGGTCGGCCATCCAGCGCGGCGTGGTCGCGTTCGCGTTCACGTTTCCGATCACGCGGCCTGCGAAACGCGGCACGTCGGCGCCCGCGTCGAGCTCAACCGTCATCGTCGCATCGCTGCGCGCCGGGACCGGATCGGCCTTCAGTGCCGCGACTTCGCTGCCTAGCGTCGCGGCGACATCGTAGGCGATGCCGCGCACGCTGAAGCAGTCCGCGCGATTGGGCGTGAGCTTGAGCTCGATCGTCGCGTCGGGCAGGCCGAGATATTCCGCGAGAAGGCGCCCCACCGGCGCATCCGCGGGCAATTCGAGCAAGCCGGATGCATCGGGATCGATGCCGAGCTCTTTCGCCGAACACAGCATCCCGAAGCTCTCGACGCCGCGCAACTTCGCGGGTTTGATCGTCAAACCATCGGGAAGCACGGCGCCGACCGTCGCGAGCGGCGCGAGCAATCCCGGCCGCGCATTCGGCGCGCCGCAGACGATCTGCAGCGGCTCGCCCTTGCCCACATCGACGCTGCATACCTGCAGGCGGTCGGCTTCGGGATGTTTCGCGCAGGAAACGATCTTCGCAACGACGACGCCATCCAGCGGACCGCCGATGGCCTCGACGTTCTCGACCTCCAGGCCGATCGCGCTGAGCCGCTCGATCAGCGCTTCGTGGGTCGCGTCTATTGCGACGGTGTCGCGCAGCCAGGATTCATTGAACTTCATGGTCAGACCTCACGCGAACTGCTGCAGGAAGCGCAGGTCGTTCTCGAAGAACGCGCGCAGGTCGTTCACGCCGTAGCGCAGCATCGCGAAACGCTCGACGCCCAGGCCGAAGGCGAAGCCGGTGTAGCGTTCCGGATCGATGGCGCAATTGCGCAGCACGGTCGGATGCACCATGCCCGAACCGAGCACCTCGAGCCACGAAGTCGAACCGTCCGCGCGCGTCCAGCCGATGTCCACCTCGGCCGACGGCTCGGTGAACGGAAAATAGCTCGGGCGGAAGCGCATCGGCAACTCGCGCTCGAAGAACGCGTTGACGAACTCCGACAGCGTGCCCTTGAGGTCGGCGAAGCTCGAGGTCTCGTCCACGAGCAGGCCCTCGACCTGGTGGAACATCGGCGAGTGGGTCTGGTCGGAATCGCTACGATAGACCTTGCCCGGCGCGATCAGCCGGATCGGCGGCGTGCGTCCGGCCATGCCGCGGATCTGCACCGGCGAGGTATGCGTGCGCAGCAGGCGACCGTCGGGGAAGTAGAACGTGTCGTGCATCGCGCGCGCGGGATGGTGCGGCGGGAAATTCAGCGCCTCGAAGTTGTGCCAGTCGTCCTCGATCTCCGGACCTTCGGCGACCTCGTAGCCCAGGCGCGAGAAGATCTCGACGATGCGTTCGAGCGCACGCGTGACCGGATGCAGGCTGCCGCGTTCGCCGCGGCGTCCCGGCAGGGTGACGTCGATGCGCTCCGTCGCCAGCCGTTCCTGCAGCGCCGCCTCGTCGAGCTGCGCGCGGCGCGCGGCGATCGCTTCGCTGATGGATTCCTTCGCGCGGTTGATCGCCTCGCCCGCGGTCTTGCGCTGGTCGGCCGGCATCGCGCCCAGCGATTTGAGCAGCGCGGTGATGCTGCCCTGCTTGCCGAGCAGGTGCACGCGCAGCGATTCGAGCGCTTCGTGCGCGTCCGTCGCATGGATCTCGGCCAACGCGTGGCTGGTCAGGGATTCGATTTCGCTCATCGATGGGTATCCGGAAAACAAAACGGGGAAGGACTTGCGCCCTTCCCCGTCGGTGGTTTCGTGACTCCGAAACGTTACGCGGCAAGGGCCTTCTTGGCCTGTTCGGCAAGCTTGCCAAAAGCCGCGATGTCGTGCACGGCGATGTCCGCCAGCACCTTGCGATCGAGCTCGATGTTGGCCTTCTTCAGGCCGTTCATCAGCCGGCTGTAGCTCATGCCGAACTGGCGCGCGCCCGCGTTGATGCGGACGATCCACAGCGCGCGGAACTGGCGCTTGCGCTGCTTGCGGCCGATGTAGGCGTACTGCTGCGCCTTCGTGACCGCCTGCTTGGCGACGCGGAAGACCTTGCGGCGGGCGTTGAAATAACCCTTCGCGAGCTTGAGGACTTTCTTGTGGCGACGGCGCGCCATCACACCACGTTTGACTCGTGCCATGTCTTAGCCCTCCTCAGAGATACGGAAGCATGCGATCGAGACGGCCTGCGTCTTCCGCGCGCACGTGCATCGTGCCGCGCAGGTTGCGCTTCCGCTTGGTCGCCTTCTTGGTGAGGATGTGGCTGCGGTTGGCATGACCGCACTTGTATTTGCCCGACGCGGTCTTGCGAAAACGTTTCGCAGCCGCCCGGTTGGTCTTGATCTTGGGCATGGGAAATCCTGTCTGGTTTTATGTCACTGGCTGAGGCGCCTTGCCGCATCGGAATTTCAAGCCCCTCGCGGGGCTTTCACGGCTTACGCCGTGAATTCCGATTCGATCTGGTCTTTCCGTCCATGCCTGCGCCGGCTTTTTTGCCACCGTCGAAACGGCGGCTGGTCCTGGTGAAACGAAACGGCCCGGCATCAGCCGGGCCGTGTAGTATGCCTGTTACGCCTTCCCCTTGCAAATCAGTCGCTTGATCCGACTGCGGCGACTCACTTCTTCTTCGGAGCCACCATCATGATCATCTGCCGCCCCTCCAGCCGGGGGCGCGACTCGATGACCACCTCGTCGGCGAGGTCGGTCTCGATGCGCTTGGCCATCTCCAGCCCGAGCTCCTGGTGGGCCATCTCGCGGCCCTTGAAGCGGATGTTGACCTTGACCTTGTCGCCTTCGTCGAGGAAGCGGCGCAGGTTGCGCATCTTGATGTTGTAATCGCCGTCGTCGGTGGTCGGGCGGAACTTGAGTTCCTTGATCTCGACCGTCTTCTGCTTCTTCTTCGCGGCCGCGGCCTTCTTCTGCAGTTCGAACTTAAACTTGCCGAAATCCATGATGCGGCAGACCGGCGGGTCGCCATTGGGCTGGATCTCGACCAGATCCAGGCCGGCTTCCTCGGCCATCTGCAGGGCTTCGTCACGGCTGACCACGCCGACGTTCTCGCCCTCGGCGCCGATCAGGCGCACGCGCGGGACGCGGATTTCGTGGTTCTTGCGGTTCTGTTTCTCGGTATTGATTCGATGACCCTCGGTTGGTTGATCTCGCGGCTCAGTGCAGGCCCGGACGGGCCTCGTTACGCAGGCGAGCGGCGAAATCCTCGAGCTTCATCGTCCCCAGGTCTTCCCCCGACCGCGTGCGTACCGCCACCGAGCCATTTTCCTTCTCGCGATCCCCCACCACCAGCAGGTAGGGGATGCGTTGCAGGCTGTGCTCGCGAATCTTATAGCCGATCTTTTCGTTGCGCAAATCGGATTCGACCCGAAAGCCTTGATTTGCAAGGGCTGTGCGGACCGATTCGACTGCATCGGCCTGGGCGTCGGTGATGTTCAGCACCACCGCCTGCACCGGCGCGAGCCAGACCGGCAAGCTTCCTGCGAATTTTTCAATCAATATCCCAATGACGCGCTCCATCGAGCCGACGATCGCCCGGTGCAGCATCCCCGGGTGCCGGCGCTGGCTGTGCTCATCCACGTACTCGGCGCCCAGCCGCTCGGGCATCATGAAATCGACCTGCATCGTGCCCAGCTGCCAGCTCCGGCCGATCGCGTCCTTGATGTGGTACTCGATCTTCGGGCCGTAGAAGGCGCCTTCGCCCGGCAGCTCCAGCCATTCCACGCCAGCGGCGCGCAGGGCGGCGCGCAGGGCATTCTCGGCCTTGTCCCAGACCTCGTCCGTGCCCAGGCGCTTGTCCGGACGCAGGGCGATCTTCAGCGCGATCTCGGAAAAGCCGAAGTCGGCGTAGACCTTCATCGCCTGCGCGTGGAAGGCCGTGACTTCGGATTCGATCTGGTCCTCGGTGCAGAAGATGTGGCCGTCGTCCTGCGTGAACGCGCGCACGCGCAGGATGCCGTGCAACGCGCCCGAGGGCTCGTTGCGGTGGCAGCCGCCGAACTCGCCGAAGCGGATCGGCAGGTCGCGGTAGGAATGCAAGCCGTGGTTGTAGATCTGCACGTGGCCGGGGCAGTTCATCGGCTTGAGCGCGTATTCGCGCTTCTCCGACTCGGTGAAGAACATGTTGTCCTGATAGTTGTCCCAGTGGCCCGAGCGCTTCCATAACGAGACGTCCATGATCTGCGGCCCGCGCACCTCGTGGTAGCCGGAGGCGTGATAGACCCCGCGCATGTGCTGCTCGACGACCTGCCAGATCGCCCAGCCCTTGGGGTGCCAGAACACCATGCCCGGCGCCTCTTCCTGCTGGTGGAACAGGTCCTGGGCCTTCGCGATCTTGCGGTGGTCGCGCTTTTCAGCCTCTTCGAGCTGCGTCAGGTGGGCCTTGAGGTCCTTGTCGTTGAGCCAAGCCGTGCCGTAGATGCGGCTGAGCATCTGGTTGTTGGAATCGCCCCGCCAGTACGCGCCGGCGACCTTCATCAGCTTGAACGCGCGCAGCTTGTCCGTGCCCGGCACGTGCGGGCCGCGGCAGAGGTCGGTGAACTCGCCCTGCGAATACAGCGACAGATCCTCGTTCGCGGGTATCGACTCGATGATCTCGGCCTTGTAGGCCTCGCCGATGCCCTTGAAGAAGGCCACGGCCTCGTCGCGCGACTTCACGCTGCGGCTGACCGGCAGAGACTCCTTCACGATCTTCAGCATCTCCGCCTCGATCTTCGGCAGATCCTCGGGCGTGAAAGGGCGCTCGTAGGCGAAGTCGTAGTAGAAGCCGTTGTCGATCACCGGGCCGATCGTGACCTGCGCGCCCGGATACAGGCGCTGCACGGCCTGCGCGAGCAGGTGGGCGGTGGAGTGGCGCAGGATCTCGAGCGCGTCGGGGTGCTTGTCGGTGACGATCTCGAGCGCGGCGTCGTGGTCGATGCGGAAACTGGTATCGACCAGCTTGCCGTCGACCTTGCCGGCGAGCGCGGCCTTGGCGAGGCCGGGGCCGATCGCCGCGGCGACTTCGCCGACGCTGACCGGGTGTTCGAAGGGACGGCGGCTGCCGTCGGGGAGCGTGATCTGGATCATGGGATCAATGACTTTCTTGGGTACTCGGGCCATGGATTGCCGGCTGGTCCGCCCGGACGGCGGATAAAAAAACGGCGCTGAAGCGCCGTTTTTCGGATGGGCTTCGGGAAGGTTCAGCGGTGGTCGGTGGTAGTGCTCATGTCGCACGCTGGTCCGCGGTTTCCCGCAGTTTCCTAGTTCCCTGCCCGCGACGGGGTCGCGGCGTTCTCCATAGGCTAGGTTTTCGCAGGCGTCGCTGTCAACGACGGCGCCGACTCACGCTACCATCGGCGTCCTCCTGCGGAGACCTGCGATGGCCCAGAGCGTGCACGATTTCGAGGACGACCCGCGCAACGCGGACATACTGATTCACGTCAACGGCGAACTGAAACCGCGCGCGCAGGCGATGGTGTCGGTGTTCGACTCGGGTTTCGTGCTGGGCGATGGCGTCTGGGAGGGCTTGCGCGTGCTCGGCGGTCAGCCGCTGTTCCTCGACCAGCATCTGGACCGGCTCTACGAAGGCGCAAAGGCGCTCGCGCTGGACATCGGCATTGATCGCGACGCCCTCGCCCGCGCGCTCTACGAATTGCTCGCAGCGAACCGGATGACCGACGACGTGCACGTGCGGTTGATGGTCACCCGCGGCGTCAAGCGCACGCCCTACCAGGATCCGCGCGCCTGCATCGGTCCGGCGACGATCGTGATGGTCCCCGAGCACAAGAAACCGCGGCCCGAACTGATCGAGCGCGGCCTGAAACTGTTCACCGTGCACGTGCGCCGCGGCTACCCGGACGTGCAGGACCCGAAGCTTAATTCGCACAGCAAGCTCAACTGCATCACCGCCTGCATCCAGGCCTACACGGCCGGCGCGGACGAGGCGCTGATGCTCGATCCGCACGGCTTCGTCGCGACATGCAATTCGACCCACTTCTTCATCGTCCGCCGCGGCGAGATCTGGACTTCGAGCGGCGATTACTGCCTCGGCGGCATCACCCGTGCGAATGTGCTGCGGCTGTGCCGTCGCGAGGGCATCCCTGCGTTCGAACGCAACTTCAGCCTCACCGACGTCTATGGCGCGGACGAAGCCTTCACCACGGGCACGTTCGCGGGCGTCGTGCCGGTGCGCGAGATTGACGGCCGCGAGATTGGTGACGGAAAGCGCGGGCCGATGGTCGAAAAACTGCAAGGTCTGTATCGCGCGCTCGCGCAAGACGATGCCGCGGCGCGCGCGGTGCAACGACTCGCATGATCGTCGCGACTACGGATATGCCGCTCCGGATCGCCATGTGGAGCGGCCCGCGCAACATCTCCACCGCGATGATGCGCGCCTGGGAGAACCGCGGCGACTGCGCGGTCAGCGACGAGCCGCTGTACGCGGCCTACCTCGCGGCGACCGGAATCGATCATCCGATGCGCGAGGAAGTGATCGCCGCAGGCGACATCGATTCCGACCACGTGATCCGCGCCCTGCTGGGCCCGGTGCCGGAGGGAAAGCCGCTCTGGTACCAGAAACACATGGCCCACCATCTGCTGCCCGGAATGGATCGCGCCTGGATCGCAGGGCTGGCGAATGTGCTGCTGATCCGCGATCCGCGCGAAGTCGTCGCGTCGTACCTGAAAGCGCGGGCGGCGGTCACGCCCGAGGACATCGGCCTGCCGCAGCAGATGGAGCTGTTCCGCATGTTGTCGGATGCGGACACGCAGCCGCCGATCATCGACGCCAGCGATTTCCTGCGAGCGCCCGAAGCGCACCTGCGCGCGCTGTGCGAATCGTTCGGCATCGGTTTCACCGATCGCATGTTGCATTGGCCGGCCGGACCGCGCGCGAGCGACGGCGTCTGGGCGCCGCACTGGTACGCACAGGTCTGGAAGTCCGCCGGATTCGATCCGTGGCAACCGCGCGAATCGCATCTGTCCGGCGAAGGCGCGCGTGTCGCCGATGCTTGCATGACGCACTACGAAGCGCTACACGCGCGACGGCTACGAGTGTGAATCATGCTCGCGTAGCCACCCACCGACACGCAGGGACAAATTCGGGACGGTAGAAACAAAAAACCCGGCAAATTGGCCGGGGATTTCGCAAAATCTGACTCGTAAGTCATTGATTTTGGTGGGCGGTACAGGGTTCGAACCTGTGACCCCTACCATGTCAAGGTAGTGCTCTACCGCTGAGCTAACCGCCCACAAGCCCTGCGGAATCGCAGGGGCGCGCATGGTACCACGCGCTCGGCGCGCGGCCAAACCGCGCATCACTCTTTGTGCTTGAAGTATTTGCGCTCGGCCCAGCGCACGATCCGGCGCAGCAACAGCGGCAGCGTCGCCAGTCCGAGCAACACGCCGATCAGTCCCGGCGACAGGATGTCGCCGGGCTTGTGGATCGTCGCCAGCTGCGTGCCGGCGAACACATAGGCCGCTTCCAGCGGGAGCAGTCCCAGCGCGCTGACCCACCAGAACGTGAAGGCGCGCATCGTGGTCAGGCCCATCAACAGGTTCGCGAGCCAGAACGGAAACACCGGCACCATCCGCAGCGCGAACAGGTAGAACGCGCCTTCCTCGCGCAGGCCGGCGTGGATCGGCGCGAGGCGCGTGCCGAAGCGGCGCTCTACCGCGGCGTGGAACAGGTAGCGCGACACCAGGAACCCGGCCAGCGCGCCGCTCGAAGCCGACACCGCGGCGAGCAGCAGTCCCCACCAGAAACCGAACAGCGCGCCCGCGATCAGCGTTAGCGCGCCCGCG
Source organism: uncultured Gammaproteobacteria bacterium (assembly GCA_964449135.1). GTDB lineage: Bacteria > Pseudomonadota > Gammaproteobacteria > Xanthomonadales > Xanthomonadaceae > SZAS-103. The sequence continues at coordinate 55,727 of CAYUXZ010000014.1, forward strand.
ACCGGCAGCGACACCGCGGCGGTCAGCACGTACAGCAGGAAATACGCGACGATCACCTGGGTCGGCGCGTCGTCCACCGCCTCGTGCAGTGTGCCCATCGCGTCGCGCAGTGCCTCGAACAGCGCGGCTTCGCCGACATGCATCGCCGCGAACACGCCGCACACGATCAACACGGCCAGCGCGATCGCGAGCACGGGCTTCACGGACGAGCCCCCGGCTGGGTGCGGCGATATGCGATCGTCGTGCGCCTGTTCATGCTACCAGTTGCCTCGCCTTGATCCGCTGTATTTCGTCGCGCAGCCGCGCGGCGTCCTCGAACTCCAGGTCCTGCGCGTGCTTGTACATCCGCTGCTCGAGTCGGCGCAACAGCGCGGCGAGCTGGGCCGGACCCATCGCAGCGTAGTCGGCGGCGTCCTCGGCGACCTTGCGCGCCTTGCCGCGCGCGGCCTTCGCATCGCCCGCGTCGGCGCGCGCGCCTTCCATGATGTCGGCGATCGGCTTGCTCACGCTTTGCGGCACGATGCCGTGCGCGGCGTTGTACTCGACCTGCTTGGCGCGACGGCGGTCCGTTTCGTCGACCGCGGCCTTCATGGAATTCGTCATGCGATCGGCATACAGGATCGCCTTGCCGCGCAGGTTGCGCGCGGCGCGGCCGATGGTCTGGATCAACGAACCGGCCGAACGCAGGAAGCCTTCCTTGTCGGCATCGAGGATCGCGACCAGCGAAACCTCGGGCATGTCCAGGCCTTCGCGCAGCAGGTTGATGCCGACCAGCACGTCGAACACGCCCTTGCGCAGGTCGCGGATGATTTCCACGCGCTCGACGGTTTCGACGTCGGAGTGCAGGTAGCGCACGCGCACGCCGTGCTCGCCGAGGTATTCGGTGAGGTTCTCGGCCATGCGCTTGGTCAGCGTGGTGACCAGCACGCGATCGCCCATCGCGACGCGCTCGCGGATTTCCGAAAGCAGATCATCCACCTGGGTCGCGACCGGACGGATTTCGACTTCCGGATCGACCAGGCCGGTCGGTCGCACCACGAGTTCGACCACCTGCCCGTCGGAATGGTCGCGTTCCCACGGACCCGGCGTTGCCGACACGAATACCGAACGCGGCGCGCGGCGTTCCCATTCGTCGAATTTCAACGGCCGGTTATCGAGGGCGGAAGGCAGCCTGAAGCCGAACTCGACCAGGGTTTCCTTGCGCGAGCGATCGCCCTTGTACATCGCGCCGATCTGCGGAACGGTCACGTGGGATTCGTCGACCACGAGCAGCGCGTCGGGCGGCAGGTAGTCGTACAGGCACGGCGGCGCTTCTCCCGGCATGCGCCCGGTCAGGTGCCGCGAATAGTTCTCGATGCCGTTGCAGTAGCCGACCTCGGCCATCATCTCGATGTCGAACGTGGTGCGTTGCTGCAGGCGTTGCGCCTCGACGAGCTTGTTCGCCGCGTAGAGCGTTTCCAGCCGCTCGCGCAGCTCGGCCTTGATCGTCTCGATCGCCTCGAGCACGGTGCGGCGCGTGGTGACGTAGTGCGATTTCGGATAGATCGTGTAGCGCGGAATCTGCCGCAGCACCTCGCCGGTGAGCGGATCGAACAGCGAGAGCTTCTCGATCTCGCCATCGAACAGCTCGATCCGCAACGCCTCCATCTCCGATTCGGCCGGATGCACGTCGATCGTCTCGCCGCGCACGCGGTAGGTCGCGCG
>CAYUXZ010000015.1:0-55918 GCA_964449135.1 uncultured Gammaproteobacteria bacterium
GGCCGCGGTGGTTACGGCGTTGGTGGTGTGTTATGCGCGCGCGCGGGAGCCGGTTGGCGTTCGGCCGGCGCTTCCTCGCGCACCGGCGCGGGCGCTGCCGGCTGCACCTTGGTGACCGCTGGCGCCGGGATGTTGAGGTTGGCCTTGGTCAGCGCATGCACCGCGAGCTTGCGCTGGCTGCCGCGCTGGTAACTGGGCTTGCTGGATTCCTCGCCGAGTTCGTTTTCGCGCAGGCGCGTGACCTCGAAGTGCGGCGTCTGCAACTGCGCGTCGGCGACGATCACGATTGGCGCGTCGTGGCGCTGCTCGATCTCGATCAGCGCGCGGCGCTTCTCGTTGAGCAGGTAGTTGGCGATTTCCGACGGCGCCTGCACCAGCACCTGGCCGGTGTTCTCCTTCATCGCCTGCTCCTCGACGAGGCGCAGGATCGACAGTGACAGCGATTCGACGCTGCGCATCCGTCCGTGTCCTTCGCAACGCGGGCAGACGATCTGGCTGGATTCGCCCAGCGACGGGCGCAGGCGCTGGCGCGAGAGCTCGAGCAGGCCGAAGCGCGAGATGCGCCCGATCTGCACGCGCGCGCGGTCGTGCTTGAGCGCGTTCTGCAGCTTGTTCTCGACGTCGCGTTGGTGCCGGTTCGAGGCCATGTCGATGAAGTCGATCACGACCAGGCCGCCGAGGTCTCGCAGGCGCATCTGCCGCGCGACTTCCTCGGCCGCTTCGAGGTTGGTGTTGAACGCGGTCTCCTCGATGTCGCCGCCCTTCGTCGCACGCGCTGAGTTCACGTCGATCGCGGTCAGCGCTTCGGTTTGATCAATGACCAGCGCGCCGCCCGAGGGCAGTCGCACGGTGCGCTCGTAGGCGTTCTCGATCTGCGATTCGATCTGGAATCGGTTGAACAGCGGCGTGGTGTCGTTGTACAGCTTGAGCTTGCGCAGGTTCATCGGCATGACCTGCTGCATGAACTCGCGCGCCTCGTTGTACATCGCCTCGCTGTCCACCAGTACCTCGCCGACGTCGGCGCGCAGGTAGTCGCGCAGCGCGCGGATGATCAGGCGCGATTCCTGGTAGATCAGGAACGGGGACGGTTTCGACAGGGCGGCGTCGGTGATCGCCTTCCAGACCTGGAGCAGGTAGTCCAGGTCCCACTGCAGTTCCTCGGCGTCGCGGCCGACGCCGGCGGTGCGGATGATGATCCCCATGTCATCGGGGATTTGCAGCACGTCCATCGCTTCCTTGAGCGCGGCCCGGTCGTCGCCCTCGATGCGGCGCGAGACGCCGCCGGCGTTGGGCGAGTTCGGCATCAGCACCATGTAGCGGCCGGCGAGCGAGATGAACGTGGTCAGGGCCGCGCCCTTGTTGCCGCGTTCCTCCTTGTCCACCTGGACGACGACTTCCTGGCCTTCGCGCAGGAGTTCCTTGATCCCGGCCTTGTCCGGGTTCACGCCGACCTGGAAGTAGTCCGGGGAGATTTCCTTCAGCGGCAGGAAGCCGTGGCGCTCGCCGCCGTATTCGACGAAGGCCGCTTCGAGGGAAGGCTCGAGCCGGGTGATGCGGCCCTTGTAGATGTTCGACTTTTTCTGTTCCTTGGACGCCTGTTCGATGTCTATGTCGTACAGGTTCTGGCCGTCCACGATGGCCACGCGCAGTTCTTCCGCCTGCGTGGCGTTGATCAGCATCCGCTTCATTTTAGATTCCTCACGCGCTCAACCGCGAGGAACGCCGGGGGCTGACGCCCAAAAATCGGTCCCGCCGCCGTCGCCTTTCGGGCCTCGGGCCTATCGGGTGATTCCAGCGCTTCAAACCATACGGCGAACCGCACGGGAGCGCTTGTTGCATTGTTAGGGTCACGGGGATGTTTTCCCGCGGGTTGTCCGATGCGTTGGCATCGGGCGAGGTCGTCCGCTCGGGTTGTCGTACCATGGCCGCTTCGCGAGCGGCCAGCGACAGCTTGCCGGGTTCGGCAGGGCGGTTTGGTTAAACCCTGCGGAATCAGGACTTTCTCGCTGACATTCATTGTATCAGATCGGATTGCCCATGACCTCATCCGGCCCGGGACCGGGCGTACGCACCGTGACCGTCGCCGACGACCGCGACGGACAGCGCTTGGACAACTTCCTGCTGGGCCAGCTCAAAGGCGCTCCGCGCAGCCTGATCTACAAGATCGTCCGCAGTGGCCAGGTGCGTATCAACGGCAAGCGCGCCAAGCCGGACAGCCGGCTCGAGGGTGGGGACCTGGTGCGCATCCCGCCGGTGACCTTGGCCGAACCCGGCAAGAAGACCGCCGCCCCGGCCGCGCTGCTGGAACGGCTGGCGGCGGCGATCGTGTTCGAGGACGAACGACTGCTTGCGCTGAACAAGCCCAGTGGATTGGCCAGCCACGGCGGCAGCGGGATCAGCTTCGGCGCGATCGAAGCGTTGCGCCAGTTACGGCCGCAACAGAACCTCGAACTCGTGCATCGCCTCGACCGCGACACCAGCGGTTTGCTGATCGTCGCCAAGAAGCGATCCGCGCTCGGCGAGTTGCAGGCCTTGATGCGCGAGGATTCGGACGTGCGCAGCGAAGGCATCCGCAAGAAATACCTCGCGCTGCTGGTCGGGCGTCTGGCCGGCGAGAACTTCAGCGTGGATGCGCCGCTGGATATCGGCCTGCGCCAGGGCGGCGAGCGGCACGTGCGCGTCGCGCCCGGCGGCAAGCCCTCGCTGAGCCATTTCCATTTGATCGAACGGCGCGGCGGGCACAGCTACGTCGAGGTGCGCATCGCGACCGGTCGCACGCACCAGATCCGCGTGCATGCCGCGCATCTCGGCCATCCCGTCGCCGGCGACGACAAGTACGGCGACAAGGAAGTGAATCGGCGACTGAAGGAGCAGATCGGACTGAAGAGGCTGTTCCTGCACGCGGCGTCGCTGGAGTTCGCGCTGGACGGCGGTCGGGCACCGTATCTGCTCAGCGCGCCGCTGGCGTCGGAGCTGGCAGCGGTACTGGATCGGCTGGGCTGATTCCAGTGATCGCGAATTTACTATAGCAAGCGGATACCGTGCGCTGTATCCCAGGGGAATTCGATGCAAACAGCTATCGCCAAATTGCTGCTGTGCCTATGTCTCGTGTCAGCCCCTATGGCCAGAGGTCAGGACTACGAGTTTCCGAGTGACCGAATCACTTTCCAGCAATGGACAACCTTCTTCGACAAATTGGCTAATACCAAAGGTGCAATCCTTTCTGAAAAACCCAAGTACTACGTCATTGATCTTTTCAGCGACAAGAAGCGGCCGGCGTTATATGTCTTCACCAAGCCCAATCATACTGCGTACCCTGCGGTAGTCATCCGAAGCGTCAAGAACGGACAATTGCTTCGACGCGGCTACTACGCGGGGAATCAAGCTGCTTTCGACAAATGGTGGCACGAGTTTGACGCACTTGATAAGAAGAACATTGATGACGCGAAGTGAATCAGCGTCATGATGCGTCAGCGGCTAGTCGTTCCAACTTCGCCGCGCAGATGAAATCGTTCATGGACAGCCCGCCCACATCGTGGGTCGAGTAGCGCACGACGCAGCGGTTGTAGTGCACGCCGAGGTCGGGGTGGTGGTCTTCGCGGTGGGCGATGAAGGCGAGGGCGTTCACGAAGGCGAGGGTGCGGTAGTAGTCGGGGAAGGCGTAGGTCTTCTCGATCGCGGCGCCCTTGTCTGTCAGCTTCCAGCCCGGTAACTGTTTGAGCAGCGCCTTGACGTGGGCCGCATCCATTCGATGCTCGGCGCCTTTCAGCGGCCGGCAGCGCGCATCCGGCAGTACCGTCGCGATGAGTGTGTCCTGTTTTTTTGGCTTCTTTGTTCCAGCGGCTTTCGGGCTCATGTCGGTTCTGTGCATTAGGACAGAGGCGTAGAATACGCCGCATGGGCGACCTTCTAGAACTCACGGATTCCGCGCAACGGCATTTCGCGCGCTTGATGGCCAGCCAGGGCGGCGACGCGATCGGCATCGCGCTCGGCGCCGTGCATCCGGGCACGCCCAAGGCCGATGCGCGCCTGGCGTTCTGCGATGCGGCCGACCTGACGGGCGACGAATGGATGCTGCGCTGCGAAGGCTTCGCGCTGTACGTGGATGCGGCGAGCGCGCCGTATTTCGAAGGCGCCCGCATTGATTTCATCGAGCAGGCCGGCGGCGGCCAGCTCAACATCCGCGCGCCGAAACTCAAGGGTCAGCCGCCAGCCGCCGACGCCGACCTCGCGGCGCAGGTGCGCTGGCTGCTCGACACCGAGATCAATCCGCAGCTCGCTTCGCACGGCGGGCGCGTGTCGCTGGATTCGATCACCGCCGACAACGCCGCGTTGCTGCGCTTCGGCGGCGGCTGCCACGGTTGCGGCATGGTGGATGTCACGCTGAAGAACGGCATCGAAAAGACGCTGCTCACGAAGCTCCCGCAGCTCACCGCGATCCGAGACGCGACCGATCACAGCACGGGCAGCGCACCGTATATCAAGCGACGCGCGTGACCGCAACGATCGACGATTAACGCAAAGCACATCCGGGCTTAACCGGTTCTTTCGCAAATCCACGATAGCTTGCCGCGGACATCCACAAGGACGTGCGCGTGGCGAGCATTGACGCATTCCTGGATTTCGCCGTTCGCGAGCCGCCTGCGCAGACGGCTCGCGCATCCTTGCGACGGTTGCGACCGCACCTTGCGTCGAAATTCCAGAACCGGAACGCGCGGGAGCGCACGCTGATCCTGGCTGTCGTCATCCTGATGCATGCGCTGTTGTTCTTCGCGCTGCGCGCGGCGATGCGCCCGCCCGCCGTGATTCGCACCGAGGTGGAAACGCCGTTCCAGATCACCATCATCGAACGTTCGCCGAAGCCGCGGATTACGCCACCGCCCGTCGAGCCTCGCAAACCGCACGCAGATTTCGCGCGAGTGCCTACCCACGGCGACGCCTTGCGTGCGGTGGAAATCGCGCCGCGGCAGGAAACGCCAGCGTCGTCGTCGCCCGGGGCGCTGCAGATTTACGACGCTCGCGGCGCGCTGCGCGTGCCGCCGACGGCCGTCTATCGCCCGCCTACGACGGAGTTCGCACGACATTTCGATTCGCGCGCGCTGCCGGGCATGGACAGCCATGGGCGTGCGCCGGAAGTCCGCGCGGGGCCCAGCCCGCAGAAGATCATCGAGGGTGTCGGCGCGCTGCTGTTCGGCGGCGGCGCTTACGATCCATGCCCCGGACTGGAAGCCGACGCGCTGAACACCGACGATCCGGATCGGCGCGACGAGGACCTGGAACGCATGCAGCGCGCCTGTTCCGGTCGCTGAACACAACGACCAACGAAAAGGCCCCGCGAGCGGGGCCTTCCGGTTTCGATCCGCACGCGAACGCCGTGCGCTTATTTCTCGATGCCGCTCAGGTCTTCGAGCTGGCTGTCCTGGTTTCCGAAGTACTCGGCAAGGTCCTCGATCTGCTGGTCGCTGAGGTCCTTGGCCTGGCCGTCCATCATCACATTGGTGCGCTGGCCGGCGCGGTAGGACTGCAGCGCGTGCGCGATGTAGTCGCGGTACTGGCCGCCGATCTTCGGCCGGTCGGGCGAGGTCGGCTGGTTGCCGTGCGGTCCGTGGCAGTCCACGCAGGCCTGGTTGTTCGCGCCCATCTTGGTGTTCGCGAGCTTCTCGCCGGCTGCGGCGTCGCCGCGCGGGAGGCTGGACGACGGCGCCTTCTGCACTGGCGCTTCGGCGGCTTCGGCCTTGTTCGATTCGGCGCCGCCGCCGCAGGCGGACAGCGTGAGCGCGGCGGTCGCGGCGATGGCAAGGCCGACGGATGCGTTCTTCATCGACTGGAATCCCTTAGTGTTTGCCGAGCGAGGACAGGAAGGACGCGATGTTCTCGATGTCCTGCGCCGAGAAGCTCTCGGCCTGCGCGTGCATGGTCGGATGCTTGCGCTCGCCCTTCTTGTATTCGGTCAGCGCATTGATCAGGTACTGCTCGTTCTGGCCGCCGAGCTTGGGCACGTGGTAGTTCGGATACGCATTCTTGTAGCCGGGGATGCCGTGGCAGCCGGTGCAGGTATAGACGAGCTTCTTGCCTTCGACCGGATCGCCCTTGGCGTGGACGGGGAGGTTCGCGAACGCCAGCGCGAGGCCAGCAGCGAGCGTCAGGACGGATTTGGCGTGCGCTGGATTCATCGGTGCGGGCGGTCGTGGCGTGGCGAGGCGCGAAGTATAGCGTGACCACGCGAGGCGCAGACAAGCGCAGGGAACGAATTGCTGCGTGCGCATCTCGAATGCTCGCGTGCACGAGTGCATTGGACGAAAAAATGCTTGCAGTGCCATCGGTCACGATGACTTCACGCAGATGCGTCCGAATGGTCGCTTCCGGATGATTGCGGCAGGCTCGGGATCGACCGGGCGCGTTAGGTGTTATACTTAAATACAACACCATCACCCAAATGGCACGACCAGAAATGAAACCCAATACATTCAATGGATTGCAGTTAAACTCCGCCGTTTCCAAGCGGCCCGCCGCGGTTTGGCTCGCGCCGCTGCTGGTCGCGTTCGTGCTGACCTTGCCGGCCTGCAAACGCAGCGACGCGGGTGCGGCCAAGGCCGCTCCGGCGGCTGCCGCTTCGACCGCGAAGACGGCCGATGCCAAGGACGGCAAGGACGCCGCCGACTGCAAGGAAAACAAGGACGGCAAGGATGGAAAAGACGGGAAAGACGGCAAGGATTGCAAGGACAACGCCGTGCCGGTGGAAGTCGCGAAGGTCGAGAAGCGCCCGATCGCGGCCAGCTACAGCGGCACCGCGTCGCTCGACGCGCCCGGCGAAGCGCAGGCGGTAACCAAGGCTTCGGGCATCGTGCTCGAACTGATGGCCGAGGAAGGCCAGCACGTGCAGCAAGGCCAGGTGCTCGCGCGCCTGGACAGCGAACACCAACGCCTGAGCGTGGCGCAGTCCGAAGCGACTGTGCGCAAGCTGCAATCCAACTACGAGCGTTCGCAGAAACTCGCCGCCGCGAAACTGGTGAGCACCGAAGCCAACGACCAGATCCGCTATGACCTCGACAACGCGCGCGCCGCGCTCGACATCGCGCGGCTGGAATTGTCCTACACCAGCATCACCGCGCCGATTTCGGGAGTGGTCGCGCAGCGCATGGTCAAGCGCGGCAACCTCGTGCAGCTCAACGCGCCGTTGTTCAAGATCGTGGACGACAGCCGCCTCGAAGCGGTGCTGAACGTGCCCGAGCGCGAGCTGGCGACGATGAAGCCGGGCCTCGCCGCGACGATGCAGGTGGATGCGATCGGCGGCCGCCAGTTCGCCGGCACGATCGACCGCATCAGCCCGGTCGTGGACGCCGGCAGCGGCACGTTCCGCGTCGTCTGCGCGTTCCGCGGCGACGGCGTGTTGAAGTCGGGCATGTTCGGCCGCATCGGCATCGTCTATGACCGCCGCGCCGATGCGCTGACGATTCCGCGCGTGGCGCTGCTCGAGGACGAAGGCGAGCCGGCGGTCTATGTCGTTCGCGAGAACAAGGCGGTGCGCGTCGCGCTCAAGCTCGGCTATGTGGATGGCGAAGTCGCCGAAGTGCGCAGCGGCCTGAAGGAAGGTGATTCGGTGGTGACCGCTGGCAAGGTCGCGATCCGCGACGGCGCCAAGGTCGAGGTCATCGGCGGCGGTTCGGCGATGAAGGTGCCGACCGACGCGCAGGCGCAGGCGACGGCGAAGCGCTGATGAAAACCTCCCTGCAAGCCCCCGGTGGCGGCGTGATCGAGTTCTCCACGCGCCGCCGTGTCACCGTCGCGATGGTGACCTTCGCGTTCTTCCTGTTCGGGGTGATCGCGCTGTTCGACCTCAAGGTCGGCCTGCTGCCCGACCTGAGCTATCCCACGCTCACCGTGCGCACGGATTACACCGGCGCGGCGCCGACCGAGATCGAGACGCTGGTCACCCAGCCCGTCGAGGAAGCCGTCGGCGTCGTCAAGAACCTGCGCAAGCTCAAATCCACCTCGCGCACCGGCCAGAGCGACGTGGTGCTGGAATTCGCCTGGGGCACGAACATGGACCAGGCCAGCATTGACGTGCGCGACAAGTTGCAGACCCTGCAACTGCCGCTCGACGTCGCCCCGCCCGTGCTGCTGCGCTTCAATCCTTCCACGGAGCCGATCGTGCGGCTCGCGCTCACCGAGAAGAACGCGACCGCGGCCGATGGCAAGACCGACATCGCGGCGCTGATGCGCCTGCGCCGCTACGCGGAGGATCAGCTCAAGAAGCGCCTCGAGCCCGTCGCCGGCGTCGCCGCGGTGAAGGTCGCCGGTGGCCTCGAGGACGAGATCGAGGTCGCGATCGACCAGCAGGCGATCGCGCAGCGGCATTTGTCCATCGCGCAAGTCACCGACCGGCTCAAGCAGGAGAACGTCAACATTTCCGGCGGGCGGATCGACGAAGGCTCGCAGCGCTACCTCGTGCGCACCGTCAACCAGTTCACCGACCTCGACCAGATGCGCGAGCTTCTGGTCGCGAACCAGGACGGCGTGCCTATCCGCCTGCGCGACGTTGCCACAGTCAGCCAGGGTTACAAGGATCGCGAGGCGATCATCCGGCTCGGCGGCAAGGAAGCCGTGGAGCTGGCGATCTACAAGGAAGGCGACGCGAACACGGTCAATGTCGCCAACGGCGTCAAGCGCAAGCTCGAGGAACTCAAGAAGGAGTTGCCGTACGGCACCGAGCTGACCACGATCCAGGACCAGTCGGTGTTCATCGTGGATGCGCTGCACCAGGTGCGCAAGGAAGCGCTGCTCGGCGGCGTGTTCGCGATCCTGATCATCTTCTTCTTCCTGCGCGACGGCTGGAGCACGTTCGTGATCGGCCTGTCGTTGCCGGTATCGATCGTCACCACCTTCTTCTTCATGGGCCAGCTCGGCCTGAACCTCAACGTGATGTCGCTCGCGGGACTGGCGCTCGCGACCGGCCTGGTCGTGGACGATTCGATCGTCGTGCTCGAGAGCATCGCCAAGGCGCGCGAGCGCGGGCTGGGCGTGCTCGATGCGGCGATCACCGGCGCGCGCGAAGTCAGCATGGCGGTGTTCGCCTCGACGCTGACGAACGTGTCGGTGTTCTTCCCGCTGGTGTTCGTGCAGGGCGTCGCCGGCCAGTTGTTCAAGGACCAGGCGCTGACGGTCTCCATCGCGCTGCTGATCTCGCTCGCGGTGTCGCTGACCCTGATCCCGATGCTGTCGTCGCTGAAGGCCAAGGCGCCGCTGGCATTCGCCGAAGGCGATGGCGCCGTCGCGGAAGCGTCGAAAGGACGCATCGCGCGCGTGCTCGCAGGCGGCGGTCGCGTGGTCAAGGCGACCGCAGGCGGCGGTTTCTTCGGCGTGTCGTGGTTCGTGGCGACGATCGGCCGCTTCATCGCGAAATACGTCGGCGGCGCGCTCGCCTGGGTCGGCGGCTTCGTGATCGCGGCCTACGACTGGATGGCCGCGCGCTACCAGCGCGTGCTGCCGTACGCGTTGCGCCATCCGCTGCCGGTGCTCGGCGGCGCGGCGGCGGCGTTCGCGGTCGCGCTGCTGCTCGCGAGCACGATGGGTACCGACCTGATCCCGCAGTTCGCGCAGGACCGCTTCCAGCTCACGGCGAAGCTTCCGTCCGGAACGCAATTGCGCGAAACCGATGCGCTGGTGCGCGCGATCGAGGACAAGCACGGCAAGGACGCCGGCGTGAACGAGATCTACGGCGTCAGCGGCACCGGCACGCGGCTGGACGCGAACCCGACCGAGTCCGGCGAGAACATCGCCACGCTCGACGTGATCATGGGCGATTCGCTGACCCAGGCGTCGGAAGCGCGCCAGGTCGAATCCATGCGCCGCACGATGCGCGATTATCCCGACGTGCAGACCAAGTTCGGCCGTCCGCAATTGCTGAGCTTCTCCGCGCCGCTGGAAATCGAGCTGCGCGGGCAGGACCTGGACGCGGTCGGCAAGGCCGGACGCAAGCTCAAGAAGCTGATGGAAACCTCACCGCACTTCGCCGACATCAAATCCACCGTCGAGGAAGGCTTCCCCGAGGTGCAGATCCGCTTCGACCAGGACCGCGCCGCCGCGCTCGGCCTGACCACGCGCCAGATCGCCGACCAGGTGGTGAGCAAGGTGCGCGGCGACGTCGCCACGCGCTACAGCTTCCGTGACCGCAAGATCGACGTGCTGGTGCGTTCGCGCGAAGCCGAGCGCAATTCGGTCGAGGCGATCCGCAAGCTCGTCGTCAATCCGCAGAGCGAGCATCCGGTGACGCTGGACGCGGTCGCCGACGTGGTCGCCACCGTCGGCCCCAGCGAGATCCATCGCGCCGACCAGGGCCGCGTCGCGATCGTCTCGGCGAACCTGCGCGACATCGACCTCGGCACCGCGATCAAGGAGGTCGGGGCGCTGGTCGCGCAGGATCCGCTCAGCGCCGACGTGCGCCTGCACGTGGGCGGGCAGGGCGAGGAGCTCGATGCCTCGATCAAGTCGCTGCTGTTCGCGTTCGCGCTGGCGATCTTCCTGGTTTACCTCGTGATGGCCTCGCAGTTCGAATCGCTGCTGCACCCGTTCGTGATCCTGTTCACGATCCCGCTCGCGATCGTCGGCGCGGTGCTCGCGCTGTTCTTCGACCGCTCGCCGATCTCGGTGGTGGTGTTCATCGGCCTGATCCTGCTGGTCGGCATCGTGGTGAAGAACGCGATCCTGCTGATCGACAAGGTCAACCAGTTGCGCGAGCAGGGCGTGACCAAATTCGACGCGATCTGCCAGGGCGCGTCCTCGCGCCTGCGCCCGATCGTGATGACCACGCTGACCGCGCTGTTCGGCTTCGCGCCGCTGGCGATCCAGAGCGGCGCGGGCTCCGAGGCGCACGCGCCGATGGCGATCACGGTGATCGGCGGCCTGCTGGTCTCGACCCTGCTGACGCTGGTGGTGATCCCGGTGATGTACGACCTGATGGACCGCAGCACCGACGCGGCCTGGCGCGAGCGCGGCCTGCGCTCGGCGCGAACGCACGCGTCGAGCGACGCGCATCCCGACACAGGCGCGGCCATGGCAGACGCGCAACCGGAGGCCTGAACCATGAGCCTTGCCGAACTCAGCCTGCGCCGGCCGGTCACGGCGGTGATGTTCTACGTCTCGCTGATCGTGATCGGCATCATCGCCGCGTTCCGCCTGCCGCTGGAGATCCTGCCGGAAGTCAATCCGCCGTTCGTGGTCGTGCAGCTTCCGTATCCGGGCTCCACGCCGGAGGAAGTCGAGCGCACGATCACGCGCCCCGCGGAGGAAGCGCTGGCGACGATGTCGGGCATCAAGCAGATGAACTCGACCAGCGGCCCGGACGGCTCGAACATCTTCATGCAGTTCTCCGACTGGAGCCGCAACATCGCGATCACCGCCTCCGAGGCGCACGACCGCATCGACGCGATCCGCGGCGAGTTGCCCAGCGACCTGCAGCGTTTCCAGGTGCTGAAGTTCAATCCCGCCGACCAGGCGATCCTGAGCATCCGCTTCGCGACCAACCGAGACCTGCGCGGCGAGTACCAGATGATCCAGAACCTGGTGCAGAAGCGCCTGCAACGGGTCAACGGCGTGGCCAAGGTCGAGATCACCGGCGTGTTTCCGCCAGAGGTCGAGATCGCGATCGACCCGCAGCGGCTCGCCGCGCACGGACTGAGCCTCAACGAGCTGGCGACGCGGCTGCGCGCGGCGAATTTCTCGGTGTCGGCGGGCGAAATCGACGACGGCGTGCGGCGCGTGCGCGTCGAGCCGGTCGGCGAGATCAACAGCCTCGACGGCTTGCGCAACCTCGTGCTCAACGCGCAGGGCCTGCGCCTGGGCGAGATCGCAGACGTGCACCAGCAGCCGCAGAAGGCCGATATCGGCCGGCGCCTGGACGGGCGCACCGCGGTCGGCGTGAACGTTTTCCGCGAGCGCAGCGCGAACATGGTCAACGTCGCGCACGACGTGCTCGCCGAGATGAACCGCATCGCCGCACAGGAACCCGAGTTCCGCGGCGTGCAGATCAAGCTCGTCGGCAACGCCGCCGAGGGCGTGACCGGGTCGATCGACGAATTGCGCAACGCCGGCCTGATCGGCTCGCTGCTGTCGCTGCTGATCCTGTTCTACTTCCTGCGCCACTGGCCTTCGACGCTGATGGTCAGCCTGGCGATCCCGATCTGCATCGTGATCACGCTCGGCGCGATGTCGTTCCTGGGCATGAGCCTGAACATCCTGTCCATGATGGGCCTGTTGCTCGGCGTGGGCATGCTCGTGGACAACGCGGTCGTGGTGGTGGAAAGCATCTACCAGTACCGCGAGAAGTGGCCCGACGATCCGATGCGAGCCGCGATCGAAGGCACCCGCTCGGTGCAGATGGCGATCACGACGGGCACCTTGGCGAGCATCATCGTGTTCGCGCCGAACCTGCTGGGCGTGCGCAACCAGATCACGATTTTCCTCGGCGAGGTCGCGATCACGATCACGATCGCGCTGCTGGCTTCGTGGCTGGTCGCGGTGAGCCTGATTCCGATGATCTCCGCGCGGTTGAAGACGCCGCCCGCGGTGCTTTCCCCGCGCGGCTTCATCCCGCGCCTGTCGCGCGGCTACGCGAAGCTGCTGCGCTGGACGCTGGCGCATCGCGGCAAGGCGATCCTCGGCATCGCGACGATCGTGCTGGTGAGCCTGGTGCCGATCAAATTCGTGTCGTTCGACATGAACAAGAACGACGTCGGCCGCCAGATCAATCTGTTCTACAACTTCAAGGGCGCCTACACGCTCAACCAGATCTCGGACGAAGTGCTGCGCGTGGAGCAGTTCCTCGACGCGCGCCGCCAGCGCTACCAGATCAAGCAGATCTATTCGTTCTTCAGTCCCAACCAGGGCGCCGGCACCTACATCACCCTGCGCGACCCGAACCCGAGCTTCTGGGACCGGTTGCTGCTGCGCAAGCGCGAGCCGGGCCTGCTGGCGTCCGAGGTCGTGCAGGACATGATCCGCAAGGACCTGCCCAAGAGCGCGCGCGCGGAAATCGGCTTCGGCTTCGGCGACGGTGGTGGCGGCGACGACAAGGGCGTGCGGCTGTACATCAACGGCGATTCGTCTGCCGTGTTGCGCGAGATCGGCGACGACCTCGTGAGCACGCTGTCCAAGGACAAGAACGCAAGCAAGGTGCTGCGCGACGTTCGCGTGGATACCGGCGACGAAACCAGCGAAGTCGCGGTGACGGTGAACCGCGAACGCGCGGCGGCCTACGGTTTCTCCGCCGAGGAAGTCGCGAACTACATCGGCATCGCCCTGCGCGGCGCGCCGCTGCACGAGTTCCGCACGCCGGGCGGCGACGTGCCGGTGTGGGTGCGCTTCGCGGGTTCCGACAAGTTCCGCATCGAGGACATGTCCAACCTCACGCTGCGCCGCAAGGACGGCACCGCGATTCCGCTGCTGTCGGTCGTTGACGTGGGCGTGCGCAAGGGCGCCTCGCAGATCCAGCGCACGAACCGGCAGACGACGATCTCGGTGGTGGCGAACCTCGCGCCGGGCGCGACCATGGACAAGGCGCGGCAGGCGCTCGAGGGCGTGCTGGACTCGCCGTCGTTCAGCCTGCCGGCGGGCTACCGCACGAACCTCGGCGGCGGTTTCCAGCAGGACGACGACACCGTCGGCCAGATGCTGCGCAACATGCTCATCGCGCTGTTCATGGTCTATCTGGTGATGGCCGCGCTGTTCGAGTCGCTGCTGTTGCCCAGCGCGATCGTGAGCAGCATCCTGTTCTCGATGCTCGGCGTGTTCTGGCTGTTCGCGCTCACCGGCACCACGTTCACCTTCATCGCGATGATCGGGATGCTGGTGCTGATGGGCGTGGTCGTGAACAACGGCATCGTGCTGTTCGCGCACATCAACGCGCTGCGGCGCAACGGCGTGGAGCGCACCGAGGCGCTGGTGGAAGGCGCGCGCGAGCGATTGCGCCCGATCCTGATGACGATGGGTACCGCGATCGTCGGAATGCTGCCTCTGTGCATGGGCACGACGCAGATCGGCGGCGACGGTCCGGCCTACTACCCGATGGCGCGCGCGATCGCCGGCGGCCTGGCGTTCTCGACCGTGGTCAGCCTGCTGTTCCTGCCGACGATCTACGCGACGCTCGACGACCTGCGCGCGTGGACCGTCGGCATCATCCGCCGCGCGCGCGAAGCCGCGCCGCTGCGGCGCGCGCAATCGGTCACGACGGCGGAGTAGGGAAGTTGGAGCGGCCTTCGGCCGCGAATGCCCCTCGCGTGGAAGTGCAGGATCCATCGGGCCTGGTTTTTAACAGCCGAATGGCTGGTCAAGGCCCTCCCACCTCAGCCGATTTTGCCGGCGATGCGCGCGATCGCGAACGCCTCGCCGGCGATGGTGCCCAGGCAGGTCAGGAAGAAGTTCAGGAACACGCGCGAGACGCGGTTGCGATACCAGCCGCGCAGGCTGGCGACGTCGTCGCGCAGCCGCATGAAATCCTGATACGTCGGCTTGCGCACCCAGGCCTCGACGAGGCCGCTTACGGTGCCTGACGCGATGCCCGGATGGAACGGCTTCCACGGCGACCAGACCGCGGCGGCGAGCACGCTCAGCGGATGCCCGCCGGCCGCGATGCAGCCGAGCGCGCCGCCGATCGCGGTCGCGATGATCCAGGTCAGCACCAGCGTCGTGCCCAGGTGCGCGCCGCCGTGCCAGTAGCCCCAGGCGAAGCTGCCTAGCACCAGCACGGCGATCAGCAGCGAAACCCAAGGAATGCGCTTGCGGTTGGCGATGGCTTCGAGTTGCGTGCGCACGGACGCGGGAGCTTCTGCGTCCTCGCCGAGCCGTTGCGACAGGCCCTTGAGGTGGCCCGCGCCGATCACGACCAGCACCTCGTGGTGCTTGCCGCCCGCATTGTCCTCGCGAAGTCGCGCGGCCATGTAGCGGTCGCGCTCGGCGATCAGCGCCTCGAAGATCGGCGGGCTCTGCGCCGCGAATTCGCCGAAGCTGCTCTCGAGCATGTCGCCCTGCTTGAGCTTCTCGATCTCGCCGGCTTCGACCTGTTCGGTGTCGAACAGGCCCAGGCTCAGGCCCGCGATCAGCTTCATCCGTCCCCAGAAACCCAGCGCCCGGTACGCGCGCTTGAGCGTGATGCCGACGTCGCGATCCACGAGTTGCAGGGGCAGGCCGCGTTCGTTTGCGATGCGCGCGGCAGTCTTTAGCTCGGCGCCGGGTTCCACGCCGAGTTGTTCGGACAGCCGGCGCTGGTACGCCGCGAGCGCGAGGTTCGCGGCGACCAGCCCGGTCTTGCCCTCGCGCAGGATGCGGAACAGGTCAAGCTCGGCGAGCGCGTTCGGATCGGTGAGGTTGCGCAGGCGCTGTGCGTCGAGTTCGATCGCGATCGCATCGAAGCGGCCGCTGTTCGAGAGCTGTTCGACGGCCTCGACGCTCGCGCGCGAAACGTGCGCGGTGCCGAGGATGGTGTAGCGCACGCCGTCGCGTTCGACGACCGCCTGCGGTTGTTGCGCAAGCGGATCGACCGGGCTGGGAGTTTCGGTTTCGGGAGCGTTCAATCGCGGTACCGCTTGAGCAGGTCGCCGTAGGCGTCGATGCGGCGGTCGCGCAGGAACGGCCAGATGCGTCGTACCTGTTCGCTGCGGTCGAGGTCGATCCGCGCGACGAGCAACTTCGGTGCGTCAGTAGGCGCTTCGGCTAGCCTCTCGCCCTGCGGGCCGAGCACGTGGCTGCTGCCCCAGAAATCGATGCCGGCCGCGCCGAGCGGCGAGGGTTCGTGGCCGATGCGGTTGCATGAAAGCACCGGCAGGCCGTTGGCGACCGCATGGCCGCGATGGCTGAGCATCCAGGCTTCGCGTTGGCGTTTTTTTTCGTCGGTCGCGTCGTTCGGATCCCAACCGATCGCGGTCGGATACAGAAGCAGCTCCGCGCCGGCGAGCGCCATCAGGCGCGCGGCCTCCGGATACCATTGGTCCCAGCAGACCAGCACGCCGAGCCGGCCGACCGAGGTCTCGATCGGATGGAATCCCAGATCGCCCGGCGTGAAATAGAACTTCTCGTGGAAACCCGGATCGTCCGGGATATGCATCTTGCGGTACTTGCCGACGAGGCGTCCGTCGGCTTCGAGCACGACCGCGGTGTTGTGGTACAGGCCTGCGGCACGGCGCTCGAACAGCGAGCCGACGATCACCACGCCGTGCTTTTTCGCGAGATCACCGAGAAATTGCGTGGTCGGGCCGGGGATCGACTCGGCGCGCTCGAATTCGGCGACCGATTCGTGCTGGCAGAAATACGCACCGTTGTGCAATTCCTGCAGCAGCACGAGCTTTGCACCCTGCGCAGCGGCTTCGGCGACGCGCTGCGCGACGACCACGAGGTTCGCCTCGGCGTCGCCGTGGTCGCGTTCCTGCACGAGTGCGACGTTGAGAATGCGTTCGGACATCAAACCAATCCTTGCGGTAGCTGCATCGTGAGGCAGTGCAGGCTGCCGTTCTGCCAGATCAGCGGACGGCAGGGCACGGGCACGATCTGCCGGCCCGGGAAAGCATTTTCAAGCACGGCGGCGGCGAGCGCATCCGCCGGATCGCCGTAGGCAGGCATCAGCACCGCGCCGTTGACGATCAGGAAGTTCGCATACGAAGCCGCGAGCCTGCGGCCTTCGTCGAGGATCGGCCGCGCCCAGGGCAGCGGGAACAGGCGGTATGGTTTTCCTTCGGTCGTGCGCAGCGTCGCGAGTTCGTTCGCCATCGCCTGCAGGTCCGCGTAATGTGCGTCGGACGGGTCGTCGCAGGATTGAAAGACGATCGCGTCGGGCGCGGCGAAGCGGGCGAGCGTATCGATGTGCGCGTCGGTGTCGTCGCCCTGCAACGCGCCGTGTTCGAGCCACAGCACGCGCTGCTGGCGCAGCGTTTCGCACAGGCGCGTTTCGATTTCGGAGCGACCGAGTTCGGGGTGGCGGGTGCGCAGGCAGTGCCATGTGCAGAGCAGGGTGCCGGCGCCGTCGGTTTCGATCGCGCCGCCCTCGAGAGCGAAATCCACGCGCTCGCGTTGCGCGTTCTTGAATACGCCGTGAGCGTGCAGATTTTCGACGAGCCGGTCGTCGCGCGAGGAAGCGAACTTGTCGCCCCAGGCGTTGAAACGGAAATCGAGCAGCCGGAAACCGCCGTCGTGGAGCAAGGTCACGGGGCCAGAATCGCGCAGCCAGGTATCGTCGTATTCGACGAGAACGAAGCGGATTCGATCGACTGCGACTCCGGCCGTGGCGAGCAGCTTTCCCGCGCGTTCGCGCAGCGCTTCGTTAGCGACGCAGAGCACGACGCGTTCGAAACGTGCGATCGCGGCGATCAGCGCGACATAGCTGGTTTCGACTTCAGCCAGCCGCGGCGCCCAGTCGGTGCCTGCGTGCGGCCATGCCAGCAGCACCGCGGACTGCGGCTCCCACTCCGCGGGGAAGCGCAATGTGGGAGCGGGCATGCGCCGTCAGTGAACCGGCGCGGGGCCGATTTCCTCGGGCGAGGCGTGGTTGAGCACGACGTCCACGACGTGGCCGTGCGCGAAATAAACGGTGAACTGTGCGTATTCCCAACGATCGATGACCGGCCACTGCGGCTTCTGGCCGCCGCGCGGCTCGAGCTTCTGCGCGGGCGCGCCGAACTTCTTCTCGACGGCGGCCATGCTCATGCCGCGCGCCGGGTGCGGCATGGATTGCGCCATCTGCGCGCGCTGGATCAGCAAGGTATCGGCCTGGGCCGATGGCGCGAAAGACAGCAGGCAGATCGCGGCCGAGGTCAGCAGCAGACGGTTCATGGCGTGCTCCGATGCGGTATGGGCGCGGGAGTTGTATCAGGGTTTGTCTGAACAAGTCCATCCCGGACTTGTTCAGAGGCGTCGAGTCCGGCACGTGTCCGGACTCGACGCCCGCGAACCAACGACATGTGTCGTTGTTCGCGGCGGTGCGTCCCTGCACCGTAGAAGCGTTCCTCAACAGCGAAGCTGGTCAACATCTGAACTTTGTTCAGATGTTCCTCAGAACGCGACGCGGGTCGCCATGCACGCGTTCACGGATGCATGTGCGTGGGCAAACGAAGGGCCGCACGAGGCGGCCCCTCCGAAACGCGGTTTGCCCGGTCTCAGCGCTGGCGCGCCTTGAAACGCGGGTTCGACTTGCAGATCACGAACACCTTGCCACGGCGGCGCACGACCTTGCAGTCACGATGGCGGCTCTTGGCCGATTTCAGGGAGGACAGGACTTTCATGACAGGGCTCGATGGGACGACAGGAAGTCCAATAGTCTAACTGGCGAAAAGCCGCTATTCAACAGGCAGTTACATGCAGTAGTTGCGTTGGGCGACAAGCTCGCGTGCGATCGGAGCCTGGCCGCTTGCGCGCGATCGCTGCCGCTTAGAATGGCGCACCTCTCGGGCGACGCATTCCATGGACGACCAAGTACCCGTACTCACCATCGACGGCCCCTCCGGTTCTGGCAAGGGCACGATCAGCCGCATCGTCGCCCAGCGCCTGGGTTGGCATTATCTGGATTCGGGTGCCCTGTACCGTGCGGTCGGGCTGGCCGCGAGCTGGAGCGACCTGGATTTCGCCGACCACGCAGCGCTCGCGCGCCGGGCGCGGCAGACGCAGATCGGCTTCCGTACCGACGGCGACAGCGAGCCGCGCGTGCTCGTCGATGGAGTGGATGCGACCGACGATCTGCGCACCGAAACGGCCGGCGCGGCCGCCTCGGCGATCGCGGCGGTTCCGGAAGTCCGGCAGGCGCTGTTCGACCTGCAGCGCGCGTTCCGGCGCCCACCCGGGCTGGTCGCCGATGGCCGCGACATGGGGACGGTCATCTTCCCCGACGCAGGCTGCAAGGTCTTCCTGACGGCCAGCGCCGCCCAGCGTGCAGAAAGACGCTATAAGCAGTTGAAAGAGAAAGGGGTTTCCGTTAGCATGGACGGTCTGCTGCGTGAGATCCTCGCCCGCGATGCGCGCGATGCCGAACGCGCGGTCGCTCCGCTCAGGCCCGCCGAGGATGCGGTCCTGATCGACACGACCGACGTACCGGTGGAACGCGTGGTCGAACGCGTGCTGGCCCTGCTTCCGGAATCGTTCCGGCGCTGAGCCGGTTCCGGTTCGATCCCGTCACTGGGGATCGCAACGCCGCAGGCCCAGCCCCGCGGACCAATCCGCGGATTTTTATCAACCAACAGGCGCGGAAGCGCCGCACAAGGGTGGGTCGAACGACGCTTCCGTCGCGCGATCCGTGTGTTCAACCGGAAACCTTTCAATGACCGAATCATTCGCAGAACTGTTCGAACAAAGCCAGCAGGGCATCGCCAAGCTCAAGCCCGGCAGCATCGTCATCGGCACCATCGTCGAAGTGCGTTCCGATGTGGTCGTGATCAATGCGGGCCTGAAGTCCGAAGGCATCGTGCCGATCGAACAGTTCCGTACCGACGCAGGCGTGCTGGATGTCAAGGTGGGCGACGAAGTCAAGGTCGCGCTCGAGTTCCTCGAAAACGGCTTCGGCGAGACCGTGCTCTCGCGCGAGAAGGCCAAGCGTTCGATGGTGTGGGACGAGCTCGAGGAGGCCCTGCAGGCCAACGCCACGATCACCGGCCGCATCAGCGGCAAGGTGAAGGGCGGCTTCACCGTGGACATCAAGGACGTTCGCGCGTTCCTCCCCGGCTCGCTGGTCGACGTGCGCCCCGTGCGCGACCCCGGCTACCTCGAGGGCAAGGAACTCGAGTTCAAGCTCATCAAGCTCGACCGCAAGCGCAACAACGTGGTCGTCTCCCGCCGCGCCGTCGTCGAGTCCGAGCACTCCGAGGAGCGCGAGCAGCTCATGGACAAGCTGCAGGAAGGCGCCGTGCTCAAGGGCGTGGTCAAGAACCTCACCGATTACGGCGCGTTCGTGGACCTCGGCGGCATCGACGGCCTGCTGCACATCACCGACATGGCGTGGAAGCGCGTGCGCCATCCGTCCGAAGTGGTCAACGTCGGCGACGAGCTCGACGTGCGCGTGCTCAAGTACGACCGCGAGCGCAACCGCGTCAGCCTCGGCCTCAAGCAGCTCGGCGAGGATCCGTGGGACAACATCACCCGTCGCTATCCGAACGGCGCCCGCCTGTTCGGCAAGGTCTCCAACGTCACCGATTACGGCGCGTTCGTCGAGATCGAGCCGGGCGTCGAGGGCCTGGTGCACGTCTCGGAAATGGACTGGACCAACAAGAACGTCAACCCGTCGAAGATGGTACAGGTCGGCGACGAAGTGCAGGTCATGGTGCTCGACGTGGACGAGGAGCGCCGCCGCATCTCGCTGGGCATGAAGCAGTGCCAGCCGAACCCGTGGGAAGCCTTCGCCGCCCTGCACAACAAGGGCGACAAGGTTTCCGGCCAGATCAAGTCGATCACCGACTTCGGCATCTTCATCGGCCTGGACGGCGGCATCGACGGCCTCGTGCACCTGTCCGACATCTCGTGGAACTCCACGGGCGAGGACGTCGCGCGCAACTACAAGAAGGGCGACACCCTCGAGGCGGTCGTGCTCGCGGTCGATCCGGAGCGCGAGCGCATCTCGCTGGGCGTCAAGCAGCTCGAGCAGGATCCGTTCGGCCAGTTCATGGCCAACCACCCGAAAGGCAGCGTCCTCAAGGGCACGGTGAAGGAAGTCGACCCGCGCGGCGCGACGATTGACCTCGGCGACGCCATGGAGGGCTACATCCGTGCCTCCGACATCGCCAAGGAGCGCATCGACGACGCGACCCAGCACCTGAAGGTCGGCGACGCCATCGAGGCCAAGTTCATCGGCATGGATCGCAAGGGCCGCACGCTGCAGCTCTCGATCCGCGCCAAGGACGAGGCCGAGCAGCAGCAGGCGATCGAGGAGTACTCGCAGTCGGCGCACACCGGCACGACGACCCTCGGCGCGCTGCTGCGCGAGAAGATGAACAAGGGCGAGTAAGCCGAGCAACCAGCGATACACCGCGGCCCGGATCCGTCCGGGTCGCGGGATTCACCGGCCTTGAGCCGGCAAGCCATCGGCAGGGAATGCATGACCAAATCCGAACTCATCGACATCCTCGCCCTGCGCCAGGCGCACCTGAAGGCGGACGACGTGGATCTGGCGGTGAAGACGCTGCTGGAAATGATGAGCGACGCGCTTGCCCACGGCGATCGCATAGAGATCCGTGGTTTCGGCAGCTTCTCGCTGCATTTCCGGCCGGCGCGCATCGGCCGCAACCCCAAGACCGGCGACTCGGTTTCGCTCGAAGGCAAGCACGTCCCGCATTTCAAGCCCGGCAAGGAACTGCGCGAACGCGTGAACCAGCAGGTCGGTGCCGCGGCCTGATGCCCATGGGACGCCTGCCCGAAGCGAAGGGCGGTACTTCCTCGACACCCTGCTAAGCTTTCGCCTCGACACAAGAATGACGAGGCCCGCCATGCGTGCCCTGCTGCAAGTCCTGATCGCACTGGTCTTCGTGGCCGGAGGCGTGCTGTTCGGAGCGTACAACCCGCAACAGGTCACCCTCGATTTCCATTTCGCGCAGGTCAGCTTGACCCTCGGCGTCGCGTTGCTGGCCGCGACCTTCATCGGTGCATTGCTCGGTGGCATCGCGGTCGCGATCGGCGTGGCCTGGCCGCTGCGAATGCGCCTGCGCAAGGCGCTCGCGGCTTCCGCGAATCCGCGTGCATCGAATTCCGCATGACGCCCGAAGTCCTCGAAGTCATCGTCGTCGCCCTGTTGCCGATCGCGGCCTTCAGCGGCTGGTACGCGGGCCGGCGCGGCGGCGCGGTGCAAACGGGCCGTCGTGTCAGCCGCCTGTCCAAGACCTATTTCCGCGGCCTGAACTACCTGCTCAACGAACAGCCCGACAAGGCGATCGAACTGTTCCTGCAACTCGCCGAGGCCGACAAGGACACCGTCGAGACGCAGTTTTCGCTGGGCTACCTGTTCCGCCGGCGTGGCGAAGTGGACCGTGCGATCCGCCTGCACCAGAACCTGATCTCGCGGCCCGGGCTGAGCGAAGAGCAGAAGAAATACGCCGCGCTCGAGCTCGGCGAGGACTACATGCGCGCCGGCTTGCTCGATCGAGCCGAGACGCTGTTCTCCGACCTCGTGCAGATGGCGGTGTCGGTGCCTCAGGCGCTGCGCCACCTGATCTCGATCTACCAGGCCGAGCGCGACTGGGACAAGGCGATCGCGCATGCGCGCAGCTACGAGGCTGCGACCGGCGAGCCGATGGGGTCGATGATCGCGCAGTTCCATTGCGAGCTCGCGGAGCAGGCGCGGCTGCAGGGCGATCACGACGCCGCGCGTTCGCGCATCGGCGATGCCTACGCGGCCGATCCGCACAGCACGCGCGCAGGCATCCTCGAAGGCCAGATCGAGCTGGCCGCGGGCAACGACGCGGCGGCCATCCGCGCCTTCGAGCGCGTCGCGCGCCAGGACGTGGATTACCTGCCGGAAGTGCTCAAGCCGCTGCTCGGCGCCTACCAGCGCGGGCAGGACACCAGCCGCGCGCGCGCGTTCCTCGCCGAGATGATCGAGCGCTATCCGGGCTTCGCGCCGGTGCAGGCGCTCAGCCGCATCCTGCAGGACGTGGAAGGCGTCGAGGTCGCGCGCAAGTTCGTCGCGAAGCAGGTGCGCCAGCGTCCGTCGGTGCGTGGACAGGCGGCGCTGATCGAGCTGAGCCTGGACAGTCCCGACGACGCGGCGGGGACGCTGGTCACGCTGAAACAGATCAGCGACCAGTTGCTGGTGCGATCGCCGGCCTATCGCTGCGGGCGTTGCGGCTTCGGCGCGCGTGCGCACCACTGGCAATGCCCGAGCTGCAAGAACTGGGGCACGATCAAGCCGCAGTACAACGTGCTCGGCGAATGATTTCGCCGATGATCGCTGCGATGACCGCGGAGGTTGCGTACACCGCGGCGTGGTTCGCGGTCGCCACGGTCGCATCGGCGCTGCTGACGTTCCTGGCACGCCGTTACGCCTTGCATCGCGAACTGTTGGACCATCCGGGCCAGCGTCGCAGCCACGGACGAGCGACGCCGCGCGGCGGCGGCATCGCGCCGGCCGTGGTCGTGCTCGCGGGCGGAACCGTTTCGCTCGTGCTCGATCCGGCGCAGGCTCCGGGTCTTGCGACCTGCCTGGTCGCATTCGCAGCGGTCGCGGCGATCGGATGGCTGGACGACCACCGTCCGTTGCCTGCATGGCTGCGATTGATCGTCCACCTGCTTGCGGGGCTCGCCGCGGGCATCGCCGTGATCGGAATGCCGCAAGCGCCGATGCAGTGCGCGCTGGTCGCGGCGAGCGCCATCGTCGTTGCGGGTTTCATCAACATGTGGAACTTCATGGACGGTATCGACGGGCTTTCCGCAAGCCAGGCGGGGCTGGTCGCGATTGCGCTGCTGATCGGCGGCGGTTCGGCTGGCTTGTGGCTGGACGATGGATGGCGGATCGTCGCGTGGTCGCTGTGCGCCGCCATGGTCGGATTCCTACCATTCAATTTTCCGCGCGCACGCATCTTCCTCGGCGATGTCGGCAGCGGCGCGCTCGGATTCGTCGTCGCCTGCCTGCTGCTGCGCGCCGTCGTCGCGGGAGGCCTCGCGTGGCCGCTGGCCGTGCTGTTGCCGTCCGCGTTTCTGATCGATGCGGGCCTGACCCTCGGCGCGCGCGCTGCGCGCGGCAAGCGATGGTGGCGGCCGCATCGCGAGCATCTCTATCAATGGTTGGTGCGCATCGGTTACACGCATGTGCACGTCACTTGCATGTATGCGTTATGGACGACCGCGGCGTGCGCGTTAACCCTCTCCATTGCAACCCTCAGCGGCGGCGTTGGGGCCTGGATCAGCGCCGGTGCGCTAATATCCGGCTGTTTTTTGTGGATGTGGCTCAGGAAATGGATATGGATCGCCGCCAGGCATCGCACCGGACGTCGTCGCTGATGGCTCGCATCGGCCGCCGCGCCGCGAGCGTGCTGCCGCGCGCGCTGATCGTCCTGCACGACCTCGGCATGGTCTGGGCGTGCTGGGTGGGCTTGAACACGCTGCGCTACAGCTTCGTGCCCGTGCACGTATCGGTGATGCTGTTCTCGCCGTCGGTCGCGATCGTGCTCGGGGCGCAGGGCGCGATCCTCTGGTGGGCCGGCCTGTACCGCGGCCTGTGGCGCTTCGCGAGCCTGCCCGACCTGATCAACATCGCCAAGGCCAGCGTGCTCGGCCTGCTCGCGATCTCGTTGACGTTGTTCCTGGTCAACCGCCTCGATGCGGTGCCACGCTCGGCGCTGGTGCTGTATCCGATCGTGCTCATCGTGCTGCTCGGCGGGCCGCGTTTGCTGTATCGCGCCTGGAAGGACGGGCGCGAGTCGGTGGATCCTCAGCACGCCGCGACGCGCGTGTTGATTCTCGGCGCTGGCCGCGCGGGCGAAGCGCTGGTGCGCGACATGACGCGCGACCGCCGATACCTGCCGGTCGGGTTCCTCGACGACGATGTGCGCCTGCAGGGCGCGAAAGTGCATGGCGTGCCCGTGCTGGGTACGCTGGATTCGCTCGTCGATCTCGCGCGCGAGACCGACGCGCGCCTGGTCGTGATCGCGATCCCGACAGCCGACCCCGCGCAGATGCAACGCGCCGTCGCGCTGTGCGACGACACCGGCCTGCCGTTCCGCACCGTGCCGCGCTTGCACGACGTGCTGCAGGGACGCGCCGCACCCGGCGATCTGCAGGAAGTCGCGATCGAGGATCTGCTCGGCCGCGAGCCAGTCGCGCCCGACTGGACGGCGATGCGCGGCTGGATCGGCGGACGCTCGGTGCTGGTCACCGGCGCGGGCGGTTCGATCGGCGCCGAGTTGTGCCGGCAGGTCGCCGCGCTGGGCGCGCGTACCTTGACCCTGGTCGAGAACAACGAACTGGCGATGCTCACGATCGCCGATGAAATACGCCACCTGGAGCCGGGCCTCACGGTGTATGGCGTGCTCGGCGATTGCGGCGATCGCGCGACGATGGATCATGCGTTGCGTCTCAGCGGCGCACAGGCGGTGCTACACGCTGCCGCGTACAAGCAGGTGCCGATGCTCGAAGGGCAGGTTCGCGAAGCGGTGCGGAACAACGTGCTAGCCACCCAAACTGTTGCCGAAGCCAGCATCGCGGCGAACGTCGAGACCTTCCTGCTGATTTCCACCGATAAGGCGGTTGATCCGGCGAACGTGCTGGGTGCGAGCAAGCGGCTCGCGGAAATGGCCTGCCAGGCGCTCGCCGCGCATTCGCGCACGCGGATGGTGATCGTGCGCTTCGGCAACGTGCTCGATTCGGCGGGCAGCGTGGTGCCGGCGTTCCGCGAGCAGATCCGTCGCGGCGGACCGGTGACCGTGACCCATCCGGAAGTCAGCCGCTATTTCATGACGATTCCCGAGGCTTGCCAGCTCATCCTGCAGGCCGCCGCGATCGGCGAAGAACAGGCGATCTACACGCTGGACATGGGCGCGCCGGTGCCGATCCGCGTGCTCGCCGAGCAGATGATCCGGCTCGCCGGCAAGATCCCGGGCCGCGACGTGCAGATCGTCTATACCGGGCTGCGTCCTGGCGAGAAGGTGCACGAAACGCTTTATCACCCCGACGAACGCAATCGCCGCACCGCGCATCCGAAGATACTGCAGGCCAAGCCGCGCGCGGTCGATCCGACGGTCTGTTCGAAGATGTTCAACGCACTTCGCACGGCGGTCACCGAATACGACGAACCTCGCCTGCATCGCCTGCTGCGCGATGCGATCCCCGAATACAAGCCCGCCGAACGCGCGGTGGTGGTGCCGCTGCCGACCGCGCGCAGAAACCAGGCCCTTTGAATCCGGATTCCCTGCATGCCATCGACTTCTCCAAAACGCATCCGCAAGGCCGTCTTTCCCGTTGCGGGACTCGGCACGCGCTTCCTGCCGGCCACCAAGACCGTGCCCAAGGAAATGCTGCCGATCATCGACAAGCCGTTGATCCAGTACGCGGTGGACGAGGCGATCGAGGCCGGTTGCGACACCCTGGTTTTCATCACCAATCGCTACAAGCACGCGGTCGCCGACTATTTCGACAAGGCCTACGAACTCGAGCAGAAACTGGAGAAATCCGGCAAGACCGAACTGCTCGACGTGGTCCGCAACGTGCTGCCCTCGCATGTGCGCGCGGTGTTCGTGACCCAAACCGAAGCGCTGGGCCTGGGCCACGCGGTGCTGTGCGCGAAGGAAGTGGTCGGCGACGAGCCGTTCGCGGTGCTGCTGCCCGACGATCTGATCTGGAACCGCGGCCTGGGTGCGCTTGCGCAGATGGCCGACCTAGCCCAGCGCGACGGCAGCAGCGTGATCGCCGTGCAGCAGGTCGCCCGCGAGCAGACCGGCAGCTATGGCATCGTGGCGACCGAGGAATTCAGCGATCGCAGCGGACGCATCACGGGCATGGTCGAGAAACCCGATCCCGCGGCCGCGCCGAGTACGCTCGCGGTCGTCGGGCGCTACGTGCTCGACCCGCGCATCTTCGCCTTGCTCGAAGCTACGAAGCCCGGAAAGGGCGGCGAGATCCAGCTCACCGACGCGATCGCCGCGCTGCTCGCCGAACAATCCGTGCAGGCCTACCGTTTCCAGGGCACGCGCTTCGACTGCGGCACGCACATCGGCCTGATCGAGGCGACGATCCGCTTCGCACTGGACCACGAGCGCCTGAGCGAGCAGGCACGTCGCTCGATGCAGGCCGCTCTGGACGAATTGGGCGTGCGCGACCTACCGTGAGTCTCGCGGTCACTCGCGACCGCTCGACGTATTGCGTCAAAGCGATTCGAAGATCCCCGCCGCGCCCATCCCGGTGCCGATGCACATCGTCACCATGCCGTACTTCTGCTTGCGGCGACGCAGGCCATGCACGATCGTCGCGGTGCGCACGGCGCCGGTCGCGCCGAGCGGATGGCCGAGCGCGATGGCGCCGCCCAGCGGGTTGACCTTGGCCGGATCAAGGCCGCAGTCGCGGATCACCGCCAGCGCCTGCGCGGCGAAGGCTTCGTTGAGCTCGATCCAGTCGAGCTGGTCATTCGAGATGCCCGCCTGCGAGAGTACCTTCGGGATCGCGGCGATCGGGCCGATGCCCATGACCTCCGGGCGCACGCCGGCGACCGCGAAGCCGACGAAGCGCGCGAGCGGGGTCAGGCCGTATTCCTTGATCGCCGATTCGGAGGCGAGCAGCACGGCCGCCGCGCCATCCGACATCTGCGAGGAATTGCCGGCGGTGACGGTGCCGCCGAACTGGCCGTTGCGGAACACCGGCTTGAGCTTGCTCAGGCCTTCCAGCGTGGTGTCGGCACGCGGGCCCTCGTCGGTGTCGACCACCGCTTCGCGCACGCGCACGGTGTTGCCGGCGATGTCGGGAACATGCGAGACGACGGTGTAGGGCGTGATCTCGTCGCGGAACTCGCCCGCGGCGATCGCGGCCAGCGCCTTCTGGTGCGAGGCGAGCGCGAACGCGTCCTGGTCGGCGCGCGAGACTTTCCATTCCTCCGCGACCTTCTCGGCGGTGATGCCCATGCCGTAGGCGATCGCGATGTGGTCGTCGTTGAAGACTTGCGGACTCAACGCGACCTTGTTGCCCATCATCGGCACCATCGACATCGACTCGGTGCCGCCGGCGAGCATGAGGTCTGCTTCGCCGAGGCGGATGCGGTCGGCGGCCAGCGCGACCGCCTGCAGGCCGGACGAACAGAAGCGGTTGATCGTCTGCGCGGCCACCGTGTTCGGCAGGTCGGCGAGCAGGGAGGCGATGCGGGCGACGTTCATGCCTTGCTCGCCTTCGGGCATGGCGCAGCCGATCACCACGTCGCCGATGCGCGAGATGTCGATGCCCGGCGCCTGCGCGACGACGGCGCGCAGCGCGTGCGCGAGCAGCTCGTCGGGGCGGGTGTTGCGGAACGCACCGCGCGGGGCCTTGCCGACCGGAGTGCGGGTGGCGGCGACGATGTAGGCGTCCTGGATCTGCTTGGTCATGACATCAGTTCCTGAGAGGCTTGCCGGTGGTAAGGGTGTGAACAATGCGCTCCTGCGTCTTCGGCATCTGCGCCAGTGCCACGAAATGCTCGCGCTCCAGCCGCAGCAGCCAAGCCTCGTCCACCAGCGAGCCGCGATCGACGGCGCCGCCGCACATCACGGTGGCTATGCGGCTGGCGACTTCGAAATCGTGCTTCGAGACGAAACGGCCCTCGAGCATGTTGACCAGCAGCATCTTGAAGGTGGCGATGCCGACGTCGCCGGCGACCGGGATTTGCCGGGCTGGCAGCGGCGGTCGGTAGCCCGACTCGGCCAGCGCGCGGACCTGTGCCTTGGCGACGTGCAGCAGTTCTTGGGCGTGGAAGACGACCACGTCGTCTTTGCGAAGCAGTCCCATCTCCTTGGCTTCCAGCGCCGAAGCCGAGACCTTGGCCATCGCCACCGTTTCGAAATAGGGCTTGAGCTGTGCGAACACGTCGCCGCCTGCGCCAGCCGCGAGGCCTGCGCGCGTGGCGATCTCCTTGAGTCCGCCGCCGCCGGGCAGCAGGCCCACGCCGGCTTCGACGAGGCCGATGTAGCTCTCCAGTGCCGCCACCGTGCGCGCACAGTGCATCTGGAATTCGCAGCCGCCGCCGAAGGCCATGCCACGCACCGCCGCGACCACCGGTACCTGCGCATGCTTCAGGCGCATGCTGGTGGCCTGGAAGTTGGCGATCATCGCGTCGAAGTCGGCGACCCGGCCGGCCTGCAGCAGGCCCATTGCGCCCTTCAGGTCGGCGCCGGCGGAGAACGGTTCGCTGTCCTGCCAGAGCACCAGTCCCTGGAAGTCCTGCTCGGCAATGCCGACCGCCTTCTGCAGGCCGTCGAGCACGCCGTCGTTGACCGTGTGCATCTTGGTCTTGAACCCGACCACGGCGATGCCGTCGCCGTCGTGCCACATGCGCACGGCGTCGGTCTCGAACACGGTTTCGCCGGGGGCGAATTTCTCGCCCAGCAACGGATCGGGGAAGCGCTGGCGCTGGTAGACGGGCAGGGTGGAGCGGGGCAGCGCGGCATTGTTCGTTGGGCTGTAGCTACCGTCGCGGCCGTGGACGCCGTCGCGGCCGTCGAGCACCCAGGCGGGCAGGGGCGCGTTCGACATGGCCTTGCCGGCGGCGATGTCCTCGGTAATCCAGCCGACGACCTGCTTCCAGCCGGCCGACTGCCAGGTCTCGAACGGGCCGAGCTTCCAGCCGTAGCCCCAGCGGATCGCGAAGTCCACGTCGCGCGCGGTGTCGGCGATCGAGGCCAGGTGGTAGGCACTGTAGTGGAACAGGTCGCGGAACAGGGCCCAGAGGAACTGCGCCTGGGGGTTGGCCGAGGCGCGCAGGGCCGCGAACTTCTCGGCCGGGTTGCGGATCTTGAGGATCTCGCCGACTTCGGCCACGACCTCGCCGCCGCTGGTGCGGTAGGACTTGCTGGCCACGTCGAGGACTTCGATCTCCTTGCCGGGCTTGCGATAGAAGCCGGCGCCGATCTTCTGGCCGAGCGCGCCCTGGGCGATCAGGGCCTTGAGCAGGTCGGGCACAGCGAAGTACTGGTGCCAGGGATCGTCCGGCAGGGTGTCGGCCATGGTCTGGATGACGTGGGCCATGGTGTCCAGGCCGACCACGTCGGCGGTGCGGTAGGTCGCCGACTTCGGGCGGCCGATGGCCGGGCCGGTGAGGGCGTCCACGGTGTCGAAACCGAGGCCGAAGGCCTGGGTGTGGTGGATCGTCGAGAGGATCGAGAACACGCCGATGCGGTTGCCGATGAAGTTCGGCGTGTCCTTGGCGCGGACGACGCCTTTGCCCAGTGTCGTCGTCAGAAAAGTTTCAAGCTGGTCAAGTACTTCCGGAGAAGTCTTCGCGCAGGGAATCAACTCGGCGAGGTGCATGTAACGCGGCGGGTTGAAGAAATGCAGACCGCAGAAGCGTTCGTGCAGGGCGGCATCGAGTACCTCGGCCAGGGCATTGATAGACAGGCCCGAAGTATTGGAAGCAAGGATGGCGTCGGGGCCGACGTGCGGGGCGACCTTGGCGTAGAGGTCCTTCTTCCAGTCCAGCCGCTCGGCAATGGCCTCGACGATCAGGTCACAGCCGCGCAGCAGCTCGAGGTGCTGGTCGTAATTGGCGGGCACTATGGAATTGGCGCGGTCCTTTGTCGCCAGCGGCGCCGGCGAGAGCTTGCCGAGGTTGGCGATCGCCTTCAGGACGATGCCGTTGGAATCGCCGGACTTGGCCGGCAGGTCGAACAGCACGACGTCGACGCCCGCATTGGCGAGGTGGGCGGCGATCTGCGCACCCATGACGCCGGCGCCGAGGACGGCGGCGCGACGTACAAGTAGTTTCTTGGACATGATCCTATACCCCTGAATGGATTGACCTGGCCTCATTTGAAAAGCCCGGCCAGGGATGGCCGGTCGCCCGCAGGCAAATGCAGCCGCGTTTTATTTCTGGCCATGCATCGGTTGAAGCGGTGCAAATGGACTTGTGCATCAAGCTTTCAATCCGGCGGAAGCGAAACGGATCAGTGCCGCGGACGCGCGCTGGCAATGGGCTTTTTCGGTGGTTCCTGCCGGGCGGCGGATCGTGCCGAAATCGGCCATTGCGTACGTCAGCGCGCCGGCCGTGAAGTCCAGGCGCCAGTGCAGTTCTTCCTTGCCGATCCCTGGCAGGCAGCCAGCGACGGCCTTGGCGAATTCGCGCATGACATGCCCGTAGTTGTCGGACAGGAACTTGCGCAGGCGCTCGTTCTTTTCCGCATAGGCGCGCGCGAGCACGCGCACGAAGGCCGATCCGCCCTGGCGATCCAGGGTCAGGGCCAATGCGGGTTCGATGAAAGCCGCGAGGATCGGTTCGAGCTTTCCCGGATGATCGCGCAAGGCGTCGCGCAGCGCGGCCAACCGTTTCTCGCTGAGTTCGTCCAGACGTCGCCGGAATACTTCCGCTACGAGGTTCTCCTTGGAGCCGAAGTGGTAGTTCACCGCGGCGATGTTGACCTCGGCGTGCGAGGTAACCTGGCGCAGGGACGTGCCCGCGAAACCGTACTGGGCGAAAAGGTCTTCGGCGGCGCCGAGGATGCGTTCCTTGGTCGAGAAATGGATGGTGGCGGTCATGCGCGGGCGAGGAACGATTGATTGAAACGGTCGTTTCAAGTCTAGGGCGCGTCGGATGCGCGGTCAACGCCTGGCCGCTCCGCCGACATGCGGGAAACGACTTGAAACTTGCCGGTGGAATGTCGCGCAAGCCCCCGTCGCAGCGAGGAATCATGTTATTCTTCCATGCTGGTATGCGACCGGATTCGCAGTGTCTTCCGGGTTCGCTTCCTCAACTCATCCATCCCAATTCCCGGAGCATTGCATGGCGCTGGAGCGCACGTTGTCCATCATCAAACCCGACGCGGTCGCCAAGAACGTGGTCGGCGAAATCTATTCGCGGTTCGAGAAGAACGGCCTGAGGGTCGTCGCCGCGAAAATGAAGCATCTCTCGCGCAAGGAAGCCGAAGGCTTCTACGCGGTGCATCGCGAACGCGGCTTCTTCAACGCGCTGGTGGAATTCATGATCTCCGGCCCGGTGATGATCCAGGTGCTCGAAGGCGAGAACGCGGTGCTCAAGAACCGCGAGCTCATGGGCGCGACCAATCCGAAGGAAGCCGCTCCGGGCACGATCCGAGCGGACTTTGCACAGTCCATCGACGCCAACGCCGTGCACGGTTCCGATTCGCTCGAGAACGCCGCGATCGAGTCGGCGTACTTCTTCAGCACAACCGAGCTTTGCCCGCGTTGAATCAGCCGACGTGACGACCTGAAGTGACAGACACCCCCGCTCCCGTCAACTTGTTCGAACTCGACCGGCAGGGCCTGGTCGGGTTCTTCGCCGGCATCGGCGAACCGCGCTACCGCGCGGAACAGGTGATGAAGTGGATCTACCATCGCCACGAAACCGACTTCGACGCGATGACGGATCTCGGCAAGCCCTTGCGCGCCAAGCTCAAGGCTGCGTGCGTGATCGAACCACCGAAGGTGATGTTCGACAAGCCGTCCGAGGACGGCACCCACAAGTGGCTGCTGGGCATGGACGGCGGCAACGCGATCGAGACCGTCTTCATCCCCGACAAGGGCCGCGGCACGCTGTGCGTGTCCTCGCAGGTCGGCTGCGGCCTGGCCTGCACGTTCTGCTCCACCGGCACCCAGGGCTTCAACCGCAACCTGTCCACTGCCGAGATCATTGGCCAGGTCTGGGTCGCCGCGAAGCACCTGGGCAACGTGCCGCACCGCCAGCGCAAGCTCACCAACGTCGTGATGATGGGGATGGGCGAGCCGCTGCTGAACTTCGACAACGTCGTGCGCGCGATGTCCATCATGCGCGACGACCTCGGCTTCGGCCTAGCGAACAAGCGCGTGACGCTCTCGACCTCGGGCCTCGTCCCGATGATCGACCGTCTCGCCGTCGAATCGGACGTCTCTCTCGCGGTCTCGCTGCACGCGCCGACAGACGAGCTTCGCAATACGCTGGTGCCGCTCAACAAGAAATATCCGATCGCCGAACTGCTGGCTTCATGCGTGCGTTACGCGCAACGCAAGCCGCGCACGTCGATTACCTTCGAATACACGATGATGAAGGGCGTCAACGACCGCCCCGAGCACGCGCGCGCGCTGATCAAGCTCATGCGCGGCGTCGACGCGAAGCTGCAGCGCGACAACACCGCGAAGGTCAACCTGATCCCGTTCAACCCCTTCCCCGGCACGTCCTACGAGCGCTCTCCGGAAGCCGACATCCGTTCCTTCCAGACACTGCTGCTCGAGAACCACGTGCTCACGACGGTGCGCCGCACGCGCGGCGACGACATCGATGCGGCCTGCGGGCAGTTGAAAGGGCAGGTGCTCGACCGCACGCGCCGCCAGGAAGCATTCCGCCGCAAGCTCGAACAACAGGCGCTCGACGACAAGGGAGTGATCGATGCGGCAGCGTGACACGACGATGGCGGTTGTCTTGGTCGCGCTGGTCGCGCTCGGAGGCTGCAGCCACAAGCTCAACCTGCGCACGACCGACGTGCGCAACGATGTCTCGCCGCAGAATCCGTTGCCGCGCGATACAGAGAACACGCCGCAACGCGCGGCACAGACCGAGGTCGCGCTCGCCGAGCAGTACATCGAGTCGAAGCAGTACGAGATCGCGCTCGACCGGCTTCAGCGCGCGACCAAGCTCGATCCGGATTCCGCAGACGCCTATACCATGCTCGGACTGCTCTACGAGCGCATCAACCGGCCGGAGCAGGCCGATGCTGCATACGCGAAATCGATCAAGCTCGCGTCCGACAAGGGCGCCGTGCTCAACAACTACGGCGCGTGGTTGTGCCGCTCGGGCCGCTACACCGAAGCCGATCCATGGTTCCGCAAGGCGGTGGCCGATCCGTTCTACAAGACGCCCGCGGCCGCCCTCGCGAACGCGTCCGAATGCGCGATCAAGGCGGGCAAGCCCGAACTCGCCGAAGGCTATGACCGGCAACTCCTCGCGATCGATCCGGCGAATGCCGCGGCGTTGCAGGACATGACGTCGATCCTGTTCGCGCGCGGCGACTACCTGCACGCGCGCGCGTTCTCCGAGCGCCTGCTCGCGGCCGGCCAGGTCGTGCCGGAATCGCTCGACATGGCCGCGACGATCGAGGACAAGCTCGGCGACGCCGAGGCGGCACGCAAATACCGCAACCGCATCGCCACCGAATTCCCGCAGTACAACCCGCCCAAGCGTTGACGCCCATGCCCACGGACCCCACCTCGTTTTTCGTTGCGTCCGCCGCCGCCGAAAGCCTCGGCCAGCGCCTGCGCGTCGCGCGTACCGCGCAAGGGATGACCGTCGAGGAAGCCGCGGCGAGGCTGAAGCTTCCCGCCGCGATCGTCGAGGCCATGGAAGCCGACGACCATGCCGTGCTCGGCGCGCCGGTGTATGCGCGCGGCCGGCTCGGAAACTACGCGCGCCTGCTCGGTCTTCCCGCTTCGTTGGTGGATGTGCGTTTCGCGAGCGGCACGGTCGCGCCGCCGCCGCTGGTCAGCGCCGCGCGCGACACGCGCTTCGAGCGCGGCCTGCAGCACATCGCGCGCCAAGGCATCTACGTCGTGCTCACCGCGACGATCGTGCTGCCGGTGATCTGGCTCGCCACGCACCACCAGTTGCCGCAGTCGAATGCGGCGCTGACCACGCTCGACGCGCCGAGAATCGCGGCACAGCCCCCGAAAAAACCGGCGGTGATGCAACCGGCAGCGAGCGAGCAGACGCCGGTCGCAGCCTCGATGGCGCCATTCGCGAGCTATCCCACAGCTAACGAAAGTCCCGCGACCGCGCAGAACGCTGCGCCAGCCACGTCGGCGAATGCCGCGACGGCACCTGCGGGCACAACCGCAACCGGCGGCCTGCAGCTGCGCTTCAGCGGCGACAGCTGGATCGAATTGACCGCGGCCGACGGTCGCGTGCTCGAACGCGGCATGGTCGAGGCCGGCGCCGTGCGCGACTACCGCGCCGGCGTGGTGGCGCGCGTCGCCATCGGCAACGTCAATTCGGTGCTCGTATTGCAGGACGGGCAACCGCTCGATCTGTCGGCGTTCAGCCACGCGAACGTGGCACGCTTTACGCTATCCTCCGACGGCAAGTTCGCGCCCTCCGGCGATTGACGGCGCTTCCGTCCGCATTTTCCTTCCACCCAAAGAACGCGCGATCGCGCGCTCCAGGACAACATGGCTCTCGACGACCAGGAACAATACGAACAAGGCGAACAGGTCCGCGTCTGGCTACACAACAACGGCAGCTCGGTGATCGGCGGCATCGCCGTCGGCCTCGCCTTGATAGCCGGCTGGCAATGGTGGCAGCGCAAGCAGGAAATGCACGGCCAGGAAGCCGCGGCTGCGTACGCGCGGCTGACCGACGCGATTTCCGATAACGGCGACGAAAAGAAGATCGCCGCGCTCGCTCGCACCGTGCAAGCCGAATACGGGAAATCCGCTTACGCCGTGCTCGCCGCGCTGCGCATGGCCGCACACCAGATGGACCGCAATGACGCGAAAGCCGCGTTGGCCGCGCTCAATGCAGCGCCGGCCACGACCGATGCGGGCCTGTCCACGCTGATTCGTCTGCGCGCGGCGCGCGCGCTGCTCGTGATGGGCAAGCCCGCCGATGCACTCGCGCGCGTGCAGCCGGTCACGGATTCCGATTTCGCCGCCGTCGCAGGGGAACTGCGCGGCGATGCGGAAGTCGCGCTCGGCCGCATGGATGCCGCGCGCCAGGATTACATCGCCGCGCTGCGCGCGTTGCCCGAAGGCGCGCCCAACCGCGAGATGCTCGAAATGAAACTCGCCGACATCGGCGGCGTCGCTCCCAAACCCGAGGCCAAGAAAGCATGAGCAAGACCCGCATCGCCCTGAATGTCGCCCTCGTTGCCGCCATCGTCGCCGCCATTCCCGGCTGTGGCACCGTCAAGAACTGGATGCACAAGAACAGCAGCGACAACGTGCACGAACCGGCCGCGCTCGTCGCGATCACGCCGAGCATTTCCGTGCGCGAGATCTGGTCGCGTTCGGTCGGCAAGGGCGAGCGCCTGCTCGGCCTGCGCGAGCGTCCGGCGATCGCCGACGGTCGCGTCTATGCCATCGAACCGCACGATGCACGCGCGTTCGCGCTCGATCTGCAAACCGGCCGCGAGATCTGGGCAGTGAACACCAAACTGCGCCTCACGGGCGGCCCTGGCGTGGGTTCGGGAACGGTCGTGGTCGGATCACAGAACGGCGATGTCGTCGCGCTGTCCGCCGACACCGGCGCCGAACGCTGGCGCGTCAAGCTCAGCTCGGAAATCCTCGCCAACCCCGTGGTCGCGGGCGATGTGGCGATCGTGCGCAGCGGCGACGGCCACGTGGTCGCGCTCGACCTCGCCGACGGCAAGCGCCGCTGGGCCTTCGAGCATGCGCTGCCGTCGTTGAGCCTACGCGGCAATCCCTCGCCGGTGCTCGGCGCGAACGGTCTGGTCTATCTCGGATTCGAGGACGGCACGCTGGTCGCGTTGCGCGCGGCGGATGGCATCAAGGTCTGGGAACAGACGGTTTCGCAATCCGAAGGCCGCACCGAACTCGACCGCATGGCCGACATCGACGGCGACGTCGTGGCTGGCGCTGACGGCGTCTATGCGGCGAGCTACAAGGGCCACGTTGGCGCGTTCAATCCGAACAACGGTGGCCCATTGTGGAGCCACCCGCTGGTGAGTTACGGCGGCCTGGCGCGCGGCGGCGACTCGCTGTTCGCGAGCGACGCGGTCGGCACGGTCTGGGCGCTCGATCGCGTTTCCGGCGCGGCGCTGTGGAAGCAGGACGCGCTCGGCTATCGCTGGCTGAGTTCGCCTGCGGTGCAGGGCGGCTACGTCGTTGTCGGCGACCTGCAGGGCTACTTGCACTGGATGCGCGCCGACACCGGCGCCTTCGTTGCCCGCCAGCGCATCGGTGGCCGCAAGGACGAGATCCGCGCGACGCCGGTAGTGTCGCCCGACGGCATCCTCGTCGCCGAGACCACGCGCGGCCGCCTCGTCGCGTTCCGCATCGGCAGCAAGTAATCCATCCTGCGCATCGCCCGCATGAGGGCGATGCGGGCGGGCCGGGCAGGGCGTACAGTCCTGCCTCGTGCCGCGCCATCGGGCTGCATCGCGCGGTTTCGCGATTCCGATTTCCAACCGAGTCCTCGTCATGTTGCCACTGGTCGCCCTGGTCGGCCGACCGAACGTCGGCAAATCCACGCTATTCAACGCGCTCACGCGGAGCCGCGACGCGCTCGTGCACGACGAGCCCGGCGTCACGCGCGATCGCAACTATGGCGTCTGTCGGTTGATCGAAGGCCGGCCGTTCGCGCTCGTTGACACCGGCGGGCTGTCCGGCGACGAAGCGGGCCTCGCGGGACTGACCGCGCAGCAGGCGCGCGCGGGCGTGGAAGAGGCGGATGTCGTGTGCTTAGTCGTGGACGGCCGCGAAGGTTCGTCGCCGCTGGACCAGACCATCCTCGCGTGGCTGCGCAAGACCTCGAAGTCGTTGCTGCTGGTCGTCAACAAGACCGACGGCCTCGACGTACAGGCTGCGCTCGCGGAGTTCGCGCGCTTAGGCATCGCCGCGCCGCTCGCGGTGTCGTCCGCGCACCAGCGCGGCATTCCCGAACTGCTCGCGGCGATCGCACAGTGCCTCCCGGCCGATGCGGCCATCGAAACCGCCGTCGATCCCGACCGTCTGCGCCTCGCGATCGTCGGTCGCCCGAACGTCGGCAAGTCCACGTTGGTGAACCGCGTGCTCGGCGAGGAGCGCGTGATCGCCTCCGAAGTGCCCGGCACCACGCGCGATTCGATCAGCGTCGATCTCGAACGCGACGGCCGCAAGTACCAGCTCATCGACACCGCCGGCATACGCCGCCGCGGCAAGGTCGAAGACGCGATCGAGAAGTTCAGCGTGATCAAGACGCTGCAGTCCATCGACGCTGCGCAGGTCGTCGCGTTGATGCTCGATGCGAGCGAAGGCGTGACCGAGCAGGACGCGACCGTGCTCGGACACGTGCTCGACTCCGGCCGCGCCTTCGTGATCGTCGTCAACAAGTGGGATGGGCTGACCACCTACCAGCGCGAGCAGTGCGAGGCGATGCTCTCGCGCAAGCTCTCGTTCGTCGAATGGGCCGAGAAGGTGCACATCTCGGCGAAGCACGGCTCGGGCCTTCGCGAATTGTTCAAAGCGATCCATCGCGCGCATGACTCCGCGACGCGCAAGTTCAGCACCTCGGAAGTCAACAAGGCCGTCGAGATCGCCACCGAGAGCTTCCCGCCGCCGGCCGTGCGCGGCCACGTCGCGAAGATGCGCTACGCCCATCCCGGCGGGGAAAACCCGCCGATGTTCGTCGTCCACGGCACGCGGCTGAAGTCGCTGCCGGAAAGCTACAAGCGCTACCTCGAAAACTTCTTCCGCAAGCGCTTCAAGCTCGTCGGCACGCCGGTGCGCTTCGAGTTCCGCGAAGGCAGCAACCCCTACGAGGGCAAGAGGAACATCCTCACCGAACGCCAGCAGCGATCGCGCCAGCGCATGGTCC
Organism: uncultured Gammaproteobacteria bacterium; assembly: GCA_964449135.1. Lineage (GTDB taxonomy): Bacteria > Pseudomonadota > Gammaproteobacteria > Xanthomonadales > Xanthomonadaceae > SZAS-103. The sequence goes on from CAYUXZ010000015.1 coordinate 38,132, forward strand.
GCAACGCGAAGAAGCGCGAGCGCTGATTCGCGTTACTTCTTCGCCGCCGGTTTCTCGTCGTTGATGAGGTCGAACTTGTCGGTGGACTCCATGAAGAACTCGCACTCGGCACCCGCGGCGCATCCGCTGACGTGCTTCTTGTTCGCCGCCTGCACCAGATACGAACCCGGGCCGAGCTTCATTTCGGCGCCACCGTCGGGATGGTGCACGAAGGTGCCGGAAATCACGACGATCTTCAGGGTGCGCGAGTGGTGATGCAGCGGATGCATCACGCCGGCATCGAACTTGACGAGCACGCCGTACGGCCCGCCCTTGGACCAGTCTCCCCAGAGCTTGGCGACGTGGGTGCCCTTGACCGGGCCGTCTTCCCACTTGACGTTCTCGGCCGGCCAGATGGTGTCCTGCATGGACGGCTTGGCCTTGGATGCGCCCGCCGAAACCGGGGCGATGCAGAACAGGGCGGCGCTCGCCAATGCCGCGTATGCGATGGCTTTCATGCGGATTCCCCTTGGTGTGAACAGCCGAACGAACCTATGCCTCGTTGCGGGTGGCGTCAACTCCCGATGATGAACAAGGGATTTGAAAAACAATCAAGAGGTGGCCAGTTTCGCAACCGCACTCCAAATGGTAATGCCGAGGAACACCACCCAACCAATGAAGAATAAGAGTGACAAACGCATCATCGAGTAGCTGACGGAGTGGCGACCAACGACCCATGAGTAGATCAATCTCTGCCTCCATGTTCGCTCATTGGATGCTAAACCGCGTTCCACCTCGTTTTTTAGATGCTCTCTCGTGACGTTGAAGAAGCCAAGTTCTGGCATATGCTGCCGCTCAAAATCGGCCAACTTTTGCTCCCATCGAACTTGCCAAAACTTACTGCCGAGGCATACAAAAAACCATAAGATTGATGCGAGTACGCCTGCAACAGAAAGGACAATTGCAAAACGCGTGCTTGAGTTGAAGAAAGCCAAACCGATGCCGGTATTGAGAACCAAAAAGTAATTACTACGCTGCCAGAACAAGTTAATCTCAAGGTTCCGCGTATCGATCAGTACCTTGTACAGATCCTTAATTTCTGGGGTACCTTTCAATTCTGGCTCCATTGTTTCTCCGCATCACCAAATTATTGATAGGTCCCTTGATCGGGGGATGGTGCCAGATGTTCGACTCGATGTATCAGGCTGTCAATCGAGAATTTCCCGCAAGGGACTGGACGAACGCACAGCGGTGGCGCGCATGCGCCATCGGATGCACAATCGCCTTCCAGCATCAGGGGATCGCCGCCGCGCGGCCATGAATCGTTCCGCAACCGTCGCATCCATCACCCTCGGCATCCTCGCCGGCGGGCAGGCCACGCGCCTGCATGGCCGCGACAAGGCGTGGCTGCCGTATCGCGGGACCGCGCTGATCGAGCGCACGTTGCGTTCGCTCGGCGATGCCTTCGCGTCGCGGCTGGTCAGCGCCAACCGCGACGTCGAGCGTTACGAGGAGATCGGCCTGATGGTGGTCGTCGATCGCGTTCCGGGATTTCCGGGACCGCTCGCCGGCATCGACGCGATGCTCGCGGCCTGCGACACCGATTTCCTGCTGACCGTGCCGGTCGATCTGCGCACGATCCCTGGTGACCTCGCGACGCGGCTGCTGTCCGCAGGCGGCAAGGGCGCGGTCGCGCAGGACGAGCGCGGCGTGCAGCCGCTGGTCGCGCTCTGGCCGGTCGAGCGCGCGAGCGAGGCGGTCGCGCGCGCGCTGTCGCGTGGCGACACGGCCGTGCATCGCGTCGCCGAAACGCTAGCGCTTCCCGCGGTGCGATTCCCCGGCGCGGATTTCGGCAACCTCAACACGGCCGACGATTTCGACGCGTGACCCGCGTTGCCGTGAATCCCGATTTGTGAATCCGGAATTCCCGACACGGATCTCCTTCGCGCAAGCCGAGGCTATCGTGCGCGAAGTCGCCGCGACGCATCGGCTTCCGATCGAGCGCATTCCGGTTGCGCGCTGCGCGGGCCGCGTGCTCGCGGAAGACATCGTTTCTCCGGTCGCGTTGCCCGGCTTCGACAACAGCGCGATGGACGGTTACGCGCTGCGTTCCGCGGATGCGCGCGCATCTGGCGCGTCCTTGCGTGTGGTCGGCGAACAGTTCGCGGGACGACCCTCGGGCCTTCGCGTGGGCGAGGGCGAGTGCGCGCGCATCACCACCGGCGCGCCGATGCCCGAGGACGCCGATGCGGTCGTGATGAAGGAGAACGCGCGCGTCGAAGACGATCGCGTCGTGCTCGCCGCACCGGTTGCGGCCGGCGCGCATGTGCGGCAAGCCGGCGAAGACGTTGCGGTCGGCGATCGCCTGCTAAACGCGGGTACGCGGCTGACCGCCGTGCAGGCCTCGCTCGCCGCCGCGGTCGGATTCGCCGAATTGCCGGTTGCGCGGCGCCCCACGGTCGCGGTGCTCACGACCGGCGACGAGTTGCTTCCGCCCGGGCAGCCGATCGAAGCCGGCGAGGTCTATGACAGCAACCGCAGCCTGCTGATGAACCTACTGGGCGCCGAAGGCCTGGAGCCGGTCGCGTGGCCGATCCTGCCCGACGATCCCTCGCAGATGCGCGCGCTGCTGCGCGACGCCGGCGAGGCTTTCGACGTGGTGATCACCTGCGGCGGAGTCTCGGCGGGGGAGAAGGACCATCTGCCGGGCCTGGTCGCCGAACTCGGCTGCATCCATTTCTGGAAAGTGCAGATGCGCCCGGGCATGCCGTTGTTGTTCGGTGCGGTGGGGCAGGCTCAGTTTCTCGGCCTGCCCGGCAATCCGGTGTCGGTACTCGCGACTTTCCTGACACTGGGCCGCCAGTTGCTGCGCAGTCTGCAGGGCGATGCGGCTCCGTCGGTATCGGTACGCGCTGTGTCGTCGCTACCGATCACGAAGAATCATGAACGGCGCGAGTTCCAGCGCGGCAAGCTCGATTTCGGCGCCGATGGGCTGCTGCGCGTCGCGCCGCATCCCGCGACCGCATCGCACCGGCTGCGCGGCGCTGCCGACAGCGATAGCCTGATCGTGCTGCCCGAAGGCCCGCAGTCGCTTCCTGAAGGCGCGTTGGTCGAAGTGCTGCGTTACTGATCCGCTCGGCGGATAATCGCCGCATGGACGATCACGGCATTCCAGAAATTTCTCCGGCGGACGCGCGCGCGCGCCAGCGATCCGGCGCGGTGCTTGTGGACGTGCGCGAGTCGCATGAGCGGGCGGCAGGCTTCGCGGAAGGCGCGCTCGGCGTCGCGAGGGCGGAACTCGAAGCGAATCCCGCAGCGACGTTGCCGGAGCGCAGCGCCGAGGTGCTGCTGATCTGCCAGGGCGGCGCGCGTTCGTTGCGCGCCGCGCAGGCACTGCGCGCGCAGGGCTATGCGAATGTGGCGTCGGTCGTCGGCGGCACCACGCGTTGGGTAGCGGAAGGCTTGCCGATCGCCAAGCCCGCCGGTGATGCGGATTTCTACGAACGTTATTCGCGGCATCTCAAACTACCCGAGGTCGGCGAAGCGGGGCAGCGCAAGCTCGAAGCCGCGCGCGTCGCGCTGATCGGCGCGGGTGGGCTGGGTTCGCCGGCGGCGTTCTACCTCGCGGCGGCGGGCATCGGCACGCTCGCGCTCGCCGACGACGATGTGGTGGATCGCAGCAACCTGCAGCGGCAGATCCTGCACGCGGACGCACGGATCGGCGTGGCCAAGACCGAATCGGCGCGCACGACGATTTCCGCGCTCAATCCGCGCACGAACGTCGTTGCGTTTCGGGAGCGCGTGACTTCCGAAAACGTGGAACGCATCCTCGAAGGCGCCGACGTGGTGATCGACGGCGCCGACAATTTCTCCGCGCGCTATCTGCTCAACGACGCCTGCGTGAAGCTGGGCAAGCCGCTGGTGTACGGCGCGGTGCATCGCTTCGAGGGGCAGGTGAGCGTGTTCGATGCCGGACGCCAGCGAGGCGTCGCGCCCTGCTACCGCTGTCTGTTTCCGGAGCCGCCGCCGCGCGAAGCCGCGCCGAACTGCGCGGAAGCCGGCGTGCTCGGCGTACTGCCGGGGGTGATCGGCCTGCTGCAGGCGACCGAGGCGATCAAGCTGGTGCTCGGCATCGGTGAGCCGTTGGCCGGACGCCTGCTGCATTTCGACGCACTCGCGCTGCGCTTTCGCGAAACGCGCCTGCACCCGGACGCTGAATGTCCGGTTTGCGCAGTCGGCAAGCCGTTCCCGGGTTACGTCGACTACGCCGCATTCTGCGCCGGCGGCTGAGGCGCGGCGCAAATGCGTCCGATCTCCAAGGCTTATGCAGGCGTCTTGGGCCGACGCCGTCCACCGCGCGGATCCATCTGCACGCCCAGCACGGCGTGGCAGCGAATGCAGCTGTAGGTCAGGCACTTCGCCTTGCTCTCGTTGGCGACCATCCCGTTCACGCTTTCGACGTGCACGTGCAAAACCGGTTCGCCGCACTTCGGGCACTTGCCTTGCGGAATCATGTCGGCTCCTTTGCTGCTGTCGTCATGTTGGATGCTTGCGCTGCGCCGCTTCGAACGCGGCCAACTGCTCGGGGCTGGCTTCCCGCTGATATTGCGCCTTCCATTGCGCGAATGGCATCCCGTAGATCGCCTCGCGGGCGTCGTCCTTGCTCATGGCCAAGCCGGCCACCTCGGCCGCTTCACGGTACCAGTCCGAGAGGCAGTTACGGCAGAAACCGGCGAGGATCATCAGGTCTATGTTCTGCACGTCCGGCCGATCCGCGTTGAGGTGCCGGAGCAGGCGGCGGAACGCGGCGGCTTCGAGCCGCGTGCGATCGGAATCGGACGGATTCGCCACGGAACGCCCCCTGGATCGGCGATAATGCACTGACTGTAACGCAGCCAAGAACTTCCCGCATGACCTCGACCGACACGGCCTCGTCCGCGACCGCGACCGCCGCACCCGCCGTGATGGCCAAGGTGCTCGACGGCAAGCGCATCGCCGAGGAACTGCTGGACGCATTGGCCGGAAGGGTGCAGGCGCGGATCGCCGCAGGCAGGCCGCGGCCGGGGCTCGCGGTGGTGCTGGTCGGCGCCGATCCGGCGTCGGCGGTGTATGTGCGCAACAAGCGCCGCGCCTGCGAGAAGGTCGGCATCCACACGCTGGACTTCGACCTGCCGGCCTCGACCACCGAAGCCGAGTTGCTCGCACTGATCGACAAGCTCAATGCCGATGCGGCGGTGCACGGCATCCTCGTGCAACTCCCGCTGCCGGGCATTCCGGACGCGAGCCGGCTGATCCACCGCATCGATCCGCGCAAGGACGTGGACGGTTTTCATCCGGAAAATGTCGGCCATCTCGCATTGCGCCAGTTCGGACTGCGCCCGTGCACGCCGCGCGGGATCACGACCTTGCTTGCATGGACCGATCGGCCGGTGCGTGGAGCGAACGCGACCATCGTGGGCGTCTCCAATCATGTCGGCCGGCCGATGGCGCTGGAGCTGCTGATCGCCGGCTGCACGGTGACGACTTGCCACAAGTTCACGCCGCCCGATGTGCTGCAGCGGCACGTGGGCGAGGCCGACATCCTCGTGGTCGCGGTCGGCAAGCCGGGCGTGGTGCCGGGCGAATGGATCAAACCCGGCGCGGTCGTGATCGACGTCGGGATCAATCGGCTCGACGACGGCCGTCTGGTCGGCGACGTCGGCTACGCGGAAGCCGCGAAGCGCGCGAGCTGGATCACGCCGGTGCCCGGCGGCGTCGGACCGATGACGGTCGCGACGCTGATGCAGAACACGCTCGAAGCCGCCGAAGCAGCCGACCTCTCGTATGCGGGGCGTTCATGAGAGTGTGTGAGAATTTCCGCATGCGGCCGCGAAGCAGCAACCTCGCGATTTCGATCCTTGCCTGCGCGCTGGGCTTGTCCGGCTGCTCTTCGATCGTGCAGAAGGCCGGCGACCAATTCGCCGCCAACCTGGGCGATGCCGTGTTGAACAGCGACGATCCGGCAACCGTGCGCGATGGATTGCCGGCCTACCTGCTGCTGCTCGACGGCCTGATCAGCGGAGAATCCGACGATCGCAAGGACGCCGCGATGCTGCTCGCGGCAGCCAAGCTCGACAGCGCCTATGCGGGCAACTTCACCGGCGACGACAAGCCGCGAGCGCAGCGGATGTCCGGGAAGGCGTTCGATTACGCCAAGCGCGCGACCTGTGCGCAGGATGCCGCGCTCTGCGCGGCGATCGACAAGGACGTGGACAGCTTCGAGGCGGTGGTGAAGGCCGACCGGAACACCGAGCTGATGTACGCGCTTGGCGCAGCCTGGGCCGGCTACCTTCAGAGTCATTCCGAGGACTGGGGCGCGGTCGCCGACCTGCCCAAGCTCGAGGCCTTGTTCGAACGCGTGGTCGAGCTCGATCCGCGTCACGACCAGGGACAGGCCTGCGCCTATCTGGGCGTGCTCAATTCGGTGCGTCCGGCCGCCATCGGCGGCAAGCCCGAGCTCGGACGCAGCTATTTCGAAAAGGCGATCGAGATCTCCGGAGGCAGGAACCTCTACGCGAAGACGCTCGAGGCCGAGTTCTACGCGCGTCTGGTGTTCAACCAGGCCCTGCACGACCAGCTGCTCAACGACGTGCTCGCCGCCGACCCGAAGGCGCCGGGTTTGACCCTGACCAATACGCTCGCGCAGGAACGCGCGAAGAAACTGCTCGCGAGCGGCAAGGATTACTTCTGAGGATTTTCATGAAATCGCCACTCATCGCTTTGTGTGTCTTGTTGTTGTCCGCGCTGACCGTGACCGCGCCGGTACGGGCCGAGCAGGTCATCAAGATCGCGACGGTCGCGCCCGAAGGCTCGGCGTGGATGCGCGAGCTGCGCGCCGCCGGCAACGAGGTGCAGACCGGCAGCCAAGGCAGGGTGATCGTGAAGTTCTATCCGGGCGGCGTGATGGGCACCGACCAGGTCGTGCTGCGCAAGATGCGCTTCGGCGAACTGCACGGCGGCATGCTGACATCGAGCGAGCTGGCCGCGACGTATCCGGACGCGCCCATCTACAGCCTGCCGTTCCAGTTCGAGAGCTGGGCGCAGGCGGACAAGGTGCGGCCGCAGATCGATCCGCTGCTCGCGAAAGGTTTCGATGCGCACGGCTTGCACATGCTCGCGGCATCGAGCATCGGCTTCGCCTACATCATGAGCACGAAGCCGCTGCACAACCGCGAAGAGATGGAGAAGGCGAAAGTCTGGATTCCGCAGAACGACATGATCGCCGAGCGCACCTTCAAGACGGCCGGCGTGAGCACGATCCCGCTGCCGCTCGGCGACGTGTTCACGAGCCTGCAGACCGGACTCGTGGACACGGTGGCGAACACGCCGTCGGGCGCGGTCGCGATGCAGTGGCACGGCAAGGTGAAGTACATGGTCAACCTGCCGCTGACCTTCGTGGTCGGTTACGTGGTGCTCGACAACAAGGTCTGGAAGCAATTGTCGCCGGCCGACCAGGGCCTCGTCGGCAAGGCCTTCGCCGGCGCCGCGACGCGCATGGACGCCAACATCAAGCGCGACGACGAGGCGGCCCTGAATGCGATGAAGAAGCAGGGACTCGCGGTGACTTCGCTCGATCCGGCCGAAGCCGCGCGCTGGCGCGAGATCGGCACCAAGGTCACCCAGCAGATGGTCGCCGACAAGTTGATTTCGGCCGAGCTGCTGGCCGCAGTGCGCAAGGCGATCGCCGGAGCGCATTGAACGATGGCCCGACTGCTGCGCGCATTGCATCGGACCGAGGATCTGCTGCTTGCGTTGCTCGTGCTGGCCCTGCTGACGCTGTCGCTGACGCAGATCGGATTGCGCATGTTCCTGCACACCGGGCTGGAATGGGCCGAGCCGGTGAGCCGCGCGGGCGTGCTCTGGCTCGCGCTGCTGGGCGCGCTGGGCGCAACGCGGGCGCACCGGCACATCGCGATCGACGCGTTGCCGAAGATCCTGCCGCCTCTGGGCCGACGCATCGCCTGGACGATTTCGCAACTGGCGACCGCGACGATCTGCGCTGCTCTGGGCTGGTACGGCTACGGCATGGTGGTGCTCGAGCGTTCGGCGCCTGACCAGTTCGTTCCCGGCGTGCCGAGCTGGTTGCCGATGCTGGTGATTCCCGTCGGTTTCGGCCTGATGGCGCTGCGCTTTGCGGTCGCGGCGTTCAGCGAGCCGCCTGTGCCAGGCTCGACGTGATCGTCGGCCTGGGCCTTGTCCTGCTGCTCGCGGCGATCGGAATGCCGCTGTTCGCGGTGATCGCCGCGATCGCGCTGCTGGGGTTCCATTTCGCGGGCATCGACTTGATCGGCGTCGCGGTCGAGTACTACCGGCTCGGCGACAAGCCGGGTCTGATCGCGATTCCGTTGTTCACGCTGTCGGGTTACCTGCTCGGCGAGAGCGGCACGCCGCAACGTCTGGTGCGACTGTCGCTGGCCTTGCTCGGACGATTGCCCGGCGGGCTCGCGATCGTGGCGATCATCGCTTGCGCGTTCTTCACTGCGTTCACCGGCGCCTCGGGCATGACCATCGTCGCGGTCGGCGCTTTCCTGTTCCCTGCGCTGGTCAAGGCCGGTTACCCGGAACGCTACAGCCTCGGCCTGGTGACGTCCTCGGGCAGCCTCGGCCTGCTGTTCGCGCCCTCGCTGCCGCTGATCCTGTTCGGCTTCGTGGCGGGGCAGCTCAACACCACGCCGCCGGTCACGATGAAAGACCTGTTCCTCGCGGGCCTGTTGCCCGGCGGATTGATGGTGTTGATCCTGTCGGCGCATGCGATGTGGGTCGGCTGGCACCTGCAGAAGGCCGCGCCGCGGTTCGATGCGCGCGAACTCTGGGAGGCGGTCAAGGAAGCCAAATGGGAACTGCCGCTTCCGTTGATCGTGCTCGGCGGCATCTATTCGGGCAAGTTCGCGGCGAGCGAGGCCGCAGCTATCACGACACTTTATGTATTGATCGTAACTATATTGATTAAAAAAGAAATAAAGATCGGGAAACTCCCCGATCTCATGGCCGAAGCGATGCGCCTGGTCGGCGCGATCCTGATCATCCTCGGAGCGGCCACGGCGCTGTCGAACTGGCTCGTCGATCAGGAAGTGCCGACGAAGATGTTCCAGTTCAGCACGCAGCACGTGCATTCCGGATGGCTGTTCCTGCTGCTGCTCAACGGCGTGCTGCTGATGGTGGGCATGTTCGTCGACATCTTCTCGGCGATCGTGGTGCTGACTCCGCTGCTCGTGCCGGTCGCGATCGGCTACGGCATCAACCCGGTGCATTTCGGCATCGTGATGCTCGCGAACCTGCAGATCGGCTACTTCATGCCGCCGGCCGGCATGGACCTGTTCATCGCGGCCTACCGCTTCAAGAGCAACATCCTGACCCTCGCGCGCGCCTGCATCCCGTTCTTCCTGCTCGTCGGCGCGGCGGTGCTGATCATCACCTGGGTGCCTTGGCTGTCGCTGGCGCTGTTGTAGGCGGCGGACGCGCGATCGCAGCCTCTCGATCGTGAATACCGAGGGAAAATCGGCGAACCGGTGAATCAAGGTATAATGGCGCGCTTCTCCCATCGGAGCCGCACATGCTGCGCATCCTGGCCGAAGCGCTCACCTTCGACGACGTGTCCCTGGTCCCCGCGCATTCGGCGGTCTTGCCCAAGGACGTCCATCTGCGCACGCGGCTGACCCGCGGCATCTCCCTCAACGCCCCGATCGTGTCCGCCGCGATGGACACGGTCACCGAAGCGCGCCTGGCGATCACGATGGCGCAGCTCGGCGGCATCGGCATCCTGCACAAGAACATGTCCGCCGCCGCGCAGGCGAAGCACGTCGCGCAGGTCAAGCATTTCGAGGCCGGCGTGATCCGCGAGCCGTTCACGGTCGGCCCGGAAACCACGATCGGCGAAGTCCTCAAGCTCACCCGCGCACGCAACATCTCCGGCGTGCCGGTGGTCGACGGTGGGCAGCTCGTCGGCATCGTCACCAGCCGCGACATGCGCTTCGAGAAGAAACTCGACGATCCGGTCCGCCACATCATGACCAAGAAGGACCGGCTCGTGACCGTGCGCGAGGGCGCGTCGGACGACGAAGTGATGGCGCTGCTGCACAAGCACCGCATCGAGAAGGTGCTGGTGGTCAACGACGGCTTCCAGTTGCGCGGCCTGATCACCGTCAAGGACATCCAGAAAGCGCGCGACAACCCGGATGCGGCCAAGGACGACAGCGAACGCCTGCGCGTGGGCGCGGCGGTCGGCGTCGGCGGCGACACCGAGAAGCGCATCGAGGCGCTGGTGCAAGCAGGCGTGGACGTGATCGTGGTCGATACCGCACACGGCCATGCGCAGGGCGTGCTCGACCGCGTCGCGTGGACGAAGAAACACTACCCGGACCTGCAGGTGATCGGCGGCAACATCGTCACCGGCGACGCCGCGCTCGCGTTGATGGACGCCGGCGCCGACGCGGTCAAAGTCGGCGTCGGCCCCGGCTCGATCTGCACGACACGCATCGTCGCGGGCGTGGGCGTGCCGCAGATTACCGCGGTCGGCATGGTCGCCAAGGCCTTGCAGGACCGCATCCCGCTGATCGCCGACGGCGGCATCCGCTATTCCGGAGACATCGCCAAGGCGATCGCCGCGGGCGCGTCCTGCGTGATGATCGGCGGCCTGTTCGCCGGCACCGAGGAAGCCCCGGGCGAGATCGAGCTGTTCCAGGGCCGCAGCTACAAGAGCTACCGCGGCATGGGTTCGATCGGCGCGATGGAACTCGGCAGCAAGGACCGCTATTTCCAGGACGCGTCCGACGCCGACAAACTCGTGCCCGAGGGCATCGAAGGTCGTGTGCCGTATCGCGGGCCGCTGCGCGACATCGTGCATCAGCTCGCCGGCGGACTGCGCGCGGCGATGGGCTACGTCGGTTGCGCGACCATCGAGGAGATGCGCGCCAAGCCGAACTTCGTGCAGGTCAGCAACGCCGGCGTGCGCGAAAGCCATGTGCACGACGTGCAGATCACCAAGGAACCGCCGAATTACCGGGCTGGCTAGTACCGATGCCGAAGTCTGACCTCATCAAGACGATCGAGATCGACCAGCAAGGCAGGTTGCGTATTTACCCAGCCTCACTGACTTTCCCGCGCATCTTTCTTGAGGCGATGGAGGTTCATTGGGATGCTGACAATTCTTTTCTTTACTCGCCTCGTCCCAGAGAGTGGACCTACGCGGATTGGTTCTTTCAGATTCTGAGAGCTGCGAATGAGCAGGCCGCTTCGCTTCATATTTCCGAAGAGACGAACTGGCTTCATGTTCCCGATACCACGAAGCAAGAGATCTTTCACCGTTACCCAAGTTCTTCGTCAATCCCATGACCGACCTGCATAGCGACAAGATCCTGATCCTCGACTTTGGCGCGCAGTACACGCAGCTGATCGCACGGCGCATCCGCGAGATCGGCGTCTACTGCGAGATCTGGGCCTGGGACCACGATCCGGCCGAGATCGCGAAGTTCGCGCCCAAGGGCATCATCCTGTCGGGCGGGCCGGAATCCACGCTCGAGGAAGGTTCGCCGCACGCGCCGCAGCAGGTGTTCGACGCCGGCGTGCCGCTGCTGGGCATCTGCTACGGCATGCAGACGATGGCGATGCAGCTCGGCGGCGAAGTCGAAGGCGATCACCATCGCGAATACGGCTACGCCGAAGTGGAGGTGCTGCGCGAGTGCACGCTGCTCGACGGTCTCAAGGACCTGCCGGGCTCGCCGCCGCGGCTGGACGTGTGGATGAGCCACGGCGATCGCGTCACCGACGTGCCGCCGGGATTCGAGGTCGTCGCGCAGACCGACAGCCTGCCGATCGCGGCGATGGCCGACGAGGCGCGGCGCTGGTACGCGGTGCAGTTCCATCCCGAAGTGACGCACACCAAGTCGGGCATGGCGATCCTCGAGCGCTTCGCGGTCGAGATCTGCGGCTGCCGGACGCTGTGGACCGCCGAGCACATCATCGAGGACCAGATCGCACGCGTGCGCGCTCAGGTCGGCGACGACCACGTCCTGCTGGGTCTTTCCGGCGGCGTGGATTCCTCGGTCGTCGCCGCGCTGCTGCACCGCGCGCTCGGCGACCGGCTGACCTGCGTGTTTGTCGACACCGGCCTGCTGCGCTGGAAGGAAGGCGACCAGGTGATGGACACCTTCGCCGAGCACCTCGGCGTGAAGGTGATCCGCGTGGACGCGGCCGATCGCTACTTTTCCGCGCTTCGCGGCGTGTCCGACCCCGAGGCCAAGCGCAAGATCATCGGCCGGCTGTTCGTGGAGATCTTCGAAGAGGAGTCCGCGAAGCTCGCGAACGTGAAGTGGCTGGCTCAGGGCACGATCTATCCCGACGTGATCGAGTCGGCCGGCAGCAAGACCGGCAAGGCGCACGTGATCAAGTCGCACCACAACGTCGGCGGCCTGCCCGAGCGCATGAAGCTCGGCCTCGTCGAGCCGCTGCGCGAGCTGTTCAAGGACGAGGTGCGGCGCATCGGCGTCGAGCTCGGCCTGCCGCGCGAGATGGTCTACCGGCATCCGTTCCCCGGACCGGGACTGGGCGTGCGCATCCTTGGCGAGGTCAAGCCCGAGTTCGCCGATCTGCTCGCGCGCGCGGACGCGATCTTCATTGACGAACTGCGCAAGGCCGACTGGTACGACCGGACCAGCCAGGCGTTCGCGGTGTTCCTGCCGGTGAAATCGGTCGGCGTCGTCGGCGATGCGCGCGCCTACGAATGGGTGATCGCGCTGCGTGTGGTGGAGACCGTCGACTTCATGACCGCGCACTGGGCGCATCTGCCTTACGAGCTTCTTGATGCCGTATCGCGCCGTATAATCAATGAATTGCGCGATATTTCTCGCGTCGTTTATGATATCAGCGGCAAGCCTCCCGCGACGATTGAATGGGAGTAGGCGTCGTGGGCGAAGTTCGCAACGAAGACGGTGCAGCCTACGTAACGAACCTCACGCCGGATGACGAGCGTTGGATGCGCCGCGCGCTGGATCTCGCCGATCGTGCGGAACGAGAAGACGACGAAATCCCGGTCGGAGCGCTGTTGGTTTCGGCGGAAGGCGAAATTCTCGGAGAAGGCTGGAACCGCAATATCACCGAACACGATCCCAGCGCGCACGCGGAGATCGTCGCGATGCGCACGGCCGGACGCAGGCTCGGCAACCATCGACTCGTCGGTTGCACGTTGTACGTGACCCTGGAGCCCTGCGCGATGTGCGCGATGGCAATGGTGCACGCGCGCATCGCGCGCGTGGTCTATGCGGCCAGCGATCCCAAGACCGGCGCTGCGGGCAGCGTGTTCGACCTGCTCGCCGATCCTCGTCACAACCATCGCGTGCAAGTGCAGGGCGGCGTGCTCGCCGAAGAAGCCAGCGCGCGACTGAGCGCGTATTTCCGCCGCAAGCGCGGCAAAGCCGCAGAGTGATCGGCTGTCTCAGGCAGTGCCGCGAGCGGCCGGCTCGCGCGCGAGCTGCCGATCCAGATCATCCTCCAGCATCCGCAAGGCCATCCGCGTCTCGCGCCCCAGATACACCGAGGCGATCAGCATCAGCAACACGCCGACCACGGCGAGCGCCAGCGGCAGCAGGTCGAGGTGCCAGACCAGCACGCTGTCGAGCGCGATCGTGAAGCTGGTTCCGACGAAGGCCGTGACCGCGCCGTAGAGCAGCCGCACCGATGCCAGCACGAGCCGGGAACGCTTTCGGTGCAGATCGACTCGCGCACGCAGATCGACACGCGATCCGGCGCTGTCGGGATGCTTGAGTTCGGCGATGTCCAGCCGCATGCGATCGACCACGCGCGACAGCCGCGCATTCGCGGTCGCGATCAGCGAGCTGGTCGCGGTGAGGAAGAAGGCCGGCGTGATCATTGCCGAGACCACCGCGAAATGGCTTATGTCGGGATTGATCGGCAGGGGCATGGCCGCGCTCCGGCGGGTCGGGGACGTTATCATGCACGCAGTTCCCGAGCGCGCGTACCCATGCCCGTCCCCAACGACGAAAACCTGATCTGGATCGACCTGGAGATGACGGGGCTGGACCCGGATGCAGACTCGATCCTGGAAATCGCGACGCTGGTCACCGACAAGCAGCTCAACGTGCTCGCGGAAGGACCGGAGCTCGCGATCGCGCATCCGCTCGCGCGCCTGCAGGCGATGGACGACTGGAACCGCAACCAGCACTCGAAGTCCGGATTGTGGCAGCGCGTGCTCGATTCGACGATCGATCACGCAGCGGCCGAAGCGGCGACGATCGCGTTCCTCGCGCAATGGGTTCCGGCGAACCAATCGCCGATCTGCGGCAATTCGATCTGCCAGGACCGGCGCTTTCTGGTTCGCGGCATGCCGCGGCTCGAACGGTACTTCCACTACCGCAACCTCGACGTGAGCACGATCAAGGAACTCGCGCGGCGCTGGTCTCCGGAGATTCCGAAAGGCTTCGCCAAGGATTCGGCGCACACCGCGCTCAGTGACATCCGGGATTCGGTCGCCGAACTCCGCTACTACCGCCAGTTCATGGGCCGGCTCGGCGGCGAACCGCCCCGCTGACGATGCGATGAACGCCAATCGTCGAACGGCGTTCGCATGGCTCGCGGCCATCGTGCTGTTCGTATCCCCGCAAACCGGCGCGCTCGCACAGGCGTCCGCGACGGCCAAGACCATGGACACCTGGGCGCGCCAGGTCTGGACGCAGCGCGAGGGCCTGCCGAACGATCAGGTCAATGCGCTCTCGCAGACCGGCGACGGCTATCTGTGGATCGCCACGCCCGACGGCCTGGCGCGTTTCAACGGCAGCGAGTTCGTCTATCACGATCGCGCCTCGGTGCCCGAGTTGCACGACAACGACATCCGCCATCTCGCGCTGGGCATCGACAACTCGCTGCTGATCGGCACTGCGCGCGGCGGCATGAGTTTCCTGCACCAGGGATATTGGACGGAGCGCGCGGGAAAGGACGGAGGGCTGTCCGAAGATTCCATCGTCGCCTCGCAGGAAGATGCGCGCGGGCGGCTGTGGGTTGCGACCGCCGGCGCCGGCATCGATCGTCTCGACGGACGGCGCAAGGCGCATTTCGACAGCCGCAACGGTCTGCCGTCCGATCGGGTCCTGAGCCTGCTGGTCGCGGGCGACGGCAGCGTCTGGATCGGCACCGCGGCGGGGCTCGCGCGCATCGTCGGCGACCAGGTGCAGACGATCAGCGTCAACGCGGGGCTACTGCCGTCCGGCCCGGTCAGCGCGCTCGCCGAATCACCGGATCGCGCGCTCTGGGTCGGCACGCGCGCCGGCGCATACCGACAGCGTTCGGGCGAGCGCCAGTTCGAGAAGATGACGCCGGATGCATCCGACGACGCCGTGCTCGCGATCCTTCCCGATTCGTCGAGCCAGGCGATGATCGGCACCGCGCAGCACGGCCTGCTGCGGGTGCGCGAGGGACGCAGCGAAACGATCCGCGCCGAAAATCCGGAGCGCGCCTGGCAAGTCGATTCGCTGCTGCGCGGTCAGGACGGTAGTCTCTGGGTCGGCGGCAGCCAGGGTCTGATGCGGCTGCGCGACACGCCGTTCGGTGCGTTCGGCAAATCGCAGGGACTCGTCGACGAGAACGTGCATGCCGTGATGCAGACCGCCGACGGCGAGGTCTGGATCGGAACCGCGAGCGGTCTGGAACGCATTCACGACGGGCGCGCTTCGCGCATCGACGCCGATTCGCTGTCCGATCACGCGGTGCTCGCGCTTGCGCCTGCCAGCGATGGCGGGCTCTGGGCCGGCACGGACACGGGCCGCATCGCGCACCTGTCGCACGGACACGTGGATCGCACGCTCGACGCGGCGCGTGGCGCCGACAACGGGCGGGTGCGCGCGATCGTCGAGGACGCCGACGGCGGGCTCTGGATCGCGACCGACAAGGGCCTGCTCCGGCGCGATCCGAATGGCGCAACACGCGTGTTCACCAGCGCCGACGGCCTGCCCAACGATTCGATCCTGGCGCTGCATCGCGACGGCGCTGGCCGTCTGTGGATCGGCACGGGCAACGGCTTGACGTACCGCGAGGCCGACCGGTTCGTGCATGTCGCGATTCCGATCGAAAGCATGGTGCAGACCATCTACGGCTTCGCGGGCGATGCCGACGGCACGCTGTGGATCGCGAGCGACCGCGGGTTGCTGCGCTGGAAGAACGCGCACGTGAGCGTGATTGCGAGCCGGCAGGGGCTGCCCGTGGATACCGTCTATGCAGTCGCTCCGGATCCGCAGGACGGACTGTGGCTGACCACGCCCAGCGGATTGGCTCGCGTCGCCCGCGCCCAGGCGAACGCGGTTGCGGACGGGCGCACGGCGAATCTAGTGGCCGATCTGTATGGCGAAGCCGACGGATTGCCGGCTTCGCAATTCAGCGGCGGAGCGACTCCCTCGTTGTCGCTGCTGTCCGACGGCAGCCTCTGGGCCGCGACCGCAAGCGGCATCGCGCAGGTGCATCCCGCGCGCGTCGCCGATTACCGCAGCGAACCGCCGCAGACCCTGATCGAGGAAATCCGCGTGAACGACCGAGTCGTGGTCGCGAACGGCGCGCTCGACCTGGGACCGGAAACGCGCAAGCTCGACGTGCGCTTCTTCGCGCTGAACTACCACCTGCCCAAGCGCATCGAATACCGCTACCTGCTCGAAGGCTACGACGCGGACTGGAGCGAGGTCGGCGAGCACACCAGCGTGCAGTTCACCAACCTGCCGCCGCGCGATTACCGCCTGCGCATCCAGTCGGCGGTGAGCGGCGGGCCCTGGTCGCCGCGCGAAGCGGTGCTGACGTTCAAGATCGACGCCTATCTGTGGCAGATCTGGTGGTTCGACGCATTGATGATCGTGGTGCTGACCGTCGGCGCGGGGTTGACCTACGCGGCCCGCATTCGCGTCATCGCGGAGAACCAGCGACGCTTGCAGCTGCTGGTCAACGCACGTACGAACGACCTGAGGCAGCAGACCGACCGCTTGCGCGAGGCCGATGCGGAAAAGTCGCGCCTGCTCGAACTGGTGCAGTCGCAGTCCGAAGCCTTCGAGCGGCAGGCGCGCGAGGACGCGCTCACCGGCCTCGCGAACCGGCGGCGCGTGGATGAGTCGCTGGACGCGTATTTCTCCGAATCGCGGCGCAGCGGGCGCCCGCTGTCGCTGGTGCTGATGGACATCGACTTCTTCAAGCGCATCAACGACCGCTTCTCGCACGCGATCGGCGATGAGGTCCTGCGCGAGATCGGCGCGATCCTGACCCAGGACCAGCGGCCGGGCGACCTGGCCGCGCGGCTCGGCGGCGAGGAGTTCCTGGGCATCCTGTCGGGCTCGGACCTCGACGGCGCGCGCGTCTACGGCGAACGCATGCGCACCGCGATCGAGTCGCACGACTGGGAGCGGATCGCGGCCGGGCTGCGCGTCACCATCAGCATCGGCGTGGCGACTTGGGACGGCGAGGAGAGCTACAGCCGGCTGTTCACGCGAACCGATGAGTTGCTGTACCGGGCGAAGGAGGCCGGGCGGAATCGCGTGGAGTCATAATTACGCGATAGCAGCTTTTTTCCGCAACCAGATTTCCAATTGCATGCCCATATTCGTGTGCCGCATCAACGGCTTCATGATCGGATCGACGAAACTTGGCAAATATGTCGAGCCAACGATGTACTTGTGGAACGCGATGTCATACCCGTTCCGGATTGCGTTGTGCTTGAACGACTCCAGGTCAAATTCATAGATATGGAAAGGCGAGTGCATCGGGCTTATGTTGGCGCAATAGTCAAGT
>CAYUXZ010000016.1:0-55583 GCA_964449135.1 uncultured Gammaproteobacteria bacterium
AACTGCGGCACGCCCGACCAGTACGGCGACAACTGCGAGAACTGCGGCGCGACCTATTCGCCGACCGACCTGAAGAATCCGCGTTCGGTCGTCTCCGGCGCAACGCCGGTACTGCGCGCGTCCGAGCATCATTTCTTCAAGGCCGGCGACTTCACCGATGCGCTTCGCACGTGGATCGAGGGCGACGTCGCGCATTCGTCGGTGAAGGCCAAGCTGCGCGAGTGGCTGGACGCCGACGGCGGGCTTCGCGACTGGGACATCTCGCGCGACGCGCCCTATTTCGGATTCGAGATCCCCGGCGCACCGGGCAAGTTCTTCTATGTCTGGCTGGACGCGCCGATCGGCTACCTCACCAGCCTACAGGCCTGGTGCGAAGACCAAGGCCTCGACTACGAAGCGCTTGTCGCGGCGGGCACGCAGGCGGAGCTGCACCACTTCCTTGGCAAGGACATCGTCAACTTCCACGGCCTGTTCTGGCCGGCCGTGCTGAACGGCGCGGGCATCACCATGCCGACCGCACTGCACGTCAACGGCTACCTCACCGTGAACGGCGCGAAGATGTCGAAGTCGCGCGGCACCTTCATCCAGGCGCGCACCTACCTTGACGCGGGCCTGGATCCGGAATGCCTGCGCTACTACTTCGCCGCCAAGACCGGCGCGGGCATGGACGACCTCGACCTCAACCTCGAGGACTTCGTCGCGCGGGTGAATTCCGATCTCGTCGGCAAGTTCGTGAACATCGCGAGTCGCTGCGCGAAGCTTTTAGAAACGCATTTCCATGGTCGACTTGGAAAAGCATTTTGGTCATCCGAAGCATCTGGGACTGGCGAGCCGACCGACTACGAATCCCGCGCCATTCAGGCCCTTGGAAGCGTCACAGGAGTTCTCGAGCACAGTGTGGCAGAGAGATATAAGGCTGGCGAATTCAGCAAAGCAATCAACTCGATCATGCAGGCTGCGGACTATGCGAACGAGTACATCGCGGAAGCGGCGCCATGGGCTGTCGCAAAAGACCCTGCAAGAAAAGATGAACTGCAAGCCATCCTCACTACTGGCATCAATTGTTTCGCCCAAATCGCCAAGGCCCTCAAGCCAATCTTGCCTTCGATTGCTGCAAAGTCCGAAAAATATCTAAACCTTCCCAATGGGTTCTCTGAAAGCTCGTTCTACAAAGGCTATTTAAGCGACCACCAGTTGATGACCTACGAGCCACTTTTCACCCGCATCGACCCCAAGCAGATCGAGGCCATGATCGAAGCCAGCAAGGAACACCTGGAAGCTTCCCCCTCTCCCCAGCCCTCCCCCGCGAAGGGGGGAGGGAGTCAAATTGCGGCTTCTGCTGCGGTTCCTACATCGACCACATCTGCTTCCTCCAGTCCCAATCCCCAAGCCTCCAGCCCCGGCTTCATCTCCATCGACGACTTCGCGAAGCTCGACCTGCGCATCGCCACGGTACTCGAATGCGGCTTCGTGGAAGGCTCGGACAAGCTGCTGCGCTTCAAGCTCGACGCGGGCGAACTCGGCCAGCGCCAGATCTTCTCGGGCATCCGCGCCGCCTACGGCGAACCGGAGAAGCTGGTCGGTCGCAAGGTGGTGTTCATCGCCAATCTCGCGCCGCGCAAGATGCGCTTCGGCGTCAGCGAAGGCATGATCCTCTCCGCCGGCAGCGGCGATGCCGATCTGCACCTGCTCGATGTCGATTCCGGCGCGCAGCCCGGCATGCCGGTGAAATGACCGCCGCGGAGTCGGCATGAATTCATGCGACTAGTCGCAGCCATCGCGCCGTTTCTTGCGGTCGCGTTGCTCGCTCTGGCGCTCGGCTGGCTTCTCGGCCCCGCATTGCAGTCGCGGCTCGACGAAATCCCAGGCGACGATCCCTGGCGCTGCAAGCTGGTACGTATCTTTTCCGCGATCGTCGTCGCATTGCCTTTCGCGGCGATCGGCGATTCGACGAACGCATGGATGTTCTGGCTCGCGGCCTTCGTCGGCTGGCTGCCCGGATTGCTGCGCCCGGTGTGCACACGTCGTACGTTTGCGAACACCGAAGAAATGATCGAGGCCATCGACCGCCTGCTGCCGCAGACGCAATGCGGCCAATGCACGTTTCCCGGTTGTCGTCCCTACGCGACCGCGATCGCCGAAGGCCGCGCCGACATCAACCAGTGCCCGCCGGGCGGCGAGGCAGGCATCCGCGCGCTCGCCGAACTGCTCGGCCGCGAACGCAAGCCGCTGAATCCGGCGCACGGCATCGAGAAGCCGAAGGTCGTCGCGCTGATCGTCGAAGCCGACTGCATCGGCTGCACCAAGTGCATCCAGGCCTGCCCGGTCGATGCGATCGTCGGAGCGCCCAAACGCATGCACACCGTGATCGCCGAGCTGTGCACCGGTTGCGAACTCTGCCTGCCGCCGTGCCCGGTGGACTGCATCGAGCTCGTGCCGCCGCGCGTCGCGTGACGCCGTGCCGCGCGATCAGTGCAGGTTCTTGCACCCCGTGCAGACGCGCTCGACGGCGTAGCCGTCCTTTTGCAGCAGGTGCACCACGCCGTCGTTGCCGGCCAGGTGCAATGCGCCGACGATGACCAGCGTGTTGTGCTTGCCGCCGTCGAGCATCTTCTCGATCTGCGGAATCCAGTTGCGGTTCCGTTGCGCGATCAGCTTCTGGTAGAGATCCGGGAACTTGTCGAAATCCTTCTTCGTCCTGGTGAGCAGCGCTGCGACATCGCCGCGTCGCCATTCGTCGTGTTCCTCGTTCATGTCCTTCGCGAAATCGTCCATTTCGTCCAGCGTCTGTCGCAGCATTTCGTCCTGTTCCTGCATCGGCAGCGTGTACATGATCGCCAGTTGCTGGTCGCTGGTTTCCAGCCCGCCGGTGGCCTTGTGGTCGGTGCCGGACATCTTGACGAAGTGCATGTCGAGTCCGGCGTCCGGAGTGATCCCCAGCTTCGTGGTTTCCATCACCACGAGCGTCAGCGACACCATCCACGGCTCGAAGCGCTGCAAGGCCGCGATCGGGACACGACTCTTCATTCCGTAGGCCTGCAGTTCGTCCCAGGTCGCCTTCTGCAGGTCGTCCTTGAGCTGGTGCGCGGAATCGGGGTACATGCCGTGCTTGAGCGCGTTCGCCTGCGACTCGTCCGAAAGCAGGTCTTCCGGCGCGACCTCGAACACCAGCTTGTCCGCGGACTTGTAGACGGAATCCACGTCGTCCGAAAGCGGGTAGTCGCTTTCCCGGAGCGCATGCATCGAACCGAGCAGGTACACCGTACTCTGGCCCTTGCTGACCTTCCAAAGCATCGGCGTGGGCGGCGCTGCGGCGGCGCTGCCGGCGACCAGCAGTGCGAGCGCGAGCGTGCAGATCGACTGCTTCATCATGAGGACTTCCCCGTCGTCGGAATGGTCGCCTGCTCGTCGTGATGCACCGCGCCGCGATAGGCCTTTTCGCCCGCGGTGATCGTCAGATCGAGACGATTCTCGGGCGGCGGCAGCGGGCAGGTCGCGTAATGCGTGAACACGCAGGGCGGGTTGTACGACTGGTTGAAGTCCACCACGGTCGCGCCATTCTTCGGCGGATCGGCGTAGAGGAAACGGCCCGCGGCATACGTCGTCTTGCCGTTGGTGTGGTCGGCGTAGATCAGGAACAGCCGGCCGTCGCCCTCGTCCACCGCTTCCAGGCGATACGTCTTGCCGTCCTTCTCGAACACCACCGTCCCCGGATTCATCATCGGATCGACGGTGTTTATCACCGAGGCGACCGGGATGGTCTGGCCTTTCGTGTGCGGCTCGAAGCGCGCGGGGATGCGCCAGGAAGGATCGGCGTCGAAGTAGTCGATGCCGATGAATCCGGTGCGCGTCGGCGCGTTCGCGTCCTTCACCCGCAACGCGAACTTGCCGCTGCGCTCGATGAGCTGGAAATTCGCGCTGCCGCCGTTGAACGCGACGATGGTCGGGCCGCGCTGATCGGTCGTCGCATCGCTGCGAAGCGTGGTCTCGCCCGTCGCCGGTTTGCCGTCGATCGTCACTCCAGCCGCAGGATCGGGTGTGAAGCTGGCCTTCCCGTCCGCGAGCACGAGCTTGCCGAGCTTTGCGGGGCCGGCGCGCAACTGGATGTCGTTGCTGTCGGCCATGCCGAGCGCGTGCGTGCCCGGATCGACCCAGTGCAGGCCGACCAGCGACAGCCAGCCGTCGGGTTTGCGCAGGCGTTCGACGCGGTGCGTGCGCCAGTCCATCGTGATCTTCTCGAACGCGGCGCGATCGATCTGCGCAGGTTGTGCGGATGGTTGGGTCGCTGATGCGCCAGCCGTGGACGACGGCGCGGCGGATTGCCTGTCGCATCCGGCCAGCGTCAGCGACGCGACGACGGCTCCGGCGAAACAACCGGTGATCATTGAGTTGAAGCGCATGAAAATTTCCAGGGTCTTCGATTCGTGATGTTGATCTGCTGTCGCGAGGCTAACGGCCTCTCATGAACAGCCGGTCGAGTTCGGCTCGGGTGAGTTGCACCCAGGTCGGGCGCCCATGATTGCACTGACCCGAGCGCTCTGTCGCCTCCATGTCGCGCAACAGTGCGTTCATCTCTGCGACGGTCAGCCGCCGGTTCGCGCGCACCGAGCCATGGCAGGCCATGGTCGAGAGCAGCTCGTTGCGCCGTTCTTCGACCTTGCGCGAGCCGCCGTGTTCCCGCAGGTCGGTGAGCACGTCGAGCAACAACTGGCGCGGATCGGCGCCGTCGAGCAACGCCGGCACGCTGCGCAGGGTCAGCGATTGCGGGCCGCTGCGATCGACCTCGAAACCGAGTTCCGACAACGCCTGCGCATGTTCCTCGGCCGCATCGGCTTCGCGTTCGGACAGCGCAAGCGTGGTCGGCACCAGCAGTGGCAGTGCGCGAATGCCGACGCCTTCCTGCGCGGTCTTCAGGCGTTCGTAGGTGATGCGCTCATGCGCGGCGTGCATGTCCACCAGCACCAGTCCGTGCTCGTTCTCGGCGAGGATGAAAATGCCGTGCAGTTGCGCGAGCGCGTAGCCCAGCGGCGGCGCTTCGCCGGGTTCCGTTTCCGGCAACGGCTGCAGCTGTGTCGCCGCGAACATCGCCACGGCATCGCTTCCGAATCCGCCCGCATAAGCCGGCGCGGGTTCGCCGACCGCGAGCGAAGGCTGCCGCATCGGCTGCCACGTCATCGCATTCGATGCACGCGCATTCGCGAACGTGCCGGCATCCCCCGATTCCGTCGGGGGCATTCCCTGCGGCGGCGACGCGACCAGTCCTGCGCGCGCGCCGGCGAGCGACTCGTGCAGCGTGCGGAACACGAAATCGTGCACCAGCCGCCCGTCGCGGAAGCGCACCTCGAACTTCGCCGGATGCACGTTCACATCGACACGGCGCGGATCGAGCTCGAGGAACAGCACGAAGGCCGGATGGCGGCCGTGGTAGAGCACGTCCGCGTAGGCCTGGCGCACCGCGTGCGCGACCGTGCGATCGCGCACGCCGCGCCCGTTCACGAAGAAATATTGCTGGTCGGCGCTGGAGCGCGCGGTTGTCGGCAACCCGATCCACCCGTGCAGGCGCAGGCCGGCCGCCGCGTGGTCGAGCGCGATGCAGGCGTTCGCGAAGTCCTCGCCCAGCACGGCGGCGACGCGGCCGATCGAATCCTCGCCCCGAAGCGGGCGGTAATGGCGGATGGACTTGCCGTTGTGTCCTACGCGCAATTCGATGTCCGGGCGCGAGAGCGCGAGCACGCGCAACCAGTCCTCGACATGCCCAAGCTCGGTGCGCTCGGCTTTCAGGAAACGCCGCCGCGCGGGCACGTTGTAGAACAGATCGCGCACCTCGACCGTGCTGCCCGACGGATGAGGATGCGGCGCTACTGCGCTCGGTTTGCCGCCGTCGATGCGCAACTGCGCGCCATGCTCGACGCCACTCGCGCGCGAACTCAGACTGAAGCGACTTACCGACGCGATCGACGGCAATGCCTCGCCACGGAAACCCAGCGTGGCGACTTGTTCAAGGTCGTCCAGCGAAGCGATCTTGCTGGTCGCATGGCGCGACACCGCGAGCGGCAGTTCGTCCACTGCGATGCCGCCGCCGTCGTCGCGCACGCGGATCAGGCGGATGCCGCCTTCTTCCAGATCGATGTCCAGCCGCGTCGCGCCCGCGTCGAGCGCGTTCTCGACGAGTTCCTTCACGACCGAAGCCGGGCGCTCGACGACCTCACCGGCAGCAATCTGGTCGATCAGGGTTTCGGGGAGTTGACGGATCGGCACGGCGGCATCGCGGAACCAAAACGCGATGATAGCAGCGACCGATGAAACCTTCGGTGAGATCAGCCGTCCGTGGCGCGCGCAGGAATCCGTAGCCGCTGACCAGTCCGTATGCGGCTGGTATCGAGGTCGTTGAGCGCGCGCAACTGCATCACCGTCACGCCATAGCGGTCGGCGATATCGCGCAGGCGCTCGCCGCGCCGGACGATGTGGTAACGCTGCACGTCGGCGGCGGAAGCCAGTTGCACCGGCCGCGGATTCGCATCGGAATCGTCGGATCCGTAAGCGGTCTGCACCATTTCCGACGTGGAATCGGGCGACGACGCGGCGGCGACCGTACGCGCGTCGCGCGTGGCCTTGTCGTGCAACGCCGCGAACTGCGTCTCCGGCAGCGGGTTGTCGATGAAATAGCCGCGCACGCCGCTGAGGACAGCGCCGGCGAGCCGTGCGCGGTAGTCGGGATCGTTGAGCTGTTCTTCCTCGTCCGCGTTGGTGATGAACGCGGTCTCGACCAGCATCGAAGGCACGTCGGGCGAGCGCAGCACGACGAAGTTCGCGTGCTCCGGATGCGCCTTGTGCGTGCGGCCGATGTCGCGCAGCGCCTGGTGCACGCGCTCGGCGGCGTCCTCGGACGCCTTCATCGTCGCGCTCTGAGAAAGATCCAGCAGTACCGAGGCCAGCGTGTCGTCCTTGTCGCGCAGCTTGACGCCGCCGACGAGGTCGGCCGCGTTCTCGCGATCGGCCAGCCAGCGCGCGGCCTGCGAGGTCACGCCGCGCTGCGAGAGCACCCACACCGACGAACCGGTCGCGGTATGCGTCGGATCGGCGTCGGCATGGATCGAGATGAACAGGTCGGCCTTGGCGGCGCGCGCCTTGCGATAGCGCTCGGCGAGCGGGATGAAGTAGTCGCCATCGCGCGTGAGCACGGCCTGCATTCCCGGCTCGGCGTTGACCTGGCGCGCGAGTTCGCGCGCGGTCGCGAGCGTCACGTTCTTCTCGTAGCTTCCCGCATAGCCCTTCGCGCCGACATCCTGGCCGCCGTGGCCCGCATCGATCGCGATGACCAGTTTGCGCTGGCCGACACCGAGCACGTCGCGCAGGGTGCGCGCGCCGGGTCGCGCAGGCCGCGTCGCGGAATCCGGCACGTCGTTAGCGGCTGTTGCTGCGATCGAGGACATGGCGGCGGGCGCTGTCGTCGCGGAAGTAGCGACCGCATTTCCGGAATTCGCTGCCGTGGAGCCGCGTTTGTCCGGATCGCGGCGCGGCGCGATCGGAGCCTGCGTCGGAATGATCGTCGCGCCGTCCGCATCGTTTTCCGTCACGACACGGGTCGCGATGCCGTTCTCGGCGCTGATCGCCGTTTTGCGGATAGCGATGGGCGGACTGGAAGCGGAGGAACCGGCCGGCTCCGGCTGCGCGCGTTGCGTGTCGGTCAACAATTCGACCGTGACTTCGGTGTTCCCGTCGCGATGCTCGACGCGCGTCTGCGGATGCACCGATGCGGACAGATCGAACACCAGCCGCGCATCGCCCGGGGTCGGTTGGCCGGTACGCACGTTGGAAACGACGCCGTCGGGCCCGGGAACCTGGAATCCATGCTCGAAGCGGCTGTCGCGCAGATCCAGCACCAACCGGTTCGGATGGTCGAGGGTGAACACCGCGATCTGCACATCGCCGCTGGCCTCGACCAGCGCGCGCGTGCGCCCGGCGGATTCCACCACCCTCGCCTGCTGCACGGTTGCCGCTGCTGCAGTCTGCGCCGCCAGCCAGAGCCCGGCGGACAGGCCGAAAACAGCACTGGCAGTGGCTCGCGGGTTCCCCATGGTTGCGATTCATACCGCAACCCGCTGCAAATTACAAGCACTTTTCCCTTGTAAATCCGTAGCCTGTATGAACTATCTGGAATCCACAGCAGAAAAGCACGCTAGTCGGGGGTCAGGCCGGTCCGCTCCAACCACTCCGAGCCCTTGTCGGAAGGGGCTTCCAGCACCGCATCGCGGCCTTCCCCGTGAACGGATAATTGGATTTTCAGGTCGGCAGGCGGCAGCCCGCCAGCACCCCGCTCGGGCCATTCCACCAGCCACAGCGCAGCCTGCGAGGCCAAGGCGTCCAAGCCCAGGAACTCCAGCTCGCCGGCGTGGGCAATCCGGTACAGATCCAGGTGCACGGCCTCGTCGCCACTGCTGAGATAGTAGGGTTCGATCAGGGTGTAGGTGGGACTGCGGATCGCGCCCTCCACTCCTAACGCACGCAACAGCGCACGCGCGAGCGTGGATTTACCCGCGCCAAGATCGCCCTGCAGGTACAGCACGGCGTGCCCTGGGCGGGTTTCGCCGAGGATCTCGCCCAGCGCTTCGGTCGCTGCGGCATCGGGAAGATTCAATCGCATGGATTCGCCAGCCTGCGCAGGTGCGGGAACAGATCGGACGGGATCATGCCACGCTCGCCACCCTTGCACGCGGCCGCATCGCCGGCGGCGGCGTGCAACAACGCTCCGCAACGCGCGGCGTCGAACGCGGACAGATCCTGCGCACGCAGGGCCGCGATCGCGCCGGTCAAAACATCGCCCATCCCGCCCACCGCCATGCCGGGATTACCCGCGCCGATCACGACCGGCGTTTGCACGGGCGCCGCGACGACGGTTCCCGCGCCCTTGAGCACGACCGCGACGCCGTGACGCTCGGCGAGATTGCGCGCGGCGCCGAACCGATCGCCCTGGATCTGCGCGCTGCCCACGCCGAGCAGGCGCGCGGCTTCGCCAGGATGCGGCGTAAGCACTGCATCACGGAGCGTCTGCGGATACTTCGCGAGAAGGTTGAGCGCGTCGGCATCAATCACGAGGGGACGGTCCGATTCGAGCGCCGCAGCGAACAATGCGCGACCCCAGTCGTCCTGTCCCAGGCCCGGGCCAATCGCAATCACACTCGCACGTTGCAACAACGGCGCGAAGTCCGCGGACTCCTCTATCGCATGCGCCATGACTTCGGGCCGTGCAGCGATCAATGCCGCGACATGCTCCGCGCGCGTGGCCACGGTGACCAGTCCCGCGCCGCAACGCAGCGCGGCCTGCGCGCACAGGACGATCGCGCCGCCGTATCCGTGGTCGCCGCCGACGCAGAGCACATGGCCGAAGTCGCCCTTGTGCGCGTCGCGCACGCGGCGCGGCAACCATGCTTTCAGGGCTTCGGGCCGCAACAGCATGGCCGCCGGTTCTTCGGACTTCAGCAACGCGACGGGAAGCGCGAGCGGGTCGAGCGCGAATTCGCCCGTCTTCGAGCACGCGGCTCCGGTGTAAAGGCCGCGTTTGGCGACGATGAATTGCAGGGTCGCATCCGCGCGGATCACGACTTCGGGAGAGTGGCCGGTATCCGAATCGATTCCCGACGGGACGTCCAGCGCGAATACGGGCTTGCCGGACGCATTGATCGCCTCGATCAGCGCCGCCGCCGCGGATTCGGGTGCGCGCGCGAGGCCGATCCCGAACAGCGCGTCCACCCACAGATCGGCTTCGGGCAGGACGCCATCGAATGTGTGAATGACGCCGTGCGCTGTCCACTCGGCGTGCAGGGTGCGCGCAGGTTCGCCGCGCGGCGCGCCTTCCGGCAACGCGAGCACGACCGGTTCGCGTCCGGATGCACGCGCATGTGTTGCGAGCGCATAACCGTCGCCACCGTTGTTGCCGGGTCCGCAGGCGATGCCGATGCGCATCGCATCGGGCCAGCGAGCGAACAGCGCGCGCCATGCCGCAGCGCCCGCGCGGCGCATCAGTTCCTCCGCGGCGATGCCGAACGATTCCGCGGCGCGGCGGTCGAGCGCGCGCGCGGAGGCGACGGAATGCAGCGGCAGTGCGGATTCGTGCATCGCTCGATTCTATACTCGCCCCATGGGTCCGCCGACCGCCGCCGTTGAATCCGCGCTCGATGCCGCATCGCTGGCCGACCTGGCGGTTCTGATCAAGGCCGATGCGCGCGAGCTGGGTTTCCAGCGCTGCGGCATTGCCGGCGTCGAATTGCGCGAGGACGAGGCGCGCCTGCTCGAATGGCTGGCCGACGCACGCCACGGCACGATGCAGTGGATGGCGCAGCACGGCTCCAAACGCTCGCGTCCCGCGGAACTGCGACCGGGCACGCTGCGCGTGGTGTCGGTGCGGATGGATTACGGCGTGACGACGGAGTGCGAGGACTGGGACACGCTGCGCGACGGCGAGCGCGCCTACGTCGCGCGCTACGCGCGCGGCCGCGACTACCACAAGCTCCTGCGCTCGCGGCTGCAGAAACTCGCCGACCGCATCGAGGCGCGGATCGGCCCGTTCGGCCATCGCGTGTTCGTCGATTCGGCGCCCGTGCTCGAGCGCGCGCTCGCGCGCGACGCCGGCCTGGGCTGGATCGGCAAGCACACCTGCCTGATCGACAAGGACGACGGCTCGTGGTTCTTCCTCGGCGAGCTCTACGTGGACCTTCCATTGCCCGTCGATGCGCCCGCGAGCGCGCACTGCGGCACCTGCACGCGCTGCATCGAGGTCTGCCCGACCCGCGCGATCATCGCGCCCTACCAGCTCGACGCGCGCCGCTGCATCGCCTATCTCACGATCGAGCACCAAGGCCCGATCCCGGCCGAGATGCGCGCGGCGATCGGCAACCGCGTGTTCGGCTGCGACGATTGCCAGTTGATCTGCCCGTGGAACAAGTTCGCCAAGCGCAGCGACGAGCCGGATTTCCACGCGCGCAACAATCTGGATCGCGCAACGCTCGCCGAACTGTTTGCGTGGAGCGAAGCCGAGTTCCTGCAACGCACGGAAGGCTCGGCGATCCGCCGCACCGGCTACGAGGGCTGGCTGCGCAACCTCGCGGTCGGACTCGGCAATGCGCCGACCACGCCGTCCGTGATCGCCGCGTTGGAATCGCGACGCGATGATCCCTCCGGACTCGTGCGCGAGCACGTGGACTGGGCCTTGAAACGACACGCGCAGCGATCCCGCATCGCGGATTGACCACTGTTCCGACGCCTACGCATCCGCCAGCGAAAACGGCCCCGAAGGGCCGTTTCGTTTTGCGTCGTTTCCCGAGCCGCGATCAGTAGAAATCCTGGGTGAAGCGCAGGCCGTACGTGCGCGGCTGGACCGGGATCACGTAGTGCTGACCGTTGGGATAGGCGGCCACCTGGCCCTGCGCCGCACACACCGTAGGCGTGCATTCCGAGAACCGGCCGAGTTCGCCCTTGGTATCGAACGCGTTCTCGATGAACGCGTCCAGCGCCCAGTTGCTGCGCTTGATGCCGAACGAAAGGTCGAAGGTGGTGTAAGCCGGCAGGTTGCCGAGCAACGTGCGCTCGGTCAGGCGCAGATCGGACGTGCGCTCGCCGACATGCACGAGCGCGCCCTGCACGTAGGCGTCCATGCCCTGGAAATCGAAGCCGTAACGCGCGACCAGGTTGGCCTTGAACTTCGGAGTGATCGGCAGACGGGTGCCTTTGGGCGCCTGCGGGCCATCGGGGAAGAAAAAGCCGTCAACTGTGCTGCCAACCGGGCAATTGGTGATCGGCTCCCCGGTGGCTTGGAACGCCTTGCCGCAATAGTTCGCGGTCAGCTTGGCGTCGTACCAGGCTGCGCTGCCGGTGAGCAGAAGATCGTCGGTCGCCTTCCAGTTGACGTTGGTTTCCAGGCCGCGGATGCGCGCCTGGTTCGCGTTGTGGATCTCCGGCAGGCTGTTCGGGCCGAGGATCGTATATTGGAAGTCCTTCCAGTTTTCCTGGAACACCGCGCCGTTCCAGCGCAGCCGTCCGTCCATCCAGCCGGTCTTCCAGCCGGCCTCGTAGTTGGTGAGGAAGTCGGAAAGGTACGGTGGCAGCGTGCCTTTGCGGTTGATGCCGCCCGGACGGAAGCCTTCCGACCACGTCGCATAAACCATCTTGGACGGGTCGATCTGCCAGCTCAGGTTGAACTTGCCGACGTGGTCGGTTTCCTTCACGCGCTTGGAAAACTCCGTGCACGGCGCGCCGTTGAACGGCACGAACGGCGTCTGGCAGGAAGCCACGCCGGAGCTGCTCCAGCCCCAGTCGGCGAATCCGAAAAAGCCTTCGAGACTGTTGTTCACGCGGAAGGCACGGATGCCGGCCGTCGCTTTCAGGTCGTCGGTGATCTTGAAGGTCGCCTCGCCGAACAACGCTTCGTCCTTGTCCACGCGTTTCTGGTCCGTCAACCAGATGGTGTTCGGCCAGCCCGGCACGGACTGTTCGGGCGACAGGCCGTCGATCAGGTAGTCCTGCAGGATGTCGTGGCTCTGCCGCTGCCAGTAGTAACCACCGACGAAGCTCAGCCGCCAGTCCTGCGGCGAGGCGAGGCGCAGCTCGTGGCTGGTCTTGCGGAAGCCGTCCACGTTGTGGATGCGCTGCGAGGGATTGATCACGTGCCCGTTCGGCGCGCAGCTGAAGCTTTCGGTATCGAAATGGTCGCAGATGTACTGCCCGTAAGCGGAAAGCGCGTCGTACCAGAACGAGTAGTCGTTGTAGTCCAGGTCCGAATGCTCGTGGCGGTTGAGGTGCGCGAACGCATAAGTCAGGTCGAAGTCGCCGATCTTGCCCTGCACCGTCAGCGCAGCCTGGGTCCAGTTATCGGTGGCGTTCTCGGGATAGAAGTGGGTGACCTTGCGGAAGCCCACCTGCGGGTCGTAGGCGAACAGTCCGTTGGTATGCGAATGCTGGGTGACGATGCTGGGGTCTATCGTCCAGCCGTCGTCGAGGTTGATGCGCAGCGCCGCGCGCAGGCCGCGGGTGTCGCCATCGTTGTAGTCGTTCTTCGCGGTGCCGGTGCAGACGTGGAACTCCGAGCTTGTGCAATGCCCGTTGTTCAGCACGCCGCCCCAGCTCGGCGGTTCGCCCAGCAAGGGATTGCGGATCGGGAACTGGCGCACGCCGAACGCGTTGTCTATAAACGCGGCGTCGTGCTTGTCCCAGGCGACCACGCGCAACGCGATGTGGTCGTTGAACGGCTGGTTGACGAAGCCTTCCGCGACATAGCCGCTGCCGCCGCCGTTGTCCACGGTGTTGGCCTCGAGCGAATACTGCGCCTCGAAATGCTTGGGATCGGGCTTGTTGGTGATGATGCGCAGCGTGCCCGACTGCGAGCTCGCGCCGTACAGCGTGCCCTGCGGGCCGGCCAGCGATTCCACCCGCGCGATGTCGTAGATGTGCAGGTTCAGCGGGCCGTCGATCGTGGTGATCGGTTCCTCGTCCAGATACACGCCCACGCTCGGCAACGGGCCGGAATGGTTGTTGTCGCCGCCGTCGGCGACGCCGCGCATGTACACCTGCGCGCCGCGCTGGCCGCCGCCGCTGGTCGGGTTGAAGGTCACCGCGGGCAGGAACTTGGTGAAGTCGTTGAAGTCCTTCACTTCGAGCTGCTCGAGCTTCTGCGTGCTCAGCACGTCCAGGCTCAACGGCACCTTCTGCGGATTCTCCGCACGCTTCTGCGCGGTCACGGTGATCGTGTCCAGCGTCTTGGCCTTGTCCTTGCCCGTCGCGGGCGCGCCGCCGGCGGGGGCCGCCGCATCGGCTGCGGTGTCGGCCTGCGCGAACGCGGCCGTGCTGCAGGCGAAGCACACCGCCACCGCCAGCGGCAGCCGGCGCAATGACGGCGTGCGCCGACCATTCCGATTCCGCATCGTCTTGTCTCGCATGTTCGCTCCCCTTGGTTGCTGAATATCCCCGGAAAATCAATCCTCGCCCGCGAATGATGGCACAGCCGGATACTCCGTGAGCACCGGCCCCAGCGCGTCCTTCAACGGCCCCAGCCAGGGCTCGAAATGCCGCCAGTGGTCCACGCCCTCCTTGTAGATGGGCCGGCGCACCTGCTCGGAACTGGCGGTGCGCACCGGCCGCTCGTTCTCGAAGAAACGCAGGCAACCCTCCTCGAACGGCAGGCCGCAATACGCCAGCAGGCGGCGCACCTGGCCTTCGGTGTCGGCGACCATGTCCTCGTAGATCACCCGATGCACGCGCCCCGGCAACACATCGTCGAAATGCGCCATCAAACGCACGTAGTCACGATAATAGCGGCCGATATCGGCCAGGTCGTAGGTGAAATGCTGGCCGCGCGCGAAGTTTTGCTTGAATCCCGAGAAGCAGCAGGCCAGCGGATGGCGGCGGGCATCGACGATCTTCGCGTTCGGCAGCATCGTCTGGATCATCCCGATATGCACGAAGTTGTTCGGCATCTTGTCGATGAAGAACGGCGCCGCGGTTTTCCTCTGGATGCGGGTGCGCTCGAGATATCTTTCGCCTAGCGCGCGCGCTTTCCCGGCATCGATTTCCGCGAGCGCGTCGATGTAGGGCGCGGCGGCCGACTGCGATCCGGCCTGCTGCTGCCGCAGGGCGCGCGACATCGAGATCAGCTCGGGCAGTTCCATCGTGCCCTCGACCTGCGAATGGCTCGACAGGATCTGCTCGATCAGGGTCGAGCCTGCGCGCGGCAGGCCGACGATGAAGATCGGATCGGCAGCACTTGCGCCGTAGCCCTTGCGCTGCTCGAAGAACTCGCGCGTGCAGACCTCGCGGATACGACGCAGGCGGCGCGCGTTGTCGTCCGCGTCGTAGGGCGCGATGCCGCGCTTGAGCGCGTTGCCGCTGGCGTAGTGCGCGAACGATGCCTCGTATCCGCCACCGTCTTCAAACGCCTTGGCCAACGCGAATTCGAGGTTGTGGCGATCCTCGATGTTCAGGTCATCGCGCGCGAGCTGCGCGCGCATCGCATCAATGTCCTCGGCCGCGAAGCGTACGGTCTTGAGGTTCGCCAGGCTCCACCACGCATCGCCGAAACCCGGTTCCAGCGCGATGGCCTTTCGATACGCCGCGACCGAGTCGTCCTGCCGTCCATCGGTCTTGAGCGCGTGGCCGTAGCTGAGCCAGACCTTGGCCTGGTTCGGGTATTCGCGCAGGACCTCGGCATAGATCGCGATCGCCTGTTCGTAATCGCCGATGCGGCTGAGGATCACCGCCTCGAGGTTGCGGTAACCCGGATTGCGCGGATCGATCGCGAGCAGCCGATGCACCTGTTCCAGCGCCTCGGCGGGCTTGTTCGATCGGAACAGCACCAGCGCGTAGTTCTGCCGCGCGGCGTGGAAACTCGGCGCGAGTTCCAGGCAGCGCGCCAGCAGGTTCTGCGCGTCCTCCTCGCGGCCGATCCGCATTGCCAGCTCGGCCATCATTCGGATCGCGGCGACGTCGGTCGGCGCGGCCTTGAGATGCGCACGCAGCAGGGTTTCGGCCTCGGGCAGGCGGTTGTCGTACAGCGCCGCCGCCGCGCGCATCAGGTCGGGATCGCGCGTGGAATGACGCACATGGTTCGCATACGCCACATCGGCGCCGGCGGCGTCGCCGATCGCGCTCAGGTGGTCGCCAAGCGCGTGCCAGGCCTGCGGCAGGTCGGGCTTGAGCGCGAGCGCGCGGCGTAGCGAGGCGACCGCCGTCTCGCCCTGCCCCATCCGGCCCAGCGCGAGCCCGAGCTCCATCTGCGCCTGCGCCCAGTTCGGCTGCGAGCGCGCGAGCGGTTCGAGGATTTCGATAGCCTGCGTGGCGTTGCCGAGCGCGGACCGCGAAACCCCCAGCACCAGCAACGCGACCGGATGCTTGCCGACCGCCTTGATGATCTCGCCGGCCAGTTCGCCCGCGCGCTCCGGATCGGTCGCGAGCAGCCGCGCCGCTTGGGCCAGCGCCTGTTCCAGCGATCCGGTCGGTTCGGTTGCGGCGGGTCGGGTCATTCCATCGCGTCCTTCAGCCGCTCGATCGGCCGATCGCGGAAGTTTGCACGTTTCGCGTCACCGTGTCCGCGCGGGCCGGCGCAGGAGCCGTGCGAGGATCGTCGGCAACCGCTTCGCCTTGCCACGCGGCAGCCACGGTCGTACCCGGTTTGTCGCCGGCCGCGATGCTCCGCCGGATCAACCCGCGCTGGCGAACGCGGGCACCGCAGGATAGGCATCCAACACGGATCCCAGTGCTTCCTTCAACGGACCGAGCCACGGCTCGAAGTGACGCCAATGGTCCACGCCGTCGCGATAGATCGGCCGGCGCACCTGCTCGGAACTGGCCGTCGCCACAGCGCGTGGATTTTCGAAGAACCGGAGGCATTGCTCCTCGAACGGCAGCCCGCAGTAATCGAGCAAACGCCTGACCTGGGCTTCGGTGTCCTCGACCATCTGTTCGTAGAAGACGCGATGCACCCGACCTGGCAGGACTTGGTCGAAGTGATCCATGAATTCGACGTAGTCCTTGTAATAACGCCCGATGTCCTCAAGGCGATAGGTGAAGTTCTGTCCGCGCGCGAAGTGTTGCTTGAACCCCGAAAGACAACATGCGAGCGGATGCCGGCGGGCATCGATGATCCGCGCATTCGGCAGGATGAGGTGGATCAGCCCGACATGGACGAAATTGTTCGGCATCTTGTCGGTGAAGTACGGCGAGTCCGTGCGACGATGGATCCGCGTGCGGTCGAGATAGGCTTTTCCGATCCCGGCGAATTCGCGCAGATCCAGTCGGCCCAGCCCTTCCTGATAGTCCAGGCCCTGCTGCCAGAAGCGTATCTGCAAGGTGTCGACCAACATGGGCAGGTCCGGCAATTCCGACGCCCCCTCGACCTGCGAATGGCTGGACAGGATCTGCGCGATCAGGGTCGAACCCGATCGCGGCAGGCCGACGATGAAGATCGGACCCTGTTCCGCGCATCCCGCGTCGGGGCGCTTGTCGAAGAATTCCGCGTTGAAACAGCGCTTCGCCTGCTTGAGTTCAGCCGTATTCCCGGCAGCGCTGTAAGGCGTCATCGCTAGACGCAGTTCATTGCCTAGCGAGTAATGCTGGAAGGATTCGGCGTAGTCGCCCAGGTCTTCCAGCGCCTTTGCCAGCGCGAACTCCAGATGCAGGCGGGACTCGTCGGTGAGATCGGTTCGCTGCAATTGTCCGCGCATCGCGGACAGCTCGGCGGCATCGAACCGGTAGGTCTTCAGGTTGGCCAGGCTCCAGTAGGGGTCGCCGGAGGCCGGATCCAGCGAAATGATCCTCCGATAGGATCCAATGGCCCGGTCGTGGGCGCCGGCTGCCTTCAATGCGTTGCCGTGATTCAACAATATCTCCGTTTGATCCGGAAATTCCTCGACCAGCCGATCCAGGATTTCGATCGCGCCGGGGTAATCCCCGATCCTGCACAGGATCAGGGCCTTGAGGTTGCGAATCCCAGGATGCATCGGCTCGGTGGCCAGCAGGGCCTCTGCCTCGGCCAGCGCCTCCGTGTGCAGTTCGTTGCGATTGAGCATCTGGGCATAGAACTGCCGCGCGCCGCGGTAACCTGGGGCCAATTCCAGGCAACGGGTGATCAGACCGAGGGCCTCCCTCTCTTTTCCCGCCTTGCCGACCAGCACGGACATCATGTGCATCGCAACCACATCGGTCGGCAACATGCGGAGACGATCCACCAGCACCCGCTCCGCATCGGGAAGGCGGTTGTCGCGCAGCGCCGCCGCTGCACGCATCAGTTCGGGATCGCGCGCGGAGTGGCGGACATGCTCCGTGTAGGCATCATCGGCGCCTGCCGCATCGCCCAGCCTGGCCAGCTGATCGGCAAGCGCCAGCCAGACGTGGGGAGTGTCGGGCTTCAGGTCGGCGGCGCGGCGTATCGAATCCGCGGCATCCTGCACGCGCCCGATGCGGGCCTGCGCGATGCCCAGCTCGAAGTGCACGGCCGCCCAGTCCGGTTCGGATCGCGACAACGGTTCGAGGATATCCAATGCGGCATGTGGATCGTTACGGGCCGTGTGCGATGCGCCAAGAATCAACATCGCAACCGGATGCGAACCGAATGTCCCGATGATTTCCCGCGCACGCCCTGCGGCTGCTTCCGGGTCGCTTGCAAGCAGCGACGACGCCTGCGCAAGCATCTGGTCCAATGCCTCGGTCGATCCTTTTTCTATGGGCTCGGCCATCCGTGTTGTCATTGACAAATATAAACACAACCGGGCCGTCGATACCGCCGAAGACCGGAGGCGTCCCGGTTCACGCCGCCTGCATCGGCATCGAGTCGTTGGTGTGGGTCAGGCGGTTGTGGCGATCCACGTACACCAGCCGCGGCTTGTGCTTGGAGGCTTCGGCGGCGTCGAGCTGGCCGTAGGCGCAGATGATGACGAGGTCGCCCGGGCTGGCCTTGTGCGCAGCCGCGCCATTGACAGAAATCACCCCGCTGCCCGGCTCGGCCTTGATCGCGTAGGTCACGAAGCGCTCGCCGTTGTTGACGTTGAAGATGTGCACCTGCTCGTTCTCGACGATGCCGGCGATTTCCAGCAGGCGCGCGTCGATCGCGCACGAGCCTTCGTAGTGCAGCTCGGCGTGGGTCACGCTGGCGCGGTGGATCTTGGCCTTGAGCAGGGTGAGCTGCATGGTCGGCTCCGGCGGGGCGGTCGGGAACGAGCCGCGAGTGTAGGACGCCGTTTTGCGCACTGCAACATGGGGCTGCGGATCTCACGCCAAGCGTGCGTCCGGCGAATGTGAACCAGCGTCATGCCGGCGATTCGATCTTCTCGGTGCCGGCGATGGCCAGTTTCAGCACGCGACGGGCGTAGCCCTAGATGTCAGACGCATAAGGCCGCTCCGAGGCGCGGTCAGCGAACAGGCAACGGGCACTTCGACTGGGCGGTCGTGGCGCCGCAGTCCGGCAATGACTTCGACGTGCGCGTGGATTCACCCATCGGCGCGGCGTTCGCGAGCGGAGGCCGCGAGGGGCGCGCCGACACCGGCGACTGGGCGCACGTCGGCCAGTGGTTCTTCCTGGTCGCCCGCGACACGCACGAAGCCGTCGCCGCCGTGCGGATCGGCCCGGACGACTGCATCGGCTGAGGGCATGCCGTTACCCGCGGCATCGCCGTCCCGCGCACCGGCCCGCACCCGCCATACCCACGCGCCGCCGATCGCGCATGCAATCAACGCCGCGACCGACGTCGAAATGCGTGCGCCGTCGAATCCGGCGATTCGCGACAGCGAAAACGCGACTGCGGCGACGACTGCCGCCGCCATGGCGATGAATCCGACCATCAACCACGGCCGATACAACGCAACACCGCGCAACAGCGCGAGCACCGACTTGCGGATGTACTGCGGGATGCCGGTCATCAGCCGCGAACGGCGCGCGACCGGATTGACCCGTACCGGTACCTGGACCAGCCGCCAACCGCGTGCGCCGGCGAGCACCAGCGTTTCCATCGTGTAGCTGAAGCGCCCGCTCACGCGCAGCTCGCGCGCCGCCGCCGCCGAATACGCGCGCAGGCCGCTGGGGGCGTCCTGTACCGGCAAACCGCTGAGCGTGCGCGCAAAGGCGGTTCCCATCCGCGTCAACAGCGACTTGAGCGGCGAAAACGCCTTGTCGTCGCGCAACGGCCTCACACCCATCGCGAAATCCGCCCGGCCCTCGCGTACCGGCGCGACCACGGCCGGAATGTCGTCGCCGCGGTACTGGTTGTCGCCGTCTGTATTGACGATCACGTCGGCGCCGCGCGCGAGCGATGCCTTGATTCCGGCCATGAACGTGGCGGCGAGGCCGCGATTGTGTTCGTGGCGGATCACGTGGTGCGCGCCGTGCGCGAGGGCGGCCTCGGCGGTGCCGTCGCTCGATCCGTCGTCCACCACCAGGTATTCGACGCTGTCGAAGCCTTCCACTGCACGAGGCAGATCGCCCAGCGTCACCGGCAAGTGGTTGGCTTCGTCGAAGCACGGAATCTGGATGATCAGTTTCATGTCGCGTCCATTGTGCGACAGTTTCAGCCCCACGCGTTCAATCCAACACGAGGTTGTCGATCAGCCGCGTGCTGCCGAGCCGTGCGGCGATCAAAGCGACCAGTCCTGTGCGCTCGTCCAGCGCAGGAACCGAAAGATCTGAGCGATGGATCGTGGCGTAATCCACGACGAAGCCAGCCTCGCGCAGGCGCTGCTCGGCGGACGATTCGACCGATCGCAACGCCTGACCTGTCCGCGCCGCATCGCGCATCGCGACCAGCGTGCGATGGATTTCCGGCGCGATCGCGCGTTCGGCTGCGGAGAGGTATTGATTGCGCGAACTCAGCGCGAGTCCGTCGTCGGCGCGCGCGGTTGGCGCGGCGATGATCTCGATGTCGAAGGCGAGATCGCGCACCAGGTATTCGATGACCTGCAGCTGCTGGTAGTCCTTGCGACCGAACACCGCGACGTCCGACCGCACCATGTTGAACAGCCTGGCGACCACGGTCGCGACGCCGTCGAAATGGCCGGGACGGTGCGCGCCGTCGAGGATGCCGGTCAGGCGTTCCGGCACGCGTACCAGCACCGCGTTCGCCGATCCCTCGGGGTACATCTCGTCCACGGCCGGCGCGAACAGCGCGTCGCAGCCATGCTCGGCGAGCCCCTGCGCGTCGGCCTCGAGCGTACGCGGATAGCGCGCGAAGTCCTCGTTCGGCCCGAACTGGGTGGGGTTGACGAACACGCTCGCGATCACGCGATCCGCGTTGCGACGCGCAAGCTCGATCAGCGAATAGTGGCCGGCGTGCAGATTGCCCATCGTCGGCACGAAACCGACATGCAGTCCTTCCTGTTTCCAGCCGCGCACCAGCGCGCGCAACTCGGCGACCGTGTGCAGGGTTCGCATCAGTCGTAGCTGTGTTCGGCGTCGGGGAAGCGGCCCTCGCGCACGGCCGCTGCGAACGCCTGCGCCGCGCCGACGACCGAGCCGCCCTCGGC
Source organism: uncultured Gammaproteobacteria bacterium (assembly GCA_964449135.1). Classification (GTDB taxonomy): domain Bacteria; phylum Pseudomonadota; class Gammaproteobacteria; order Xanthomonadales; family Xanthomonadaceae; genus SZAS-103. The sequence goes on from CAYUXZ010000016.1 coordinate 20,995, forward strand.
GAGGAAATCCTTGACGAAGCGCGGACGCCGGTGGCCGCTCGCGAGACCGAGCATGTCGTGCAGCACCAGCACCTGGCCATCGCAGCCCGGGCCAGCGCCGATGCCGATGGTCGGAATCTTCAGCGCCTTGCTGATCCGCGCCGCGAGCGCGCTCGGCACGCATTCGAGCACAAGCAGTTCCGCGCCCGCCGCTTCGACCGCGAGCGCGTCGTCGAACAGCCGCTGCGCGGCGGTGTCCTCGCGACCCTGCACGCTGTAGCCACCGAGCTTCATCACCGACTGCGGCGTGAGGCCCAGGTGCGCGCAGACCGGGATGTCGCGCTCGACGAGGAAGCGGATGCATTCGAGCACGTGGCCCGCGCCCTCGAGCTTGACCATCGCCGCGCCGCCCTGCGCCATCATCGCTGCGGCCGACTCGAGCGCGCGTTCGGGCGTGGCGTAGCTCTGGAACGGCATGTCCGCGACCAGCAGGGCGGATCGCAGGCCGCGCGCGACGCAGGCGGTGTGATAGACGATGTCCGCGACCGTGACCGGCAGCGTGCTCGCCTTTCCCTGCACGACCATGCCCAGCGAATCGCCGACCAGCACGATGTCCACGCCCGCCGCGTCGAGCGCCCGCGCGAAACCGGCGTCGTAGGCGGTGAGCATCACCAGCTTGCGGCCTTCGCTCTTGGCGACGCGCAGCGACGGCACGGTGACGGCGGCGCGCGGCTTGGGCTTGTCGTCGGATGCGTACATGGTTTCGCGTTCGGTGATCGTATCGTCCTACTGTAGCAGCACTTCTCAGAGCGGCTGCTCGATTCGGCCGTCGAGGGGTTCGATGCCAGTCTGGTCAATGGCCGCGAGCAAGGAATCCACGCGCCCGCGGCCCGGAACGACCGCTTCCGGCGCGATCTCGGCGAGAGGCGCCAGCACGAAGGCGCGCTCGTGCAGGTGCGGATGCGGCACGTGCAAGCCGTGCTGCGTGATCGTCGCGTCGCCGTACAGCAGCAGGTCCAGGTCGAGCACGCGCGGACCCCAGCGCTCGGCCTGCGCGCTGCGATCGCGTCCGGCCTGGCGTTCGACGCCCAGCAACTGCATCAGCAGATCCGGTGCGCTCAGCGACGTCGCGAGCAGCGCGGCCGCATTGACGAAGTCCGGCTGCGCGGTCATGCCCCAGGCAGGCGTGCGGTACAAGCGCGAGCGGCGCAACAGACGCGTCTTGGGCAATCCCGCGAGCGCATCGAAGGCGCCCACGATCGTGGCCGCGGCATTGCCGAGATTGGCGCCGAGGCCAATACATGCCTGGACAGTAGCTGCGCTCACGACGGATCGTTTCGCGAGAACGGAATCAAACCGGATGCTCAGGGCGCGGTATCGGGCATACCCGAATCGCTGGCCGACGCATGGCGCTTGCGGCGACGCCGGCGACGACGTTTGGGCGCATCGTCCTTGGCCGTGGTTTCGCCTTCCGCGGCAGTTCGCGGCGGATGCGCCAGCCGCTCGGCCAGGCCTTCGTGCGACATCGTCTGCGCCTCGGTCCAGAACTGCAGCGGACCGACGAGCTCGGGCTGTTCGATCGTGCGCAGCGCGAGGAAATCGTAGGCCGCCCGGAAACGCGGGTGCGCGAGTAGGCGGAACACGCGCTTGCGCTGGCGGATATCGAAGCGCGACTGCAGCAACCAGATTTCCTGCATCGGGATCGAAAACCGCCTCGGCATCGCGATGCGCTGCGCCTGGTGCAGGGTCACGCGATCGGCCGCTCGCTGCTGCATCGCGAGCGGATCCAGGCCCGCGTGCGCGAGGTGGCCGAGTTCGCGCCGGAACGCCGGCCAGAGCAGCGCCGCGAACAGGAAATACGGCGTCACCGTCTTGCCCGCGCGCACGCGCGCGTCGGTGTTGACCAGCGCCTTGCGCAGCATCGCGCGCTGGCGGCCGTCGTGATCCTCGGCGAGCGCCGCGGCGGTTTCCGGCAGGATCGCCGCGAGCAGGCCGAGCCGATCGAGCCTGTCGAAACTGGCTTCGCCGTGCCCGGCCAGGAACAGCTTGAGCATCTCGTCGAACAAGCGCGCCGGAGGCGCCTCCGCGAGCAGTGGCGCGAGGCGCGGAATCGGTTCCGCGCTGGCGGGATCGATCGCGAATCCCAGCTTCGCCGACAGCCGCGCCGCGCGTAGCATGCGCACCGGATCCTCGCGGTAGCGCAATTCGGGATCGCCGATCAGGCGCAGCGTGCGGTGGGTGATGTCGTCCCAGCCGCCGACGTAGTCGAGCACCGCGAAGTCGCGCACGCCGTAGTACAGCGCGTTTACGGTGAAGTCGCGGCGCACCGCGTCGTCCTCGATCGTGCCATAGACATTGTCGCGCAGCAGGCGCCCGCCTTCGTGCGTCTCGCGGTCGCCCGAACCGTCGTCGCTGTTCGCGCGGAAGGTCGCGACCTCGATGATCTCCGGGCCGTAGATGATGTGCGCGAGACGGAAACGCCGGCCGATCAGCCGGCAGTTGCGGAACAGCGCCTTGACCTGCTCGGGCGTCGCGCTGGTCGCGACGTCGAAATCCTTGGGATGCCCGCCGACCAACAGGTCGCGCACCGCGCCGCCGACGATGTAGGCATCGAAGCCTGCCTCGTTGAGCTTGTACAGCACGCGCAGCGCATTCTGGCTGATCTGCTTGCGCGAAATGCCGTGCGCGTCGCGCGCGACGATGCGCGGCTCGTGGCGTGCGGGTGGGGATGGGGAAGTTTGCGTCATGCACGCGGCGCCGCCGCAGATCCTTGTGTGATGGTTCGCCTTGCGGGAGGCCCGGCAAGCCCTGATATACTAGCGGTTCGGCTTCGACCCCGCTCCCTTCGTCTAGAGGCCTAGGACACGGCCCTCTCAAGGCTGTAACACGAGTTCGAATCTCGTAGGGAGCGCCAGTTACTAGTGCGAACATCCTGTTCGCCTTGCTCAGTCTGGATTCGCAAGCGGTATCCGCTTGGTTCTTTCAGATGGGCGATACGGTACATCCATGTACCGACTTCTCAATAAAAGCCCGCTTCGCTTAGCTTCGAAAGCGGGCTTTTTTCATATGGATGTGCAGCTTGGTGACGAGCCGTTAAACTAACATCATCCGCGTAGCACACCCGGGACTTCCATGCCCTTCGTCGTCACCGAAAGCTGCATCCGCTGCAAGTACACCGACTGCGTCGAGGTCTGTCCGGTCGATTGCTTCCACGAAGGCCCGAACTTCCTGGTCATAGACCCGGACGAGTGCATCGACTGCACGCTCTGCGAACCCGAGTGCCCGGTCAAGGCGATCTATCCCGAGGACGACGTGCCGGCAGGGCAGGAGAACTTCATCGCGCTCAATGCCGAATTGGCGAAGTCCTGGCCAGTGATCACCACGCGCAAGGATGCGCCCGCGGACGCGAAGGATTGGGACAGCGTCAAGGACAAGCTGTCCGAACTCAAACGCTGACACGATTCTGACGTATTCCAAAAGCAAACGGGGCGACCGCGAGGCCGCCCCGTTTCGTTTTCCTGCACCAGCGCTGAGTGATCAGCTTAAGCGATCACGCAACAGGCCCAGTAGCTCGACCGCCGCAGGCGTGCGCACCGGATTGCCATCGGGGCCGACCGCATCCACGCGCACGGCCTGCTGGCCGGCCTGCGTCGCGCGCAGCAGCATGGTCTGGCCCTTGTACTGCACTTCGTAGCTGTTCATCAGTTGCGCGCCCTGGGTGATCGCAACGCCGTCGATGCGCGCGAGCGCCTTGCCCATGCGCTCCCAGGCGCCAGCCGTGCTGTCAACCATCGTGAAGCCCGGATCGGCGTTCAGGCCCTGCGTATAGGCGCCGCCCGATGCCACCGAAGCGGCAGGCCGCGAGCCCGGGATCTGCATGGACGGATCGGTCGCCGGCGTGTCCAGGTCCGGCGGCACTTCGAGCGGCCGGTTTTCCTTGCTGCCCGCGTAGTCGGAATTGTGCCGGTGGAAGATGCCGGCCGTGCGATGGACGACGCTGCAACCCGCGTCACCGAGGAGGACAGCGGCGAGCGAAGCGACCAGCAGCACGCGTTTGGAATTGGAAAGCGACATCGGGTTCTCCTGTGGTGTTCATTCGACCGCGCGCAGGGCGCGGAGATGCATCATGCGGCCTTGGATGCGGCCAGTTCGGATTCGAGCCTCACGCACGCGGTCGCCAGGGTATTGGCGTCGCGCGCATGCTGCGAGGACAACGGCAGCAGCGGCAGGCGCAGGCCGATGCCGATGCCCAGGCGGTTCAGCAGCGCCTTGACCGGAATCGGATTGGGTTCGACCCCGAGGAACGCCAGCAGCGGTTGCAACCGGTTCTCCAGCGTCGCAACCGCCATCGCGTCGCCGCGGCGCGCATGGTCGCACAAACGGCGGATCGCCGACGGAACCACGTTCGACGCGACCGAGATCACCCCGTCCGCGCCGGCGAGCATCGCCTGTCCGGCGGTCGGATCGTCGCCGCTGAGCACGGTGAAGCCTTCGGCGCGCAGCGGCAGCAGGGCTCGGATGCGCTCGAGGTCGCCCTTGGCTTCCTTGATTCCGACGATTTCCGGATGCGAACGCAGTTGCGCGACGGTCTCTGGCAGCAGATCGCAGCCGGTGCGCGTGGGCACGTTGTAGAGCACGATCGGCAGCCCGCCCTGTTCTGCGAGCTGTGTGTAGTGCACCAGCAGGCCGGCCTGGGTCGGGCGCACGTAAGGCGGCGTGACGATCAGCGCCGCGTTCGCGCCGCAGGCGCGCGCGCGCCGCGTCTGGGCGATGGTCTTTGCCGTGCTTTGCAGGCCGGTGCCGGCGAGCACCTGAATGCGGCCGGCAATCACATCCACCGCGGTCGAAATCAGTCGGTCGTATTCCACGTCCTCGAGCGCGGCGGCCTCGCCGGTCGAGCCGGCGACGACGATAGCCTGCGTGCCGCCGGCGATCTGCATCTCCAGCAGCCGCTGCCACGCCGAGTAGTCGATGTCGCCGGTGGCGGTGAACGGGGTCGCCAGCGCCGTGATGGAGCCTTCGATGCGCAAGTGCAGGAGTCCGTGGGTTCGCGGTGGTTCGGCGCCCGCACGGAACGTGCCGCGGCCCGGAAACCATCCCGCGAATGTTACTTGCGGCAGCGAAGCAGTGACAAGTATGCTGCGGCATTAAAAGGACAATGGAGTCGGAGCAGGTTAAGCAGCGCTTAACGAGCACGTCTCCCTCGCACGATGAAACGAATCCCCGGTACTCCGCCCACCGCTCGCCGCAACGGAACCGCCTTGACCGACGACTCGCCTACCCGCCCCGCGGCGAACGAGAACCACCTGCTGATCAATGCCAGCGCGGCGCATCCGGATTCCCCGCTGCTCGCGCTCAGCCGCCGCATCGCCGAAAGCGGCTGCAACCTCGCCGACGCGCGCCTGTCCAGCGTCGGCCACGACGTCTCGGTCACCGCGCTCGCGGTGGGTTCCTGGGACGCGGTGGCCAAGCTCGAATCGGCGCTGTCGCGGCTCGAGCGCGAGGACAAGAACCTCAAGCTGATGTGGAACCGCACCTCGCCCAAGCCGCTGCAGACCAACCTGCTGCCCTACCTGGTCGAGGTCGTCGCCGCCGACAAGCCCGGCATCCTGTTCCAGCTCGCCGATTTCTTCGACCGCCTCGGGATCAGCATCGAGAGCCTGAACTGCTCGCGCTACCGCGCGATGCAGACCGGCGCGGAGATGTTCACCGCGCAGGTCACGATCGGCGTGCCGTCGAGCATGCACATCGCGTCCCTGCGCGACGATTTCCTCGAGTTCTGCGACCATCTGAACCTGGACGCGATCATGGATCCGATGAAGTTTTGAACGGAGATTTCCGCATGACCCCGCTTCAACCACTGACCTTCGCTTTGATGCAAATCGCTTTCGCATCCCTCGTTTTGGGATTGGTTTCGGCTGGCGTGAGGATCGCCGCGTTGCGCAAGCGCGTGGAACGGCTCGAATCCAAAATGCTTCTGATCCAAGGCACCAACCAAGCTCGCAATCCGTGATCGACATCGGCGACCGCATCCCGAAACTGCGCTTCACCCTTTCGACTGGCGACGCCGCCAGCTTTGCCGACTTCGCCGACCAATGGCTGGCGCTGTACTTCTACCCGAAGGACAGCACGCCCGGTTGCACCCTCGAAGGCAACGACTTCAACGCGCTGCTGCCGAAGTTCAGGCGTGCCGGCGCGGTCGTGCTCGGCGTGTCGCGCGATTCGGTGAAGTCGCACCAGAACTTCTGCGCCAAGCAGGGCTTCAAGTTCGACCTGGTCAGCGACTTTGATGAGGCGCTGTGCAAGGCTTTCGACGTGATCCACGAGAAGAACATGTATGGCCGCAAGGTCCTCGGCATCGTGCGCAGCACCTTCCTGGTCGATCCCGCCGGCGTCGTCCGCGCGGTCTGGCGTCCGGTGAAGGTGCCCGGCCACGCGGAAGCCGTGCTCGATACACTCAGGCAGTTGCAGAAGGTGAAAAAGTAGCGTGCGCCGCGCTCGCCTTCACACGTACGAGGCCGCGCTCAGAGCGCGCGTCACCACCATCCCGCATCCTTCTGAATCCCGACGCATTTTCGGCACATGGATGTGCCAATCGCATTCGCCGCAAGGCGAATGCGGAGCACGTATGCAAGCTCTGCTTGCATCGTGCGTGTCGGGAGTTGGACAGGATGTCCAATCTCCCGACCATCAAATAAAGGGAACGAAGTGACCAAAGGCAAGCGCATCTACGTGCTCGACACCAACGTGCTCATGCACGACCCGACGGCGTTGTTCAAGTTCGAGGAACACGACGTCTATCTGCCGATGATGGTCATCGAGGAACTCGACGCGGCGAAGAAAGGCAACTCCGAAGTCAGCCGCAACGCGCGCCAAGTCAGCCGCTTCATCAACGAGCTCATCGAGACCAGCGGCGCGGAGAAGATCGGTTCCGGCCTGCCGCTCACGCATCCCAAGGCGCTGCAGCTCAAGCTCAGCGAGGACGTCGGCAACCTGCGCTTCCAGGTGGACGGCGGCGAGGCGAAGAAGAAGGCCGCCGCGGCCTCGGTGCCGGGCGCGTCGAAGGCGCATCTGGCCGACAACCAGATCCTCGCGGCCGTCGTCGAACTGCGCGAATCCCACCCCGGCGTGCCGGTCGTGCTGGTGTCGAAAGACATCAACATGCGGATCAAGGCCTCGATCTCCGGCATCACCGCCGAGGACTACACCAACGACCGCGCGCTCGACGACTTCAACCTGCTCTACACCGGCGCCTCCGAGCTGCCGACCGATTTCTGGAATCGCCACGAAAAGGACCTGCGCAGCTGGCCGGAGAAGGGCCGTACCTATTACGAGGTCAAGCGCCGCGACGACGAGGAATGGTTCCCGAACCAGTTCCTCTACCTGCCGGGCGAAGAAGACGTCGAGCTGTGCGTCGCCAAGTCCGAAGGCGAGCGCGCGACGCTGCGCATCGTCGACGATTTCCGCCACGCGCAGCGCTCGGTCTGGGGCATCACCGCGCGCAACCGCGAGCAGAACTTCGCGCTCAACGCGCTGATGGACCCGGAGATCGACTTCGTCACCCTGCTCGGCACCGCCGGCACCGGCAAGACCCTGCTCGCGCTCGCCGCGGGCCTGGCGCAAACGATGGACCAGCAGCGTTACCGCGAGATCATCATGACCCGCGCGACGGTCAGCGTCGGCGAGGACATCGGCTTCCTGCCCGGCACGGAAGAGGAAAAGATGACGCCGTGGATGGGCGCGCTCACCGACAACCTCGAGGTGCTCACGCGCACCCCGCAGGAAGGCGGCGCCTGGGGCCGCGCGGCGACCAACGACCTGCTCGCAGCGCGCATCAAGATCCGCTCGCTGAACTTCATGCGCGGCCGCACCTTCCTCAATCGCTGGCTGATCCTCGACGAGGCGCAGAACCTCACGCCCAAGCAGATGAAGACGCTGATCACGCGCGCCGGCCCGGGCACCAAGATCGTCTGCCTCGGCAACGTCGAACAGATCGACACGCCGTATCTGACCGAGACGACGTCGGGCCTGACCTACGCGGTCGACCGCTTCAAGGGCTGGGCGCACAGCGCGCACATCACCCTGCGTCGTGGCGAGCGCTCGCGGCTGGCGGATTACGCGTCCGAGGTGCTCTAGAACACGTCGCGCGTTCGCGTTTCATCGGCGCCGGATTCGTAAGGCCCGATCGTCACGCGATATCATCCGCCTCATCATGTTGCTCGCCCTGCGCCTGACCTTGCTGCTGCTGTTCGCGCTGTTCGCTCTGTGCGTGCTGGCGGTGCACCTGCGCGGCCGCGCGCGACTGCGCTTCGACCGGCAACTGGTGGACCATTCCGCGCTGTTCGCGCCCTACAACCTGCTGATGTACGCGTTTTCGGCGGTACCTGCCGATCCGATCCTGGAACGCGGCGGCTTCCCGCAGCTCGACGTGCTGCAGGCCAACTGGCAACTCATCCGCGACGAAGCGCTGAAGCTGTTCGACGAAGGCCGCATCCGCGCCGCGACGAAACACAACGACGCGAGTTTTGACAGCTTCTTCAAGCAGGGTTGGAAGCGGTTCTACCTGAAGTGGTACGGCGAACCGCTGGCGTCGGCGCAGGAGCTGTGCCCGGAGACCGTGCGGTTGCTCGCCGGCATCCCGGGCGTGAAGGCCGCGATGTTCGCGCTGCTGCCGCCGGGCAGCCAGCTCAATCCGCACCGAGACCCGTTCGCAGGCTCGCTGCGCTACCACCTCGGCCTGATCACGCCGAACGCGGAGACCTGCCGCATCTTCGTGGACGGTCAGACGCATGTCTGGGGCGACGGCAAGGACGTGGTGTTCGATGAAACATACGTGCACTGGGCGGAGAACCGCAGCGACATCACCCGCGTGATCCTGTTCGCCGACGTCGAGCGTCCGTTGCGCACGCGCTGGATGGGCGCGATCAATCATCGCGTCGGCGCGTTCATGGGCCGGATCACCGCCTCGCCGAACACCGATTCACCGGAGGAGAAAACCGGCTTCGTCAACCGCATGTACGCGCTGAACAAGAGCCGGCGCGAACGCAGCCGCGCATTCAAGAAGCGTAGCCCGAAGCTGTTCCGCATGCTGAAGTACCTGGGCATCCTGTTCGCGCTGTGGCTGATTTTCCTCGCGCCGTACCCGCTGCTGCGATGAGCGATCACGCGTGACCCGTTCGGAGAATCCATCGCCGCGTCGCGGCGTCTGTCTGACCATCGCCGGCTCGGATTCCGGCGGCGGCGCGGGCGTGCAGGCCGATCTCAAGACCTTCGCAGCGCACGGCGTGCACGGCCTGTCCGCGATCGCGGCGCTGACCGCGCAGAACACCCGCGGCGTGAAAGCGGTCCACGTGCCGCCCGCGGAGTTCCTGCGCGCACAGATCGATGCGTGCTTCGAGGACTTCGACATTGGCGCGGTGAAGATCGGCATGTTGGCCAGCACCGATATCGTCCACGCCGTCACCGACGCACTCGAAAAATACCGGCCGCACTGGATCGTGCTCGATCCGGTGATGGTCGCAAGTTCGGGTGCGCGATTGCTCGATGCCGAGGCACTCGACGCGCTGCGCACGCGGCTGATTCCGCTCGCAAGCCTGGTCACCCCGAACATTCCCGAGGCCGGGGCCTTGCTCGGCCGTCCGATCGCCGACGCGAGCGCAGCCGACGATGCACTCGCCGGACTGCTCGCCCTCGGCGCGAACGTGGTGCTGCTCAAGGGCGGGCATCTGCCGAGCGACGGCGACGTGGACGACCGCTACGCCGACCGCGAAACCCGCGCGAACTTCCGCCACCTGCGGCTGTCCATCCAGGCGCACGGCACCGGCTGCACCCTTGCCTCCGCCATAACGGCAAATTTATGCGCGGGCGGTACACTCTTGAAAGCCTGCGAGGCGGCCACAGACTACGTGCACGGGGCGCTGGAACATGCATACCGGCCGGCGCGCAGCGAAATCGCGGTGCTCGACCACTTCTGGCAGGACCACCGTTTCACCGACTGACACCCACGAGGCAACGCCATGCAAAGCGGCAACCCCACCCTCAACCGCAACACCTTCCTCGACAGCGCCAGCGGCGCAGTGATCTCGCGCGACGGCGCGATGACGATCAACGGCACGGTCAACAAGACCGCGTTCCTGCTGATCCTCGTGCTGGTCGGCGCGATGTACAGTTGGAGCAGGTTTTCCGGGCCAGCGAGTATCGGTGCTGTTTTCCCGCTGGTGATCGGGGGCGCTCTTGGCGGGTTCGTGGTGGCCATGGTGACCGCGTTCCAACCGAAATGGTCACCGATCACCGCTCCGTTGTATGCGGTGCTGGAAGGCCTGTTCATCGGCGGAATCTCCGCGATTTTCGAGGCACGCTATCCCGGCGTCGTGATGCAGGCGGTCGGTCTTACCTTTGGAGTAATGGGCGCCATGCTGTTGGCCTATCGCAGCGGTCTGATCCGCGCTACAGAAAAGTTCAAGCTGGGTGTCGTGTCAGCGATGGGAGGCATCTTGCTGGTCTATCTCGCAAGCATGGTGATGAGTCTTTTGGGGCATCCCCTCGGCATCGTCTATGGAAACAGTCCGCTCGGAATCGCCTTCAGTGCTGTCGTGGTTGTCGTCGCGTCGCTGAACCTGATTCTCGATTTCGACCTGATCGAATCCGGCGCCGCCCAAGGCGCGCCGAAGCACATGGAATGGTATGGCGCGTTCGCAATGGTCGTTGGGCTGGTCTGGCTGTATTTGACGTTGCTTCGTCTGCTAAGCAAGCTCAATTCGCGCAACTGAAATCCTTGCTCCGCATGAAACGCAAGAGGCGGCCGAAGCCGCCTCTTGTCGTTTGTGGGCTTGCTCGTCAGACGCGCGAGGCGATCGCCTTCGCAAAGCCCATCGTATTGCCGCTTCCTCCCAAGTCCGGCGTGAGCGAATCCTTCGCTTCGAGCGTCGCGCGGATCGCCTTGCGCAGGCGTTCGGCGTCAGCCGGGATGCCGAGGTGGTCGAGCATCTGCGCCGCGCCCAGCAGCAGCGCGCAGGGATTCGCGATGCCCTTGCCGGCGATGTCGGGCGCCGAGCCGTGCACGGCCTCGAAGATCGCCGCGTCCGCGCCGATGTTCGCCCCCGGCGCGAGGCCGAGGCCGCCGACCAGGCCGGCGCACAGGTCGGAGACGATGTCGCCGAACAGGTTGGTGGTTACGATCACGTCGAACTGTTCGGGCTTCATCACCAGCTGCATGCAGGTGTTGTCCACGATCATTTCGTTGCAGGCGATGTCGGGGTATTTCGCCGCGACCTCGCGCGCGACCTTCAGGAACAGGCCCGAGGTGGACTTGAGGATGTTCGCCTTGTGCACGATCGTGACTTTCTTGCGGCCGATCTTGCGCGCCATGTCGAACGCGTAGCGCACGATCCGCTCGGAACCCTTGCGCGTGACCTTCTGCTGCAACGTGGCGGTGTGTCCGTCGGCGGAGGTGACCTGGCCTTCGCCGATGTAGGCGCCCTCGGTGTTCTCGCGCACGGTGATGATGTCGATGTTCTCGTAGCGCGCCTTGGTGTTCGGGAAGCTGATCGCCGGGCGCACGTTCGCGTAAAGGTCGAAGCGCTTGCGCAGCTCGACGTTGATCGACGAGAAGCCCTCGCCGACCGGCGTGGTCAGCGGGCTCTTGAGCGCGACGCGATGGGTGCGGATCGCCTCCAGCGTCGCCTCGGGCAGCAGCGAGCCCTGCTTCTCCAGCGCCGCCATGCCGGCTTCGACGAACTCGTAGGTCAGGCCGAGCTTCATCGCGTCGAGCACGTGCAACGTGGCGTCCATGATCTCGGGGCCGATGCCGTCGCCGCGGATCACAGCAATTTTCTGGGTCATGTTCGTTCTTCTTCGAATGCAATGCGCGTGCGCGCAGAATGCATAGCATTATGCCAGAAGCCGCGCCGGCATTGGGTTTCGCGGGTTTTTTCAGCGGATTATTCGGCGTGCGGATGCGTGCTGGTCGCAGGCGTCGAGGCGCCTTCTTCAAGCTTGTCGAGAAAGTCCACGCCGCGGCGCAAATGCGGGATCACGATGCTGCCGCCGACCACGAGCGCGACGCTGAAGGCCTCGAAGAATTCGGCGCGCGATACGCCGACGTCCTTGCACTGCGCGATGTGGTAGCTGATGCAGTCATCGCAGCGCAGCACCATCGACGCGACCAGGCCCAGCAGCTCCTTGGTCTTTTCGTCGAGCGCGCCGGGCTTGTAGGTCTGCGTGTCGAGCGCGAAGAAGCGCCGGACGACCTGGTTGTCCTCGGCGAGGATGCGCTCGTTCATGCGTTGGCGGAACGCGGTGAATTCCGCGACGCGATCCTTTTCCGTTCCCCCGCTCATGCCACGCTCTCCAACAGATGCGCCAGCCCGCCCATGCGATCAAGCGCGACCAGTTCCTCGTAGCCCCCCACGTGCATGTCGCCGACGAAGATCTGCGGCACGCTGGTGCTGTTCGTGCGCGCAGCCAGCGCGGCGCGGCCGGCGGGATCGACGTCGATGCGCACCTCGGACCAGCTGTGTCCCCGGCTCTTGAGGAAGTTCTTGGCAGCCACGCAATACGGACAGGTCGCGGTGCTGTAGATCGTGATCACGGGCGCATCGGCCATCGAGGAGGAACTCCATTGCGGGGATGCTGTCCACTATGCGGTCAACCGACCGCGTTTTCCATCCGTTTTCGTCACGGAATCGCGGCGTTTAACCGACGGTTCACGCGCCGAAGGGCACGCTGCGTCATGCTGTCGGCGTTCGCCGCGGCCTTCAGGAGTCTTTGCGCGCATGTCCCTTCGAGCCGCCCCCACCATCCTCGGCATCGCCTGCGCCGCCGCACTCGCCGCTGGCGCCATCGCGCCGGGCTTCGCGGCGTCGGGCGCGCAGAACCTGCCGGACATCGGTTCTTCCGCCAGCCAGATCCTGAGTCCGGAATTGCTCAAGGCCTACGGCGAACAGACCCTGCAGGAAATGCGCCGGCAGAACCTCGTGCTCGACGACCCGCTGCTCGAGAGCTGGCTGCAGGAAGTCGGCGACCGCGTCGGGGCGAACAGCAACCGCCCGTCGCAGGATTTCCGCTTCTTCATCGTGCGCGACCGCGACATCAACGCGTTCGCCACGTTCGGCGGCTACGTCGCGGTCAACGCCGGCCTGATCGAGGCGACGACCAGCGAAGACGAACTCGCGGCGGTGCTCTCGCACGAGGTCGCCCACGTCACCCAGAACCACCTGCTGCGCGCGGTCGAGGAGCAGAAGAAGGACACGCTGCCGATCGCGCTGGCGATGCTCGCCGCGGTGATCGCCACGTCCCGGTCCAATTCCACGTCGTCGGACAACGCAGCCGAGGCCGTGCTTGCCGCCGGCAGCGGACTGATGGAGCAGATGCAGATCAACTTCACCCGCGACAACGAGACCGAGGCCGACCACATCGGCATCCAGACCCTCGCGCGCGCCGGCTACGATCCGAAGGCGATGGCGGGTTTCTTCGGCCGCCTGCAGGCCGCCTACCGCAGCGACGAGGGCTACGGCCCCTACAAGACGCCGGATTTCCTGCAGGACCACCCGGTCACTTCCACTCGCATCAGCGACGCGCTCGACCGCGCGCGGCAGATCCAGGCCAGGCCCGAACTCAGGTTGCCGAACCGGATCGACAACGCCCCCGACAACCTGCTGCTGCCCGCCGACCTCAGGGCACGGCTCGCGGTGGCGTCGGTCGGCTGCCAGCACGGGCGCGATTACGCCTGGGCCCACGAGCGGATGCGCGTGCTCAGCGCGGAAAGCAGCGGCGCGGCGATCGCCGAGTACCGGCGCATGCGCGACAACGATCCGAAATCGTTCGGCGACGCGCAGCGCTACGGCCAGGCCGTCGCGATGATCGCGCACGGCGATGCCACTGTGGCGCTGCCCGAGCTTCAGGATTTGTCGAAACGGCATCCTGACGCGTACTGGCTCGACCTCGCGATCGCCTATGCGCAGTTCTCCATCGGCCACCGCCAGGCAGCGACCGACATCTACGAGCGCGTGCTGCGCGAGCGACCGCGCAATCGCGCGGTGATCCTGAGCTACGCGAAGACGCTCGGCGAATTCGGCACCCGTGAAGCCGGCCAGCGCGCGCAGGTCGTGCTGCGCACGCTCGCGACCGACGACGAGAACGACCCCGGGTTCCAGCAGGCGTACGGCCGCGCCTGCGAACTGGCCGGCGACATCGGCCGCGCCGGCGAGTCCTACGCCGCCGCCGCGTTCCTCAATGGCCGCGCCGAGGACGCGCTCAACCAGCTCGAAGCGCTCAAGCGCCGCGACGACATCGACTACTACCAGCGCGCGCGCATCGACGCCCTGATCGCGCAGGTCACCCCGGTCGTGCTGGAACTGCACAAGCGGGGCGTGCACGCCGGCGACCAGGACCGCAAGGGCCAGCAGCAACTCTCGCGCAACGCGCTGCGCTGAACTTCCGAGCAGCGTTCGACCGCCACAGCCGGCCCCGACCCCGGTAACATCAGGGTCACAAAACTGTTATCTACTTGCGCGGCCAACACTTGCCGAGGTTCCGCGTGAACAAACGCATCCTGATCGTCGAAGACGAGCCCGCCATCCGCGACATGGTCGCCTTCGCGCTGCGCAAGGGCGATTTCGAGCCGGTGCACGCCGGCGACGCGCGCGAGGCGCAGGCGGCGATCGCCGACCGCGTGCCGGACTTGATCCTGCTCGACTGGATGCTGCCTGGAACCAGCGGCATCGACCTCGCGCGCCGCTGGCGCAAGGAAGACCTGACCCGCGACGTGCCGATCATCATGCTTACCGCGCGCGGCGAGGAGTCCGACCGCGTGAGCGGGCTGGATTCGGGCGTGGACGACTACGTGGTGAAACCTTTTTCGGCGCGCGAATTGCTCGCGCGCATCCGCGCGGTGATGCGGCGCTCGCGCGAGGACGACGCCGACGGCAGCGTCGCGCTCGGCGGCCTGCGCATCGACGGCGCCGCGCACCGCGTGTATGCGGGCGATGCGCCGATCCACATCGGCCCGACCGAATACCGCCTGCTGCACTTCTTCATGACCCACGCCGAGCGCGTCTATTCGCGCACGCAACTGCTCGACCACGTCTGGGGCGGGAACGTCTACGTCGAGGAACGCACGGTGGACGTGCACATCCGCCGGCTGCGCAAAACGCTCGAGCCGCACCGCCTGGAAAACCTGGTGCAGACCGTGCGCGGTTCGGGCTATCGATTCTCCACGGCGCACTGATGCCCATCTTCCCCGGCGAATCCTGGAAACGCGCGATCGCGCAACTGCTGGCGCTGTACGTCGCCGCGCTCGCGATCGGCTGGGCGATCGGCCGCATCTGGCTTCCACTCGCATTGGTGTCTATGGCTGTCGTCGCCTGGCACTACTGGCGGCTGTGGCGGTTGCTCGAGCGCCTGGCCGGCGGTCGTCGCCTGCAGCCCGCGCAGGGCAGCAGCGTGTGGTCGGAGATGGAGGGCCTGCTGCACCGGCGGCAGGGCGACGTGCGCAACCGCAAGCGCCGCCTGCTCGACATGCTGCGCGCGTACCGCGCCGCGGCGGAATCGCTGCCGGACGCGGTCGTCATCATCGACCGCAATTCGCAGCGCGTGACCTGGTTCAACGAAGCCGCGACGCGGCTGCTCGGCCTGCGCTATCCGCGCGACAACGACGCCCCGGTCGCCGACCTGCTGCGTCCGCTTCCGGTCGCATTGTGGCTCAGCGGCGGACAGAGCGCCGAGCCGATGAGCGACGCGCCCGCGCCGCACGATCCGTCCATCCGCCTGAACCTGCGCCTGATCCCCTATTCCGAGCAGCAATGGCTGCTCGTCGCGCGCGATATCAGCAAGCTGATGCACCTGGAGCAGGTTCGCCGCGATTTCGTCGCGAACGTCTCGCACGAATTGCGCACGCCGCTGACCGTGATCCACGGTTACCTGGAAATGCTCGATCCGGCCGACATGCCGGAGTGGACGCCGATGTTCGACGAGATGCGCCGGCAGTCTGCGCGGATGGGGCAGATCGTCGAGGACCTGCTGACCCTGTCGCGGCTGGAGGGACAGGACGTGCTGCCCGAGGAACCCGTGGCGATGTCGGCGTTGCTGCAGACGCTGCGCCGCGAAGGCGAGGCGCTGAGCCAAGGCCGACACAAGATCGTCGTCGAGGACGAAGCCGGCGTGGACCTGTTCGGTTCGACCAAGGAGCTGCACAGCGCGTTCTCCAACCTCGTGAGCAACGCGGTGCGCTACACGCCTTCGGGCGGCACGGTGCGCATCCGCTTCGCACGCGAAAATGCGGACGGCGGCGAAGGCGCGGTGTTGGCGGTGCACGACACCGGCTACGGCATTCCCGCGCAGCACCTGCCGCGGATCACCGAACGCTTCTACCGCGTCTCGACGAGCCGCTCGCGCGAATCCGGCGGCACCGGACTGGGCCTGTCCATCGTCAAGCACGTGATCGCCTTGCACCAGGCGCGGCTGGAAATCCGCAGCGAAGTCGGACAGGGCAGCGTGTTCTCGATCCACTTCGGCGTCGCGCGCGTGCTGCCGCGCGGAGCGCATGGAACCGAAGCGGCATGAACGCGTCCGCCGACAAACCGGCCGCGCGCAAGCCGCAGGCGGACGAATCGGCCGCGGCCGCGCAGGCCGCTACACTGGCGCGGGTGGGTACAGACGAACCGACCGGCCGATCGCACTACTTCAACCGCGAGCTCGCGCAGATCGCGTTCAACGAGCGCGTGCTCGCGCAGGCGCGCGACCGTTCGGTGCCGCTGCTCGAACGCCTGCGCTACCTGTGCATCTCCTGCACCAACCTCGACGAGTTCTTCGAGGTGCGCGTGGCCGCGATCCAGCAGCAGCTCGCCTTCGGCGGCACCACCGGGCCGGACGGCCTGGGACCGGCGACCGCGCTGAAGTTGATCCACGAGCGTGCGGGCAAGCTCGTGCAGGCGCAGTACGAACACTGGAAGCAAGTGCTGCGGCCCGAACTGGCCGTCGCCGGCATCCGCATCCTCGGCCGCGACGAGTGGACCAGCCAGCAGAAGCGCTGGCTGCGCAAGCATTTCAAGAACGAGATCCTGCCGGTGCTCTCGCCGCTGGGCCTGGACCCAGCGCACCCGTTCCCGCGCATCCTCAACAAGTCGCTGAACATCGTGGTCGTGCGCGAGGGCAAGGACGCGTTCGGCCGCGCCGGCCAGCTCGCGATCGTGCGCGCGCCGCGTTCGCTGCCGCGCGTGATCCAGTTGCCCCCCGAACTTTCCGGCGGCGCGCACGACTTCGTGCTGCTCTCCACCGTGCTCGCCGCGTTCGCCGACGACCTGTTCCCCGGGATGCAGGTCAAGGGCGCCTACCAGTTCCGCGTCACCCGCAGCAGCGAAATGGCGGTGGACGAGGAGGAGACCGAGAACCTCGCGCACGCGCTCAAGGGCGAGCTTGCCAGCCGCGGCTTCCTGCGCGCGATGCGGCTGGAGATCAGCGCGGACTGCCCGAACGCGATCGTGAAGATGCTGCTGAAGAACTTCGAGCTGCCCGAAAACGCGGTGTACCGCGTGGACGGCGCGGTGAACCTCAACCGCGCGGTACAGGTGTACGGGCTCGTGGATCGGCCGGACCTGAAGTTCCCGACCTTCCGGCCGCGGACGCTGCAGATCGACGCCGACGAGATCTTCGGCGAGATCCGCAAGAACGACGTGCTGCTGCACCATCCCTTCGATTCGTTCGCGGCGGTGGTGGACCTGCTCAAGGAGGCCGCGCGCGATCCGGAAGTGCTCGCGATCAAACAGACGCTGTACCGCACCGGCCGCGATTCGGTATTCGTCGAGCACCTGGTCGAGGCCGCGCGCAACGGCAAGGACGTGACCGTTGTGGTCGAGCTGCGCGCGCGTTTCGACGAGGAGGCCAACATCCGTCTCGCCGACAAGCTGCAGGAAGCCGGCGTGCAGGTCGTGTATGGCGTGGTCGGCTACAAGACCCACGCGAAGATGCTGCTGATCGTGCGCCGCGAGCGCAAGTCGCTGCGTCGCTATGTGCACCTTTCCACCGGCAACTACCACGTCGGCACCGCGCGCAATTACACCGACATCGGCTTGCTCACCGCCGATGCGGAGATCGGCGAGGACGTGCATTTGCTGTTCCAGCAGCTCTCGGGACTGGCGCCGACCGTCAAGCTCAAGCGCCTGCTGCAGTCGCCGTTCACCCTGCACAAGGCGATGCTCAAGAAGATCGCGCGCGAGGCCAGGCATGCGCGCGCGAAGAAGCCGGCGCGCATCGTCGCGAAGATGAACGCGCTCACCGAGGTCGAGGTGATGAACGCGCTGTACGAAGCCTCGCAGGCCGGCGTGAGCATAGACCTGATCGTGCGCGGCGCCTGCGCGCTGCGTCCCGGCGTGCCCGGGCTTTCCGAGAACATCCGCGTGCGCTCGATCGTCGGACGCTTCCTCGAGCACAGCCGCGTCTATTGGTTCGCGAACAACGGCGCCCCGGAGACGTGGTGCTCGAGCGCGGATTGGATGGATCGCAACCTGCTGCGACGCGTGGAGACCTGCTTCCCGATCCTGCGCACGGAGCTCGCCAAACGCGTTTACGACGAGGAACTCGACAACTACCTGCGCGACAACACCCAGGCTTGGGAATTGCGCGAGGATGGCGGCTACAATCCGCTGCAACCGCAACCCGGGGAACCGGCGCATTCGGCGCAGGGGGCGTTGCTGGCCAAACTTTGCACATGACTCCGCCCGCAACGCGCAGAACCGATCGCGAAACGCCGGCCCGGACCGCGATCGCGGACAACGCGCTGCTCGCCGCGCTGGACCTGGGCTCCAACAGCTTCCACATGGTGGTCGCGCGGCACGTGCTCGGCCAGCTGCGCGTGGTGGATCGCCTGCGCGAAACCGTGCGCCTCGCGGAAGGGTTGAACGGCGACGGTGGCCTGCGCGAGAACGTGCAGACGCGCGCGCTGGCCTGTCTGTCGCGCTTCGGCCAGCGCATCCGCAACATCCCGCCGCAATGCGTGCGCGTGGTCGCGACCAACACGGTGCGCCAGCTGCGCGATCCGCGCGCGTTCCTGCTGCCGGCCGAGGCCGCGCTCGGCCACCCGATCGAGATCATTTCCGGTCGCGAGGAAGCGCGCCTGGTCTATCTGGGCGTCGCGCACGCGAGCCCGCTGTCCGGCAAGCGCCGGCTGGTGATCGACATCGGCGGCGGCTCGACAGAGTTCATCATCGGCGAGGGCTACGAAACGCTCGAACGCGAATCCTTGCAGATGGGCTGCGTCGCGAGCACGCGGCGCTTCTTCGAGGGCGGCAAGCTGTCGCGCAAGCGCTGGAAGGAAGGACTGACCGAGATCTCCGCCGAATTCCAGCAGTTCGCGCGCGTCTACCGCGAGCGCGGCTGGACCGACACGCTGGGCTCGTCGGGCACGATCAAGTCGGTCAGCGAAATCCTCGCCGCGATGAAGCTCACCCGCGGCGCGATCACCGACGCGGGCCTGTCCGCGCTCTGCGAGAAGCTGCTGGAATTCGAACGCATCGACGAGATCGACCTGCCCGGCCTTTCCGACGACCGCCGGCCGGTGATCGCGGGCGGCCTGCTCGTGCTGCAGGCCGCGTTCAACGAACTCGGCCTCAAGCGCATGCAGGCGAGCAAGTCGGCGCTGCGCGAAGGCGTGCTCTACGACATGCTCGGCCGCGCCAGCGACCGCGATCCGCGCGATGCCTCCGTGGATGCGCTGATGCAGCGCTACGGCGTGGATCGCGAGCAAGCCCTGCAGGTCGAACGCGCCGCGCTCGCGCTGTTCGACCAGGTCGCCGCGGCGTGGAACCTCGACGCCGACGTGCGCCGGATGCTGGCCTGGGCTGCGCGCGTCCACGAACTCGGCTTGGCGATCGCGCACAGCCAGCACCACGTGCACGGCGCCTACCTCATCGAGAACTCCGACATCGCCGGTTTTTCGCGGCCCGAGCAGCAGATGCTCGCCGCGCTGGTGCGCTGCCAGCGGCGCCGTATCGCGATGGATGTCGTCGAAGCGCTGCCCGAGCGGCTGGTGCCGACGACCCTGCGCTGCGCGCTGCTGCTGCGGCTCGCGGTGCTGCTGCATCGCGGACACGATCCCGACGCGTTGCCGCAGTTGCGGCTGGCGGTGGACGGAAGGAAAACGACGATCCAGTTGCCGGCAATCTGGCTCGCGAGCCACCCACTCACCCGCGAGGACCTCGACAGCGAGCGCGAGGAGCAGTCGGAGATCGGCTACGACCTGGCGATCAAGCCCGACTGACCGCGGCGGCGCGGATCAGCGCACGTACGAACGGTCTGTGTAAGCCTCCACGCCCGCCAAGCCTTTCTCGTCAAGCTTGTCCAGCCGCGCGGTCGCTGTCGGATGCGTCGCGTACAGGTCGGAGAGGCGGTTCGTCTTCGGATCCACCGCGGCGAGCTTCTGCAGCACCGCGTACATCGCCAGTGGGTTGTAACCGGCGCGCGCGGCGTAGATCAGCGAGGCGCCGTCGGAGCGGTATTCCACATCACGGTCGAACACGGTCAGCAGGACCGACGCGCCTTGTTTGGCGAAGTAGTTCGCGAAGCTGCCGGCGATCCCGCCGTGCGACGTGGCCCTGTCGATGGCGAAATTCGTCAGTGCCGACGTTCCGGCCTGTTTGCGGATCACGTTGTAGTGGTCGCGCGCGACGACGTGGCTGATCTCGTGGCCGAGCACGGCCGCGACCTCGTCGTCGGATTGCAGGATGTCGTACAAGCCGCGGGTCATGAACACGTAGCCTCCGGGCGCGGCGAAGGCGTTGATCTCGTCGGAGTCGAGGATCGCGAAGGTCCACGACAGGTCGTCGCGCGGGGTCTGCATCGCGACCCAGTGGCCGATCGTGTTGACGCGGCGCTGCGCGCCCGGATCGTCGAGCATGGGCACCGCGCCGAGAAAGCGGCCGGCGACCTGCGGCCCCATGTAGGTTTCCTCGTCCACTTTCTCCTGCTCGCTCTTGGGCATCGCATCGGCCGCGGAATCGGCCGAACTGCCCAGGCCCAGGCGTCCGCCGACCATCGAGAACAGGCCGGACTTGGCCGCGTGGCTGGCCTGCGAATTCGCCTGCTGTTGCTGCGCCGATCCCACCGACGGCGCGCGATGTCCCTTGCCGACGCCGGGCTCGTCCTTGTAGGCGACGTCGCTGCGCTGCAGGTGCATCCGGTCCGCATAGGCCTTCGCGCCGGCGTCGTCCACGCGCAGCGCCTGCATCGCGGCGAGCGCACGCTCGTCGTACGGCCCGCCCTGGATCTTCGACTTGTCGAGGCCGCGCACGCCCGCGGTTTCGCCGGGTTTCGAGTGGCCGCCGAACATCGAATAACCATCGCCCTTGCCGGCCGGAGGCTGGCTCAGGCGTATCTCGTTGATCTTCACGTAACCGACCGACGACGGCCGCGCGTTCACGTTGAACCACAGGCCGTCCTGCTTGAGCACATCCACCGCGCTGCCCTTGCCCAGCGAAGCCAGGGTCGGCGAGGTCGCAGACGCGGCTTTGTGCAGTGCGACGCCATCCTTGTAGACGGTCGCCTGCGTGCTGCCGGATGACGCGGACGCTGCAGGCGGATTCTTCGCGTAGGCGAGGCCGGCGCCGATAGCGACGGCAAGTGCGGCCCAACTCAGGATGCGGATGGGGCTGGACATGGCGGCGTCTCCTTCGACTCGTTCGGATTCTTCCACGCAGGCAAACAGTCTATTCCCGATGCGATCAGACCGCGCAAGCTGGTCGTGATCGGCAGCATCAGCAGCTTGCCGAGCGCGTTCTGCAGCGCGAGCGAGCGCGCGGATTCCTCCATCTCGCTTAGGCTGACATAGACCGCGCTCGCGGACGCGACCTGGTCGAGGCGATCCGGATCGGCGATCGAAACCATCTCGTCGTACATCAATTGCAGGTCGTGCAGGGTCTCGTAGCGCAGTTCCTCGGTCGAGGGCGCGTCGTTGAGCACCAGCACCACGTCGCGGAAATTGCCCCACAGCCAGGTTTTCCGCTCGATCACGTTCTCGAGCATCTTGCCGTAGCCGCGCGAATACAGGATGCGGCGGATCAGGCGGCGGTATTCATTCGTTTCCCAGTAGCGCACGAGATCGGGATTGCGCCCCTCGACCCGCAACGACTGCGGCACGTTCACGCGCACGATCACGATCACCACGTGCAGGCGCTCGCCCTTTCCGAGTTCCTCGACATGGTCGTCGTTGCCCAGCGCGCGGCCGCGCATGCCGGCCAGATAGATCCGGCAGATGCCGAAGAAACCCACGCCGAGGCCGACCGCGGCGAAGATGTCGAAGAAGAAAGTGCTGAAGGTCAGGCACAGCACTGCGATCAGGGTGATGACCAGGTTGATCGCGGTGAACACCGCGTCTATGTCCTGCGAAGGCTCGCCGCGCCAGAACTGGAAGCCGATCAGCACCACCATGAACGCGGCGAGCGCGTACTTGAAACCGTTCGCGGGCGAGCGGATGTACGTGTCGCTGATGAGGTTCTCGACGGTTTCGCCCAGCACTTCCACGCCCGGCATCTGTGCGTCGATCGGAGTCGGTTTGAAGTCGTTGATGCCCGATGCGGCGTAGCCGACCAGCACGATCTTTCCCTTCAGATCTGGCACTTTCTCGCCTTTCTCCAGACAGGCGCCATGGCTGTCGGGCAGCAGCGCGACAGCGCTGATCTTTTCCAGCCGATGGCTTGGCCGCCAGTTCAGCCGGATGCTTTGCGGAAAATCGGTGAACTTGTGGTGAGTGACCTCCGCGGCGATCAGCGCGGGCATCGACGGCACCGCCCAGTCTCCTTTGGGCTGCCACACCGTCATGTCGCGCAGCTCGGCATCACCTGCTCGACCGATATCCAAAGTGCCACTGCGCTTGGCCATGCCCGGATCGAACGGCAGGCGCCCGGACACAGGCGGCGCATCGTGCGGCTTCACCACCAGCGGCAGCGCGCTTGGCCACCGGCTTACCGGATCGCCCTGCGTGGAGCTGGCGTCGAATGTGTTGCCGAAGAACAACGGGACACCTGAATCAGCGACCTGGGTAAGCATCTGGTCGGAGTCGGCGTGCTGCGCATCGGGGTCGAGGAACAGCACGTCGTATCCGACGGCACTCGCGCCGCCGTCGGCCAGCGCGACCAGCAAATCCGCATGGCGGTCGCGCGGCCAGGGCCAGCCGGTCTCGCCCTTCTTCTCGAAATACGCGATCGAGCATTCGTCGATTTCCGCGATCAGCACGCGGCCAGACGATTTCGGGTCGATCGGCCGCTTGGAGATGATCGTGTCGAACAGCGAGTCCTCGGCCGAGGACAGGCGTTGCGTGCCTCCATAACTCGTGCCGGGGATGCCGTAGTCCCACAGCAGCCAGGCAAGCACCAAGACCGTGATCGTCGGGAAGAAGCCGAAGCGCAGCAGCGAGGCGATCGCGCTGGTGGTGCGCCCGTAGGCCCGCTCCCAGCGGCTCCAGATCTTCAGGAATACGTCCGATGCCAGTTCCAATGGACTGGGCCGCGGGGTTTTCTTGCCGTCCTTCGCCATCCGTTAGCGTCCTCCCCAGGCTGCTCGGCCCTATCCTCTCATGCGACCCCAAAATCGGTCGTGCAGGGCTCGGGCCCTTGTTAAAAATCGCCATGTTCAGCCGCTGTTAGAATGAAATCCCCGCCTGGCGTCATCGCGACGTCACACGCCTGTCATCATCGTTGCACGCGCCCGATGGATCGTGTATCTCGATGAATGGCAAAGCCAAACTCCCCCGAATGCGCTACACCATCGTCACCGAGACCTATCCGCCGGAAGTCAACGGCGTGTCCCTGACCGTGCAGTCCCTGGAATCGGGGCTGCGCGCGCGCGGGCATCGGGTCGAGCTTGTCCGGCCCCGCCAATCCGGCGAGAAGAACGGCGCGGAAAGCCAGACCCTCGTCCGCGGGATGCCGCTGCCGCGCTACCCGGGCCTGCGCTTCGGACTGCCCGCGGGACGCCGCCTGCGCACGTTGTGGAAACAGCAGCGGCCGGACGCGATCTATGTCGCCACCGAAGGCCCGCTGGGTTGGTCGGCGCTGCGCGCCGCGCGCAAGCTCGGCGTGCCCTCGATCGCCGGTTTCCACACCCGTTTCGACGAATACGTGCAGCACTTCCGCGCGGCCTTCCTCACCAATACCGCGTTCGCGTGGATGCGCCGCTTCCACAACATGGCCGATGCGACCATCGTGCCGACCGACGAGCTGGCGAACTTCCTCACTGGCCACGGCTTCCACAACGTGCAGGTGCTGCGCCGTGCGGTGGACACACAGCGTTTCGATCCCGCGCGTCGCGATCCCGAGCTGCGCGCTGGCTGGGGCGCGAGCGAAGACTCGCTGGTGGTGATGTACCTCGGCCGCATCGCGCCCGAAAAGAATCTCGAACTCGCGGTGCGTTCCTACCGCAAGCTGCAGAAGGCGCACCCGGATGCGCGCTTCGTCTGGGTCGGCGACGGCCCTGCGCGCGAAGGCATCGCCGCGGCGAACCCGGACTTCATCTTCACCGGCCTCAAGCGCGGCGACGAGCTCGCGCAACATTTCGCGAGCGCCGACCTGTTCGTGTTCCCCAGCCTCACCGAGACCTTCGGCAACGTGACGCTCGAAGCGATGGCCAGCGCGGTGCCCACGGTCGCCTTCGACTATGGCGCCGCGCGCCAGCATCTGCGCGATGGCGAGCACGGCGCGGCGGTGCCGTTCGGCGACCACGAGGCGTTCGAGGAAGCCGTGCTGCGCGTGGTCGCGGACGCCGAAGCGCGCAAGGCGATGGGCCAGCGCGCGCGCGCGGCGGTCGCCGGCATGACGCCGGATTCGGTTTCGCACCAGCTCGATTCGATGCTCAGCGGCGTCTCCTCGCAAAGGAGCACTGCATGAACGCTCCGGTCCGCTTCGCACGTCAGGAAACCTGGCTCTGCCTGGTCGCGAACCGCTGGGGCCATCGCGGCGGCGTGCGCGCGTTCTTCTCGGCGGTCAGCCGGCTCGGCAACGGCGTGTTCTGGTACGTGCTGATGGGCCTGATCGTGCTCGAGCGCGGCCTCTTCGATGCGCGCTGGTCGGAAGGCTTCCTGGCCTCGGCGCACATGGCCGGCACGGGCGCGGTGGCGCTGATCGTCTACAAGTGGCTCAAGCACCGCACGCACCGCACGCGCCCCTACCACGACGACACGCGCATTACCGCACTGGTGCCGGTGCTCGACGAGTACAGCTTCCCGTCCGGACACACCCTGCACGCGGTCGCGTTCACCATCGTCGCGGTGCATCACTATCCGCTGCTCGCGATCCCGCTGATTCCCTTCACCCTCAGCGTCGCCGCCTCGCGCGTGGTGCTCGGTGTGCACTACCCCAGCGACGTGCTCGCCGCGACCTTCGTCGGCGGCGTGATCGGCTTCCTCTCCGTACTGGTGGGCCCGGGCACGTTCTGGCTGGGTTGATCGATTCGCCTGAAACAAGACCGGACGCCGCGCGCGACGGGGATGGATCGCGCACGGCGCCCTGCCGACCGCATCAATACCCTTCCGATGCGCGTTCGTGCAGCGGTGCGCGCGGCGTCGCGTAGTCGCGCGGAGCTTCCGGCTCCGGATCCTGCCCCAGCCGGTACCAGTCGATCCGGCGCGTGATGACCATGATCGCGGCGAGGATCGCGAACAGCATCAGCGAGCCGAGCACCAGCGCGTTGTCCTCCGAGACCAGCAGGCCGTAGAGCACGGCGTAGAGGGCGGTCAGCATTGTCGCGAAGCCCAGTCCGCGCGCGCGACTGCGAAGCACGTGGCTGAGATAGAAGCCCAGCAGGCCGATGCAGGCCGCGCTGGCGATGACGTACGACCAGACGAAGGCGATGTGCTCGGACAGGCTGATCAGCAGCAGGAAGAAGATCGCCAGCGCCAGGCCAACCAGCAGGTACTGGATCGGATGGATGCGCAGCCGCTTGATCGTTTCGAACATCAGGAAGCCGACGAAAGTCAGCAGCACGAACAGCAGGCCGTACTTGCTCGCGCGATCGGCCTGCGTGTAGATGCTCACCGGATCGACCAGGGTCAGCTCGATCCGGTCCGCGCCGTCCTTCGTGTTCTGGTTGCCGCCGTCGGCATACTGGCCCTGCGTGTTCGCCGCGAGCGCCGAGATGTCCCAGGTCGCATGGAATCCCGCCGCGGAAATTTCGGGTTTCTGCGGCGAGAATCGTCCCTCGAATCCCGGATGAGGCCACTTCGAGCGCAGCTCGACGCGATTGCTGTCGCCGATCGGCGCGATCGCCAGCCGCTCGGTGCCGCCGAGCCGGAAATCCATCGCGACGTCGAGCGTGCGCTTGTCGCCGGTGGCGATCGCCTGCAGATCCGCGTGCACGCCTTCGCCGAGGCTGTTGCCGCCTTGCAGCAACAGCGCAGGATGCCCGTCCAGCGAAAGGTTCGGCGTGCCGATCAGTCCGCGCACGTCGCCGATGCCGATGCTCACGTAGGGCCTGCCGATCTGCCGGATCGTCGCGCCCGGCAGTTCGTTCGGAACGGTGAAATCGAAGTGCGCGTCGAATTTGGAGTCGAGTTCGTAGACCTGCACCGTGTGGATGCCACGGTGCTTCTCGTCCGGAATCAGATCGCCGTCCACATGCAGGCTCTTCGGGAAGAAGGTCCATTGCCGGCTCTCGGCCCGGATCTGCGTGTGCGGAACGCCGTTCGCATCGTTGACCGTAGTCGGAACATCGGCCAGGTACGGCACGACCACAATCGGCCCCGCCAGTGTCTGCGCGCCGGCGTAGCTTTGCGCGACCGATGCGATCGCCTGCTGCCGGTAGCTCTGTCGCTCGGCGATGGTGCCGCGGATCATCTCCAGCGGAATCAGGATCGTGAGCATCAGGAATCCGATCACGACGGCCTTGAGCAGCAGCGACAGACCTTTCATTGCGTTCCCCGGACGAGCCTTGCGGCGACGGGAACACGCTAGCGCCAGTCGGTGCGTCCACGACGAAGCGAATATGAAGCCGGTGTGAAGTGCGGGCTAGGCGAGCGGCAATCGCAGGCTTGCGATCGCACCGCCGTCGGGAGCGTTGTCCAACCTCGCTTCGCCGCGATGCAGCGACGCAACCTCGCGCACGAAGCACAGACCGAGCCCGCTGCTGCGATGGCCGTCCGGCCGCGCCAGCGAATAGAAGCGGTCGAACACCTTGTCCAGGGCGTAATCCGGCACGCCCGGGCCGCGATCGCGCACGTTCAGCGAAGCCTCGCCACCTTCGGCACGGACAGACACCACGATCTCGCCGCCGTGCGGAGAGAACTCCAGCGCGTTCTGCAGCAGGTTGCGGATCGCCTGGCCGACGAGGAAGCGATCGCCGGCGATGCGAATTGCCGCATCCGACGCGTCGATGCGCAGCGCGATGCCCGCAGCCGCGAGCGGCGTCTCGAATTCGCCTGCGGCCTCGCGAGCGAGTGCGACAAGATCGAAGGCCTCCGGCTGCTCGATCGTCTGCCGGTGCTCGACTGCCGCGAGCGCGAGGGTCATGTCGATCATCCGCGACAACCGCTGCGAGTGATCGAGGATGTTGCGCGCGAATCGCTGGCGATCGCCTTCGGGCACGTTCTCCAGCAACAGCTCGGACGCTCCGCGGATCGCCGCGAGCGGACTCTTCATCTCGTGGGTGAGGCTGTGCACGTACTGCTCGACGTACTGCTTGCCGTCGAGGCGCTCGCGCATCGTGTCCAGTGCCTGCCCGAGCTCGCCGAACTCGCCGCTGCCCTGCGGCGGCGGCGTGCGTTCGCCCGCAGTCACCGCGTGGGCGAAGCGCTGTAGCCGCGCGAGTTCGCGCGAGAACCACAGGCTGATCAGCAGGCCGACCGCGAGCGCGACGCCGAGCAGCAGCAGGCCCCAGCGCTGGATCGCGAGCTGGCTGCGCGCGATGAACGGCGCGATCGTGCGATTGGGCTTGGCGACGGTGAGCACGCCGATGATGCGACCGTCGGAGATCACGGGCGCGGCGACGTGCATCACCGTCGAATTCTCGTCGCCGGGAATCGCAGCGGTTGAACGCGCACCGTAGCGGCCGCGTAGCGTCAGATATACATCGTTCCAGCGTGAAAAGTCGCGACCCACGTCCTTGTTGGTGGAATCGAACACGACGATCCCGCGCGCGTCGGTGACGTAGACGCGGTAGTCCAGCGAGTCCTTGCGGAAGCCCCAGATGCGCGCGTGCACGTCGCGCTGGCCGAGCGCGCCGACGCGTTTCGCGAACTCGCCGTCCTGCATGTGTCCGCTGCGCAGATCGTCCGCGGCGAGCAACGCGAGCACGTTCGCAGTGTCCACGAGCGTGTCCTCCATCGCCTGCCGCACGCCCGGCTTGATCTGCCCGACGAAGACGTTCATCACCAGCCATGCCGCAAGACCGACGATCAGGAAGTAACCGAGGAAGATGCGCAGGCCGAGCCGCACTCAAGCCTCCAGTGCGTAGCCGACGCCGCGGTGCGTGCGCAGCGGGTCGGCGTCCGCACGGATCGCGCGCAGCTTGGCGCGCAGCGTCTTCACGTGCGCATCCACCGTGCGGTCGGCGCTGTCGGTGGCGTCGGTCCAGACCGCGTCCATCAGTTGTGCGCGGGTGTGGATCGCCTGCGGCCGCGCGAGCAGTATCGCGAGCAGGCCGTATTCGTAGCGCGTCAGCGCGAGGAGTTGACCGTGGTAGCGGATGCGATGCCCCGCCGCGTCGTGCTCGAATGCGCCGATCTTCTTCCAGCCATCCGCGTCGGCGTGATGTGCGCCGCTGCGACGCAGGCGCGCGCGGATGCGCGCGATCAGCTCGCGCGGCGAAAACGGTTTCACCACGTAGTCGTCGGCGCCGAGCTCGAGCCCGACCACGCGATCGACCTCGGCGCTGCGCGCAGTAAGGAAGATCACCGGCACCTCGCTGTCGCGGCGCAGCTCGCGGCAGACGTCGAAGCCGTTGCGATCGGGCAGGCCGACGTCGAGCACGACCAGGTCCACGCCGCCCTGCGCGAGCCGCGCGAGCGCCTCACCGCCGAGCCGGCAATGGCTGGCCTCGAATCCCTCGCTGCGCAACGCGTACAGCACCGCGTCGGCGATGCCGGTTTCGTCTTCGACCAGCAGGACGTGTGGCTTGGAGTCGGGTTTCATGATGCGGCGGTCCGTTCGCGGGAAGCATAGCCGCTTGCAAACCATAACGCGCAGCTACATCAACCCGTTCGTGGTGAGCCTGTCGAACCACGAACGCCGCTCGCCGTTCACCCTTCGACAGGCTCAGGGCGAACGGCTGTTTGCAAAGCTGACGTTCGTCGGCCATGCGTGGGAAACTGTTGCAATGAACTACCGCCACGCCTTTCACGCCGGCAACCATGCGGACGTGCTCAAGCACGTGGTCCTGCTCTCGATGCTCGACGCGCTCAAGCGCAAGGACGCGCCGTTCGTCGTGCTCGACACCCACGCCGGCCGCGGCCGCTACGCGCTGCACGACGAATCCGCGCGCAAGACCGCCGAGTCCGACGCCGGCGCGCTGCGCCTGCTATCGGTCCACCCGAACGCAGTCGCGATCCGCCGCTACCAGGACGCGCTGCGCGCCTGCAATCCCGACGGCGGCCTGCGCCTCTATCCGGGCTCGCCGCTGCTGACCGCGATGGCATTGCGCGCCGACGACCGGCTCGTCTGCTTCGAAGCGCAGCCCGACGAGGCGCACGCGCTGGCCGCGCTGTTCGAGCGCGATCGTCGCGTGCACGTGCAGCACGGCGACGGCTATGCGGCGATCAAGTCGCAACTGCCGCCGAAACCACGGCGCGGACTCGTACTCATCGACCCGCCCTACGAGACGCAGGAAGCCGAATTCGGCGCGGTGCTCGCCGCGCTCACCGAAGGACTCAAGCGCTGGCCGCAGGGCGTGTTCGCGGTATGGTATCCGATCAAGCAGCGACGCAGCCTGCAGCGCTGGCTGCGCGCGGTCGAAAAGCTGCCTGCACAGGAGATCCTGCTCGCCGAACTGCTGGTCCGCCCCGACGATTCGCCGCTGCGCCTCAACGGCAGCGGCATGCTGCTGCTCAATCCGCCGTGGAAGCTCGACGCCGAGATCGCCGCCGCGCTGCCGGTTCTTGCCGCCGAGCTCGGCGAGTCCGGCGCGTCGCATCGGCTGGAGTGGCTCAAGCGCGAAAGCGAACATTAGAGCTTATTGGCCAGTGGACGCTCCCGACCCGAAGCGGTCGTTCATTACAGTGTGTTTTTGTACACGGTTTGCAACGTCCTACGCCGAATGTCTTTATCTTCATTCACACAGCGAATTGTCACGACAGCCCGTTACAAAGTAGAGCTTGTGACGCGAAAAGAGTGAGGGGCGTGTGTCCAGAGACACATGTCTCCCGTCATATAGTCTTGCGACTGTATCGTACGCCGCGCGCGCGTTTACGATCTCCCCTGAATCAAGGCGGATTGGCAGGTTTACGATCCAATCTCTTTCGGTCGGTACTTTCAGCACAACGCCGAATGCATCGGTCGGCGTCAAGAACTTCTGATATTCGTAAGCACCAAACGCGAGCGCGGCAACACTCGCCGCCGCCAGAAACCAATTGACTCTAGGCTGTGGGAACGCGAGATTTTGAAAGATTGCGATTCCCCAGAAAAGTAGGCCGATACCAGCTCCGATGCCTAATAAGACAACCGAATTTGAGGGACCATAAATTTCTACGTGAAAGGGGTCCGCAACTACAGAATAAAAGAAAACGAATACTCCGGCGGTGATAATTCCAACCAACATCGCATGACCCCAGCGCAGCCAGCCAAACCATCTGAATAGAAGGAATAGTGGCACAGCGATTACGAGAGCGAACACGTACATCAATGGTAGTGCGACTATTGCAAGCACCCCGAATATCAGCCCAAACGGGAGAGGGGCAAGCAGAAATCCGGCGATGACTCTTCCCATGAATACCAGCTAAAAATGGCCACAGAGCTGTGGGGGCTGTCAACGATGTGCATGTGCACAACTACGGTTGTCAACCGATACAACGCTCGTTGTGCGAATAGCAGGCAGACGCCACAATCGATCGTCAATCCGAATCGTCGGGCTCGAAGAAGATCCACTGCACCTGCGGGAACTGCTTCTTCAGGTCGGCCTCGATGCCGTTGATCTGCTTGATCAACGAGTCGGCACGCTGGTCGAAGTCCATCTCTGCCTGCACCGCGACCATCACCTGTTCGCCCATCTGCATCGTGATCAGGCTGAATACGGTCTTGATCTCGTCGTGGTTGTTGAGCCACGAGTAGATCGCGCGGTGCACGGCCGGCTCCACGCCCTGCCCGATCAGCAGCGCCTTGACCTCGACCGCGACGAACACCGCGACCACGACCAGCAGCACGCCGATGACGACGGTGCCGATCGCGTCCCAGATCGGATTGCCGGTGATCATCGTCGCGACGATCGCGGCCAGGCCGACGCCCAGGCCCAGCAGGTCGGCGAAGTTCTCCCCGAAGATCACGATCAGCTCGCTCTGCCGGCTCTGCCGGAACCACTTCCAGATCGAACGGCCTTCGCGCGCCTTGTTCGCTTCCTGCATGCAGGCGCGCATCGACAGGCCTTCGGCGACGATCGCGAACAGCATCACGAACATCGCCCACCACGGCTGGGTCAACGGCTCGGGATGCATCAACTTGTGCCAGCCGTCGTACGCCGACACCACGCCACCGACGGTGAACAGCAGCAGCGCGACGAGGAAGGACCAGAAATAGATCTCGCGGCCGCGGCCGAGCGGATAGTCCGGCGATGGCGGCTTGCGCGACTGGCCGACGCCGTAGAGCAGCAGCACCTGGTTGCCGCAGTCGGCGAGCGAGTGCACTGCCTCGGCCATCATCGAACCCGAGCGCGTGAACAGCGCGGCGCCGAGCTTGGCGGCGAAGATCACCAGGTTCGCGCCCAGCGCGAAGAAGATCGTCTTGAGCGAATCGGCCTTGCTGGACATGGCAACTGCGGCTTGCGGACAAGGCGCGAATGGTAGCATCCGCGCCGCCGCGACCCGCGGAACGGCGATTCGCGCACGACGGCCGATTCGAGCACACGCTCGGCCCGGCCTGCGCGATGATGCGCCATCCGGTACCGGCAAAGGCCATGAAACGCCGACGGCTCGCAACGCCTTCGCACGAACGTCTGCTCCTCGACGACGGACGCGAGCTGCTGCTGCGCCCGATCGCCGCGGCCGACGCCGAGCCGATCCGCGGCGGTTTCGAGCTACTCACGCCCGAGGAAATCCGGCTTCGCTACCTGCATCCGATGAAGTCGCTGGGCGAGGAATATCTGTACAGGCTCGTCCATCCGCGCCGAGGCCGCGACTGCGTGCTGGTGGCCGCCGAGCCGCTGCCACCGGGCGAGGCGCTGATCGGTGCGGTCGCACGGCTGTCGCGTGTAGCCGGAACGCGCGAGGCGGATTTCGCGATCCTGGTCTCGCATTTTCTCGCCGGCCAGGGACTCGGCCGCTTGATGCTGAAGAAGCTGATCGCGACGGCACGGCGTTGGCGACTCGACGCCGTCCACGGCGACGTGCTCGAGGACAACGCGACGATGCTGCGCATGGTCGAGGCCTTCGGCTTCCACCGCGAAGCCCGCGACGCGCCCGGCGTCGTGCGCGTGCGCCTGCCGCTGTCTTCCGCGCACCGCAGACGCAAGGCATCGGCTCGACCGACCGCCTGAGCTAGAATTCGCGGCTCATGTCCGCGACCCCGCTTCCCACACCTCCGCTGCCGAAAGCCGGCCAGCAGCGCGCCTACTGGCGCGCGCCAGCGAGCGCGAGCGCGCTTGCGTTCGCGCTCACGCGCTGCGCGGAAACGCACGACGGCCTCGTGCTCGCGGTGACCCGCGACACCCAGGCCGCGCACACGCTCGAATCGGACCTGCGGCTGCTGGCGGGCGGTTTGCCGGTGCTGCATTTCCCCGACTGGGAAACCCTGCCCTACGACCTGTTCGGACCGCATCCGGACATCGTCTCGCAGCGCATCGCGACACTGTACGGATTGCCGAGCACACGCCGCGGCGTGCTCGTCGTGCCCATCGCGACGCTGATGCAGCGACTGAGCCCGCCCGGCTACGTCGGCGGCCAGTCGCTGATGATCGCGCGCGGACAGAAGCTCGATCTGCTGTCCGAGCAGCGCCGCCTCGAAGCCGCCGGCTATCGCAACGTGCAGCAGGTGCTCGACCCGGGCGATTACGCGGTGCGCGGCGGACTGCTCGACCTGTTTCCGATGGGCGCGGATGAGCCCTATCGCATCGAACTGCTCGACGACGTCATCGACACAATCCGCAGCTTCGATGCAGAGACTCAGCGATCTTCGGGTTTGGTCGAATCCGTGCGCCTGCTGCCCGCGCGCGAGTTTCCGCTCGACGAAGCCAGCGTCAAACGCGTGCGCGGGGCGCTGCGCGAACGCTTCGACATCGACACGCGCCGCAGCGGGTTGTACCAGGACCTCAAGGAAGGCGGCGCTCCCGCAGGCATTGAGTACTACCTGCCGCTGTTCTTCGAGAACACCGCGACCTTGTTCGACTACCTCGCCGACGACGCGTTGGTCGTGCTCGGCGAGGATGCGATGGATGCCGGCGAGACGTTCTGGTCGCAGACGACCGAGCGCTGGGAGCAGCGCCGACACGACCTCGAGCGACCGATCCTCGAACCGCGCGAGCTGTTCCTGCCGCCGGATTCGCTGCGTGAGCAGCTCAACCGCCATCGCCGCGTCGAAGTCTGCGGCGAATCGCATCCCAGGCGCGCCGAAGCGCAACCGCTCGGCGACCAGCCCGCACCGACGCTGCCACTGACCCAGAAGAACGAGCTTCCTTGCGCGGCGCTGAAGAGTTTTCTCGCAAATTATCCCGGACGCGTGCTCGTTGCCGCCGATTCGCCGGGACGGCGCGAGGCGCTGCTCGAACAGTTCGCCGCAGCGGCTCTCACCCCGCAACCTGTCGCGAATTGGCAGGCTTTCCTCGCCGATGAGAACGCGCGCTTCGCGATCGGCGTCGCGCCGCTGGAGAACGGCTTCGCGCTCACCGAACCCGCGCTGTGCGTGCTCACCGAGCGCCAGTTCCATCCCGAGCGCGCGCCCGGCGTGCGCAGGCGCCGGCGCGCGGGACGCGATCCCGAAACGATCATCCGCGATCTTGGAGAGCTGACGATCGGCGATCCCATCGTCCACGAGGACCACGGCATCGGGCGTTATCGCGGGCTGATCACGCTCGAAGCCGGCGGCGAACGCGGCGAATACCTCGAGATCGAATACGCGAAGGGCGACAAGCTCTACGTGCCGGTCGCGCAGTTGCACCTGGTCAACCGCTACTCGGGCGCGTCGCCTGAAACCGCGCCGCTGCATTCGCTGGGCGGCGAGCAATGGGCGAAAGCGAAGAAGAAGGCCGCCGAGCGCGTCCGCGACGTCGCCGCCGAACTGCTCGAGATCCAGGCCCGGCGCCATGCGCGCGAAGGGCTCGCGATCCGCGTCGATCGCGCGCTCTACGAGCCGTTCGCGGCGAACTTCCCGTTCGAGGAAACGTCCGACCAGTTGCAGGCGATCGAGGCGGTCATCGCCGACCTCGCGCTGCCGCAGCCGATGGACCGCGTGGTCTGCGGCGACGTCGGCTTCGGCAAGACCGAGGTCGCGCTGCGCGCC
>CAYUXZ010000017.1:0-55289 GCA_964449135.1 uncultured Gammaproteobacteria bacterium
CGCAGGCGCTGCGCTCGATCGTGCGCCAGGACCCGGACATCATCATGATCGGCGAAATGCGCGACCTGGAGACCGCGCGCATCGCGATCCAGTCGGCGCTGACCGGCCACCTCGTGCTCTCGACGCTGCACACGAACAACGCCGCCGGCGGCGTGACGCGCCTGCTCGACATGGGCGTCGAGGACTATCTGCTCACGTCCACCGTCAACGGCATCCTCGCGCAGCGCCTCGTGCGCAGGCTCGAACCCACGCACGCCGAGCGCTACGAGCCGCTGCCGGTGGTCATCAAGGAATTCGGCCTGCGCAAGCTGCAGCCGGAAGGAACGATCCATCTGTGGCGGCCGAAACCGTCCGCGCTCACGCCGACCGGTTACCTCGGCCGCACCACGATCATGGAGTTCCTGGTGATGACCGACACCCTGCGGCGCCTGGTGATGCAGCGCGCGGGCATGGCCGAGATCGAAACCGCCGCGCGCATCGAAGGCATGCGCACGATGTACGAAGACGGTCTGATGAAGGCATTGCAGGGCCTGACCACGATCGAGGAAGTCCTGCGCGTTTGCCAGGAAGCTTGACGTGCCGCAGTTCCGCTACCAGGCGCTGAGCGCGAGCGGCGAATCGCTGCAAGGGCAGATGGAGGCGGCAAGCGCGGAGGAAGTCATCGGTCGCCTGCAGGAAGCCGGGCACATTCCGGTCGAGGCCAAACGCGCGGAAGAAGTTGGCTCGGGCGCGAGCTGGACGAGCTGGTTCGAACGCAAGACGATGGGCGCCGAGCAGGTGCTGCAATTCACCGAACAGTTGTCCACGCTGCTCGGCGCGGGCCAGCCGCTGGATCGCGCGCTGGGCATCCTGCTCGACCTGCCCGAATCCGCGGAGGCGAAGAAGATCATCGCGAACGTGCGCGATGCCGTCCGCGGCGGCAGCTCGCTGTCGGCCGCGCTGGAACAGCAGCACGGCGTGTTTTCGCGCCTGTACATCAGCACGGTGCGCGCAGGCGAGGTCGGCGGCAGCCTGCACGAAACGCTCAGACGCCTGGCCGAATATCTCGAGCGCAGCCGCGGCCTGCGTGCGCGCGTGATCAACGCACTGATCTACCCGGCGATCCTGGTCACGATCATCTCGCTCGCGCTGCTGTTCCTGCTCGGCTACGTCGTGCCGCAGTTCAAGCAGATGTACGAAGGCCTGGGCGCGCAGTTGCCGTTGCTGACCAAAGTCGTGCTCGGCGTCGGCGATCTGGTGGGCGGCTACTGGTGGCTGCTGCCGATCGCGCTGGCCGCGCTGTTGTGGTGGCTCGACGGCAAGCGCCGCGATCCGGCCTGGCGGCACGCGCTGGACGCATGGATGCTGCGCAAGAAGCTGCTGGGCTCGCTGGTATTGCGGATGGAGACCGCGCGCCTGGCGCGCACGCTCGGCACCCTGCTGCGCAACGGCGTGCCGCTGATGCAGGCGCTGGCGATCGCGCGCAACGTGCTGGGCAACCGCATCCTTGCCGAGGCGCTCGATGTCGCCGCCGAGGAGGTCAAGACCGGCAGCGGTTTGTCGCACGCGCTCGCGCGGCGCGCGCTGTTCCCGCGGCTCGCGCTGCAGATGGTGCAGGTCGGCGAGGAATCCGGCGAGCTCGACGGCATGTTGCTGAAGGTCGCCGACACCTTCGACCGCGAAACCGCGCAGGCGATGGACCGTTTCCTTTCCGCGCTGGTGCCTGCGCTGACGATCGCGATGAGCCTGGTCGTCGGCGTCGTCATCCTTTCGATCATCATTCCCTTGTACGACCTCACCAACTCCATAGGTTGAACGAAACATGAAACCAACGAATGCCGCACCGATGAAGCAAGCCCGAACCGCGCGGCCCGCGCGGGGTTTCACGCTGATCGAGATCATCGTCGTGATCGTGCTGATCGGACTGATCGCGACGATCGTCGGCAACCGCATCTTCGGCGGAGCGGATCGCGCCAAGCACAAGCTGGCAGAGACGCAGATAGAAACGGTCGCGAGCAAGGTCGAGCAATACCAGCAGGACGTGGGCAGCCTGCCGCCGAACCTCGACGCGCTGGTCAAGGCGCCCGCAGGCGCCGCCGGCTGGCTGGGTCCGTATGCGAAGGAGGCCGAACTCAAGGATCCGTGGGGCCATGCGCTCGAATACCACGCGCCGGGCACGAACGGCCCCTACGACCTGGTCTGCTACGGCCGCGACGGCAAGCCCGGCGGCGACAGCGTGGATGCCGACATCCGCCACCAGTGACGCGGCGGCGATGCGTGCTGCGATCGGGATGAGGGCGGCGATGCGATCGCGCGGATTCACGATCCTGGAACTCATCCTCGTGCTCGTGATCATCGCCGCGGCGACGACGGTCACGCTCGGCCTGCTCGGCGTCGGTCGCAGCGGCAGCCAGTTGCGCGAAGCCGCGCGCACGATCGCGAACGAACTGCGCTACACCCGCGCGCAGGCGCTGATCACCGGCGCGCCGCAGCGCTTCGAGATGGACCTGGCCAGGCGGCGCTGGACCGCGCCGGGCAACCGCCATGGCACGCTGCCGCAATGGCTGCAGGTACGTTTCGACGGCGTGCGCCAGGAACAGCGCGGCGCGCGCGAAGCGGCGATCCGCTTCTTCCCCGACGGTTCGGCGACCGGAGGGCGCATCAGCCTGGGCACGCAGGGCGCAGGCTGGCGCGTGGATGTGCGCTGGCTCACCGGCGAAGTCAGCGTGGCGCGCCTGCAGGAAACTTCGCCATGAACGCCCGCGCGCAACGCGGCTACACGCTGATCGAGGTGCTGGTCGCGTTCGGCCTGCTCGCGGCCGGTTTGTCCGTGCTGCTCGCGATCCTGTCCGGCGGCGTGCGTTCGATCGGGCGTTCCAGCCAATCGACCCAGGCGGCGCTGTACGCGCAAAGCCTGCTCGACACGCTCGGCGCGGACAAACGCCTGCAGCCCGGCCGCAGCCTGGGCGATTTCGAGCATGGCCGCTATCGCTGGACGCTGGACGTCGAAAAATTCCAGCCGCCGTTGCCCGCGCCCGCGCGCGGCGATCCCTACACGAACCCGAATCTCCAAGGCCTGAACCAGAACGAGATCTACCGCGTGCTGCTGCAGATGCAATGGGGCGCGCGCGGCAGCGAACAGAACCTGCGCGTGGAAACCTTGCGCGCGTATGCGCCGCCCCAGGGAAATGCGCCATGAACGCGGCGAGGCAGCGCGGATTCACGCTGATCGAAATCGTCCTTGCGACGATGCTGCTCGCGCTGGGCCTGGCGATCGCGTTCGCGTGCCTGCATTCGGCGACCGCATCGGTTCGCCGTTCGGATCTGGCCGCGTCGCGCAACGAGCACTTGCGCGCGGTGCAGGGGCTTCTCTACCGGATGTTGCAGTCCGCCCAGCCGCTGGTGCTCGAGCGCGATATCCAGAGCCAGCAGGTCAGCTACTTCAAGGGCACGCGCGACCAGGTGCAGTTCGTCGCGTCCATGCCGGGCTACCTGTCGCGCGGCGGCCCGTACGTGCTCACGCTCAAGCTCGCGCCGTCGCAGGACGGCAGCGGCCGGCGGCTGCTGTTTTCGTATGCGATGCTGGTCAATGAAAAACCGCTTGCGGACGACGCGAAGCAACCGGTCGAGGAACTGCTGGACGGCATCGCCGACGGACGCTTCGAATACCGCGCGCTGGGCGCGGACGCGAAGATCGGGCGCTGGCAGGAAACGTGGGAGCGATCCGCCGAATTGCCGTTGCAGGTCCGGCTGCGGCTGCGCTTCGCCGATCCGGTGCGTGCGTGGCCGGAGTTCGCCACCGCATTGCCGCTGGGATTCGCGCGCGCGCGCGCCGAGGATTCCGACAACGGCGCGAATCCTCCCGTGGTCGCGCCGAACGGCATCGCACCGGTGAAACCGGGAGGCGGCCCGTGAAGGCAGCGACGATGCGCATCGCCCATTCGCGCCGCGAACGCGGCATCGCGCTGATCCTCGTACTGTGGCTGCTGGTGCTGTTGACCGCGCTGATCGGCGGCTTCGCGCGCAGCGCGCGGATCGAATCCCTGCAGGCGCACCAGTTGCGCGCCGCGCTGGTCGCGAAGCAGGCCGCGCGCGCAGGCATCGAGTACGCGGCGCTGCGGATGTCGTATCCGGACAACGCGCGGCGCTGGGTGCCCGACGGCCGCAAGTACGACTTCGCGCTCGGCGAGGCAAAGCTGGCGATCCGCGTGCAGGACGAGTCGGGCAAGGTGGACCTGAACAGCGCCTCTCCAGAACTGCTCGCGCGGCTGCTGCTCGCGATCGGCGTAGCCGATCCGCACGCGCACGAGCTGGCCGCGGCGATCGTGGATTACCGCGACCCCGACGATCTGGTCACGCCGGGCGGCGCTGAAACCCGCGACTACGAAGCGGCCGGATTGCCGTACGGCGCCAAGAACCTGCCGTTCGAGACGGTGTCGGAATTGCAGCGCGTGCTCGGCATGGATTTTGCGACCTACCAGAAGCTCGAACCGTACGTGACCGTGTACGCGGGCGGCGATCCGAGTCCGACGTTCGCGCCGGGCCCCGTCTTGCAGGCGCTGGGAATGAACGAGGGCGCGGCGAAGGCCTTCCTCGGGCAACGCCAGTCGTGGCAACCCGGCGGTCCGGGCGCGCCGCCGGGGTTGCCGAACGGGCAGCCGTTCGTGGTCCAGCAGGGTACCGGCACCTACGAAATTTCCAGCCAGGTGCGCCTGCGCGACGGCACGAAGCTGACCGTGGATGCTATCGTTCGCGCTTCGCAATCCGGTCCCTTCGGGCAGCTGTACGTGCCCCTGCAGTGGCGGGAAGGAGAGGCTTACTGATGGCGGCAACGCAATCCATCGCCGGTCGGTTCGGCGCTTCGTTCGAACGCGTGCGCACGCGTTACGAACGCAGCGCGCTGCATCGCTTCCTGGGCTGGTGGCGCGGCGAACTCGCGGCCTTGCTGCCAGCGTCGTGGCGCGCCCTGTTCGCCGAAGGCAGCGCGCGCGTGCTGTACGTGATCGAATCCGACGCCTTGCAGGTGCGATTGGAAGGCGCCGGCCGCGATGCGCTGCTCGCACGCCTGCCGCTGGAAGCCGAACGCGCGCTCGACCATCGCGTGGACGCCGCGCTCGGTCCGCAGCGCGTGCACCGGCCGCGCTGGCTGCTGCTGCCGGGCGCGGCTTTGCTGCGACGACGGATCACCTTGCCCGCGGCGGCGATCGAACGCCTGCGCGACGTGGTTTCGCACGAGCTCGACCGGCAGACGCCGTTCCGCGCCGACCAGGTCGTCTTCGACAGCCGCTTGCTCGGCGTGCACGACGCCAGCCAGATGGCGCAGGTCGAACTGCTTGTGATGCCGAAGGAAAAATTCGAGGCCGCACTCGCGCCGCTGGGCGCGCTCGCCGACGAACTGGCCGGCGTGGACGTGTTGGACGCCGGCGCGGACGCCACGCCCTTGCACTGCAACCTGCTGCCGCCCGAACGCCGGCAGCCGCCCGACCGCAGCGCGGTCTGGCTGCACGCCGGGCTGGCTGCGATCGCGATCGTCGCCCTGTTGTTCGCGCTGCAACGCGTACTCGACAACCGCAGCGCGGCGCTGGAGCGGCTGAGCACGGAAGTCGATGCGCAGCACCAGAAGGCGCGCGCGGTCGGCGCGTTGTCGCGGCAATTGCAGGATGCCGCCGACGGCGCGAATTTCCTCGCGCGCACGCGCGCGGCGACGCCGGCGATGCTCGCGGTGCTCGCCGACCTGTCCGCGCGCATTCCGGACAACACCTACCTGGAACGCTTCAGCGAGCAGGAAAACCAGGTTTATCTCACCGGCCTGAGCGCGGACGCGCCCGGCCTGGTCGCGCAGTTGCAATCCTCGCAGGTGCTGCATTCGCCTGCGCTCAGCGGGACCCTGCAACCGGATGCCGCGAGCAAGCGCGACCGGTTCACCCTGGTCGCCGAGTTGCCCAAACCGCCTGCGGCGGCCACGACAGGAGACGCGCATGCGCCAGCCGCGCGTTGATCGTTCCGTCGAACCCGCGGCCGGCGCGGAAAACACCGCGCCGCAGCAGGCGCCCGTCGCGGGCGCTGGCGAATCCGCGCTGCGCGGGAACCGTGCGACGCCAGCGATGCCGCGCGACGCGAACGCCCGCCGCAGCCGCTGGTCCGCGATCGGCCTGCTGCTGCTCACACTCGCCGCCGCGTACGCGATCGGCCTGCACTGGTGGTGGACTTCGCCGATGCTCGCGATGGGCCAGCGCATGGACGAGTTGCGCGAGCAGGAACTGCGCTTCCGGATGCTCGCGCAGCAGCGCCCGGCGATCGAGCAGCGCCTCGCGCAGTTGCGCAAGAGCGAGCAGGACAATCCCGCGTTCCTGCCCGAGGCCAGCGTCGAGCTGGCGCAGGCGGGCCTGAGCCAGCGCATCGAAACCGAAGTCGGCGCGGTCAGCCCCGACCACGGCAGTTGCAGCATCACCCAGCGCACGCCGACGCCGAACAATGCGCCCGAACGCTACCAGCGCGTGGTCGTGCAGGTGCGCCTGCTCTGCGGCATGAGCGAGTTCTCCGCGCTGCTGCATTCGCTCGAAAGCGGCCGACCGCAATTGTTCGTGGGCAACCTCAACATCATCGGCCGGGTCGGGTTCGCCGCGAACGGCGCGCCGGAAACCAGCGGACCGCTGGACATCGCGTTCGACGTCTATGGCTACCTGCGCCCGGGCGTGGGCGCATCGAACGCGAATGCGGCCACGGCAGGCGCGAACGCGAACGCGGGAGGCGGCGATGCGCAGCCTTAGGCTCGACGCGCGCGGCTGGCTGTGGGTCGGCATCGCGGCTTGGGCGCTGCTGTGCGCGGTCATCGCGTTGCTCGGCTTCGGCGGACGCTATCGCCTGCTCGCGGACGATCCTTCCAAAGTCGCGCCGTTGCCCGCGATCGCGAAAACGGCGACGACGCCGGCGCTGGGCCCGCCGGAGAACTATGCCGCGGCATCGCAACGCCCGCTGTTCTATCCGGATCGCAAGCCGATCGCCGTGCACGTGCCGGGACAGAACTCCAACGCACAGCCGCTGAACGTCGTGCTCACCAGCGTGATCATCACGCCCGAAGTGCAGATGGCGATCGTGCAGGACGCGCAGACCCACGCGAGCTATCGCGCGAAGCAGGGCCAAACGCTGGACGGCCCGTACTCGGGCTGGAAACTGGTTTCGTTGTCACCGCGTTCGGCGGTGTTCGAGAGCGGGCAGGGGCAGACCACGCTGGAACTGCGCGTCTATAACGGCCAGGGCGGCGAGATGCCCACGCGCATGGGACTGACCCCCGAGGTCGTCGCCAGCGGTGCGCTCGGCGCGCCGCCGCAACCGAACACCGCCGCGTTCGCGCCGAACGGCAACGCAGTGTCGCCGCAGACGATCACGAACCCGGCCGCACCGGCGATGCCGCTTCAACCGATCGCAGCGCCGCCGCCCGACGCATCCGGCGACGCCGCGAATGCCGCCGCGAACGCCTCGAGGCAGGCCGAAATGATCCGCCAGCGCATCGAGCAGCGCCGCCGCGAGGCGCAGGCCCAGAACGACTTGCAACCGTCGCCGAACGGAAAACGATAGAGTGAATCGAATGACGCCATCGAACATGAACCCGATGAATTATTCCGTGTCGCCGAACCGGGCGCGCATCCGAGAAGCACGAAACCGGTTCGCGACACTCGTGCTCGTTGCGGTGTTGACGACACTTGCTGGTTGCGTTGACGCGCCGACGCCGCGCATGGATCGCGCCGCGAGCCTGCCCGCGCCCGCGCCGCGCATCAGCGCCGACGACTCCGGCGCGCTCGAGAACGCGCCGCCGCCGAAACAGCCGCCGATGATCCATGCCGGAACCGGGCAGACGATCAACGCCGGCGCGGCCGCGTCGCCGGGCGTGGACAACGAGGGCAGCGGCGAGACCACGTTCAACTTCGAGGGCGAGTCGGTGCACGCGGTCGTCAAGGCGATCCTCGGCGACCTGCTGCAGAAGAACTACGTGATCGCGCCTGGCGTGCAGGGCACGGTGACGCTTTCGACGCCGCATCCGGTCAATGCGAGCCAGGCGCTGTCGCTGCTGGAAATGGTGCTGGGCTGGAACAACGCGCGCATGGTCTGGGCCGACGGCCGTTACAACATCGTGCCGGCCGACCAGGCGCTGACCACCGGCAACCTCGGGCCGCGCACGAGCCCGATCGGCGGCGTACGCGGCTACGAAGTGCGCGCGGTGCCGCTGCAATTCATCTCGGCGACCGAGATGGAAAAGCTGCTCAAGCCTTACGCGCGCACCGGCGCGATCGTCAGCGCCGATTCGGCGCGCAACCTGATCGTACTCGCGGGCACGCGCGCGGAGCTGGAGAACTACCAGCGCACCGTGCAGATCTTCGACGTGGACTGGCTCGCGGGCATGTCGGTCGGCGTGTATCCGCTGCAGCAGACCGACGCGGCGCGCATGGTGACGTCGCTGGAAAAGGCGTTCGGCGAAAACAGCAAGACGCCGATCGCGGGCATGTTCCGCTTCATGCCGCTGGAAGGCATCAACGCGGTGCTGGTGATCACGCCGCAGCCGAAGTACCTCACCGAGATCCAGGCCTGGATCGACCGCCTCGACCAGGGCGACGGGCAGACGCCGCGCCTGTACGTCTATGAGGTCAAGAACATCAAGGCGACCGACCTGTCCAACCAGCTCGGCACGCTCTACGGCAACGCGGCGCCACAGCAGGCGCCGCAGGTTTCGACGATGCCCGGCCTGGAGCCGGTCGAAGTCACCACCTACAGCAACGACAAGAACGGGATTCCCTCGACCGCGCAAGCCATGCGCAATGCCGCTGATGCGATCGAGGGACGCCAGGGCGGCAGCGTGGGCAATGCGGGTTCCAGTGGGCAGGGTTCCGGCAGCGTGAGCATCACCGCGGTCGAGGACAGCAATTCCATCCTCGTGCGCGCCACGCCCGCGCAGTGGGAATCCATCCGCCGCGCGATCGACCGCCTCGACGCGATGCCGCTGCAGGTGCACATCGAGGCGCAGGTGGTCGAGGTCAAGCTCACCGGCGACCTTGCTTACGGCGTGAGCTGGTATTTCCAGAACGCAATCCCCGATCCGACCCTGCGCAACCTCGCCGCGACGCGCCACAGCCTCGGCCCGATCGCGGGCAGCATCCTGCCCTCGACCGATCCGGCCAACCCCGGTGCGAGCTGGACCTTCCTTGGCCACAACACGCTCGCGGTGATCCACGCGCTGGATTCGATCACCAACGTACGCGTGCTGTCGGCGCCTTCGCTGGTGGTGCGCAACAATTCCGAGGCTGATTTCAACTCGGGCACGCAGATCCCGGTCGCGAGCACGATCTTCAATCCGAATGGCGGCAGCAATCCCATCCCCGACCAGAACAACACCATCAGCCAGGTGCAGTTCCGCCAGACCGGCGTGAGCCTGAAGGTGAAGCCGCGCGTGGCGAGCAACGGCATGGTGTTCATGGACATCACCCAGGACGTGTCCTCGCCGAGCGCGAGCGGCCCGACCATCGCCGGCAACATCAGCGTGGACAATCGCAAGATCAAGACCTCGGTCGCGGTCGAGAGCGGCGAGACCGTGGTGCTCGCGGGCCTGATCAAGCAGACCAGTAGCGTCGGCAGTGGCGGCGTGCCTTACCTGAGCCGCCTTCCGGTGATCGGCAGCCTGTTCGGCACGCAGAGCAAGAACGACGACCGCGAGGAAGTGCTGGTGCTGGTGACGCCAACCGTGATCCGCGATCCGACCGAGGCGCGCCGGCTCACCGACGAATACGGCAGCCGCTTCCGCGCACTCGAACCCCTGCGGCAGCCGCCCAAGGCCAAGTGATGGCGCGCGCGCGCGCAGGCGGCGCGGGCGTGCTGCGCGCGCTGCTCAAGCGCGAGATGGTGGATCGCCACCAAGGCACCTTGATCGGCTGGGCCTGGGGC
Organism: uncultured Gammaproteobacteria bacterium; assembly: GCA_964449135.1. Taxonomy (GTDB): domain Bacteria; phylum Pseudomonadota; class Gammaproteobacteria; order Xanthomonadales; family Xanthomonadaceae; genus SZAS-103. The sequence goes on from CAYUXZ010000017.1 coordinate 9,913, forward strand.
TTGTTGCAGCCGTTGTTGCAGTTTGCGGTGCTCGCGCTCGTGTTCACCAAGCTGCTGCCTGGCCGCGCGAGCGGCAACGGTCTTCCGTACGCGGCTTTTCTCGCGCTCGGCCTGTGGCCGTGGCAGCTGTTCGCGAATGCGCTGCTGCGCGGAACGACCGCGCTGACCGAGAACGCGGCAATGATCGGCAAGGTCGCGATCCCGCATTCGTACTTCGTGCTCACGCGCATGGCCGGCACCGCGATCTACGATCTCGCGGGCTATCTCGTCGTGCTCGCGATCCTGTTCGCGCTGCGCCTGCAGATCGACGCCGCCGGCCTTCCGGTCGTGCTGCTCGCGCTCGCGCTGGTTTGCGCGTACGCGATCGCGGCCGGATTCGTGCTCGCGACCCTGCAGGTGTTCCTGCGCGACACCGCGCAGATCGTCGCGCAGCTGGTGAGCCTGGGCTTCTTCCTCACGCCGGTGCTATACGAACGCAGCCACCTTCCCGATGCGATGAGCCGAGCGCTCGCGTGGAACCCGATGGCGCCTCCGATCGAATCGCTGCGCGCGGCGCTGATGGGCGATGCGATCGCCTGGTCCATGTTCGCGTATTCAGCCCTCGTGGCGGTGGTGGCGTTGTTGTTCGCGCGCTGGATGTTCGTGCGCGCGCAGCCGCACATCGAGGATTTTCTGTGAACGCACCGGTTGTCGCACAACCATTGGTCGAAGCGAGCGACTTGTGCAAGCGCTATCCGGTGGTCGGGCAGCGCGGCGATCGCGTGCACGCGCTCTGGGACATCCTGCGCGGTTGCGCGCCGCGGCGCATCGCGAGCGTGCTCGAGGACATCAGCTTTCGCGTGAGGCCGGGTGAATCGCTGGGCATCATCGGCGAAAACGGCGCGGGCAAATCCACGCTGCTCAAGCTGGTGACCGGCGTGCTCACGCCAAGCGCGGGCAGGGTGACGACGCGCGGCAGCATCGGCGCGCTGCTCGAACTCGGCGCGGGCTTCCACCCCGAATACAGCGGCCTCGACAACGTGCGCGTGTCGGCCGCGCTGCGCGGGCTGTCCGGCGCAGTGTTCGAGGAAAAGCTGCCGGAGATCCTCGCGTTCGCGGACATCGGCGATTACATTCACGAACCGGTGAAGCACTATTCCTCGGGCATGGTCGTGCGCCTGGGTTTCGCGGTGATCGCGGCGCTGCGTCCGGATCTGCTGATCACCGACGAAGTGCTCGCGGTCGGTGACGAGAGTTTCCAGCGCAAGTGCATCCGCTGGATCGACGACTACCTCGCAGGCGGCGGCACGCTGCTGCTGGTTTCGCACGGCATCTACCACGTGCAGAAGCTCTGCAAGCAGGCGATGTGGCTTGCCGACGGCCGCGTGCGTGCGCACGGCGACGTGTTCGAGGTCACGCAGGCCTATGTCGCCTGGCACGAAGCCAAGGGCCGCGAACAGATCGAAGCCGAGCAGTCCGCGCATGCCGAGCCGGGCGAGTTCGCGGTCGAGGAAGTGCTGCTCGACGGCGATGGCTCGCGCACGCCCTGGCATCTTGCGCAATCCGCGCCGCTGCGCGTGGAAACCATCCTGCGCTCGGCCGACGGCCGCGCGCCGACCGTGCTGGTCGGGATCGTGCGCGCGGACGGCAGCCCGGTCTATGGCGTATCCAGCGACATGGACGCCGCCGTGCCCGAAGCGCTCGGCGGCGGACGCTTCCGCTACCGCATCGACTTCGATGCGCTGCCGCTGCTGCCTGGCCACTACCACTTGCGCGTGCACCCGCTGGATCCGGAAGGCGTGCGGCTGTTCGGCACCACCGAGCGCGACCTCGTGATCCGCGGCGCGAGCCGAGAGATGGGCATGGTGCGCCTTGCGCATCGCTGGTCGAAAATGACCGGAACATCGTGACCGGAACGATGTCCGCGCTGCCGACCGTGATCGTGCCGGTGTTCAATGCGCTGGCCGCGCTGGACGCGTGCCTCGCGGGCCTCGATCGCACGCTGCCGGCCGGCGCGCGCGTGCACGTCGCCGACGACGCGTCCACCGACGCGCGCATCGCGCGCCTGGTGGCGGACTGGAAACGGTGCACGCAGCTGGACGCGCGCGTCGTCGTGCGCGCGCGCAACCTCGGCTTCGTTGGGAACGTCAATCGCGCCTTCGCCGAAACCGATCCCGCCGACGTCGTGCTGCTCAACTCCGACACGATTCCCACGAAGGGGTGGCTGCAGCGCATCGCCGCCTGCGCGGCGAGCGACGCGCGCATCGCGACGATCACGCCGTGGTCGAACAACGCGGAAATCTGCTCGTTCCCGGCTATGTGCGAGGACAACCCGGTACCCGACGACCCGGACGGCGTTGCCCGCGCCTGCGCGAGCGCGGGCGCCCCCGAGTATCCGGAGTTGCCGACCGGCGTGGGTTTCTGCATGTACGTGCGCCGCGCCGCGCTGCGCCAGGTCGGCGACTTCGACGCGACCACGTTCGGTCGCGGCTACGGCGAGGAAAACGATTTCTGCCTGCGCGTGGCCGGCGTCGGCTGGCGCAACGTGCTCTGCGACGACGCCTACGTGGTGCACGCGGGCAATGCCTCGTTCGGGCCTCTGGGCGAAAAGCCCGGCGGCGAGAACATGCGGCGCCTGCTCACGCGCTGGCCGGATTACCAGGAACGCGTCGCCGGATTCATCCTCGCCGACCCGCTGCGGCCGCTGCGCGAACGCATTTCGCGGCGGCTGGAGCTGCTGCGTTCGCCGCAGGAGCAGCGCAGCCTGTTCGACTAGCGGTACAGTGGCGATGAAGGATCGGAGCCCCACATGACCGACGACGCGCTGCCATTCACCGGCGAACGTTTCACCCCCGAGTGCGTGCGCGAGATCGCCTACGAGCACTGGCACCGCTATGCGTTCGCGCATGCGCTGGCGAAAGGCCGGCGCGTGCTCGACGCGGCCTGCGGCGAGGGCTACGGCAGCGCGCTGCTCGCGCCGGTTGCCGCGCAGGTGACGGGCGTGGACATCGATGCGGCATCGGTCGCGCACGCGACCGCGCGCTACGGATCGCATTCGAACCTGCGCTTCCTGCAAGCCGACGTCACCGCGCTCGATGATCTGCAGGCGCACAGCTTCGATCTGATCGTGAGCTTCGAGACGCTGGAGCATCTGGCCGCGCAGGAGAAACTGCTCGACGGCTTCGCTCGCCTGCTTGCCGAAGACGGGGTGCTGCTGATCTCCACGCCCGACAAGTGCAACTACAACGCGGATGCCGAGCCGAATCCGTTCCACGTGCGCGAGCTCGAACGCGACGAATTCGAGGCGATGCTTGCCGCGCGCTTCCCCGCGCGCCGGCTGTATGCGCAGAAACTGCTGTTCCAGTCGGCACTATGGGCACTCGATGATGGTGATGGCGCCACACAGGTCCGGGTGCAGGATGGCGACGCGCTGCGCGAAGGCTTCGCCTATCCGCCGCTGTACTACCTCGCGGCCTGCGCGCGCGATGCGAAGGCGCTGGACGGCCTGCCTGCGCTGTCGCTGTACGGCGATGCGGCCGAGAGCGTCTATGCGCACTACAACGCCGAGGTGCGCAAGACCATCGCCGGCGGCACGCGCATCGCCGAGCTCGAAGCCGAGATCGAGGCGCTGCGGCGCGAACTGCGCGGGCGCTCGGCGTGAACGAACCGGGACTGATCGAAGCAGGTGGAGTCCGCGCGGTCGTCGTCGCGTACCGCAGCGCGAGCACGATCGCCGATTGCCTGCAACGACTGCTCGCCGCGCGCGGCGTTGTGGAAATCGTGGTGGTGGACAACGGCTCCGACGACGCCACGGTCGCGCAGCTCACGCCGTTCGTTCACAGCGAAGCACGCGTGGCCCTGCAGGCCAATCCGGACAATCCGGGCTTCGCCTTCGCCTGCAATCAGGGCGCTGCCGGTTGCGCGCAACCGTGGCTCGCGTTCGTCAATCCCGATTGCCTCGTCGAGGTGGGCACGTTCGAGCGCATGCTGGCGCACGCGACGACTGCGCAGAAATTGGGCGCGCTAGGCTGTGTGCTCGAGGACGCCGATGGCGTCGAGGATCCTGCGTCGCGCCGGCGCGACCCCTCGTTGCGGGAGATCCTGTTCGCCGGCGGCGCGCGCGCAACGCTCCACGTCGCGAGCGACGGCAGGCCGCTGCAGCAGGTGGATGCGATCTCGGGCGCCTTGATGCTGATGCCGACCGCGGTGTTTCGCGAGGTAGGCGGCTTCGACGCGGATTACCGTCTGCACGCCGAGGACCTTGACCTGTGCCGGCGCGTGCGCGCAGCGGGCTACGTAGTCGCAATCGCGAACGACGTTCGAGTCACCCACCTGCGCGGCGTGTCGAGCCGCAGCCGGCCGCTCTGGGTCGAATGGCAGAAGCACCGCGGGCTGTGGCGCTATTTCGCGAAGTTCGAAGCAAAGCAGACATCGCCGCCGATGCGTGCGCTGCTGTGGTGCGCGCTGTGGACCCACTACTTCCTGATCGTTGCACCGCGCACGTTGCTGCACAGATCGACTCAGCGATAGCGGTTGATGGTGTCGCGCAGTTCCTGCGCGGCGGTGCGCGCGGCATCGGCAAAATCCGCACCGGAACTGGCGTAGAGGATCGCGCGCGAGGAGCTGACGATCAGGCCGGTGCCATCGGCGGTCGCGCCGTTCTTCACGACCGCTTCGACGTCGCCGCCCTGCGCGCCGATGCCGGGGATCAGCAGCGGCATGTCGCCGACGATCGCGCGCACCTCGCGCAACTGCTCGGGCCAGGTCGCGCCGACGACGAGCGCGCAGTTGCCGTGGCCGTTCCAGTCGCGCGCGACAGACTGCGCGACGTGCTGGTAGAGCGGACGCCCGTCGATCATCAAGTCCTGGAAATCGCCCGCGCCCGCGTTCGAAGTGCGGCAGAGGATCACCACGCCCTTGTCGGCGCGATCGAGAAACGGCTGCACCGAATCGCGGCCGAGGTAGGGGTTCGCGGTCACCGCGTCGGCGCGATAGCGGTCGAAGGCCTCGGTCGCGTAGTTCTGCGCGGTGCTGCCGATGTCGCCGCGCTTGGCGTCGAGGATCACCGGCACGCCCGGATGCGCGGCGTGGATGTAGGTAATCAGTCGCTGCAACGCATCTTCCGCGCCCAGCGCGGCGAAGTGCGCGATCTGCGGCTTGAAGCAGCAGACGAATTCCGCGGTTGCATCGACGATGTCCCGGCAGAACGCGAATACCGCGTCCGGATCGTCGCGCAGGTGCGCGGGAAACTTCGCGGGCTCGGGATCGAGCCCGACGCAGACCAGCGAGTCGGCGGTCTTCCAGCGTTCGCGAAGGGCGGCGACGAAGTTCATGGCCGATGTATCACTTCAGCGCCTTGAAACGCAGCCGGTGCGGCCTCGCGCCTTCCTCGCCCAGCCTGCGCTTCTTGTCCTCTTCGTACTCGCGGTAGTTGCCCTGGAAGAACTCGACGTGCGAGTCGCCCTCGAAGGCGAGGATGTGCGTCGCGATGCGGTCGAGGAACCAGCGGTCGTGTGAGATCACCAGCGCGCAGCCCGGGAATTCGAGCAGCGCGTCTTCGAGCGCGCGCAGGGTCTCGACGTCGAGGTCGTTCGAGGGTTCGTCGAGCAGCAGCACGTTGCCGCCCTGCAGCAGCGTCTTGGCCAGGTGCAGGCGTCCGCGCTCGCCGCCGGACAAGGTGCCGACCAGCTTTTGCTGATCGCTGCCCTTGAAGTTGAAGCGGCCGATGTAGGCGCGCGACTGGATCTCGATGCCGTTGATGTTGAGGATGTCCGAACCGCCGGACACTTCCTGCCAGACGTTCTTGTTGCCTTCGAGCTTCTCGCGGCTCTGGTCCACGTAGGCGACCTTCACCGTGTGGCCAATCGTCACTTCGCCGCTGTCGGGCTTGAGCGCGCCGGTGATCATCTTGAACAGGGTGGATTTGCCCGCGCCGTTCGGGCCGATGATGCCGACGATCGCGCCCGGCGGGATGGTGAGGCTCAGGTCGTCGATCAGCAGGCGATCGCCGAAGCTCTTGCTGACGTTCTTGAGCTCGATCACCTTGTCGCCGAGACGCTCGCCAGGCGGAATGAAGATTTCGTTGGTTTCGTTGCGCTTCTGGTAATCGACGCTCTGCAATTCCTCGAGCCGCTGCAGGCGCGCCTTGCCCTTGCTGCGGCCGCCCTTGGCGTTCTGCCGCGACCACTCGAGTTCCTTCTGCAGCGCCTTCTGGCGCGCCTTCTCCTGCGACTCCTCCTGCTTGAGGCGCTCGGACTTCTGCTCGAGCCAGTCGCTGTAGTTGCCCTTCCACGGGATGCCGCGGCCGCGGTCGAGCTCGAGGATCCATTCGGCGGCATTGTCGAGGAAGTAGCGGTCGTGGGTGACCGCAACCACGGTGCCGGGGAAGCGCGTGAGGAACTGCTCCAGCCATTCCACCGACTCGGCGTCGAGATGGTTGGTCGGTTCGTCGAGCAGCAGCATGTCGGGCTTGGACAACAGCAGCCGGCACAGCGCCACGCGGCGCTTCTCGCCGCCGGAGAGCTTGCCGATCACCGCGTCCCACGGCGGCAGGTTCAATGCGTCGGCGGCGATCTCGAGCTGGTGTTCGAGCGTATCGGCGTCGCCTGCGGCGAGGATCGCCTCCAGGCGCTGCTGTTCGGCCGCGAGCTTGTCGAAATCGGCGCCTTCTTCGCCGTAGGCGGCGTAGACCTTGTCGAGCAATTCCTGCGCGTGCAGCAGTTCGCCGACGCCTTCCTCGACGGCTTGGCGCACGGTGTGTTCCGGATTCAGTCGCGGCTCCTGTTCGAGGTAGCCGATCTTGATGCCCGGCTGCGGCCGCGCTTCGCCGTTGAAGTCGGTATCCACCCCGGCCATGATCCGCAGCACGGTGGACTTGCCCGCGCCGTTGAGGCCGAGCAGGCCGATCTTGGCGCCCGGGAAGAACGACAGAGAGATGTTCTTGATGATCTCGCGCTTCGGCGGCACGACCTTGGACACGCCGATCATGGTGTAGATGTACTGCATGCACGCTCCGCAGGGTGACGCGGCCAGCCCGCGGGGCGGGCGACCGGAGTGGTCGGGGAATGCCGCGAATTATCCCGCAAGCGCGTCGCCAACGCTACCGCTTGTGGCCGCAAACCCGCGTCAACGCTACACTTTGCGGATTCCCCACGCGCAAAGGCCCCCCGATGTTCCCTCGCGACTGCCGTATCGAAGGTTTCGACCCCGAACTCGCCCAGGCGATCGCGAACGAGCGGCAGCGCCAGGAGGATCACGTCGAGCTGATCGCGTCGGAAAATTACGCCAGCCCGCGCGTTCTGGAAGCGCAGGGCAGCGTGCTGACCAACAAGTACGCAGAGGGCTATCCGGGCAAGCGCTACTACGGCGGCTGCGAGTACGTGGACGTCGCCGAAAAGCTGGCGATCGACCGCGTCAAGCAGCTGTTCGACTGCGATTACGCGAACGTGCAGCCGCATTCGGGTTCGCAGGCGAACCAGGCCGTCTATCTCGCGCTGCTCAATCCGGGCGACACCATCCTCGGCATGTCGCTCGCGCACGGCGGCCACCTCACCCACGGCGCAAAGGTCAACATCAGCGGCAAGCTGTTCAACGCCGTGCAGTACGGTGTCAACGACCAAGGCCTGATCGACTACGACGAAGTGCAGCGCCTCGCGAGCGAGCACCGGCCGAAGATGTTGGTTGGCGGTTTCTCGGCCTATTCGCAGTTCATCGACTGGGCGCGCATGCGCCAGATCGCCGATTCGGTCGGCGCGATCTTCTTCGTGGACATGGCGCATGTCGCAGGACTTGTCGCCGCGGACGTGTATCCGAGTCCGCTGCCGCACGCACACGTCGTGACCTCGACCACGCACAAGACCCTGCGCGGCCCGCGCGGCGGCATCGTGCTCGCGAAGAATCCGTCCGAGGATCTCGTGAAAAAGTTGCAGAGCATCGTCTTCCCCGGCATACAGGGCGGCCCGCTGATGCACGTGATCGCCGCCAAGGCGGTCGCGTTCAAGGAGGCGCTGGAGCCCGAGTTCACCGCCTACCAGCAGCAGGTCGCGAAGAACGCGCAGGCGATGGCCAACGCGATGATCGCGCGCGGCTACAAGATCGTTTCGGGCGGCACGCAGAACCACCTGTTCCTGCTCGACCTGATCGGTCGCGAGATCACCGGCAAGGACGCCGAGGCCGCGCTCGGCAAGGCGCACATCACGGTCAACAAGAACGCGGTGCCGAACGATCCGCGTTCGCCGTTCGTGACCTCGGGCCTGCGCATCGGCACGCCGGCGGTGACCACGCGCGGCTACAAGGAACCCGACTGCGTCGCGCTCGCGAACTGGATCTGCGACGTACTCGACGCGCCGAACGACGAGCGCGTGATCGCGGAGGCGCGCGAGAATGTCACGTTGCAGTGCCGTCAGTATCCCGTCTACGGTTGAAGAGGCCCTGTGAACAAGCGAACAATGTTTCCCGTTCTGCTTGTGGCTATCTCGAGCATCGTCTCGACGCTCGTGCGAATCGGGTTCGAGCATAGGCAAGCGGTCGCGAAAGCGCCAATGGCTCCGCTCTGGAACACCACGACTGTTACGGATGCCGTTCACTACGATTGGCACAGAGGGGCCTGTTCGAACGGATCGCGCGCATTGCTCGGCCGCGACCAGGTTCACACGCTATTCGCAGGCTGGACTCTTGGAAAGGGTTGCAGGCTCCCACAGAAATCTGCGATTCCTGATCGCGCTGAATATCCGCGTGATCTCGCCGGGACTCACCGGACAGCCAGCTCGCTCGTGCTTGTACAGCTCAATGCGAACGGAACCATTGCATCTGCAAATGCGCTCTGCGCAACCGATCAAGGTGCCGCGACCGCCGCCGTGGATACCGCAAGAGTGATCCGATTCACGCCGGCATCCTGTGACAACAAGCCAGTCCGCGTCGCCTTCCTAGTCCCCTTCACTTATCACAGCTGAACTGCTTCGATGCACTGCCCGTTCTGCCAGCACGAAGACACCCGCGTGATCGACTCGCGGTTGACCGAGGACGGCAGCACCGTGCGGCGGCGGCGCGAGTGCCCGGCCTGCAACGAGCGGTTCAATACCTACGAGAACGCCGAGATCAAGCTCCCGACGATCGTGAAGAACGACGACCGGCGCGAGGCCTTCGATGAGGCGAAGCTGCGGGTGAGCTTCGAGCGCGCGCTGCAAAAGCGCCCGGTTTCGCCCGAACAGATCGACATCGCGGTGCGCCACGTGATCCACGCGCTGCGCATGAGCGGCGAGCGTGAGATCGCCTCGCGACGCATCGGCGAGTTCGTGATGAACGAACTCAAGCCGCTGGACCAGGTCGGCTACGTGCGCTTCGCGTCGGTGTACCGTCGCTTCGAGGACGTGCACGCATTCCGGCTGGAGATCGAACGCCTCGAACGCGACCTGCCGCAGCTCGAAGGCCTGCAACTGCCGCTGCTCGACGAACCGGAGCCCGAGAAGCCGCTCAAGGCGAAGCGTTGATGTCCGCTGCGCCGGTTCCGGTTTTCTCCGCGAACGACCATGCGTTGATGGCGCGCGCCTTGCGCCTGGCCGAGCGCGGCGCGTACACGACCAAACCCAACCCGATGGTCGGCTGCGTGCTCGCGCATGGCAGCGAAGTGGTCGGCGAAGGATTCCACGAACGCGCGGGCGAGCCGCACGCCGAAGTCTACGCATTGCGGCACGCGGGCGATCGCGCCCGTGGCGCGACCGCGTACGTGACACTGGAGCCTTGTGCGCACGAAGGTCGTACGCCGCCGTGTGCACCGCAACTTGTCGAAGCCGGTGTAGCGCGCGTGGTGGCGGCGTCCGGCGATCCGTTCCCAAAGGTCGCCGGCGAAGGTCTCGCGACATTGCGCGCGGCAGGCATCGTGGTCCAAACCGGATTGATGGAGGCGCAGGCGCGCGCACTCAATCGCGGGTTCTTCTCGCGCATCGAGCGCGGCCGGCCGTGGCTGCGCGTGAAGCTCGCGATGAGCCTGGACGGCGACACCGCGCTCGCAAGCGGCGAGTCGCGCTGGATCAGTTCGGAAGCCGCGCGCGCGGACGTGCACCGTTGGCGCGCGCGTTCGGGCGCGCTGCTCACCGGCAGCGCGACGATGCTCAACGACGATCCGCAGCTCACCGTGCGCATGGACGACGACGCGCCGTTCGTACCGCCGCTTCGCGTGGTGCTCGATCCGGGCCTGGCGATCCCCGAGGAATCGCGCGTGCTCGACGATGCCGCGCCGACCCTGCTGCTGCACGCACCCGAGGCGCGTATTCCGAAATACCTGCGCGAACGCGATCGCGTCGCCGTGCCCGCGCAGAACGGCATGCTCGATCTGCCGACGGTGCTGCGCGTGCTCGCCGAGCGCGGCGTCAACGAAGTGCAGACCGAAGCCGGTGCGACGCTCTGCGGGGCGTTGCTGCGGGCCGGGCTCGTGGACGAACTGCTGATTTACGTCGTACCGACCGTGCTCGGCGCGCGCGGCAAGCCCCTGTTCGGCGGCTGGGACGCGGCGACGATGGCCGATCGCCTCGATCTGCGCTTGATCGAAACGCGCGCGGTCGGCCCGGATTTACGACTGATACTGGGACCGAAATGATGTTCACCGGATTGATCCAGGACGTCGGCCGCATCGCCGCGCGCGAATCGCACGGCGGTGATCTGCGCCTGCACGTCTCGGTCGGAGCGATGCCGATGCACGATGTGTTCGCCGGCGAAAGCGTCGCGGTATCGGGCGTGTGCCTGACGGTGGTCGAATACGACGCGCAGGGATTCTCTGCGGATGTGTCGAACGAGACGCTCGCGCGCACCACGCTCGGCGCACTCGAGGCCGGCGCGATGGTGAATCTCGAGCGCGCGATGCTGGCTATCGATCGTCTCGGCGGGCATCTGGTCGCGGGGCACGTCGATGGCGTCGGTGAAGTGCTTTCGATCGCCGGGGATGCGCGCGCGCAGCGCTGGCGTTTCCGCGCGCCGCGCGAGCTGCTGCGCTACGTCGCTGTGAAGGGCTCGATCTGCGTGGATGGCGTCAGCCTGACTGTCAATGCGGTGGACGGGGAAGGATTCGAGGTCGCGCTGATCCCGCATACGCTGGCGAACACCGCGTTTGCGCAGACCAATGTCGGTGGAAAAGTGAACCTTGAGGTTGACTTGGTCGCGCGCTATGTCGAACGCTTGCTGGCCGCACGCGAGGTGTCGCCATGAGCTTCGCGACGATTCCCGAACTGCTCGAGGACATCGCCGCCGGCCGCATGGTGGTGATCGTCGACGACGAGGACCGCGAGAACGAGGGCGACCTGATCATGGCCGCCGAGCTCGTGCGGCCGGGCGATGTGAACTTCATGGTCACGCATGCACGCGGTCTGGTGTGCCTGGCGCTCACGCGCGAACGCTGTCGCCAGCTCGCGCTGCCGCCGATGGTCAGCGCGAACACCTCGCAGCACCACACCAACTTCACCGTGTCGATCGAAGCGGCGGAGGGCGTGACCACGGGCATCTCGGCTTACGACCGCGCGCACACGATCCGCACCGCGGTCGCGCCCGACGCGCGGCCGCACGATCTGGTGCAGCCCGGCCACATCTTCCCGTTGATGGCGCAGCCCGGCGGCGTGCTCAGCCGCGCAGGGCACACCGAAGCAGCCTCCGATCTCGCACGGCTCGCGGGGCTGGAACCGGCCGGCGTTCTCGTCGAGATTCTCAACGCCGACGGTTCGATGGCGCGGCGTCCGCAGCTCGAGGCCTTCGCACGCGAGCACGGACTGAAGATGGGTTCGATCGAAGCGCTGATCCGCCACCGCCTCGCGACCGAACACACGATCGAACGCGTGGACGAGCGCGAGATCGCGACGCCGTTCGGCGCGTTCACGCTGGTGTCGTATCGCGACCGCCTCAGCCACGCGCTGCATTTCGCGCTGGTGCGCGGAACGGCCAGCGCGGACGCAGCGACGTTGGTGCGCGTGCACGTCGGCAATCCGCTCGCCGACATGCTGCACTGGCAGCGCGCGGATTTCGGAATTCCCGTGGCCGACGCGCTGCGCGCGATCGCGGAGGCGGGCAGCGGCGTGCTGGTCGCGCTGTCGGAAACCGTCGCGCCCGACGCGCTGCTCGAACGCCTGCGGCAGTCGCCGTCGCGCGAGCCGCCGCCGGCCGTGAACGAGTGGAGGTACAACGGAACCGGCGCGCAGATCCTCGCCGACCTCGGCCTGCGCCGGTTGCGCGTGCTGGGCACGCCGCGCCGGCAGGTGGGCCTGGGCGGCTTCGGGCTGGAGATCGTCGAATACGTCGAATCGCCGCACAGCGGTTAAACTGCGCCACCGGAACCGGACGCATCCATGACCCATATCGAAGGCGATCTGAACGCCGCCGCAGGCGCGCGCTTCGCCATCCTCGCCAGCCGCTGGAACCCGCGCATCGTCGATGCGCTGGTCGACGGCGCGCGACGTGCGTTCGCCGCGAACGGCGTCGCGCCTGACGCGCTCGACGTGCTGCGCGTGCCCGGCGCCTGGGAATTGCCGCAGGCCGCGGCGCGCATCACGCGGGGGAATCGCTACGCGGCGGTCGTCGCGCTCGGGTGCGTGGTCAAGGGCGATACGCGGCATTACGAGCACGTCTCCGACGAATGCGCGCGCGGATTGATGCGCGTCGCGCTGGATTCGGGCGTGCCGGTCGCGAACGGCGTGCTCGCCGTAGAACGCCACGAGGATGCGCTCGCGCGCGCCGGCGGCAGCCACGGCAACAAGGGCGAGGAGGCCGCGCTGGTCGCGATCGAGATGAGTCATTTGTTCGGAAAGCTTCCATGAGCCGCGCGCGACCCGACGGCATCGATCCTGCCGCGCGTTCGCGTGCGCGCCGCCGCGCGCTGCAGGCGCTCTACGCCTGGCAGATGACGCAGTCGCCGATCGCGAAGGTGATCGCCGAGTTCCAGCACGAGCAGGACATGGAAGTCGCCGATCTCGAATACTTCGAGGACCTGGTGCGTGGCGTCGAAAAGCATATCGGTGATCTCGACGCGAAACTGGCCGCGTTCCTCGATCGCGGCATCGAAACCGTCGATCCGATTGAACGCGCGATCCTGCGCATCGCCGCCTACGAGCTGCTGTATCGCATCGACGTGCCGTACCGGGTTGTGCTCAACGAAGCCGTCGAATCGGCCAAGCGCTTTGGCGCCGACCAAGGCCACACCTACGTCAACGGCGTGCTCGACAAGGCCGCTGCGAGTTGGCGGGCCGCCGAGGCGGGCGCGTCGCGCACGCGTTGACGCGGTGGCCGCGACGAACAAAGAGTTCGATCTGATCGCACGCATCCGTTCGCGTGCCGGCACGCGCGACGACGTCATGCTCGGCATCGGCGACGACGCGGCGATCCTGCGCGTGCCCGTCGGGCACGATCTCGTCGTCAGCACCGACACGCTCAATGCCGGAGTGCACTTCCCCGACGACACCGCGCCGTACGACATCGGCTGGAAGGCGCTCGCGGTGAATCTCTCCGATCTCGCCGCGATGGGCGCCGAACCGGCGTGGTGCACGCTCAATCTCGCGTTGCCGCAGTCGGATGGCGCATGGCTGGACGTGTTCCTCGATGGTTTCCTCGCGCTCGCGACCGAGCATTGCGTGGCGCTCGTCGGTGGCGATACCACGCGTGGTCCCTTGTCGATGACGATCACCGTGCATGGTTTCGTGCGACCCGATGCGGCGTTGCGGCGCGACCGCGCGAAACCCGGCGACGATATCTGGATCAGCGGCACGCTCGGCGACGCGGCGGGGGCATTGCGACAATGGCGCGACGGTTTGCCGATGGATTCGCAGTTGCGCGAACGGCTGGATCGTCCGACGCCGCGGGTCGGGCTGGGCCTTGCCCTGCGCGGGATCGCGAGCGCCTGCATCGATGTCTCCGACGGATTGCTGGCCGACCTCGGCCATGTCCTCGACGCCAGTGGTTTCGGCGCGCAGATCGAACCGGCGACGCTGCCGACATCCGACGCTCTCGCGGATGCATTCGATCCGTCGGCACGGCGCGAGCTGCAACTCGGCGGCGGCGACGACTATGAACTGTGTTTCACCGCATCGCCGACATCGGCGAAGGACGTGTTGGCTGCGGCCATCGCAGCCGGCGTCACCGCGACGCGAATTGGTCGCGTCGAAACGCAATCCGGCCTGCGTCTGCGCGAAGCCGACGGCAGCATGCACGCTCCCGAACCCGCGGGCTACGAGCATTTCCGTGCAGGAGGCGATGCATGAACCGCCCGCAGTCCCTCTCCGCATCGGTCTTGCTGCGCCATCCGTTCGGTTGGATCGCGAGCGGATTCGGCAGCGGACTCTCGCCGGTCGCGCCTGGCACTGCGGGCAGCCTTGCCGCGCTGCTGCCGTGGTGGCTCTGGATGCGCGCGTTGCCGACGGCGTACTACGCCGCAGTGGTCATCGTCGCGTTCGTCATCGGCGTCCGGGCGTCGCAGTGGGTCGTGAAGCGCAGCGGCATCAGCGACCCGCAGGTCGTGGTCTGGGACGAATTCGTCGGCGTCTGGATCGCGCTGATCGCAGCGCCGGCTGGCTGGATCTGGATGCTCGCGGGCTTCGCGCTGTTCCGGCTGTTCGACATCTGGAAACCCTGGCCCGTGCGCTGGGCCGATCGCCGCGTGCACGGTGGGCTCGGCGTGATGCTCGACGACGTCATCGCCGGCGTCTACGCGCTGATTGCGATGCAGTCAGCGGCGTTTGTTCTGCACCGCTGAATCGTCCGCGAACGCCTGCGCGACGCGTTTGCGCAGCAACGGCAGGATCTTCGCCTCGAACCAGGGATTGCGCTTGAGCCAGAGCTGGTTGCGCGGGCTCGGATGCGGCAAGGGAAAGTAGCGCGGCAGGTAGCGTTTTACGTCGCGCACGGTGTCGGTGAGCGATTCGCGGCGCAGATCGCCGAGGTAGGCCTCCTGCGCGTAACGGCCGATCAGCAGGACCAGCCGCACGCGCGTCAGCAGCGGTAGGATTTTCGGATGCCACATCGGCGCGCATTCCGGGCGCGGAGGCATGTCGCCGCCCTTGCCCTTGCCCGGATAGCAGAAGCCCATCGGCACGATCGCGACGCGGTTCTCGTCGTAGAACGCGTCGCGATCCATCGCCAGCCACTCGCGCAGGCGATCGCCGCTGGCGTCGTTCCACGGGATGCCGCTCGCGTGCACCCTGGTGCCGGGTGCCTGGCCGACGATCAGCAATTGCGCGTCTGCTCCCGCGCGCAGCACGGGTCTGGCGCCGAGCGGAAGATGCGGCTCGCAGAGTCTGCAGGCGCGGACCTTCTTCAGCAGCGCCTCGAGTTTCACGGCAGCAGCTTGCCGGGGTTGAGCAGGCCGTCGGGATCGAATTGCGCCTTGATCGCGCGCATCAACGCGAGCGTCGCCGGCGGCAGCGCCTTGGCCATGAAGTCGCGCTTGGCGATGCCGATGCCGTGCTCGCCCGAGAGTTGGCCGTCGAGCGCGAGCACGGCGTCGAACAGCGCGTGCATGCCGCGCTGCGCGCGTGCGGACTGATCCGCATCCGCCGGGTCGTAGAGAATGTTCACGTGCAGGTTGCCGTTGCCGGCGTGGCCGAAGCTCAATACCGGCAGCGCGATGGCCTGCGCGATCTCGCCGACGCGCGCGACCAGCGCGGGAATCGCGGAGACCGGCACCACCACGTCCTCGTTGATCTTGCCCGGCGCGAGCGTGCGCAGCGCGGGCGACAGGGCCTTGCGCGCGGACCACAGCGCTTCGCGCGCCGCCTCGTCCGGCGCGACGTCGAGCGCGATCAGTCCATCGCCCTGCGCCGCGCGCGACAACGCGGCGACCGCGAAGTCGAGCTGCGTTGCGGCGCCATCCGCTTCGATCATGAGCAGTGCGCCCGCATCGGGGATATCCGCGCCGCCGACGTCGCGCGCGAGTTTCACGCAACCGGCATCCATGAATTCGAGCATCGACGGCGCGACCGGCTGCGCCATCAGCCGCGCGACCGCGGCCGCGGCGGCATCGACGTCGCGGTAGAGCGCGCGCAGGCTGCGCCGCGCCTCCGGTTTCGGCACGAGCTTCAAGGTCGCCTCGACGATCAGGCCCAGCGTGCCTTCGGAGCCCACGAGGAAATGCGTGAGGTCGTAACCGCTCGCGCCCTTGGTGGTCGGTGCGCCGCAGCGGATCAGCTCGCCGCGGCCATCCACGAACGCCAGCGCGAGCACGTTGTCGCGACTCGCACCGTACTTTACCGCGCGCGGCCCGCCGGCGTTGCAGGCGAGGTTTCCACCGACCGTGCACCAGGGCGCGCTGGTGGGATCGGGCGGCCAGAAGAATCCGTGCGCTGCGACTGCATCCTGCAATGCGCCGTTGAGTACGCCGGGCTCGACGACGGCGACGCGGTCAGCGGGACGGATCGCAAGGATGCGGTCCATGCGCTCGAAGCTCACGACCACGCCGCCTTCGACCGGCACCGACGCGCCGGTGGTGTTCGTGCCGCGTCCGCGCGCGACGATGGGAACGCGCGCTTCGCGACAGATGCGCACGAGCTGCTGGACTTGTTCGACCGTCCTCGGCAGCGCGACCGCCTGCGGCATCGCCTGCATCCGCGAGTTGTCGTAGCCGTAGGTCAGGCATTCCGACACATCGGTCAGCAGGCCGTCGCGGCCGAGCGCGTCACGCAATACCTCGAGTTGGGATGTGGAGAGCGTGCTCACGAGACGATGGTAACGCGCTCAGGCCGCGTCGAAGGCATTGCGGATCCATTCCACGCGTGGCGCATCGGCAGCGCCGTCAACCGCGACGACGTCGAAGCGGCAGGCCGTGCGTGCGAACTCGGGATGCTCGGCGAGGAAACATTGCGCGGCGAGCACAAGCTTGCGTTGTTTCGTTGCGTCCACCGAGGGTGCGCTGCCGCCAAACCCGCCGCTGCGGCGATAGCGGACCTCGACGAACACGACCGCATCGCCGTCGCGCATCACGAGGTCAATCTCGCCGCCGCGATAGCGCGCGTTCGTCGCGAACGTGCGCAGCCCGGCCGCTTCCAGATGCCGGCGCGCGGCGAGTTCCCAGGCAGCGCCCGCGGCCTTGCGATCCACATCCGAGCCACGCTGCTTCACGTAGCGATCAAGGACTGCCGCGCGGGTTGTCGCGACGCACGGGCTCGGTTTGCAGCGCGCCGTCCTGCACGGGCCGCGCATGGCCACCGCTGAACACGGCCCAGTCCGAATCGCGCAGCACGTTGCCGAGGCCGTCGATCCGCAGTTCGCCGGTCGCGCCGCGCACGCTGGCCTGCGGGTTGATCGCCAGCGCTTCCAGATACGCGGCGAGACGATACGCGTCCGCGCCGAATGCGAACAGCCGTGCGCCGCCGCCTTTCGCGCTCGGCAGGTGCGATCCCAACGTTGCCGCATCCGGCATGCCGCCGACCGAATGCAGCAGCCACGCGAGCTCGGGATACTCGATCCCGTCGAGTTCCTGGTCGAGCCGCGCGTTGCCGCCGCCGGACAGGATCAGCGAGGTCGAAACGCGCGGCACGGCGCGGAAGCCGTTCGCGGGCAATTGCGTCGCGAGCAGGCGCGCGGCGGGCGCCTTGAGCGCCAGGAAGATCGCGTCGTAGTCGCCGCCGGTTTTTTCCAGCGCACTGTGGAGCGCCGTCGCGTAATTCGGACCCGAATCGGAGATCACCGCCTCGGCGACGATCGTGCCGCCGCGCTGCGCGTAGGCCTCGCGGAACGCGGACAGCGCGCGCACCGCGTTGTCGTCCTTCGCGGTGAATGCGATCGTACGGCGCGCGCCCTTGCCCAGCAGGCGCTGCGCAGCGGCGGCGCCCTCATCCTCGGGCGCGAGCGAGAAGCTCGCGCTGCCCGGCGGAGCGGACTCGGTCGTGTGGTTTAGCGCGAGGATCGGCACCGGCGTGTCGGCTTCGTCGAACACCGCTGCGACCTGCTCGCGGCCGAGCGGGCCGACGACGAAATCGCTGCCGTCGTCCACCGCCTTGCGGTAGGCCTTGACCGCGCCGCCGGCGGTATCGGCGCTGTCGTAGACGCGAACCTCCGGGCGTCGCCGGGTTTCCGTGTAGTACGCGGTCATGAATCCGTCGCGCACCGCCGATCCCGCGGCCGCGACCGGCCCGGTACCCGGCAGCAGCAACGCGAGCTTGAGCGGCGGGCGATAACCGTCCTCGTCGGCTGGCGGACGCGTGTTGTCCGCCATGAATCCGCTGCCGCGCGCATACGGATGCGGCAGCGGCAGTCCGCGCGCGGTCAGCATCCGTCCGGCGTGGATGTACAGCGGATGGCCCGGCGGTAGCGCGGCCGCATCACGGGCGAGGGTGGTGTCGTCGAGCGCGCCGAGCAGCTTGCCGATGCGCTTGCGCGTTGCGGCTGCATCGCGACGCGATTGCAGCGATTCGAGCAGCGCCAGTTGCGCGGCCGCACCGAAGCCATCGCCGACCGACTCAAGCGCGGTCGCGCGCGCGCGATGCCAACGCGCGCGCAGGGATTGCGGAACCGCCGCGTCGGGGACGTTCATCGTCGCGGCCGCCAGCGTGGCGTGGCCGTCGGCGATCGCGAATTCCGCATCAACCAGGCGCCAGCGGATTGCGTCGCTGCCGGTCAGATGCTTCGGGTTCGATTCCACGAACGCGCGTCGCGCGGAGGTCGTATCGCCGGCGACCAGCCAAGCGTCGGCCGCGCGCACTTCCAGCACGTCGCGCAGCGCGCCGTTCGCGGAAGCCGCCTGCGCCGCGTACGACTGCGCAGCTTCGCGGGCATGACCGGTCGCGAGCTGGTGCTCGGCGTCCAGCGCGGCCGGCGGCAACTGGACGACCTCGTTGGTGGCGCAGCTGGCGACGAAGAGAATCAGGAGAAGGGCGAGGATGCGTTTCATGCGGACGCGCTGGCCTGAACGGAACGCTATGATGATACGCGCAGGGCGGTCCTGCCGGTGGAGCGAGTGATGACGGCGGCGAAGCCCGGAACCTTGTTCGTGGTGGCCACGCCGATCGGCAACCTCGCCGATCTGTCGCCACGCGCTGTCGAGACCCTGCGCGGAGTCACGGCGATCTGCGCCGAGGACACGCGTCACAGCCGGCCGCTGCTCGTCCAGTTCGGCATCGACCGTCCGCTGATCGCGCTGCATGAACACAACGAAAACGAAATCGCGGAACGGCTGGTCGCGCGCCTGCTCGCCGGCGAATCGCTGGCGTTGATCTCGGATGCGGGCACGCCGCTGGTCAGCGATCCGGGCTACCGCCTGGTGCGCGCCGCGCGCGCCGCGGGCGTGCGCGTGAGCCCGATCCCCGGCGCCTGCGCGGCAATCGCGGCGCTGTCGGTCGCGGGACTGGCCAGCGACCGTTTCGTGTTCGAGGGGTTCCTGCCGGCGAAACCAGCGGCGCGCCGTGCACGTCTCGCGCAGCTCTCCTCGGAATCGCGCACGCTGGTGTTCTACGAATCCGCGCATCGCATCGAGGAGATGCTTGCCGACGCGGGTTCGTCATTCGGCGGACAGCGCCCCGCGGCGATCGCGCGTGAGCTGACCAAGTTGTTCGAGACCGTGCTCGACGGCGGCCTCGCGTCGCTGCATGCACGCGTGCAGTCCGATGCGGACCAGCGCAAGGGCGAGTTCGTGGTGATCGTCGCCGGCGTCGGCGACGAATCCGATGCGAAGCTCCTCGAAGGCCGGCGCGTGTACGCGAAACTCAGCGAGCACCTGCCGCCGTCGCAGGCGGCCAAGCTCGCCGCCGAGCTCACTGGCGCGCCGCGCAAGGCGTTGTACGGCGGTGGCGAATGAGCCGGCGTCCGGTCGAACCGACAAAATCGTACGCGACGGATTTCCCGATCCATTTTCTGACGTGGAGCGACCCATGAATCGCATCGCCTTGCTGCTTGCAGCCACCCTGAGCGCTACCGCCCACGCGGCCGTGCCGGCGCAGGTGGACGCGATCTATCCCGACATCGAAAAGCTCTACATGGATCTGCACCAGCATCCCGAGCTCGGCTTCCACGAGCAGCGCACCGCCGCGGAACTCGCCGCGCGCGTGAAGGCGCTGGGCTACGAGGTGACGACGGGCGTCGGCGGCACCGGCGTCGTCGCGATCCTGAAGAACGGCCCGGGACCGACCGTGATGCTGCGCACCGAACTCGATGCGCTGCCGATCGAGGAGAAAACCGGGCTGCCGTTCGCGAGTATGGCGAAGACGAAGAACGATGCCGGCGAAACCGTTCCGGTCGGCCACATGTGCGGCCACGACCTGCACATGTCGGCCTGGGTCGGCACCGCGGAATTGATGGCGAAGAATCGCGGCGCCTGGCATGGCACGCTGATGCTGGTCGGGCAGCCCGCCGAGGAAATCGTCGCCGGCGCAACCGCGATGCTCCACGACGGCCTGTTCACGCGCTTCCCGAAGCCGGACTACGCGCTCGGCGTGCACGACGAGATGGCCCTGCCGGCCGGCACCATCGGTTTCCATCCGGGCTACTTCCGCGCCAACTCGACCGGACTGGACATGACGGTGTACGGCAAGGGCGGTCACGGCGCCTATCCGCAGAACGCGATCGATCCGGTGGTGATCGCGGCGCGCATCGTGCTGGGCCTGCAGACGATCGTCTCGCGCGAGAACGATCCGAACGATCCCGCGGTGATCACGGTCGGCAGCATCCACGGCGGCAGCGCCTCCAACATCATTCCCGATCAGGTCAAGTTGCAGATCACCGTGCGCTCGCTCGACCCGGCCGTGCAGAAGCGCCTGCTCGCCGCGATCGCGCGCGTGGCCAAGGGCGAGGCCCTGGCCACGAACGCGCCGGCCGAACCGCTGATCGAGGTCAAGTCGAACACCGATGCCGTCTACAACGACCCTGAACTCACCGCGCGCATGGTCGCCGCCGCGCGCGCCGAACTCGGCGCCGACCGGGTCGTCGAGATGCCCGCGCAGATGGGCGGCGAGGATTTCTCGCAATTCGGACTGGCCGGCGTGAAGTCCGTGCTGCTGCATGTCGGCGCGGTCGATGCCGCCAAACTCGAGGACTCGCGCAAGACCGGTATCCCGCTGCCTGGCGTGCATTCGCCGCTGTGGGCGCCGGTGCGCGAACCGACGATCAAGGCGGCGATCGCTGCGGAAACCGCGATCCTGATGGATCTGTTGAAAGCAGGCTGACGAGGAAGCACAACGGAGTCCGTCGCACGCTAAGCCCCTGCATCGCACAGGGGCTCAGCGATGCTTCCGGATGCCAACGAAACTACTTCACGGGTGCCATCAGGTGCTGATACGGCGTTCCCGCCCACATCACGTAGGGCTGCGTCGTGACCGGATCGGGCGACTTCGGATACGAATCGTAGAAGCTGGCATCGGCGCCCACGATCATGATGTGCGGACCGGTCTTCACCCAGTGATTCGCCGTCGTCGGCTTGGTCGCGTAGGGATCCGTGTTGCTCGCATCCGTGCCTCCCGCGAGCATGTACATGAATCCGACTTTCCCCGCCGGCGGATCCTTGTGTTCCATCCACGCATTGACCCATTGCATTGCGTTCGCATCCATGCACATCGGATCGGGCCCGGGAGTGGCGGGGCTGTCCGGCATGCAGGTGAATTTGTTGGTGCCCTTGCGCAAGGTGCGCATCTTGCCGCCGGCGTCCATCGCGACGATCGTCGCGTCCCTGGTGACTTTCGTCGGACCGGCCTGCATCGCGCTGGCGATCATCGCGGCGTCGCTGGGCGCCTTTGCGGCTGCAGCCTTCTTCTCGGTCTTGGCGGCGTCTGCAGCGAATGCAAGGCTCGTGCAGGCGCCCGCCATCGCGCAGACCATCAGGAATTTCATCGAACCCAGAGCACGCATATCGGCCTCCTTCCCTTCGAACGACGCGGGGGATGCGTCGGCGTCGATACTTCTCCTGTTCCGGGTGCCAGTCAATGGCACATAAGATCGACAAAATTCCCGTAGAGCTTGGTGTGAGACAATCCGCGCGGCGGAGCCGGCCAGACAGTCGCGTCATCCAGTCGGATGCCGAGGAAAGTCCGGGCTCCACAGGGCACGGTGCCAGGTAACGCCTGGGCGGCGCGAGCCGACGGAAAGTGCAACAGAAAGATACCGCCCAAGACTGCGCAAGCAGGACGGCAAGGGTGAAATGGTGCGGTAAGAGCGCACCGCGAGCCTGGCAACAGGCCGGCACGGCAAACCCCACCGGGAGCAAGGCCAAATAGGGGTGCGATGGTACGGCCCGTACCGCACCCGGGTAGGCTGCTCGAGTTCAGCGGTGACGCTGCGCCTAGAGGAATGACTGTCCACGACAGAACCCGGCTTACCGGCCGGCTCCGCCCTTCTTCTTCGATCTATCAGCGCGCGCTGTTCACCGACGCGCGATCGGTGTCGCGCAGGAAATCGATGATGCCCTGCATGTACAGCGGCTGGTCGGTGTACTGCGCGAAGTGCCCCGAGTTCGGGCAGTACAGATAGCTGCCGTGTGGCAGCAACTTGCTCATCTTCTCCATCCACGCCGGATCCATCGTGTCGTATTTCGCGCCGATCACCAGCGTGGGCACGGTGATGTTCTTCAGATCGTCGGTGCGATCCCAGTTCGCGAGGATGCCGCTGGCGCCGAGTTCGCTCGGACCCTGCATCGGCACATAGACCTTCTTGTTGAGCGTCGCGAAGGTGCGCATCACAGAGTTCGGCCATTTCTCCGGCGGCAGGCGCAACAGGTGTTCCTGGTAGAACGGCTGCAGCAGCTCGTCGTAGTGCGGGTCGTCGTACTTGCCCTCTGCCTCCATCTTCTTGATCTCGGCCAGGTTCTTCGGGTCAATCGCCGGCATCAGCACGGTTTGTGCGTAGCGGTTGTACGCGGGGATCGACGACATCATGTTGCTGATGATCAGGCCCTTGAGATGCTGCTGGTACTTGAGCGCGTACTCGATCGCGAGCATGCCGCCCCAGGACTGGCCGTAGAGGTAGAAATCGTCCTTGTCGAGCTTGAGCGCGACGCGGACCTGTTCGACCTCGTCGGCGAAGCGCGCGACATCGAGCAGGCGCTTGTCGTCGGGCTGGTCGCTCCAGGCCGAGCCGAGCTGATCGTAGTAGTAATACTCGATGCCCGCGCCGGGGAACCAGTGGTCGAAGGCTTCCAGGTATTCGTGGCTCACGCCCGGCCCGCCGTGTAGCAACAGCACTTTGATGCGCGGGTTGTTGCCGATGCGCCTGGTCCAGACGTGGAAGTCGCCGAACGAGGTATGGATCGGAATCATCCGCACGCCGCCGCTGATCACGTCCTCCGGATCGCGGCCAGTGTTGTCGAAGTACGACGCGGGCGGGGCCGGTTGGCCGGCGATGGCGATGCCACTGAGCAACAGCAGGACCAGAGCAAACAGACATTTCATCGACGGCTCCCCGTGTTCAGCGGCACACGGTAGGCGAGCCGGTGCAAAGACGAGGTGAAGATCAGCGCGCGCTGAACTCGTGCACCGCGTCGACGAGCACGCGCACGTGTTCGGGGTCCATGTTCGGCGACAGTCCGTGGCCAAGGTTGAAGACATGGCCGGCGTTCGTGCCGTCGCTGCCGCGTGCGTAGCTGTCGATCGTGCGGCGCACCTCGGCGCGGATCGACTCGGGCGTGCCGTAGAGGATCGCCGGATCGAGATTGCCCTGCAGCGCGACACCGCCGCCGGTGCGACGACGCGCTTCCTCGAGCGAGATCAGCCAGTCCACGCCCAGCGCATCGGCGCCGCTGTTCGCGAGTTCTTCCAGATACGGCGCATTGCCCTTGCCGAACAGGATCAGCGGCGCGCGTTCCTCGCCTTCGCCGCGCGGCAGTTCCTTCGCGATCCGCGCGAGGTAGGGCAGCGAGAACTCGCGGTAGTGGTGCGGCGCGAGCACGCCGCCCCAGGTGTCGAACACCTGCAGCGCCTGCGCGCCGGCTTCGCGCTGCGCGGAGAGGTAGGCGATCACCGCGTCGGTGACGACATCGAGCAGGCGATGCAGTTCGACCGGATGGTTGAGCAACATCGCCTTGATGCGCGAGAAATTCTCGCTGCCGCCGCCTTCGACCATGTAGCAGGCCAGCGTCCACGGGCTGCCGGAAAAACCGATCAGCGGCACGCGACCGTCGAGTTCGCGGCGGATCAGGCGCACCGCGTCCATCACGTAGCGCAGCTCGCGGCCCATGTCGGGCACCGCGAGCTTGGCGACATCGGCGGCGCTGCGGATCGGCCGCTCGAACTTCGGACCTTCACCGTCGACGAAGTACAGGCCCAGGCCCATCGCATCGGGCACGGTGAGGATGTCGGAGAACAGGATCGCGGCGTCGAGGTCGAAGCGTGCGAGCGGCTGCAGGGTGATCTCGCAGGCGATCTCCGGCGTCTTGGCCATCGCGAGGAAACTGCCGGCCTTCGCGCGGGTGGCGCGGTATTCGGGCAGGTAGCGGCCGGCCTGGCGCATCAGCCAGACCGGTGTGCGATCCACGGGTTCGCGGCGCAGTGCGCGCAGTAGGCGGTTGTTGCGTGGCGAATTCTCTGCCATCAGTGCGGCGCCTCCATGCCCTGTACAAAAACAATCTTGAAGCCGCGCTTGAGGTTTGCGTCGCGCGCCTTCTCGAATGCGGCGAACGCGGCGCCCTGCTCGAGGTATTGCTCGCGCTTGACCATGCTGCGCTGGCCGATGTGGCCGCTCTCGCGCACGAGCAGCCAGCCGCCGAGCAGGTCCTGCTGGAGCGTCAATTGCACGAATCGCGGGGCTTCGGCGGCGGTCGGTGGATGCTGGAGCAGCAGGCGCATGCGGTTATTTTAGCCGGAACGCATGGAAAGCCGCGCCCACGCGCATTTTCCGATGCGGGATCAACCGCTCAGCACGTCCAGCACGCTCCGCTCGGCGATGTCCTTCGCGATGAATGCGCGACCGATCCCGCGCCACAGGATCAGGCGCAACCTGCCGGAGACGTTCTTCTTGTCCAGCCGCATGCGTGCGAGCAATGCCGCCGGATCCATCCCTTCCGGAATCGCGACCGGCAGGTTCAGGCGTTCGAGCAGCGCGTCGAGCCGCGCGATGTCGATCAGCGGCGCGCGCACGAGTTCCGACGACAGTCGCGCAGCGAGCACCATGCCGATCGCGACCGCTTCGCCGTGCAGCAGCGTCCCGTAACCGGCCTCGGCTTCGAGCGCGTGACCGAAGGTGTGGCCGAAATTCAGCAGCGCGCGCACGCCTTGTTCGGTCTCGTCCTTGGCGACGATTTTCGCTTTCGCCTCGCAGCTGCGGCGCACCGCTTCGGCGAGCGCCTTGCGATCGTGCGCGAGCAGAGCGTTCGCGTTCTTTTCGATCCATTCGAAAAAACTGCGATTGCCGATCGCGCCGTACTTGACGACTTCCGCGAGGCCCGCCGACAGCTCCCGATCGGGCAGGGTCGCGAGCGTGTCGGTGTCGGCGATCACCGCGACCGGCTGATGGAACGCGCCGACGAGGTTCTTGCCCTGCGGCAGATCCACCGCGGTCTTGCCGCCGACCGAGGAATCCACCATCGCGAGCAGGGTGGTCGGGATCTGCAGGCAGCGCACGCCGCGCATCCAGCACGCCGCGGCGAAGCCGGCGAGGTCGCCGACCACGCCGCCGCCGAGCGCGATCACCAGCGCGTCGCGGCTGGCGCCGTGCTGGGCCAATGCGGCGAACACCGCCGCGCACGAAGCCAGCGTCTTGTATTCCTCGCCCGCGGGAATCACGTGCAGCGCGGCGTCGCAGCCGAGCGGCAGGATGTCGAGCACGCGCTGCGCGTACAGCGGCGCGACGTTGCTGTCGCTGACGACGAGCACGTGCCGGCCGAAGCCGATGTCGGCGAACGCGTCGGCATCGTCGAGCAATCCGCTGCCGATGCGGATCGGATAGCGACGCTGCGCGAGTTCGACGTGCAGGGTCTGCATCGTCAGGCCGCTGCGTCGCTGCTGGTGCGCTGCCATTGCGCGGCGATCAGCGCGGACAGGCGCTCGGCTGCGGCCGCCGGCCCCGGACCGTCGGAGTCGAAGCGCAGGTCCGCGATTTCGGCGTACAGCGGTTCGCGCTGCTCGGCCAGCGCCAGCAGCTTCGCGCGGCGATCGCCCTGCGCGAGCAGCGGACGGCTGCGGTCGCGCGCGAGCCGCGCGAGCTGCGCGTCCACTTCCACGTGCAGGTGCACGACGAAGCCGCGCTCGTGCAGGCGCCGGCGGTTCTCCGGATCGAGCACCGCGCCGCCGCCGGTCGCGATCAGCAGGCCGCTGTCTTCGCACAACTGTGCGATCAGCGCCGACTCGCGCGCGCGGAAACCCGTCTCGCCTTCGCATTCGAAGATCAGCGGCACCTGCGCGCCGGTGAGTTCCTCCAGGCGCCGGTCCGCATCCACGAAACGCAAGCCGAGCCTGGCCGCGACGCGCGTGCCGATGGTGGTCTTGCCCGCGCCCATCGGACCGACGAAGACGAGGTTCGGAGCCGGATTCATGCCTGCGATGCTAACATCGTGGCGCGCCCGATCCGTGCGATCGCGCGATCCGCCGCGCCCCTTCATTCAGGAGAACGCCATGTCCGTCGCCAAGGTCATCGAACTCAATGCGTCGTCCGTGAAGAGCATGGAAGACGCGGTGCAGACCGGCCTGCACAAATGCGCCGAGAGCGTGAAGAACATCAAGGGCGCGTGGATCAACGAGATCAAGGTCGTGACCGCCGACGACGGCAGCATCATGGAGTGGCGGGTCAACCTGAAGGTGACCTTCGTCGTCAAGTAATCGGCATTCGATCCGCGTCGATGCGGATCGTCCGGTCCGCGATCGCCGGCAGCGTGCGCAGCGCCTGCCGGCTCACGCGCTCGAAGAACCGCACGAAGCGTTCGACGCCGTCGCGCCGCATCGCGTTGCGGCGCGGATGCGCGGCCTGCAGCGCGGCTTCCTGCTGCCAGCGCCATTCGGGCACGACCGCGAAGTCCGGCCCTTTCAGGAACAGTAGTCGATCGATGCGCGACCACAGCGGCGCATAGCTTGCGAGCGCGCGATTGCACCAGGCGCGCCACGCACCATCGGGATCGGCTTCGCGTTCGAGCGTGTTGAGCGGTTCGCGCAGGTTGTCGGCGTCCTCCGGCGGAACCTTGAGGAACCAGCCCTCGAATACGATCAGGTCGGGTCGGTGCTGGATTTTCGTCCAACGCGACGGCGGCAGGCGCCGATCGGCGATCTTGTCGAACCGCGGCAACGCGGTCGGCCGGCCTTCGCGCAACGCGTCCAGCGTCGCGCAGGCCAACGCCACATCGTGAGTGCCCGGCGGGCCGCGCGTGGCGAGCAGCGGATGCACGCTGTGGCCCAGGTGCAGGCGCTCGCGCCGGCCGAGGTAGAAATCGTCTATGGACAGCGCGATCACCGACAGGCCGCGCGCACGCCCGAGTTCGACCAGTTGCGCGGCGAGCGTGGACTTGCCGCAGCCTTGCAGGCCGGTGATGCCATGGACGCGGCAGCAATGGGTCAGCGCGTCGTCGAGCACGTCGGCGACGAACGCCGGCGCGTAGCCTGCGGGCGCGGCCGGATGCGCGCGATCTGCCATCGCGCGACAATAGCGCATGGACGATCTCTACGCCGAAGCACTCACACGGTTCCGCGACCTGCTCGAACAGGCCGCGGCCTCGGGCGATCCGGAGCCGACCGCGATGACGCTGGCAACCGCCGACGCGCACGGCCGCCCGTCGGCGCGCACGGTGCTGCTCAAGGGCTGCGACGAGCGCGGTTTCGTGTTCTACACCCACATCGCCAGCGCGAAAGGCCAGGACCTGCGCGACAACCCGCGCGCGGCGCTGCTGTTCCACTGGAAGCATCTGAGCCCGCCGGTGCAGGTGCGCATCGAGGGCCGGGTTGAGATCGTAGATGACGCGGAAGCCGACGCCTACTTCGCCACGCGCCCGCGCATGAGCCAGATCGGCGCTTGGGCGTCGAAGCAGTCCAAGACGCTGGATTCGCGCGCGGATTTCGAGGCGCGCGTCGCGCAGGTCGAGCGCGAGTACGAAGGGCGTGAGGTACCGCGGCCGCCGGGCTGGAGCGGCTATCGCGTCGTGCCCGACGGCATCGAGTTCTGGTACGCGGCGGATTTCCGCCTGCACGAGCGCTGGCGCTACGACCTTCGCGGCGGCGCGTGGTCGAAGCGGATGCTGTATCCGTGAGCGCACCAATGGCCGTCAGATCGGTCCGCCAGCTTTGGCCAATCGTTTTTCTGCTCCCTGGAATTTCTGCGCTCCTGATTACCCTGTGCGCTCAAGCCAATCGTGGTTTGGTCTGGCAGTGGTGTGCGGCGCACTGGTGGCAACTGTTTTTCTTTGGAAGCGCCGCGTACCTCTGCGTGGGATTTGTCCGATATGTTCGTCGTATGAAAGATGGATCCGAAAAAGGGTCTGTAGAGCGCAACAAATAATGGCTATCGGCCCGCGTCGCATCGTCTGCCTCACCGAAGAACCCACCGAGACGCTGTACCTGCTCGGCGAGCAGGATCGCATCGTCGGCATCTCGGGCTTCACGGTGCGACCGGCGATCGCGCGGCGCGAGAAGCCGAAGGTCAGCGCGTTTACCTCGGCGAAGATCGACGCGATCCTCGCGCTGGAACCGGATTTCGCGATCGGCTTTTCCGACATCCAGGCCGACATCGCCGCCGAACTGATCCGTCGCGGCGTGGAGGTGTGGATCAGCAACCACCGCAGCGTCGAAGGCATCCTCGACTACATCCGCCGGCTCGGCGCGCTGGTCGGCGCGGGCGAGCGTGCGAACGCGTTGGCCGACGGGCTCGCGCGCGGCCTGGATGCGATCGCGAATGAAGCCGCGAAGCTGCAGCAAAGGCCGAAGGTCTATTTCGAGGAATGGGACGAGCCGCCGATCACCGGCATCCGCTGGGTTGCCGAGCTCGTGCGCATCGCCGGCGGCGACGACATCTTTCCCGAACGTGCGATGGAATCGCTGGCGAAGCAGCGCATTCTCGAAGACCCGGACGAAGTCGTGCGGCGCGCGCCGGATCTCGTCATCGGTTCGTGGTGCGGCAAGAAATTCCGCCCCGACAAGGTCGCCGCGCGTCCCGGCTGGGGTGCGATTCCCGCGGTGCGCGATGGCGAGCTGCACGAGGTGAAGTCGCCGCTGATCCTGCAGCCAGGGCCCGCCGCGCTCACCGACGGCATCCAAGCGATCGCGCAGATCGTGCGCGACTGGTCACTGCGCCGCAGCTAGCTCCGCGCCGCGCGTCGTGGCGGCGGCAATCGCCTCGGCGATCAGCGCGTCGAACCCGTGCCGTTCGAAGCAGCGCAGCGCCTCGGCAGTCACGCCGCCCGGCGAGGTCACGCGCCGACGCAGGGTCGCGGCGTCCTCGCCGGATTCGACCAGCATCCGGCCGGCGCCGAGGATGGTCTGCGCGATCAGGTCGCGCGCGATGTCCGCGGGCAGGCCTTGCGCGACGGCGGCGGCCTGCATCGCCTCGACCAGCGCGAACACGTAGGCAGGGCCGCTGCCCGAGACCGCGGTGACGGTGTCCATCAGGTTTTCGTTTTCGATCCAACGCGCGATGCCGACCGCTTCGAACAAACGCGTGGCCTGTTGGCGCTGCGCCGGCGAAACCCGGGCATTCCCGAACAGCGCAGTCGCGCTCGCGCCCAGCAACGCGGGCGTGTTCGGCATCGCTCGCACGATCGCGATGTCCGTGCCCAGCCAGCGCTCGATATGGGCGACGGGTATCCCCGCGGCGACCGACACGATCAACGGACGCCCGGCGTTCAGCGCGGGCGCCAGCGCGTCACAGACCGCGCGCAGAACCTGCGGCTTGACCGCGAGCACGCACAGATCGGCATCGCGCACCGCGTCGGCGTTGTCGGCGTGCGTACGCACATCGAAATCGCGTTCGAGCGTGCCACGCAGCACCGGATCGGGCTCGGACACTGCGATCGTTCGGGGCGGCACGCCCAGCGACACCAGCCCACCGATCATGCTGCGCGCGACGTTGCCGCCGCCAATAAATGCGATGGATGCGGCGATGGGTTCGGAGCGATTCCCGGAAATCAGGGAGCGGTCGAGGAGCGTAGGCATGGGATACGCATTCATGTTGCGGTGCGTCAAGCTTAGCAAGCTTGAAGGATCGGCAGACACCGAATGGTTCTTTCGATATTCCGGCCAGCGCTACTCGCCCGGTTTTGGCCTCGCCCCGAACAACGCCGTGCCGATCCGCACCATCGTCGAGCCTTCCGCGATCGCAAGCTCGAAATCCTCGCTCATCCCCATCGACAGGGTGTCGGCGCCTGGATGGTCGGCTTGCAGCGCGTCGTAGAGAGCCTTTGCACGCCGGAACGAGGCGCGTCGAAGCGCGATGTCCGGGTGCGGCGCGGGGATCGTCATCAGCCCGCGCAGGCGCAGCCGCGGCTGCGCGGCGATCGCGTCGGCGATCGCGGCGATCTCGTCTGGTCGGCAGCCGTCCTTGCTGGCCTCGTCGTCGATGTTCGCCTGGATCAACACGTTCAACGGCGGCAACTCGTCCGGGCGGTGGCGCGCGAGCTCCGCCACGATCCGCGGACGGTCCACCGACTGTACCCAGTCGAACACGCGCGCGGCTTCGCGGGCCTTGTTCGACTGCAGGTGGCCGATCAGATGCCATTCCAGCAGCAGATCGCGCAGTTTGGCGTGCTTGGCTGCCGCTTCCTGCACGTAGTTCTCGCCGAACGCGTGCTGGCCCGCGGCGGCGAGGCGGCGAATTTCGTCGGCGCTGCGGGTTTTGGACACCGCGAGCAGGCGGATTTCGACGCGACGTGCACCGGTCGGCGCAACCATGGCGGACTCGCATGCACGGATGCGGGCGAGTACGCGGGCGAGCGGAGCGATCGGGTCGCTCATGTCGGTATCCGCGGAAGTGCGAACGATCTGTCCGGAATCGTTCAGTGCGGCGGATGCGTCTTGCCGCCCGGCGGATTGGCGTCGGCCTTCTTCTGTTCCTCGGCCGGATCGCAGGCGCCGACGGTTTCCTTTTGGTCAACGACCAGCTTCCATCCGTGGCTGGTTTCGGTTTCCTTGCGCGCACCGAGGTAATAATGGGTGCAGGGCTCGATCTTCATGACGAAGGTCTGTGGCTTCGTCGGGATGCCCCGTGGCTCATTCGCCGGCCCGGCGATCTGCAGCCAGTGCGGCCCCGGAGTGACGCGAGCGGGATTCTCGTGTTGGAGGTCGCCGTCCACGGCGATGACCGTCACCGGATAAAGCTGGAGATCGGTTTTGGTCTTCGGAACGCCGTCGAGGAAGGATTGCGGAGCGGAGGAAGCCGCTGCGGCGGAACTTGCGAGAAATACCAGGATGGTTAGCACCGGAAGCAGCTTGTTCATGACGACTCCTGCGCGGGGAAGGCGCTAGCGTACACGCGCAGGCGTTCTCGTGGCGGGAGCCGTGCGGTCATCTGCGCTGGGCGTTCCTGGAACCGTTACGGCGACGTCTCGACGGGCTGGTTTGACAGGCACGGAATAGGGCTATACTCAGGTCGAACCTGCATTCTAGGCGGCAAGGGGACTCGCATGGACATCGCTGAGCTGCTGGCCTTCTCCGTGAAGAACAAGGCGTCCGACCTGCACCTGTCGGCGGGTTTGCCGCCGATGATCCGGGTGGACGGCGACGTGCGCCGGATCAACATCCCCGCGCTCGAACACAAGCAGGTGCACGCGCTGGTTTACGACATCATGTCGGACAAGCAGCGCCGTGACTTCGAGGAATTCCTCGAAGTCGACTTCTCGTTCGAGATCCCGGGCCTGGCGCGGTTCCGCGTCAACGCCTTCAACCAGAATCGCGGCGCCGGCGCGGTATTCCGGACGATTCCGTCCGAGGTGCTCACGCTCGAAGACCTGGCGTGCCCGCCGGTGTTCCGCGAGATCATCCAGCAGCCGCAGGGACTGATCCTGGTGACCGGGCCGACCGGCTCGGGCAAATCAACGACGCTCGCGGCGATGGTGGACCACGTCAACAAGCACGAGTACGCGCACATCCTCTCGGTCGAGGATCCGATCGAGTTCGTGCATACCTCGCAAAAATGCCTGGTCAACCAGCGCGAGGTGCACCGCGATACCCACGGCTTTAACGAGGCGCTGCGCTCGGCGCTGCGCGAGGATCCGGACTACATCCTGGTCGGCGAGCTGCGCGACCTGGAAACCATCCGCCTGGCGCTGACCGCCGCGGAGACGGGGCACCTTGTGTTCGCGACCCTGCACACGAGTTCGGCTGCGAAGACGATCGACCGCGTGATCGACGTGTTCCCGGCCGGCGAGAAACCGATGGTGCGCTCGATGCTGTCGGAGTCGCTGCGCGCAGTGATCGCGCAGGCGCTGCTCAAGAAGGTCGGCGGCGGCCGCATCGCGGCGCACGAGATCATGATCGGCATCCCCGCGATCCGGAACCTGATCCGCGAGGACAAGGTCGCGCAGATGTATTCGTCGATCCAGACCGGCCAGGCGCAGGGCATGATGACCCTCGACCAGTGCCTGCAGGACATGGTCAAGCGCGGTCAGGTCACCAAGCCGACCGCACGCGAATACGCGAAGGACAAGCGGCTGTTCGACTGAAAGCAGGGGACAGGGGTCAAGGACAAGCAAACGGAGTCAGGACATGAGCAGCATCGACTTCACCTCCTACCTGAAGCTGATGGCGCACAACAAGGCGTCGGACTTGTTCATCACGGCCGGCATGCCGCCGTCGATGAAGGTCCACGGCAAGATCAGCCCGATCACCCAGACCGCGCTCACGCCGCAGCAGAGCCGCGACCTCGTGCTCAACGTGATGACCCCGCCGCAGCGCGAGGAATTCGAGAAGACGCACGAGTGCAACTTCGCGATCGGCGTCGCGGGGCTGGGCCGTTTCCGCGTGAGCTGCTTCTACCAGCGCAACCAGGTCGGCATGGTGCTGCGCCGGATCGAGACCAAGATCCCGACCGTTGACGAGCTGAACTTGCCGGCGATCATCAAGTCGCTGGCGATGACCAAGCGCGGCATCATCATCTTCGTGGGCGCGACCGGCACCGGCAAGTCCACCTCGCTCGCCGCGATGATCGGCTATCGCAACCAGAACTCCACCGGCCACATCATCACGATCGAGGATCCGATCGAGTTCGTGCACAAGCACGAGGGGAACATCATCACCCAGCGCGAGGTCGGCATCGACACCGACAGCTGGGAGAACGCGCTGAAGAACACCCTGCGCCAGGCGCCGGACGTGATCATGATCGGCGAGGTGCGCACGCGCGAAGGCATGGACCACGCGATCGCGTTCTCCGAAACCGGCCACCTGGTGCTGTGCACCCTGCATGCGAACAACGCGAACCAGGCGATGGACCGCATGATCAACTTCTTCCCGGAGGACCGCCGCAACCAGCTGTTGATGGACCTGTCGCTGAACCTCAAGGGCGTGGTCGCGCAGCAGCTGATCCCAACGCCTGACGGCAAGGCGCGCCGCGTGGCGATGGAAATCCTGCTCGGCACACCGCTGGCGCAGGACTACATCCGCGACGGCGAGATCCACAAGCTCAAGGAATTGATGAAGGACTCGACGAACCTCGGGATGCAGACCTTCGACCAGAGCCTGTTCAACCTCTACCAGGCCGGCGAAATCAGTTACGAGGACGCGCTGCGCTTCGCCGATTCGCAGAACGAGGTCCGCCTGCGCATCAAGCTCGCCCAGGGCGGCGACGCCAAGACGCTCGCGCAGGGCCTGGACGGCGTCGAACTGGTGACGCCCGAGGACAAGCCCTACTTCCGGCGCTGAGCGCAAGCGTCCACGCGGGGCGCTGCGTGCCTAGCGGCCGGGAGGACGGTCGGACAACTGCGCGATCTCCTGGCGCAGTTCGCTGAACTCGCGCAGCAGCGTCTCGATGTTGACCTCGTTCTTGAGGTTCACCTTGAAGTCGGTGTCCGCGCGCGCGCGGTCTTTCAGGCCTTGGCGGTTCTGGCTCATCACGATCAGCGGGCCCTGCAGCGCGACCAGGATGCCGAGCAGCAGGTTGAAGAACGTGTAGGGATACGGGTCGGGCGGGCTGTGCATCAGCAGGCTGGTGTTGCCCAGGCACCAGACGACGATCAGCGCGAGCAGCAGGATGATGAACGTCCAGCTGCCATTGAGCGCGGCGACCGCATCGGCAAGCCGGTCGCTCCAGGTCAGGTTCTCGTCGAATTCGGCGTCCACGTTTTTCGCCGCGCGCGCCGACAGCAGCGTGTTGGTCTCGCGCAGGCGTTCGCTCATCGTGCGCAGGATCGCCATCGCTGCGCGCGGACGGCTATCGAGGTAGTTCTCCAGGGTCTCCCGCCGCAGCTCCATCAGCACCGCATCGGTGGTCGCGACCGCGCTCGCACTGCGCGGCAGGTCGTCGAACAGCGACAGCTCGCCGAAGAACTCGCCGCGCGCGGCGTCCTTGAGCGAAATGCGCGTGGAGGCGTCGCCGGCGAGGTGGATGTTCACGTCGCCGCTTTCGATGATGAACATCGAGCTGCCGACATCCCCCTGGTTGATGATCATCGTGCCGGCGGGGTAGCTGCGCGGCACCAGCGCCTGCGCCAACGCCTCGAGGTCGTCTTCGGCGAGGTCTTCGAACAACGGGATCGAACGTAGCAGGGCTATGGCGTCCATGGGCGGATTTCCTGGCCGGTCAGCCCATGGTAACGGGCGCGCGCCGATCCTGCCGACAAGCGCGGTAATCGCCGCCCGACGCGCCCATCGCGCTGCGCTATGCCGGAACGTCCTTGCCCATCGCCCAGGCCACGCTGTGCGGGTCGAAACCGGCCTCGATCGTCGGCTTGACGATGCGGAAGTACGGAGAGACGTCGAAGTCGCGCGGCGCGAACAGGCTGTGGTGGCGGATCTGCAACAGCTCGCGGCGCTTGCGCTGTGCGCCTTGGTCTTCGTCGTCGAGCACGACCTGCGGCAGGATCGGGTAGTGCACCGACTGGAAGGCCTGCGCGATCAGGCTCGAGCAGATGGCGCGGGTCGGGTCGCCGCTGCCCAGCGCCAGCACGCGGCGCTTGAAGCGGTCCGGCAGCGGCGGGGTGCGCACGAGGTAGCGCACCAGGTCGAACACGTTCTTCATGTCGTACTGGTGGCCGATGCGGTCCATCGCGAAGGCGATCACCGCGTCGATTTCCGTCGGTTCCAACCCGACCGGGCGGCAAATGCGCGTATGGAAACCGGCGTACTTGGCCAGCGGCACGATCTGCACGCCCTTGACGACGTCGGCTTCGAGCAGCCGCGGCGACGGCTGGCCGTCCTCATCGGCGTGCTCGCCCACGCAGATCGCCGCGTGCGACCAGGTCGATTGCGTGAGATAGCGGATCGCCACCGATATGCGGGTATTGCCGTCCACCAGCAGCACGTCGCCCGCGCGGATCGTCGCGGCGACCTGCGCGGGCATCGATGTCGAAGGATTGCGGCCACGGTCGATGGCCTTGGTCAGGTAGCGCGCCAGCGCTCGGCCGATGCGTTCGCGGATGGCTCCGAACATGGTCGCTGACTCCCTCCAGCCTGGGCTCCGCGCGGATGCGGCGATCCGATGGCCGAGCATAGGCACAAGCGCGACCGGCCGCCATCCTTGCCTGTGAAAAGGCGCCTGCAAACGCGCCGCGCGCTAGAATGCGCCCATGCGCAGCGAGTTCCTCGTCAACCACTTCCTGATCGCCGTTCCGGCGATGGACGACCCGAATTTCGCGCGCGGGGTCACGCTGCTGTGCGAGCACAACGAACACGGCGCGATGGGCCTGCTGGTGAACCGCGCCTCGGACTACCGGCTCGGCGAAGTCCTGGACCAGATGGAAATCGCGACCGACCTGCCCGCGATCGCCGACGACACCGTGCTCGTCGGCGGCCCGGTGCTGCCCGACCGCGGCTTCGTGCTGCACGACGGGGGCGATGAATGGCCCTCGACGATGCGGGTCGCGCCCAGCCTCGCGGTGACGACTTCGCGCGAGATCCTGACCGCGATGGCGCGCGGCGAAGGCCCGCGCCGGCACATCGTCGCGCTCGGCTTCGCGAGCTGGGGCGCCGGGCAGCTCGAGCAGGAAATCGCCGACAACGCCTGGCTCACCGTGCCGGCCGACGACGCGATCGTGTTCGACGTCCCGATCGAGCTGCGCTGGGAAATGGCCGCGAGGCGGCTGGGTGTGGACCTCGTCCAGTTCGCCGGCTACGTCGGGCACGCATGACGGTCGCGACCGCGCTCGGCTTCGACGTCGGTGCGAAACGGATCGGCGTGGCGGTCGGCAACGGATTCTCCGGCACCGCGCGCGACCTCGCGGTTGTGGATATGCGCGACGAAGCCGCCGACTGGCAGGCCGTCGACAAACTCGTTCGCGAATGGCGGCCCGAGGCGCTGGTCGTCGGCGATCCGCGCACGCTCGGCGACGACGGCAAGGTGTCCGACCTTACCCAGCCCTCGCGACAGCGCGCGCAGCGCTTCGCGCGCGACGCGGCCTCGCGCTATCCATTGCCGGTGTGGATGGTGGATGAGCGCATGAGTTCGATCGACGCTGCCGCGCGTTTTGCGCAGGGCCGCGCGGCCGGCGCGCGCAGGCGCAGCGAAGCACGCAGTCTCGATGCCGTCGCGGCGGCGATCATCCTCGAACGCTGGCTGGGCGCGCCCGACGATGCGATCCGCATCGAAGCCACTGCCGCAGAGCCCGGAACCTCCGAATCCACTTCCTCGAACGCATCATGAGCGAATCCGCGCACCCCGATCTCCAGCTGCGACCCGACGGCACGCTGCGCCACCTGCTCACGCTGGAAGGCCTGCCGCGCGCGGCCCTCGAACGCCTGCTCGATGCCGCGCAAGCGCTGCGTCCTGACGCGCTGGGCGGCACCGCGTTGCGCACGAAGCTCGCCGGCCGCACGGTCTGCAACCTGTTCCTGGAGCCATCCACGCGCACGCGCAGCGCCTTCCATTTCGCCGCCGCGCGACTGGGCGCGGACGTGCTCTCGTTCGACCTGTCGAACTCGTCCGCGGGCAAGGGCGAGACCACGCTCGACACGATGCGCAACCTCGAGGCGATGGGTGTGGACTGCTTCGTGGTGCGCGCGGGCGAGAACGGCGCGGTCGCCGCGCTCGCCGCGCAGGCGCGTCCGACCACTGCGTTGATCAATGCGGGCGACGGCCGCCACCAGCACCCGACCCAGGGCCTGCTCGACATGCTCACGCTTCGCCAGGCCAAGGGCGCGGACTTCTCGAAGTTGACCGTACTGATCGTCGGTGATGTGAAGCACTCGCGCGTTGCACGCTCTGACATCGCCGCACTGCGCACGCTCGGCTGCCGCGACATCCGCGTCTGCGGCCCGCAAAGTCTGTTGCCCGACGCGCACGAATTGCAGGGCTGCACCGTCGGTCACGAGCTCGACGCGATGCTCGAAGGGGTGGATGCGTTGATGATGCTGCGCCTGCAGCGCGAGCGCATGGTCGAAGGACTCGTGCCCTCGCTCGAGCAGTATTTCCGCGACTACGGCCTCGACGAAAAACGCCTTGCGCGCGCGAAACCCGGTGCGGTGGTGCTGCATCCGGGACCGATGAACCGCGGTGTGGAAATCAGCGACACGGTCGCCGACGGCCCGCAGTCGCTGATCCTCGCGCAGGTGTCCAATGGCGTCGCGGTGCGGATGGCGGTGATGCTGGAGCTGCTGCGCTCTTGATCGAGCGTCGCGCGATCATTTCTTGACTTCGACCGCTCCCGTGCCCGGCAGGAAGCGGAACGTGCGGGTGATGCTGATGATATCCGGGTTGTCTTTGGTAGGCGGCAGTTCGGGGAAAGGCGCGGCAAGATGCACGATTTGCACGGCGGCGTCGTTGAGCGCGGGGATGCTGCTCCGGCCAGGGACGGTGATGCCGGCGATGCTGCCGTTGCGGTTGATCTCGACGGTGACGATCACCGAACCGGAAAGATTGCGCCGCCGCACCTCGTCCGGGAAATTCAGGTTGCCCACGCGCTCGAGCCGCATCGCGTATTTGCGGATGTAAGGGGCGTATTCGTATTCCTGGGTGCTGGCGCTGAAGAACTTCTTCTTCGGCCGCATCGCGTAGAGCTGCTGCTCGCGCATGATCTCGGCGGTCTTGCGCGCCATCTCCAGATCGCGCTCGGTGAGATCGTGTCCCGTCGGCAACGGGACCTGGCTGACCGGCTGCGCTTCCTGCGGCGGCGGCACGTTCTGCGCGGCGCGGGTTGTGGTCAGCAGGCGCTGGGCCTCGGTCGGCTGCGGCGGCGGCGACTGCGTCTGCAGCGGTTGTGGCGCGATGCCGGGATTGGGCTTGGGGACGTCCGAGAGCTGCGGTTCGCCCGGACGCTCGGAACGGTCGGCATCGCCGCCGCCCTGGTTGTTGGCCTGGGCGAGGAAATCGGCGCGCTTGGGCGCCTGCGCCGTGCGCGTCTGGGTGAGGATGACGTCCAGGGTCGGCACCACCGGCGCGGCGTCCTCGTGCGCGAAGCCGACGCCGAGCACGATGATCCCGTGCGCCAGCAACGACAGCGCGAGCGTGGCGATCAGCCGGTCGCCCGGGCCGATGGATGGATGCCGGATGTCGGCCGCGACCGCGCTCACGCCCGCCTGGCTTCGATGGCGTCGAACAGCATGCCGGCGATGTTCAGCCCGAACTGTTGGTCGAGCTCGCGGATGCAGGTCGGGCTGGTCACGTTCACTTCGGTCAGCCAATCGCCGATCACGTCCAGGCCAACAAAGATCATGCCGCGACGCCTGAGCTCCGGGCCGACCTGGGCGGCGATCCAGCGGTCGCGGTCGGTCAGCGGCCGGCCTTCGCCGCGGCCTCCGGCGGCGAGGTTGCCGCGGAATTCCCCGCCTTGCGGAATCCGGGCGAGGCAATACGGGACCGGTTCGCCGTCCACCAGCAGGATGCGCTTGTCGCCGTCCACGATCTCGGGCAGGTAACGCTGCGCCAGCGCCATGTCGCGGCCGTTCCCGGTCAGGGTTTCCAGGATCACGTTCAGATTGTCCTCGTCGGCCCTGGCGCGGAAGATCGAACGTCCGCCCATGCCGTCCAGCGGCTTGAGCACGCAGTCCCCGTGCTCGGCGACGAAGGCGCGCAAGGCGGTCGGGTCGCGGCTGACCAGCGAGGGCGGGCAGCACTGCGGGAACTCGAATGCGGCGAGCTTCTCGTTCATGTCGCGCAGGCCCTGCGGGTCGTTCACGACCAGCGCACCCTCGCGTTGCGCCAGCGACAGGATCTGGGTCGCGTGCAGGTAGGCGGCATCCACCGGCGGATCGGTCCGCATCAGCACCACGTCCATGCGGCCCAGCGGGGCTTCGGTGAACTCACCCCGGTTGAACCAGCCGGTCGGGTCGTCCTTGACGCTCAGGGTCGCGCATTCGGCCGTCGTCCGGCCCTCGCGCAGTCCCAGCCCGCCCGGCCGGACGTAGTGCAGCCGGTGTCCTCGACGCTGCGCTTCAAGCAGCATGGCGAAAGTCGAGTCCTTGGCGATCTTGATGCCCGCGATCGGGTCCATCACGACCGCGACATCGAGCATCCGGCGGTGCGGCATCGGTGTATCCTCCTGACAGGCGATGGTAGCAGGCAGGCTCGGAAACGCCTGCGAAATCGGGCGCAATCCATTGACGCCGCTTGACAGTATCGCGGCCGACTGAGATATAGGAAGTTCGCGCTGCGGCGTTGGACGCGAGGCGACATGAACCCGGCGGGGACAGGGGATATCCGATGGACCACGTAAAGGATGCCAGCGCGACATCGGCGCTCAAGGTGATGGTCATCGACGATTCGAAGACCATCCGGCGCACCGCGGAAACCCTGCTCAAGCGGGAAGGCTACGACGTGGTCACGGCCACCGACGGCTACGAGGCGCTCGCGAAGATCGCCGACCACCAGCCGCAGATCATCTTCGTGGACATCATGATGCCGCGCCTGGACGGCTACCAGACCTGCGCGCTGATCAAGAACCACCAGATGTTCAAGTCCACGCCGGTGATCATGCTGTCCTCGAAGGACGGCCTGTTCGACAAAGCGCGCGGCCGCATCGTCGGTTCCGAGCAGTACCTCACCAAGCCGTTCACGCGCGAGGAATTGCTCTCGGCGATCCGCACGCACGTGCCCAACAAGGGCTGACGGCAATCGTTTTTTGCTCACGCACACGGGGACCGATTCACAACGACATTCGGAGCAGGGCATCACAGATCGGGCTGTACAGGGGGCTTTAGCATGAATCGCATCGCGATCATCGGGGATTCGCCGACCGGCGCCGAAACGCCGGTTTCCGGCTGCGCGCGGCGCCGGCGCCCCCATGTCGCGAAGACCGTGTGCCGCGAATCGCCCCCGCTCGCGTGGACGCACTCCGTCAATACGCTGCAAGGAGCGGGTTGAGGCATGTCGAAGCGTCGCCACAAGAATTCCCAGAAGGGCGGGCAGCACAAGCCGGCCAAGCAGGTCAACGTGCGTCCGGCCAGCTCGGCCAACCCGAACGCGATGGACATGGAGGACATGTCGGCCGCGCTCGCGCGCGCGATGGAAGGCATGCCCGAGCCCGAATCGCCCGAGCCCGAACTCGTCGAAGAAGCAGGGCACGAAGAAGGGCACGCCGCGATCGGTGCGTTCGACATGGACGATGCCGCACACCATGACGAACACGTCGAGACCGAGGTCATGTCGGCGGAAGCGGGTGCCGAAGCCGCGAGCGAAGCGCAGGCCGACGCCGAATCGCCGCACGACGAGACCCAGGTCGCGCCGGAAGCCGAACCCATCGCGGAAGTCCCGCGCGCGCCGCACGTGGCCGCGTTCTCCAAGCTCGCCGACTACGAGCGGCTGAGCATGGAGCACGTGCCCGGCCTGCCCGAGCAGGCCGACGCGCCCGGCGCGTGGCGCGGCGTCGGTTTCGGGCTCGGCAAGCGTCGCTTGGTCGCTGCGTTCGAAGAAGTCGTCGAGATCCTGCCGATGCCGCAGATCACCCACGTCCCCGGTACCCAGCACTGGATGCTCGGCGTGGCGAACGTGCGCGGCACCCTGTTGCCGGTCGTGGACCTCAAGCAGTTCCTCGAAGGCGAGCGCACGGTGATCCACGAAGGCCAGCGCGTGCTCGTCGTCAAGCAGGGCGGCGGCAACGTCGCAGTGCTGATCGACGCCTTGTTTGGCCAGCGCAGCTTCAACGATTCGCAGAAGTCCGACGTCGGCGATGACGAGAGCCGTTACGGCTATTTCATCAAGCAGGCGTACAAGGTGGGCGACAACGACTGGGGCGTGTTCAGCATGGCGATGCTGGCGCGCACACCGGAATTCAGGCAGGCCGCCGCGTGAGCGGCGCAAATCATTCCAGGTAAGCGAGGTCGAGTCATGAGCAACCAGAGCACGAGACTGTTGGACAGGACCCGCAACTGGGGCACCAACATCTGGATCGCGATCGTCGTCATCGGCCTGCTGGCCTTCGGCGCGAACTTCGCGTTCTCGACCCTCTACAGTTCGCAGGAAACCTCGGCGCGCGGCCTGGTGGCCGACACCCAGGTGCTCTCGCAGCAGCTGAACGTGCAGGCCAAGGACGCCGTCGGCGGCGACACGAACGCGTTCACCGCGTTCAAGGACACGCGCGACAAGATCGACACGAACATCAAGAACCTGCAGGACGGCAGCTTCTCGGCGGGCGTTCCCTCGTACAAGGGCGCGATCGGCATCAGCGGCCCGCTGCAGACGGTGTCCGACTCCTGGGCGACCACGGCGTCCAATTCCGAATTGATCCTGCGCAACCAGGAGCAGGTGCTGGGCATCGCGCAGAGCACCAACCAGTTCGACGCGATGAAGCAGCCGCTGCAGTCGCGCCTGGACGAGCTCGCGCGCGCGATGTCCGACGGCGGCGCGCCCGCGCAGCAGCTGTTCCTCGCGATGCGGCAGATCAACCTCGTCAACAAGCTCGGCGAGGACGTGGCCAAGGTGCGCGCCGGCGGCGCCGACGCGGCGGCCGCGGGCGATGCGCTCGCGCGCGACTCCAGCCTGTTTGCCCAGGTGCTCAAGGGCTTCCAGCAGGGCGACGTGAACATGGGCATCACCAAGCTCAACGGCGCCGCCGCGGTCGCATCGCTGAACCAGGTCGCGAAGATCAACACCGATGCGCAGGCCGCGCTCGCGAAGATCCTCGCCTCGACCAAGCAGCTCGCCGAAGTGCAGGCCGCGGGCAAGAAGATCTCGGACAATTCCGACCCGCTGCTGGACAGCACCAAGAAACTGTATTCGTCGTTCAACACGCTGTCGCTGCGCCGTCCGTTCCCGAGCGTCTATGTGGCCGGCGTCTCCGGCCTCGTGGCGTTGGCCGGCATCGTCGGCCTGCTGTTCTCGCTGTGGCGTGAGCAGGCCAAGCGTTTCCGCAAGTCGCAGGAAGACAGCCAGCGCAACCAGGAAGCGATCATGCGGCTGCTGAACGAGACCGGATCGCTCGCAGAAGGCGATCTCACCGTTCGCGCAACCGTCACCGAGGACATCACCGGCGCGATCGCGGACTCGATCAACCTCGCCGTCGAAGAGCTTCGATCCCTGGTGACGACGATCAACGAGACCGCCGTGCAAGTCGCGGCGGCATCGCAGGAAACGCAGGCGACCGCGATGCACCTGGCCGAAGCGGCCGAGCACCAGTCGCAACAGATCAACACCGCCTCGGGAAAGATCAACGAAATGGCGGCCTCGATCCAGCAGGTGTCGAAGAACTCCGCCGAGTCGGCCGACGTGGCCCAGCGCTCGGTGCAGATCGCGGCGAAGGGCGCCGACGTGGTGCGCCAGACGATCCAGGGCATGGACAGCATCCGCGACCAGATCCAGGAGAC
Organism: uncultured Gammaproteobacteria bacterium; assembly: GCA_964449135.1. Taxonomy (GTDB): domain Bacteria; phylum Pseudomonadota; class Gammaproteobacteria; order Xanthomonadales; family Xanthomonadaceae; genus SZAS-103. The sequence continues at coordinate 52,623 of CAYUXZ010000017.1, forward strand.
CTCGAAGCGAATCAAGCGACTCGGCGAGAGCTCGCAGGAAATCGGCTCGATCGTGGAACTGATCAACGACATCTCGGAGCAGACCAACATCCTCGCGCTGAACGCCGCGATTCAGGCGGCATCGGCCGGCGAGGCGGGCCGCGGATTCGCGGTGGTGGCGGACGAAGTGCAGCGACTCGCGGAGCGCGCGTCGAACGCGACGAAGCGAATCGAGACGCTGGTGCAGACGATTCAGTCCGACACCAACGAAGCGGTGAGTTCGATGGAACAGACCACCGCCGAGGTGGTGTCGGGCGCCCGGCTCGCCGAGGACGCGGGCCTGGCGCTGGGCGAGATCGAGACGGTGTCGACCGACCTCGCGAACCTGATTTCGAACATCTCCACCGCGGCGCAGAAGCAGTCCGCGGCGGCGACCGACATCACCGCGACGATGAACACGATTCAGGAGATCACCTCGCAGACCTCGCACGGCGCGAACCAGACGGCCGAGTCGATCGGCAACCTGGCGCAGCTCGCGGCGAACCTGCGGCGTTCAGTCGCCGACTTCAAGCTGCCGGGTTGAGAGGCCTCGACGGGATGGGACAGCGCGGGTTCGTTGCACGGATGTGGGTTCCGGTAACGGACTCGCGCGCTGACGGGATATCGGAATGAGGCTGCAACAGGATTCCAATTTCACCACCCTGAGCTGGGTCAAGCCCGAGCTCGACGAGACCCTGCGGCTCGCGCGGCAGGCGCTGGAAGCGCATGCCGAAAGCGGCGCCGAGCGCAACCAGATGCAGGTCTGCTCGGCGCAGCTGCACCAGGTGCAGGGCACGCTGCGAATGGTCGAGCTCTACGGCGCGGCGATGGTCGCCGAGGAGATGGAGCACCTCGCGAACGCGCTGCTCGACGAGAAAGTCGGCGACCGCGAGAACGCCTATGGCGCGCTGATGCGCAGCATCATGCAGCTGCCCGACTACCTCGAGCGCCTGCAGAGCGGCCACAAAGACATCCCGATGGTGCTGTTGCCGCTGCTCAACGACCTGCGCAGCGCGCGCGGCGAGAAAGGCGTATCCGAGAGCGTGCTGTTCGCCGCCGATGTCAGCCGCGCGCTGCCGCCTTCCGCGCGCGGCCCGCTCGCGCCGGTTCCCGATGCGCAGTTGCGCGGCGAAGCCGAGACACTGCGCGGCAACTACCAGGCCGCGCTGCTCAAGTGGCTGCGCGACGACGAAAGTCCGGAGAACATGTCGGCGCTCGCGGAGGTCTGTTCCAAGCTGGTCGGGCTGACCACCGCCGAGCCGCCGCGCAAGCTGTTCTGGGTCGCCGCGGGGACGCTCGATGCATTGCGCGCCGGCGCGTTCGTCGCGGCCAAACCGCTCAAGCAGGCGTTGGCCAAGGTCGAACGCGAGATCAAGCGGCTCGCCGACGAGGGCGAGGCGGGATTCGACAAGGTCTCGCCGGCGGAACTGACCCGGCAACTGCTCTATTACGTCGCCAATGCACCGACCGAAAACGATCGCATCGCGGAGATCCGCGAAGTGTTCGCGCTCGAAGCGCTCAAGCACGACGAGGCCGAACTCGCGCACGCGCGCGGCAGCCTGACCGGGCACAACCGCGAACTTCTCGGCACGGTTTCCTCCGGCATCAAGGAAGACCTGCTGCGGGTGAAGGAAGCGCTCGACATGCACCTGCGCTCGGGCGGCACGGCAGCGGTCGCGGATCTCGCGCCGCAGGCCGAAGCGCTCGGCGCGATCGCCGACACGCTTGGCATGTTGGGTCTGGGCATTCCGCGCCAGGTCGTGCAGGACCAGCGCAGCGCGATCCAGGCGCTCGCCAGCGGCGCGCGTGCCGCCGACGAGAACTCCTTGCTCGATATCGCCGGCGCGCTGCTCTACGTCGAATCCTCGCTCGACGACCAGGTCGCGCGACTGGGCCAGGCGCCCGAGGTGCAACCGCAGGAAGGCGCCGGTGCGGGTCCGGCGCTGCCGGCGCACGAATCGCAGCAGGCGCTCGACGCGCTGGTCAAGGAATCGGTCGCGAACTTCGTGCAGGCGCGGCAGTGCTTCGTCGCCTTCATCGAAGCAGGCTGGGACCACGCGCAACTGCACGACGTGCCGCGCCTGCTCGACGAAGTCTCCGGCGCGATGCACCTGCTCGAACAGACGCGCGCGGCCAAGCAGTTGCATGCCCTGAGCGTGTTCACCCATTTCGAACTCGTGCAGCGCCAGCGCGTGCCCGACGCGATGCAGATGGATCGCCTCGCCGATGCGCTCGCGAGCCTGGAGTACTACCTCGAAGCGCTGCGCGACCATCGCCCGCAGCGCGAACGCATCCTCGAACTCGCCGAGCACGGACTGGTCGCGCTCGGTTATTGGCCGGTGCCCGCGGCCGCCGAGCAGGCCTTGCTCGACGAAACGCGCCGTGCGACGGCTCCCGCCGAACCCGTTGCGGGTCACGCGCCGGTCGCGGCGCAACCCGCGACGCCGGTCGCTCCCGTGAATTGGCCGTCTCCGCTCCCGGAAGTTCCGAACTGGCCCACGTAGGATCCCGTGCTCGAGAACTTCTGCACTCGATTCCCGCCCGTCTCTGTGACCAGCAGATTTCCAGCGGCGTCTACGGCAATACGCGCGGGGTTATTGAATTGCCCGTTTCCTCTGCCGGTCGATCCCCACTTCGATTCAAACCCTC
>CAYUXZ010000018.1:0-51374 GCA_964449135.1 uncultured Gammaproteobacteria bacterium
CTCTCGTGCACCTGGATGCCCATGCCGTTGATCATGCCGATGATGTCTTCGATCTGCTCCGGATCGACGAGGTCGTCGGGCAGGTGGTCGTTGACCTCGGCGTAGGTCAGGTAGCCCTGTTCCAGCCCCTTGCTGATGAGCTGCTTGATCTCGGACTTCTGCTGTTCGGCGGGGTTCGTCGTGGTAGCCATGGGTGCGCCGCGGAAAGTTGACCTGCCATTATATCGCAGCCACCCGCCCGTTTCCCAAGCCATTGATCGGAAAGGAGCAAGCCGGGGTTCAGCCGGGTGCGTTCCGGGCCGCAAGCAGGAAGGTCGCAGGCCCGTCGTTGACCAGTTCGACCTCCATATGGGCGCCGTAACGGCCGGTTGCAACAGGACGATGGCGCGACTTCGCAATTTCGACCAACCGCTCGAACCAACGCAAACCCTCGACCGGATCGGCCGCGGTCGAGAAACCCGGTCGCATCCCCTTGCGGGTGTCGGCCGCGAGCGTGAACTGGCTGACCAACAGCAGGCCACCGCCGGTGTCGCCGAGCGAGCGGTTCATCCGGCCCTCCGCATCGTCGAAGATGCGGTAGCCGAGCAGGCGTTCGCAGATGCGCTGCGCCTGGGGCTCGCCGTCGCCGGGTTCGATCGCGACCAGCGCGAGCAGGCCGGAACCTATCTCTCCGACGGATTCGCCCGCGACGCGCACCCGCGCGCGCGACACGCGCTGGATCAGGGCGAGCATGGGAGGCGCGATGCGATCATCCGCGCATCCTGACGAGTGCGCGGTCGCGTGGTCAACACGGCGTGGCGACGCGGGAATGGCTGGGGCGATTGGTTAGACTGATCCGATGCGTTTCGCCGACCTCGCCGGATTCCTGCTGTACGCGCTCGCCGCGCTGGTCGGGCGCTTGCCGCTGCGCGCGCTGCGCGCGCTCGGCGATGCGGCCGCGTGGCTGGCACGCGTCTCGAACATCCGCGAGGCGCGGGTCGCGCGGCGCAACCTCGAACTGATCCACCCGCAGCTCACCGATGCCGAACGCGAGCGCCTGCTGCGCGCGTTGTTGCGCGAAACCGGACGCGGCGCGTTCGAGACGCTGCGCTTCTGGACGCGCCCGGCGCGCGACAACCTGCGCCTGGTCGCCGCTGTGCACGGACAGGAATGGTTCGATTCCGCGCTCGCTTCAGGCAAGGGTTTGATTGTCGCCGCGCCGCACTACGGCAACTGGGAGCTGCTCAACCAGTGGCTCGCTTCGCGCACGCCAATCACGGTCGTATATCGCCGTCCCGAGCACCCTTCCGGCGAGGCGTTCCTGCGGCGCGTGCGTGGCCGTTCGAACGTGCGCCAGGTTCCGGCCGAAGGCGCGGCGATGCGGCAGTTGTACAAGACGCTCGCCGGTGGCGGCGTGGTCGGCATCCTGCCCGACCAGCAGCCCAAGGCTGGCGACGGCGCGTTCGCACCGTTCTTCGGCATCCCCGCGTTGAGCATGACCCTGCTGCCGCGACTCGCGCAGCGCACCGGCGCGGTCGTGCTGTTCGTGGTCGCGGAGCGCGTGTATCCGGGGCCGCGCTTCGAGATCCGCGTGAGTCCCGCGCCCGCCGGATTGAGCGACGAGGACATGACGGTAGCGACCGCGGCGATGAACGCTGCGATCGAAGCGATCGCGCGTCGTGATCTCGCGCAATACCAATGGACCTACAAGCGCTACAGCCAGCGTCCGCCCGGTGCGTCCGGGCCCGACGACTACGCGCCGGGCGTGATGCGATGAACGCGCGCCTGTGGATCAGCGGCGTGGTGATCGCGAAGAACGAGGCCGGGCGCATCGGCCGTTGCGTCGCGTCGCTGGCGTCGCTGTGCGCGGACGTGGTCGTGCTCGATTCGGGCTCGACCGACACAACGGTCGCCGAAGCGGAAGCCGCGGGCGCGACGGTTCGGCAACAGTCATGGCTCGGATTCGCGGCGCAGAAAAATGCCGCGATCGCACTCGCGACGCAACCGTGGGTGCTGCTGCTCGATGCCGACGAATGGCTGGACGAGAGCGCGGGCGATGCCGTGCGCGGCTTGTTCGCGAACGCGGGGGTCGAACGCGCCGACGCCTGGGAACTGGAGCGCCGCACGCATTTTCTCGGCACTCCACTCAACCACGGCGGCTGGGGCCGCGAACGCGCCGCGCGCCTGTTCCGCAACGACCTGCGCTACCTGCCCGCGGCGGTTCACGAGCGACTGGATCTGCGCGGCCGACGGGTTTTGCTCTTGCGCGCGCGCATCGAACACGACACCGCGCGTTCGCTCGACGAATACCGCGCCAAGCTTGCGCGCTACGCGCAACTGTGGGCTCGGCAGAAACATGCCGAAGGACGCCGCGCGGGCGTGCTCGCCGCACCGATACACGCGGCCGCATACTGGCTAAAGAACTACGTGTTGCGAGGCGGATTCCTGGACGGCTCTATGGCGCGCACGTATCACGCTTGCCATGCGCGCTATGTGCACGAAAAATACCGCACCCTTCAGCAGTACGACCGGAGCGATCCATGAGCTCGATCTTGTTCTGGGATCCGTCATGCCAGCGACCATACGACTCCCGAACCATTCGTTGTGAAGCCACTGGCGGAACTGAGGCGAGCCTGTCGCGCATCGCCGATGCGCTCGATGCCTATGTCATCCAACACAATCGTGTGGAAGCTACTGACCGGTACCGACCACCCGGCCGGATTCCGGGGATTACCCGAGTGGTGCTCAATCGCGACTCACGTGCCTTGCCCCTCGTTCGCGAGCTCTATCCCGACGCCCGCCTCTACCTGTGGTTGCACGACCAGATCAGTCCTGGCTCAAAACGAGGTCGAAGGTTGGCGAGCACGTCGGCCGAATTGAGCGAGTCGTCGCTGACGATCGTCTGCGTATCCGACTGGCAGAGGCGCGGGGTCGAAGCCACACTGCGCCACATGAAGATCGAGGATCGGGTGAAGACACGCACAATCTACAATCCGGTCGACGAAACATTGACGCCGGATGCATCGCCTGTGGATCTTAACAAACTGGTGTTCTTCTCGTCGCCGAACAAGGGATTGATGTTTACGCTCGATGCGTTTCGTGCGATGCGGCGGCAGATGCCCGAGTTGCGGCTTGTCGTCGGCAATCCCGGATACAAGATCAGAAAGTACTCTGACATCGAGGGAGTGACTTGGCTCGGGCCCCAGCCCCAGACGCGCATTCACACCGAAGTCCGCACCGCATTGTGCACCTTCTGCCCGAACTTCGTGCTTCCGGAAACGTTCGGACTGGTGTTTGCAGAATCGCTGGCCTTGGGCACGCCGGTGTTGACTCACGACTGCGGTGCGGCGAGCGAGGTGATCGGCGATCCCGATCAGTTGCTGCCGGTCTCACGCTGGCAGCGCGCGTACGAGCGTACATTCAAGCGCATGTCGCCGCGCTTTCGCAGCGGGCCAGCGCTCGTGGCCGCGCGAATGGGGCTATTCGATGACCACATCGAACGCATCCGCGCATGGCGCTCCGGCGCAAGACCGCGTATTGGTTCCGATCCGCGGTTCCACCTTGCGAAGGTCGTCGATCAGTGGCGCACGCTGTTGTCCCTATAAGCCAAGAAATACGCAACGGATCCATGTCGAGCGATCGCGTTATCTCAGTCGAGCCAAAGGCAAGAGTACCGATTGCGGCAACGGTGCTGGTGATCGCATATCGCATGCATGGCATGATCGCCGCGGCGATCGCATCGGCGCTCGCCCAGACCGTTACGTGCGAGGTCATCATTTCCGACGACAGCTCGGGGGACGGGACGCTCGAGGTCGCGCGCGAGGCAATCGTGGGTTACGAAGGTTCGCATCGGATCAGCGTGCGCAGTACTCGGCAGAATCTTGGTTTGTGCGGCCATCTCAACGAGCTTGCGAGCATCGCCAGCGGTGACGTGTTGGTGTTTGTCTCCGGTGACGATGTGGCCTACCCACAACGTGTCGCCCGACTGCTTGCCGAGATGAGGGCCCATCCCGACGCGATGGTCGCCGGTTCGGCGGTGGACGATATCGATCGCGAGGGCAGGCTTATCGCATGCGGCGTACGTGGCAATCCGCCACTACTGACCCAGAAGTGGTTCTTGCATCGTGGAAAAATGGCGTCGGTGCTTGGCGCATCGATGGCCGTGCGTCGTTCGCTGATCACGGAACTGCCGCCATTGGAGGGCAAGGTCGAGGACGCAATGCTAAGTTTGCGCGCCGCCTTGCTTGGCGAGTGCAGGTGCGTTCCCGAGGCGCTTCTCGGTTACCGCCTCCACGACCACAATTTGAACGACTGGATGGACCATGCGTCCTACGAGCAACGCAGCCGCAGTCTGCTTGCGAATTACCGCCTGATAGCGGCCGATCAGGAACGCTGCGTTGCCGCGCGCCCTGATTTGCCGGAGGATCGCAAGCGCCTCGGCCTTGAGCTGGCACATATGTACCGGCTCGAAGCAGAGATGCGCGAAGCGTTGATAGACAAACCGCGCAGCCAGTGGATCGGTCCGCTATGGCGCGGCCTGAAACACCCGGGTTTGCGCCGCAAGAGCGCCGAGCGCGCGCTCAAGCTGCTACTGCCGCGGCGCTGGTTCGGGCGCGGCTGATCCCGCGGAAGCGCAGATCCTGCGCGATCGCGCCTACTCGCAACTCGGACACTTGGATGCGTGATTGGTCTCGATCGCGTGCATCGCGGTCTGGCCGGTGTGCTCGCGCTCCATCCATTTCGCCATGGTCAGGCAGACGACCCGGATGCGATGGCTGCCCGTGGGCGCGTCGCGTTCGCAGAACAGGCGGCTTTCCGCCCTGGCATGGGTCAGGATCGAGTTGACGAGTTCCTGGTCATTGAAGATGTCCACGCGGTCCTGGTCGCTCAAGGTTCCCGGCTTGGCCAGCCGCGCATCGATGCGGTCGAGCGCGGCGATCACCACGGTCTTGTTCTCGGGCGTGATCTCGCGATAGCGATCGCCGCCGAGCTGGTCGATCAGGTGCGAACGCGTGGCCTGGAACTGCGCCCGATCCGGGTTGGCCTGCATCTCGACCTCGCTGGCGCAAACAGCCCCTGCGATGACCAACAGCGCCGACATCGTCAACATCCGCATCCGGGTCATGGCACGGCTCCTTTGTCATGGCGAACAGAGCGCTCCCCGTGATCGAACCTACTCCCGCCATCGTTGCCGCGCAAGGCGCCATGCATCATCCGACGCAACTGGAATCACGGCATGCATTTGCCCAGCAACGCGTAATAGAACCCATCCATGCCGTCCTCGCCGGGCAGACGCTGCCTTCCCGGATCGGCCATGCGGCCGTAGCGCGCGTCCAGCGACAGTTCGCGTGCATCCGGAGTGCGCGCGAGGAACGTGGCGATGCGCCCCGCGTTTTCCGCGCGCAGGATCGAGCAGGTCACGTACAGCATGCGACCGCCGGGCCTGAGCGTGCGCCAGAGCGCATCGAGCAGGCGATCCTGCGCGGCGGTCAATGCGGCGATGTCGGTTTCGCGGCGATGCCATTTGATGTCGGGCTGGCGGCGGATGATGCCGGTCGCCGAACACGGCGCGTCGAGCAATACCGCGTCGAAAGGCTCGCCGTTCCACCACGAGTCGGGATCGCCTGCATCCACGGCAAGCAAGTTCGCACGGTCGCGCAGACGCAGTCGTCGCAGCGCCGCATCGACTCGCTCCAGGCGTTGCGGGTCGGAATCCAGCGCGATCAGCGCGATGTCCGCGCGTTCGAGCATCGCCGCGGACTTGCCACCCGGAGCTGCGCAGGCATCGAGCACGCGCTCGCCATCGCGCGGCGCGAGTGCTTCGACCGCAAGTTGCGCGGCAGCGTCCTGCACGGAAACCCGCCCTTCGTTCCATCCGGGTAGGCGTTCGGGCGCCGCGCCTTGGTCCAGCCGAATCGCGTGCGCTGGAAATTCCGGCAGCCCACCTGCGATGGCGTCATCGCGCAGACGCTGCGCATACGCATCGCGCGATGACGAGCGCGCGTTCACGCGCAGCCACAACGGCGCGACGCAGTTTCCCGCCGCGAGCACGGATTCCCAATCGTCCGGCCAATCGGCGCGCAGGCGCGCGACGAGCCAGTCCGGATACGAATGCACGATCGCTTGGCTCTCGCCGATCGGCCAGTCTTCGCGCGATGCGCGGCGGAGCAACGCGTTCACCAGCCTGACCAAGGCCGGGCGCTTGAGCAGTCGCACAGCTTCGGTGGTCGCCGAAACCGCCGCGTGCGCGGGCAGGGCCAATGCATCGAGCTGCGCGAGCCCCGCAAGCAGCAGCGCTTCGATCGCGTGCTCGCGCTGCGGCAGCGGCTTTTCCATCCACTTCGAGAGCGCGTGGCGGTAGCGGCGCAGATGACGCAGCGCGTGGAAGCAGATCGCTTCGACGAGCGCGCGGTCGCGCGGATCGACGATGTCGTGCAGCGATTGCGCGAGCACGGCTTTCAGCGAACGACCCTCGTGCAACACCGCGGCGATGCTGCGCGCCGCAATGGCGCGCGCCTCGGCGCCGCGTTCGTTCGTTGAAGGTGGCCGCGGACGGCTCAATGCTTCGATGTGCGCGCGTTGAGGTAATCGGCGACCGGCAGCGCGCGCGCACCTTCGCGCTGCACGACGAGCAGGCGCAGCGCGCCTTCACCGCAGGCGATGTCGAGCCCGTCGCGCGATGTCGCAAGCACGGCGCCCGGCGTTGCCGATGGCTGCGCGGTTTCGACCGCACGCGCCTCGAAAATGCGCAAACGTTCGCCTTCCACGATGCCTTCCGCGATCGGCCAGGGCGAGTATGCCCGCACCTTGCGCGCGAGCACGCTCGCCGGCTGCGACCAGTCCAGTCGTGCTTCGGATTTTTCGAGCTTGTGCGCGTAGGTCACGCCCTCATCCAATTGCGGGCGCGCGACCGGACGCATCCCCGCGCGCAGCAGGGTCAGTCCATCGGAAAGCAATTCCGCGCCGAGTTGCGCGAGCCGGTTGTGCAGGCTGCCGCCGGTGTCGTCCGCATCGATGGGCGTGGTCTGCGAGAGCAGCATCGGCCCGGTGTCCAGTCCTTCGGCCATCTGCATCAGGCAGACGCCCGTCTGCGCGTCGCCGGCCTCGATCGCGCGCTGGATCGGCGCCGCGCCGCGCCAGCGCGGTAGCAGCGAGGCGTGCACGTTCCAGCATCCGTATTTCGGGATCGCGAGGATCTTCGGCGGCAGGATCAGTCCGTAGGCGACCACGACCAGCAGGTCGGGTTCGAGTTCGGCGAGTTCGCGGCGCGCCGCGATGGTCTTGAGCGTGGTCGGCTGCCGCACCGGCCAGCTATTGTTCTGCGCGGCCTGCTTGACCGGCGAAGCCGCCAGCTGGCGGCCGCGGCCGGCGGGGCGATCGGGTTGGGTATACACCGCGACGATCTGCCCGAGTCGCGCGGCCGCGCGCAAGCTGGGCAACGCGAATTCGGGGGTGCCGGCGAAAACGATCCGCAGCGGATCGCTCATGCGGTTGCGCTGGCCTTTTCCGCCGCGTCCTTGCGCGCCTTGGCGAGCTTTTTCCTGACCATCTCGCGCTTGAGCGGCGAGAGGTAGTCCACGAACAGCTTGCCGGCCAGATGGTCCATCTCGTGCTGGATGCAAACCGCCAGCAATCCGTGGGCATCGCACTCGAAGGCCTGGCCGTCACGATCCAGCGCGCGCACGCGGATGTGCTCGGCGCGGTGCACGTCGGCGTAGATACCCGGCACCGACAGGCAGCCTTCCTGGTGGATCTGCTCGCCGTCGCGCTCGAGGATCTCGGGGTTGATGAACACCATCGGCGCATCCGAATCCTCGGACACGTCCAGGACCAGCAGGCGCTGGTGCACATCGACCTGACTGGCTGCCAGGCCGATACCGGGCGCGGCGTACATGGTTTCGAACATGTCGTCGATGAGCCGGCGCAGGGCGTCGTCCACCCGCTCCACCGGCTTGGCGACGGTGCGCAGGCGGCGGTCGGGGAATTCCAGGATGTTCAGCTTGGCCATGGCGGTACAGATGGGGGCGGGCGGGCGGCGCCCAAGTCCGTATCCCCCATTGTAGCGCCGCCGCTTGCAATTGGCGCCCGAACGTGGACTATATGGGAGCAACCTGTCGGGGAAATCAGGTAGATAGCCGCCATGTTTAATCGAATGCTTGCGCTCGCGGGCGCCCTGCTTGTCAGCCTCGCCACTTACGCCTTCGCGGCGGACTTGAGCGCGGACCATCCCAACAGCTACGTGGTCCAGAAGGGGGACACCCTCTGGAGCATCGCGGCGAAGTTCCTCAAGCAGCCGTGGATGTGGCCGGAGATCTGGCACGCCAACCCGCAGGTGCACAACCCGCACCTGATCTATCCGGGCGACGTGATCAGCCTGGCCTACCTCAACGGCAAGCCCAGCCTGCAGCTCTCCAGCGGCGGCCGCAGCATGGAGCCGGCGATCAACACGATCCCGCTCTCGGACGTCCAGGATGTCCTCAAGAACGTGCGCGTGGTCGATTCGGTCAAGAACCTGCCCTACGTGGTCGGCCAGGAAGAGGACCAGCTGATCACTTCCAGCGGCCAGATCTTCTACGCCCGCGGGATCCCCGACGCGCAGGTCGGCGACATGTACCAGGTCGTGCGCCCGATGGTGTCCTACGGCAGCTCGCACCGTGGCTCGGGCGAGTACATGTTGCGCCACGACGACCTGGATTTCCGCGGCAACAAGCTCAACGGCGCCAACCAGGACCACTACTGGAAGGACGTGATGTACGGCACCTCCGGCCAGCCCGAATACCTGGGCACCGAGCTGCGCGTGATCTCGTCGGCGCAAGTCACCCGCCCGCAGGGGCACGGCATCGAAACCGCGACGCTGCTGCTGCTCGGCGACGGCACCGAAGTGCGCGAAGGCGACCGCCTGGTGCCGGTCGAGCCGCAGCCCTTCGACCTGCAGTTCTTCCCGCACGCACCCAGCCGTCCGGCGGTGGTGTCCGAATACACCAAGTTCCGCGTGATCGGCGTTCCCGACGACGTCCACTTCGTCGGCACCCACATGGTGGTCGCGATCTCGGGCGGCAAAAACGACAACATCGACAACGGCACGGTGTTCTCGATCTGGCGGATCGGCGACAACAAGGCCGATACCGTCGCGCACCACAACGCGATCTCGGCCGACATCGACCGCGTCAAGCTCGCCGACGAATACGAAGGCCACGTGATGGTGTTCCGCGCTTTCGACCGCATGAGCTACGGCCTGCTGATGGACGGCACGAAACCGGTCCAGGTCGGCGACATCCTCAAGCACCCGGACGCCACGCGTTGACCGTCGGGTGACGCGCGATCCGCCCCGGTCACGCACCGGGGCAGCGCCGCCTGCGATGAGCCCCAACCCCGTTCCCGACATCGCGGCCGGCGCGAATGCGCGCGCGTGGGTTCGCCTGTTGCGCGCGAATCCCGGTGCAGCCGCACTGCGCATCATGCTCGAACGCCACGGCAGCGCCGTCGCCGCGGTTGATCGTCCCGATCCGGAATGGCGCGCCGCGGGCGCTGATGCCAATGCGTTGTCCGCGCTGCGCGCCGGCGACCCGGCGCTCGCCGATGCGGACGAACGCTGGCTGGACGCGCCCGACCGTCGCGTGATCGGCTGGGACGACGTGGACTATCCGGCGCTGTTGCGGCGCATTCCCAGCCCGCCACCCGCGTTGTTCGTCGAAGGCGATGCGAACCTGCTCTGGAACCCGCAGATCGCCGTGGTCGGCAGCCGCAACGCGACCGCGGGCGGCATGGACAACGCCCGGGATTTTTCGCGCGCGCTGATCGCGGCCGGCCTGACCATCACCAGCGGCATGGCCGAAGGCGTGGATGCCGCCGCGCATATCGCCGCGCTCGAAGCGAACGCGCCGACCATCGCCGTGGTCGGCACCGGCACCGATGTGGTCTATCCCCGCCGCCACGAGAAACTCGCGGCGCGCATCCGCGAGAATGGCGCAATCGTCAGCGAATTCCTGCCGGGCGCCGAAGCCCGTCCCGAGCATTTTCCGCGCCGCAACCGCATCATCGCCGGGCTCGCGCTGGGCACGCTCGTGATCGAAGCCGCCGAACGCAGCGGCGCGCTGATCACCGCGCGCCTGGCCGGCGAGGCCGGACGTGAGGTGTTCGCGGTGCCCGGATCGATCCACAACCCGCTCGCGCGCGGCTGCCACCGGCTGATCCGGCAGGGAGCGGCGCTGGTCGAGGACGCAGGGGAAGTCATTGCCGCGCTCGCTCCGGTCGCGGCCGAACTTGCCGATGCGCTGCGCGCGCGGCTGAACGAGGTCGATTCGGCCGGCCGGGCCTCGGCCACGCGCGGCAACGGGGCGGCGGCGGACGCCGATCAGCGCCGCGTCCTCGAGGCCCTCGGCCACGATCCAGTCGCGATCGACCAGCTCGCGCAGCGCACGGGATTGACGGTGGCCGAACTGTCCTCCATGCTGCTGGTCATGGAGTTGCAAGGCTTGGTGTCCGCGCAGCACGGGAGGTACGCCAGGAAGTAGTCCCGCAGCCCCACCCACCGCGCCACGGCGCAGGCGGAGAGGAATGAAAGAAGAAACCATACTGGACGTACTGCTCTACCTGTTCGAACACTACTTCTACGAAGACCCCGACGCGGTCAGAGACCGCGACTCCCTGCAGAACGGCCTGCTCCAGGCCGGTTTTTCCCCCGCCGAGATCAACAAGGCCTTCGACTGGCTCGACGAGCTTTCGCGCGCGCGTCCGCTGGCGACCGCCGCGCGCGGGCAAGTCGGTCCGGTGCGGATGTACGTCGAGGCCGAACACGCGAAGCTTGATCGGGAGACGCTGGGCTTTTTGATGTTCCTCGAACAGCAGGGCATCCTCGACGCTGCGCAGCGCGAGCTGGTGATCGATCGCGTGATGGCGCTCGACCAGGACGAGATCGACCTCGACGACCTCAAATGGGTCGTTCTCATGGTGCTGTTCAACCAGCCCGGCGCCGAAGCCGCGTACGCCTGGATGGAAAACCAGATGTTCGAGGACGAGCCCGAGCCGCTGCACTGAGCGGGCGTTCATCGCGATTGCAATGGACGCAGCCCGCGCCTGCGCGCACGTGATCCATCGAATAAATCCCAGGGGGATGCATGTCGGATGCTGCATGGCATTACGTGGGGCGCGACGGCCAGCGGCAGGGGCCGGTCGCGGCGGCGGACGTCCTTTCCGCCTATCGAAACGGAGCGATCGCGCGCGACGCGCTGGTCTGGCGGCAGGGCATGCCGGCCTGGGTTCCGCTGGCGCAGGTCGCGGCCGAGATCGGGATCGGCGATGAAGACCATGCCGCCGCGCCACCGCCGGTTCCGGAAGCTTCGCCGCCGATCGTCGCCACGCGTCGGTCGCGCGGCGTGGACCGCGAAGACATCGTCTATGCCGGCTTCCTGCGCCGTTGGGTGGCATTGACACTGGACTGCGTCATCCTCGCTGTTCCGTATTACCTGCTGATCTTCGTCATCGCCATCATGTCGGCCGCGGCGGAACATTCCGGCAGATCGGAACCCGCGGCGATGTTCATGCTGCTCATTTATCCGCTGTGGTTCCTGCTCGCATGGCTGTATTACGCGCTGCAGGAAAGCTCCTCGTACCAGGCCACGCTGGGCAAGCGCGCGCTGGGCATCAAGGTCACCGACGCCAACGGCCAGCGACTCACGCTGGCGCACGCGAGCGGGCGCTGGTTCGCTGCCGCGCTGTCCTACCTGACCTGCTACATCGGCTTCGTGATGGCCGGCTTCACCGAACGCAAGCGCGCGCTGCACGACATGGTCGCCGACACGCTGGTGGTGGATCGCTGGGCCTACACCGAATATCCCGAGCGCCAGCAGCGCGAGCTGCCGGGTTGCCTGATTGCCGCGGTGATCGGCCTGTTCGTCGTCCCGTTCTTCGTCGCCATCCTCGCGGCGATTGCGATCGCCCAGTACCAGGACTACGTGATCCGCTCGCAGGTATCCGAAGGCACGTCGCTGGCCGACGGCATGAAGACTGCGGTCGCCGAGTACTACGCGAACAACCAGCGTTTCCCCGCGAGCAACTCTGAAGCGGGTCTGGCCGCGGCCGAATCCATCACCGGCCAGTATGTGGTTTCGGTGGACGCCGCGGGCGGCACCATCGTCGCGACCTATTCGAGCGCCTATCCGCACAAGGCCAATCGCGCGATCGACGGCAAGATCCTGAGCTTCACGCCCATCGTCCATCCGGGCTCCATCGAGTGGCGCTGCAGCAGCCCGAATCTCAGGCAGAAATGGTGCAGCAGCAGTTGCGAATGCCAGTGACCGCCGCCGCGCATCCCGCCCGGATCCGACACCCCGGCCGACAGTGGCCGGCTTGACAGCTCCGGCCGGACTGGTGCCTTAATGAAAAAAGGCCGGCCCCGCCTGAGCGCGGGGCACGGCCGTTCGTGGACACCGCTCGGAGCCCTTGGCTGCATGGCAAAGAACCTGCTCGTCGTCGAATCGCCCGCGAAGGCGAAGACGATCAACAAGTACCTCGGCAAGGACTTCACGGTCCTGGCGAGCTACGGCCATGTGCGCGACCTGGTGCCCAAGGAAGGCGCGGTGGACACCGGCCGCGGGTTCGCGATGCGCTACGAAACCATCGACAAGAACGAAAAGCACGTCGAGGCAATCGCCAAGGCCGCGAAGGCCGCCGAGTCGCTCTACCTGGCGACCGACCCGGACCGCGAGGGCGAGGCAATCTCCTGGCACGTCGCGGAGATCCTCAGGGAACGCGGGCTGCTGAAAGGGCGCGACCTGCACCGCGTGGTTTTCACCGAGATCACCCCGCGCGCAATCCGCGAGGCGGTCGCGCACCCGCGCTCGATCTCCACCGACCTGGTGAACGCGCAACAGGCGCGCCGCGCGCTCGACTTCCTGGTCGGCTTCAATCTCTCGCCGGTGCTCTGGCGCAAGGTGCAGACCGGGCTGTCGGCCGGCCGCGTGCAGTCGCCGGCGCTGCGCATGATCGTCGAGCGCGAGGAGGCGATCGAGGCTTTCGTCGCGCGCGAGTACTGGTCGATGGACGCCGACCTCGCGCATCCCGCGCAGGCGTTCTCGGCGCGGCTGGTCAAGCTCGACGGCCACAAGTTCGAACAGTTCACGATCACCGACGGCGCCACCGCGCAGGCCGCACGCGAGAAGCTGGTCAAGGCCGCGAACGGCGCGTTGCACGTCACCGACGTCGCGAGCAAGGAACGCAAGCGCCGCCCGGCACCGCCGTTCATCACCTCGACCCTGCAGCAGGAGGCCGCGCGCAAGCTCGGCTTCACCACGCGTCGCACGATGCAGGTCGCGCAAAAGCTCTACGAGGGTTTCGCGCTCGGCGAGGAGGGCACGGTCGGCCTGATCAGCTACATGCGCACCGACTCGACCCACCTGTCAGACGAGGCGCTGGTCGAGCTGCGCGACGTGATCGCGCGCGACTACGGCACCCGCGCGCTGCCGGACAAGCCGAACACGTATAAGGAGAAATCCAAGAACGCACAGGAAGCCCACGAGGCGATCCGCCCGACCTCGGCGTTGCGCACGCCGGCGACGATCGCGAAATTCCTCGCCGACGACGAGCGCCGCTTGTACGAACTGATCTGGAAGCGCACGGTCGCCAGCCAGATGGTTCCGGCCACGCTCAACACCGTGACTGTCGAACTCGCCTGCGGCAGCGCGCACGCCTTCCGCGCGAGCGGCACCACCGTGATCGACCCGGGATTCCTCGCGGTGTATGAGGAAGGCAAGGACACCGAATCGAACGCGGACGATGACGAGGGCCGCAAGCTGCCGCCGATGAAACCCGGCGACAACGTGCCGCTGGCGACGATCCGCACCGCGCAGCATTTCACCGAGCCGCCGCCGCGCTATTCGGAAGCTTCGCTGGTCAAGGCGCTGGAGGAATACGGCATCGGCCGGCCCTCGACCTACGCGGCGATCATCCAGACCTTGCTGTTCCGCAAGTACGTCGAGCTCGAGAGCCGGCGCTTCCGACCCACCGACGTCGGCCGCGCGGTCAGCAACTTCCTGTCCAGCCACTTCACCCGGTACGTGGACTACGACTTCACCGCGAAGCTCGAGGACGAACTCGACGCGGTCTCGCGCGGCGAGGAGGACTGGGTCCCGCTGATGGAGAAGTTCTGGGGGCCGTTCAAGCGGCTCGTGGACGACAAGACCGAATCGGTGGATCGCACCGAGGCCACCGGCGCGCGCGAGTTGGGCACCGATCCGAAATCCGGCAAGCCGGTGAGCGTGCGCCTGGGACGCTACGGCGCGTTCGCCCAGATCGGCAGCAAGGACGACGAGGAGAAGCCGAAGTTCGCGAGCTTGCGGCCCGGCCAGAGCCTGCACACGATCGGGCTGGAGGACGCGCTCGCGCTGTTCCTGCTGCCGCGCACGCTCGGCGAGGACGATGGCGAGCCGGTCACGGTCGCGATCGGCCGCTTCGGCCCGTTCGCCAAGCGCGGTGCGACCTACGCGTCGCTGGGCAAGGACGACGATCCCTACACGATCAGTTTCGATCGCGCGCTGCAGCTGGTCCGCGATCGCGAAACCTTCCTCGCGAACCGGTTGATCAAGAAATTCGAGGGCAGCGCGATCGAGATCCTCAACGGCCGCTACGGCCCCTACATCACGGACGGCGAAAAGAACGGGCGCATTCCCAACGACCGCGAACCGGCCTCGCTGACGCTGGCCGAGTGCGAGGAAATCCTCGCGAACGCGCCGGCACGTCCCGCGCGCGGCCGTTTTGCGCGCAAGACCGCCGCCGCAAAGTCTCCTGCGAAGACTGCGGCGAAGAAGACAGTGTCTGCAAAAGCGGGCAAGGAAAAGCCTGCCGCGAAAAAACCGGCCAGGAAGGCGGCCGTGAAAAAAACCGCCGCGAAGAAGGCAGCAAAGAAAAAAGCTGCCGCGAAGAAACCGGCGACGCCCGCTTGACGCATTCGCGACGGATCGCCTGCCGATGACGCTTCCCACGACATGCCTGCGCGACTGAGCATTCCGCAAGCCGTCGCCGCGCTGCGTCGCGGCGGGGTCATCGCCTATCCGACGGAAGGCGTCTGGGGCCTGGGCTGCGATCCGTTCGACGCGATCGCGGTGCGAAAATTGCTCGCGATCAAGCAGCGCGAGGAGTCCAAGGGCCTGATCCTGATCGCAGCACACCTGGCGCAGATCGAAGCGTTGATCGACGCGCACGCGCTACCCGCCGAACGCCTGCAGGAGGTGCTCGCGAGCTGGCCCGGGCCGCACACCTGGCTGATGCCCTGCGTGGCTTCCGTGCCGGCGTGGGTGCGCGGCGCGCACGCGACGCAGGCGCTGCGCGTGAGCGCGCATCCGGACGTGGTCGCGCTCTGCGAGGCGTTCGGCGGCCCGTTGGTCTCCACGAGCGCGAACCTCGCGGGTGCAGAACCCGCGCGCGAAGCCGACGCGCTGGATCCGGCCCTGCTCGCGCGGCTCGACGGCGTGCTCGGCGGCGAAACCGGCGGGTTGGCCGCGCCGACCGCGATCCGCGACTCAACGACCGGCGCGGTGCTGCGCGGCTGATCGCGAGCGCGGTGTCCCGAAAGCGCCCCCGCGACGCGTTTGCTACCATGTGACCCGCGTCACACTTCCCCCCGAGGTCCCCATTCATGCGCAAACTCCTGCCCTGCCTGCTGGTCGCGGGCATCGTCGCCATCGCCGGCTGCAAGAAACAGGCCGGCGGCCCCGGCGCGGTCGCCTCCGACGATCCGCTGACCTTCGTGCCGGCCGACACGCCCTACGTCGCCGCGAACATCGATCCGGTGCCGGTCGAGTTCAGCAACACCTGGGTCGAAGGCCTGGAGAAGAACGGCAAGTACGGCGACCTGATGGCCGGAATCATCGATGACGCGGAAAAAACCGCGCGCGATAAGCTCGCCCGCTCTGACGCCGAATGCGCGTCATCCGGCGGCGGCGGCTCGATGATGCTCGATGCAAGCAGCGGCGACGACAACTCCGGCGGCGATGCGCCCGCCGACGCCAACGCGCCGCAGATGGCGGACCTGTCGGGCGGCAAGCCCGCCGACGAATCCACGGGCAACAGCGCCAACGGCGCTGCCGACTGCGTGCAACGCAAGGCGATGGCCGAGAAGACGCTCAAGCTGCTCGATGCGTTCAAGGCCGAACTCGCGGGCAAGGACCTCAAGTCCGTGCTGGATTCGTTCGGGGTCTCGATGCAGAACCATTACGCGATCTACGGCATCGGCTTGGTGCCGGTGGCGCGCGTGGAGCTGGCCAAGCCCGACAACCTGCGCGCGGCGATCGGCCGCATCGAAACCGCGGCGGGCACGAAAATGGGAACCGCCAAGGTCGGCGGCTTGGATTACTGGTATGTGGACGGCAGCGATTTCGCCGCCAAGTCCGACAAGGCGCCGGCGTTCCGTTTCGTGATGGCGATTTCCGGCAAGCACTTCGTCGCGACCATCGCACCAACGAAAGCGACCGACGCCGACCTGCGCATCCTGCTGGGCTTGGACAAGCCCGCCAAATCGCTCGCCGACAGCGGCGACCTGGCTGCGCTCAACAAGCGCATGGGCTACACGAACTTCGGCAGCGGCTATTTCGACAGCGCCAAGCTGGTCGCCGTGCTCAAGGCGCCCGCCACGCCGCTGGAGAACTCCTTCCTCGCCGCGATGGGCGAGAAGGAAAAGCCCAGGATCGACGCGACCTGCGCGAAGGAATACGACGAACTCGCCGTCGCTTGGCCGGGCGCGAATTTCGGCACGACCGAGCTGCGCACGAAGCACGTGGAAGTGCGCGGCGTGCTGCTGGCGCGCGCGGACATCGCCAAGGACCTGATGGGCCTGAACGCGGCGATGCCCGGCATGGACGCGGCCAGGGACAGCCTGGCCCACCTGGGCTTCAGCGTGGACCTGACCAAGCTGCCCGACCTGGTCGGCAAGTACGCCGACGCGACCGCGAAAGCGCCGTGGCAGTGCGCGCAACTCGCCGACCTCAACACGCACATGGAGAAGGCCAAGACCAACGCCGACAACCCGATGGTGATCGGCTACGCGTCGAAGTTCCACGGCCTGCACGCGATCGTGGACAAGCTGGAGATGAAGGACGATTCGCCGATGCCGGACATCGCCGCGGTGGCCGTGATCGGTTCCAACGATCCGGCATCGTTGTTCGCGATGGCCGGCTCGTTCATGCCCGACATCGCCGCCGTCGGCCTCAAGCCCGACGGCCAACCCAAGGCGCTGCCGCCGCTGCCGAACCTGCCGCCGAACCTGCCGATGTCGGCGGCGATGACCAGCCAGTTGCTCGCGGTTTCGATCGGCGCCGGCGAGGACGCCAGGCTCGCCGCCGCGATGAAGCTCGACCCCGCGCAGCAGCCGCTGTTCGTTGGCGGCATGAAGGGCGAGGTTTATCACCTGATCGCCAAACAGGTGCGCAAGACCGCGCAGGCGCTGCCCGATCCGGCCGCGCAGCAGTTGGTGGAACACCAGGCGAAGATGCAGGACATGTACGCCGACTGGATCAAGCGCGCCGAATTCCGCGTGGACCTCAGCGACAAAGGCGTCGAGCTGCACGAAACGCTCGACATGAACTGATCCGGGCCTGGCCCCACGACCCGACGCCGCCGGCGATCCCGGCGGCGTTTGATGTGCAAGGACGCACGAATGCCGCGGGCGCAGGACGCGCAGGAGCGGCGGTTTCTGCGCTATCGTCGGCTTCCGTTGATTCGCGGGAACCACGCCATGCGCCACCAGGCACTGATCGCCACGCTGCTGTTTTCTTCATCGGCGTTGGCAACGACGGGAAGCGACTGGGTCGCGCACAGCAACCAGGACGCGCAAATCCTGCTGCAGGTGCAGGCGGCGTTCTCGCCGGAGCGCGCCTCGGGCATCGGCCTGCACGGCTACGACGCGAAAACCGCCGACCTCGGCCCGCAAGTGCACGAACGCGCGCGCGCCGCGTATGCGAAGGCGCGCGAGCAGTTGCAGGCCGAACTCGCGAAGGAAACCGATCCGAACGTCCGCGAAGACCTGCAAATCATGATCGATGCGGCCAGCCGCACGATCGAGGGCGGCGAGCTCGACCAGCGCCTGACCCTGGACTGGATCGACGCGCCCGCGCTCGTGTTCAACGGAATCCAGGTGTTGTTGCAGGACCAGGCCACGCCGGACATGCGCGCGGCAGGTTTGATGCGATTGAAGCGCTACCTCGGACAGTTGCCCGGCAGCACTTCGATCTTCGAACAGGCCAAGGCGCGCTTCGCCGACAGCCTGTCCGATCCGAAACGGATCGGGCCGTACCAGGGCGAACTCGACCTCGCGCTGACGAACGCGACGACGTATGCGGCAGGCATCCGAAAGCTGTTCACCAAGGCGAAAATCTCCGGCGCGGACGCCGTCCTGGCCGAACTCGACCGGCAGATCGCCGACTACGTCACCTGGGAGCGCGCGAATGTGCAGCCGAAGGCGCGCGCGGATTTCCACGTGCCGCCGGAACTGTATGCGTTCGAGTTGAAGAACCGCGGCATCGACATCCCGCCGCAGACGCTGATCGAACGCGCGCGCCTGGAATTCATGGAGACCCGCTCGGCGATGCAGATGCTCGCGCCGGTCGTCGCGAAGGAGCACGGCTTTGCCGTCACCGATTACCGCGACGTGATCCGCGCGCTGAAGAAAGAGCAGCTCGCGCGCGACGCGGTCGAGCCGTACTACCAGGACACCGTGATCCCGGCGCTGGAGAAGGCGATCGCCGCGAACAGGATCGTGAGCCTGCCGAACCGGCCGATGATCATGCGCATCGCCTCCGACGCCGAGACCGCCGCGCAGCCCGCGCCGCACATGCAGGCGCCGCCGTTGATCAACAACCACGGCGAGCGCGGCCAGTTCGTGCTGACCACCGGCAATCCCGACGCCTCCGGCAAGACCGAGGCCTTCGACGATTTCAGCTACAAGGCCGCGGCTTGGACGTTGACCGCGCACGAGGGACGCCCCGGCCACGAATTGCAGTTCGACGCGATGGTCGAGCGCGGCGTGTCGCAGGCGCGCAGCCTGTTTGCGTTCAATTCGGTGAACGTCGAAGGCTGGGCGCTGTACGCGGAAGCCGAGATGGTTCCGTACGAGCCGCACGACGGCCAGTTGATCGCGCTGCAGCTGCGGTTGCAGCGCGCGGCGCGCGCCTTCCTCGACCCGATGCTCAACCTGGGCCTGATCGACCGTGATGCGGCGTTCCGCGTGCTCACCCAGGACGTCGCGATCTCCAGGCCCTATGCGCAGCAGGAAATCGACCGCTACATGTTCCGCTTGCCCGGGCAGGCCGGTTCGTACTTCTACGGCTACAGCCGGATCATGCAACTGCGCGCGGAAACCGAGGTCGCGCTGGGGCCGAAATTCGACCGTTTCGCGTTCAACAATTTCCTGATCGACCAGGGCCTGCTGCCTCCGGACCTGCTCGCCAAGGCGGTGCACGAGCAGTTCATCCCCGCGCAGATGAAGCGCTGATCGCGACCGTCCTCAGCCGAGTTCGAGCAGCACCGGCGCGTGGTCGGATGCGCGCTCCCAGGTGCGCGGCTCGCGATCGATCGCCGCCGCCACGCAGGACGGGCGCAACGCATCGCTCGCGAGCACCAGGTCGATGCGCAGTCCGAGGTTGCGGCGGAACGCAGCCTGCCGGTAATCCCACCAGCTGAAATTTCCGGCATCTTCATGAAGCAGGCGGTAGCTGTCGTGCAGGCCCAGATCGAACAGGCGCTTGAGCGCGGCGCGTTCGGCAGTCGAGGTCAGGATCGAATCGTCGTTCCAAACCGCAGGGTCGTGCACATCGCGGTCGTCCGGTGCGATGTTGAAATCGCCGAGCACCACGAGCCGCGGATGGCGCGCGATCTCCTCGCGCAGCCAGCCGTGCAGCGCGTCCAGCCAGCGCAGCTTGTAGGAGTACTTTTCGCTGCCCACCGCCTGTCCGTTGACCACATAGACATCCACGATGCGCACGCCGCCGACGGTCGCGGCGAGTACGCGCTTTTGTTCATCGGCGAAACCGGGAATCCCCGCCTGTACGTCCTCGATCGCCAAGCCGCGCGCGAGGATCGCCACGCCGTTGTAGGTCTTCTGGCCGGAGAACACGCTGCGGTAGCCGAGTTCGGCGATCGCGGTGTCGGGGAACTTGCCGTCCTCCATCTTGGTTTCCTGCAGCGCGACGACGTCCGGCCCCGCGGCGGCCAGCCACTGCGACAGGTGCGGCAGCCGCACGTTCAGCGAATTGACGTTCCAGCTCGCGATCTTCATGGCGCGAGTGTAGCCGTCACCCTGCGGCCAACGGCAGGGGGCGGGCGTGGGGCGAAGCGTCCGCGACGGCTTTCCGCCTTGCATGAATTCCGTGACGGCTCTCGCATTTCACCCGCGGGCTTGTGCTAGCCTCACAGGTTCCCCCGTCCGGAGCGCAGCCATGTCCATCTGGAAAGAACCCGCCAAGAGAGAGTCCCTGCCGATCCAGCCGGATCCCGCGCCGCGCCGCGAGGCCGACTCCGCGATGGACATGCCGGCACCCGCCGCACGCGCCATGCCGCGTGACGCCAAGGAATCGCTGATCGCCGCGAACCTGGTCATCGAAGGCAAGATCCAAGGCTCGGGCGACGTGCGCATCGCCGGCCAGTTCAAGGGCGACGTGGATGTGCAGGGCGACCTGACCATCGAAACCGGCGCCAAGCTCACCGGCAGCGTGCGCGCGGCCAAGGTCGTGATCGCCGGCGAACTCGACGGCAATGTCACCTCCGCCTCGCGGGTGGACCTGCTTTCCACCGGTGTCGTGGATGGCGACATCAAGGCCGGCGCGCTCACCGTCGCGGCCGGCTCGCGCATGCGCGGCCAGGTCGAGTTCGGCTGGGAAGAGAAGGCCGCGAACAAGTCGGTCGTGAACATCAAGCCCGGCATGGAGAACGGCGCAGGCGCATGAGCAGGGTTCGACAGGCCGTCGTGGGAGCGACCCGCACCTGTCCACACTGCTCGGCGACGATCCTGGAAAGCGCAATCGTCTGCCCTGCTTGCCGACACCACCTGCGGTTCGACACCGGAAACAGCGCGCCCGATGCGGGCGCGCGCAGCGAGCCGCTGCGCGTGGAAGGCACGATCCGGCATCCGCCCGGCGGCCTGCCCTGGGAATACTCGATGGTGCTGACCATCCGCAACGGTCGCGGCGAAGAGATCGCCCGCCAGCTGGTCGGCGTGGGCGCGATCAAGCCCGAGGAAATCCGCACCTTCACCCTCGCGGTCGAGGTCAACGCGCCCAAATCCGGGCCGCAGCGCTGAAGCCCGCTGCGGCGCAAGCGCTCGCGCGTTTCAGTCGTTCGATCAGCGCGTCAGGAACTTCACGAGCTTGTCGGCGAGGTCGCGATAGGGCGGCTTGAACAGCGCCATGGACGACAGCCGCGCCTGCCGGAACACCGGCTTGAGCTGGCTCATCGCGAGGAAGCCGTCGTGGCCGTGGTAGCGGCCCATGCCGCTCGCGCCGACGCCGCCGAACGGCAACCGATCCTGCAGGTAGTGGACCACGGTGTCGTTGATCGCCACGCCGCCGGCGATGGTGTCGCGCAACGTGCGCTCGACGCGCGCGCGGTCGTTGTCGAACTGATACAGCGCCAGCGGGCGCGGATTCTGGTTGATGTAGCGGATCGTGTCGTCGAAGCTGCGATAGCTTTTCAGCGGCAGGATCGGGCCGAAGATCTCCTCGCGCATCAACGCGATGTCGTCGGGTGGATCGATCACCAGCGTCGGCGGGATCAACCGTTGCGCATCGGCCTGCGCGCGGTCGAGCTTGATCAACTCGATCACCTCCGCGCCGTGCGCCGATGCTTCTTCCAGATAACCGCGCAGGCGCTGGTACTGCGCGTCGTTGATGATGCGGGTGTAATCGGCATTGCCGGCGATTGCCGGGAAGCGCGCCTGCAGGTTCGTGCGCAGCGCGACGATGAACTCCTCGCGCCTGGATTCGGGCAGCATCACGTAGTCGGGCGCGATGCAGGTCTGGCCCGCGTTGAGCCACTTGCCCGCGGCGATCCGCGCGGCCGCGAGCGGCAGCGGGAAACCCGGCGCGATCACGCACGGCGACTTGCCGCCGAGTTCGAGCGTGACCGGGGTGAGGTTCGTGGCGGCCGCGGCCATCACCTTGCGCCCGACCGCGGTCGAGCCGGTGAAGAACAGGTGGTCGAGCGGCAACGCCGCGAACGCGGCCGCGACCTCCGCGCCGCCGAGGACCACCGCGACGCGATCGGCCGGAAACACTTCGGCGAGCAGGTCGCGCAGGAACGCGCTCGTGCGCGGCGTGTGCTCCGACGGCTTGACCATCACGTGGTTGCCCGCGGCGATCGCGTTCGCGAGCGGAATCAATGCAAGACTCACCGGATAGTTCCACGGCGAGATCACCCCGACCACGCCCAGCGGTTGCACGCGCACTTCCGCGCGCGCGGGGTGGAAGATCCAGTTGACCAGCTTGCGCCGAGTGCGCATCCAGCTTCGCAGGTTGCCGCGCAGGTGGTCGATCGCGTTGAGCACGGTCATGCCGTCGGCAAGCAGGGTCTCGTGGCGCGAGCGGCTGCCGAAATCCGCGCTGACGATCGCGGCCATCTCCTCGATCCGGCGGCCGAACGCCGCGCGCAGGCGGTCTAGGTCGCCGCGCCGCTGCGCGTAATCGGGAACCTTCGCGGCCTGCGCGGCGCGCAGCCGTTGCAGGGTCGGCTGCAATTCGGAAACCGGGGTCTCGGCGGCGATGTCCATACGGTAGAGTGTAGAGCCTATCCTCGCGCTTGGCTCTGCCGGGAATCACGGATGCCGCATCTTCGCCCCTACCTCGGCATCTTCCCGAAGCTCGGCGAGCGTGCCTATGTGGATCCGGCCGCGAGCGTGATCGGCGACGTCGTGATCGGCGACGATGCCTCGATCTGGCCAGGGGCGGTCGTGCGCGGCGACGTGCACTACATCCGCATCGGCGCGCGTACCAACATCCAGGACGGCGCAATCGTCCACGTCACCCACGCCGGGCCCTATACCGGCGACGGATTCCCCTGCGTAATCGGCGACGACGTGACGATCGGCCACGCGGCGGTGATCCACGCCTGCACGATCGAGGACGCCTGCCTGATCGGGATGCACGCGACCGTGCTCGATGGCGCGGTCGTGAAAAAGCACGGCTTCGTCGCCGCCGGCGCGGTGATCGCGCCGGGCAAGGTGGTCGGCGAGGGCGAGCTGTGGATGGGTCAACCCGCGCGCCGCGTACGCGTTCTGGATGCGGCGCAGATCGAACAGTTGTATTACTCTGCGGCGCACTACGTGAAGCTCAAGGATCGCTACCTCGTCGGCTGAGGAATTCCCATGCAGACTCCCGAACGCCGCAGCCACCTCGCCCTGTTCGTGACCCTGCTCGCCTGCGGCAGCGGCTGGGTGCTGCTCAAGTACGCGCCACCGCCGCCGCCGGGCGAAGATCCCGGAAGACTCGCCCTGATACAGCAATGCCTGGCCTGGTGGCCGGCGGTGCTGGTCGCGGTGTTCGCGATCGGACTGGCGTTGCCGAAGATGGCGCAGGGCAGCGGTGCGCGCTGGGCGCTGCTGATCGCGCAATGGCTGATGACCTATGCCTCGGTCGCGTTGATCGTCGCGATCCTGTTCCAGGTGTTCCTGCCCAGGCCGACCTGAGCCGGCTCGCGCAGCGCATGGACGACGAATCGCGCAACGGCGGCAATCCCATCGCGTTCCTCGCACCGGGTTCGGCACTGGCGTTCAGCCTGCTCGTCGCCGCGCTCGCGCCGCACTACGCGCGCTGGTTCGGACCGGCGATGCCCGCGTTCACCCGCGAATTCATCACCTGGTACCCGCTGTGGATCGCCTTGAGCGTCGTCGCGGTGCTGGCGCAGGCCTGCACGCGCTCGCTGCGCCCGCGCGCCGAGGACGATGCGTCCTTGAATGCACTCGATTTATTGCTCGCCATCGCCTCCACGCTCGTGATCGGCGCCGGCATCCTCGCGCTTGCGCTGCCGGTCGTGCTCGCGCCGGGCGTGGTCGGCTGATTCGATCGAAGGGATCGCGGACCGCCGCTCGTCTATTTCGCCGGCTCGGGTTTCTTGTTGAGCTCGAAGGCTTCCTTGAGCGTCGCCTGCAGCACCGATTTGGCTTCGGGCGGGAACGCGAGCGGCACGCTCTCCCTGATTTGTTTTCCGTCCGCGGCGCTCACCGTGATACTGCAATCGGCGTGCGTCGTCGCGGCATCGAACAGCCACGGCGTGGCCTGTTTCGAGACCGGCGTCGCCGCTGAATCCACGAACGCGACGCCACGTTCGTTGATCGCCAGGTCCGCGCCGCGCACGCTCACCGCGCTTTCCGGAATGCCATTGCAGGCGAAGCGCACGGTTGCGTTCGCCTCGGGGCGTGTCGTGAACAGGTAGCCGTAGCGCCACTTCATGGACATGACATCGCCGGGCGCGTCCATCGGGCCGACCGTGACGAAACGCCCCGGCGCGTCCGCGTGCGCCCCCAGGCTCAGCAGCGCAAGACTCGATATTAGTGCGAGATCTCGGAACATTCTCATTTTCTTCCCACGAAAATGGCCATTGGACGAACATTGATAACGACCGCGTTCAATCCGTCGCTTGCAACGGCAGCTCGCGGCGCAGCATCTCGTAAACAGGATCGGCCTGCGGACGCACGCCATGCCAGATGGCGAAGCTCTCCGCGGCCTGCTCGACGAGCATTCCCAGGCCATCAATAGCGTCCTGGCACTTCGCGCTGCGCGCCCAGGCGAGGAAGTCGATGGCCGCCTCGCCGTAGCCAAGGTCCACCGCGAGCGTGTTGCGATAGACGATGGCGAACGGCAGGTCGAGTCGTTCGTGCGAGCGCGCGGCCGAAGTCGCGTTGACGATCAGATCGAAGTTGCCCAGCGAACGGATGTCGCCCCAGTAGCGCGGATGCACGCGGCCGGGCTGGCCCAGCGCATCGGCGAGCGCGTCGGCGCGTTCGGGCGTGCGGTTGACGATGTACAAGTCGCCGATTCCTGCTTCGAGCAGCGCGGGTGCGACGCCCGCCGCGGCGCCGCCGGCGCCGAGCAGCAGGGTGCGGCGCTCGCGCAGATCGTGCTGCCCACGACCGGTGAGGTCGCGCACCAGGCCGGCGCCGTCGGTGTTGTCGCCGTACCACGCATCGCCCTTGCGGACGAGCGTGTTGACCGCGCCGCAGCGTCGCGCGCGCGCGCTGACGTCGTCGCAGAGCGCCATCGCGGCGACCTTGTGCGGCAAGGTCACGTTCGCGCCGCGGCCACCGCGCGTGGCGAATGCTGCCAGCGCACCGGCAAAGGAATCCGGCGCCGCGTCGATCGCGACGTAGTCCATCGCGATGCCAGCCTGCTTCGCGAATGCCGCGTGGATGCGAGGCGACAGCGAATGCGCGACCGGATGACCGAATACGGCGTAGTGCTGGCTCACCGCGATCAGCCAGGGAGCCAGCGCGCCGCGTCAAGCGCGAAGTAGGTGAGGATGGCGTCGGCGCCCGCGCGCTTGATGCCGGTCAGCGCCTCGAGCACGCAGGCGCGTTCGTCCAGCCAGCCGTTGATCGCCGCGGCCTTGAGCATCGCGTACTCGCCGCTGACCTGGTACGCGAACGTGGGCACGCCGAAGCGGTCCTTCACGCGCCGCACGATGTCCAGATACGGCATCGCGGGCTTGACCATCACCATGTCCGCGCCCTGCTCGATGTCGAGCGCGACCTCGCGCAGCGCTTCGTCGGAGTTCGCCGGGTCCATCTGGTAGCTATACTTATTGCCCTTGCCGAGGCTGCCGGCGCTGCCGACTGCGTCGCGGAATGGGCCGTAGAACCCCGACGCGTATTTCGCGGCGTAGGCGAGGATGCGCGTGTTGACGTGGCCTTCGCATTCGAGCCGTTCGCGGATCGCGCCGATGCGGCCGTCCATCATGTCCGAAGGCGCGACTACGTCGGCGCCGGCCTGTGCGTGCGAGAGCGCCTGATTGACCAGCGCCTCGACGGTCGCGTCGTTGACGACGTAGCCCTCGTTGTCGATCAGTCCGTCCTGCCCGTGCGTGGTGAACGGATCGAGCGCGACGTCGGTGATCACTCCCAATTCGGGAAAACGGGATTTGACAGTGCGCACCGCGCGCTGGGCGAGGCCTTCCGGATTCCAGGCTTCGCGCGCATCCAGCGATTTCGCCGAATCGGGCGTGACCGGAAACAGCGCGATCGCGGGAATGCGCAGCTGCGTGGCCTGCTCGGCCACGCGCAGCAATTCGTCGATCGACAGGCGCTCCACGCCGGGCATCGACGCAACCGGTGCGCGACCGGCGAGTTCGTGCACGAACACCGGCAGGATCAAGTCGTCCGCTGTGAGTATGGTTTCGCGCATCAGGCGGCGGGAGAAATCGTCGCGGCGCATGCGGCGCGGGCGGGACAGCGGATGGGACATGGGACGCTTCGACTTCGGACCGGGCGATCATGATACCCGCGTCACGTGGCGCTGGCGCCAGAGCGCCGTCGGGCGCGATGATGCATCGATGCGATCCTTGTTGCGCCGCATGCCGCGTTCCGCGCTCGTCTGCCTGGCTGTGCTGGCGGCGCTCGCCTTGCTTGCGCTGATCGGCCCCTGGTTGTCGCGATTCGCACCCGAGCATCCGGACTGGAACGCACTGTCCGCCGCGCCGGCGCTCGCGAACGGACATTGGCTGGGCACCGACGCGATCGGCCGCGATATCTTCGTGCGCGCGCTCTACGGCCTGCGGCTGTCGCTGCTGCTGGGCTTCGGCGCGACCGCGATCGCGCTGGCGATCGGACTTGCCTACGGCGCGACCGCAGGCTACCTCGGCGGTCGCATCGAGCGGTTGATGATGCGTGGGCTCGACGTGTTCTCCGCGCTGCCATTCCTGCTGATCGTGATCCTGCTGTTGACCCTGTTCGAGCGTTCGCTGCCGCTGCTGCTCGCCGCGATCGGTGGCTATGTCTGGATCGATCTCGCGCGGGTGGTGCGCGCCGAAGCCGCGCGCTTGCGCGAGCTGCCTTTCGTGCTCGCAGCACGCGCCTCTGGCGCGAGCGCGCTGCAGATCCTGCGCTGGCACATCGTTCCCAACCTGCTCGGCCTCGCGCTGGTGTATGCGAGCCTGCTCGCCGCGCAGGCGATCCTCGTGGAAAGTTTCCTCGGCTTCCTCGGTCTGTCCATGGACCAGCCGTCGGCGGGCCTGGGCACGCTGCTCGAGGAAGGCGCGCAGGAACTCGACAGCGCGCCGTGGACGTTGCTGACGCCGGCGACATTGCTGGTCGCGACGCTGCTGTGTTTCCAGCAGCTCGGCGACGCGCTGCGCGACGCGCTGGACGTGCGAGGAAGCGCGCAAGGTGCCGATGTGGAGCACGACGACGCGCTACCGGCGGCCAGTGCATGACGACGCCCTTGCTCTCATTACGCGACTTGCACGTGCGCTTCGCGGGCAGGTCTTCCGCATTGCTTGGCCCGATCGATCTGGAACTGATCGCGGGCGAATGCCTGGGCGTGGTCGGCGAATCCGGCGCCGGCAAGAGCCTGACCACGCTCGCGCTGCTCGGGCTGTTGCCACCGAACCTGCACGCAAGCGGTTTGTTGTGTGGCGATGGTCGCGAGATCGCGATGGGTTCGCCCGAACACATTGCGCTGCGCGGACGCACGCTCGCGTGGATCCCGCAAGACGCGCTTGCCGCGCTGCATCCGCTGCGTCGCGTCGGCACGCAGTTGATCGAAGCGATGCGCCATGCGGGCATCGCGGCGGATGCGGCACGCGTCGAAACACTGCGTCTGCTCGATCGCGTCGAATTGCCGGCGGCCGCCGGTCTGCTCGCGCGCTTCCCGCACGAACTCTCCGGTGGCCAGCGCCAGCGCGTCTGCATCGCGCTCGCGCTCGCGAGCCGGCCGCGCGTGCTGCTCGCCGACGAGCCGACCTCGGCGCTCGATCCGCGCGTGGGCCGCGGCATCCTTGATTTGCTGGATACGCTGCGACGAGAACTCGGGCTCGCACTGCTGCTGGTCAGCCACGACCTGCCGCTGATCGCCTCGCTCGCGCGGCGCGTGCTGGTGCTGCATCGCGGACATTGCGTGGAATCAGGAACGACCGCGCGCGTGTTCTCCGCGCCGGGGGCGGACTACACGCGCGAATTGCTTGCCGCAGACCGTCTCGATCCTGCACAACCAACGCAGCCCGGGCCGATGCTGTTGTCGGCAAACGACCTCGCGGTGCGGTATCCGCGTGCCGCGCGTGATGCGCTCGCTCCGACAACGCTCGCCCTGCATCGCGGCGAATGCCTCGCGCTGGTCGGCGAATCCGGTTCGGGCAAGTCCACGCTCGCGCGTGCGCTGTTGCGCTTGCTGCGTTCACCGACACGCGGTCGCATCACGCTCGACGGCGTCGAGATCGCGGCACTTCGCTCGCGCGCACTGCGTCCACTGCGACGACGCATCGGCGTGGTCTTCCAGGATCCGTTCGCCTCGCTGGACCCGCGCATGACCGCCGCGCGCATCATCGCCGAGCCGCTGCACATCCACGGCATGGCCGATGCCGCGCAGCAGCGCGAGCACGCGCTGGCGCTGCTGCGATCGGTCGGCCTTGACGGGAATGCGATGGATCGCTACCCACACCAGTTCTCCGGCGGCCAGTGCCAGCGCATCGCGATCGCGCGCGCGCTTGCGACCGACCCGGAGCTGCTGGTCTCCGACGAGGCGGTATCCGCGCTCGATGCGCGCAGTCGCGCCGCGATCCTGCGCCTGCTCGCGCAACTGAAGATCGAACGCGGCCTCGCACTGCTGTTCATCACCCACGACCTCGACGCCGCGCGTGCACTTGCCGACCGCATCGCGGTGATGCGCGAGGGCGCGGTCGTCGAAACCGGAAGCGCGCACGAAATCCTCGAAGCGCCACGACACCCCTACACGCGCGAACTGCTTGCCGCACGACTGCCGGCATTGCTGACAAGCGCCTGATTGTCCTGCTCTTCGGACCGAAGTCGGTCAGTCGAACGCGTACTCGCCCGGCGCCACGCGGCGCCCGCAGTCGGGCGGGCCATAGCGATCCCACAGCTCGATGAACCCGTTCTTGCGCGCGAAGGTCGCGAACTCCGGCAAGCTGCGAGCCGCGCGCGCCTCCGGACTCCAGAGCAGGAAGAAGAACAGGGGGCTGTTGTTGACTCGATCGCGTTCGAACAGCAACAGCACGCGCCGGTATTCCCGAAGCAGCAGCAGCGAATACGGGATGAACACCAGCAGGCGGCCGTCGCGCATCGCATCGAGCGCACGGTCGACCATGGCCAGCACTTCCGCGCGCGCAGTCTCGTCGCCGTATACCGCGGTGGCAACGAGTCCCGGCATGGCCGGGTCGGCGCCGCCGCCCATCACCGCGCTCAACCCTTCGGCGAGCAGCCTGCGCGCTTCTTCGATCCGCCCGTGCGCAGCGCTGACCGTGTGCAGGCCGGTGCCGGCGTGCTTCAGGCCGACGTCGGCGGCACGCCGGCACAGGGTTTCACCACGCTCAAGATCGCCGGCGTTGAGGTATTCGATGCCACGCCAGAGCAGCGCATTCGGCAGCAACGGATCGATCGCCAGCACATGGTCGAAATACACGCAGGACTTTGCCGTGTAACCGTCGCTGTTCGCGAGCACGCCGGCCCAGAGGTTGCTGGTCAGATCGTCCGGATCGAGCGCCAATGCGTGCTCCATCGCCTCGTGCGACTCGACCATCCGCGCACGCTGGCCGTGCATCATCGCCAGCGCCGCATACGGTTCGGCCAGGGCTGGATCGAGCGCGGTCGCGAGCGCCGCTTCGCGTTCGACCGCGGCCAATGAGGCTTCGGTCAGGTCGGGCGCGTAGATCGGCACCAGCGTGTGGATGGCAGCGAGCCGGGCATGGGCGCGCGCGAATTGTGGATCCAGCACCAGCGCCTGCTCGAGTTGCGCGATCGCCTCGGGGAATCGCGTGCCATCGCGGCGATTGAAGATGCCCGAGGCCTGCAGGTACAACGCGTAAGCTTCCGTATTGCGGGTGGCGACGGGAACCAGCCGCTGTTGCGGATCGCCGTGCAGGATCACGTCGAGCTCGCGGGTGATCGCACGAGCGATGCGCTCCTGCAGCTCGAACACGTCCGACAGATCGCCGTCGTAGCTCTCGGACCACAGGTGGTAGCCGTCGTCGACCTGGATCAGCTGCGCGGTGATCCGCACCCTGTCGCCGTGCTTGCGCACCGAGCCTTCGAGCACGTGCGCGACGCTGAGCGTACGGCCGATGTCGCGAAGGTCCTCGTTCTTTCCCTTGAACGAGAACGAGGAGGTGCGGCCGGCGACCTTGAGGTCCTTGAGCTTGACCAGCGCGTTGAGGATCTCTTCGGCGATGCCGTCGGAAAAATATTCCTGATCTTGCGTGGGCGAGAGATCGACGAACGGCAGCACTGCAATCGACTTGCGCGGGACGGCTGCGGACGTCGCGATGATGGGTGCCGCGACAGGCGCATCCTTCGCGTCTTCGACATCGCGGCGGATACCCTGCGGCGTGATGTCGAAGAACCACGCGAGCGCGAGCGCGACCGGAAACCCCAGTCCGACCAGCACCGTGACCAGGGTCGGCGCCCATTCGGGGAGCTTGAGCTGCGGCGCGATCGTCGCGGCGACCTGGATCAGCACCCAGCCGCCGACGAGGTACGCGGCGCCGACCTTGAACACCTTGCGACGCTGGAGTTCGGCAATCAGGCTCATGCGGGCATCGTACCGTCAGCGCGCGCAGACGTAGTCGCCGGCGGCATTCTTCGCGCAGGCGTCGGGCGGGCCGTACCGGTCCCACAGCGCGTGGAAACCGAGCTTGCGCGCGAACGCGGGGAACTCCGGCAGACGGCGCGCGTCGCGTCCGCGCGGCCCCCAGAAATCCATGAAGAACCCGAAGTCATCGCTGGTCGGACCCGGCGCGGCAATCGCCAGTGCGCGCGCCGGCCGGTCCAGCCGCATCAGGCCGAGCGGAACAATCGCGGGCGTTGTGACGGGTTTTGCGGCGAGGCAGGCGTCGAGCACGGCAACGGCTTTGCCACGCGCCGCTGCGTCTCCGCCCAGCACGCCATCGAGATAGATCGGCACGTTCACAGCCGGGTCCTTCGGGCAATCCGTGCTGGCCGCGTTCGCGATGATGAACGGGCCGAGCACGGCCCGTGCCCGCGCGAAGTCGCCGCGCTGGATCGCCACGGCGCCCAATCCATTGTCGGCGAAACTCAATCCCAGGTCCTGCGCTTGCTTGAACATGCGCTCAGCCGAGTCGAGATCGCCTGCATGCAAATACTGCCGCCCGCGCCAGTACAGGGCATTCGGCATCTTCGGGTCGATCGCCAGCGCGCGATCCAGGTGCGCGATGCCCTGCCGGATATAGCCGTCGGTAACGGATATCTCTCCCGCGTACAGGCGCACCGCGGCGTCATTCGGCGCCAGCGCGAGGGCGCGATCGATCGCCGCGCGCCCGTCGAGGAAGCGGCGCTGCTTGGTCGCCAGCAGGGCGATCGCCACATACGCCTCGGCATCGGATGGATCGAGCGCCAACGCGAGGCGCGCCTGCGGTTCCACTTCGGCGAACGACGCGCCGAAACGCGCCTGTCCGACCACGTGGATCATGGCCAGACGCGAATGCGCGCGCGCGAACTTCGGATCGAGTTCGATCGCCTGTTGCAGCCAGCCGATCGCCTCGCCCATGCGCTGGTAATCGCGCTTGTTCAAGGCATCGGTGGCCTGGAGGTAGAGCGCGTGGGCCTGAGGATTGGTGGTCGCCACCGCGACCAGCCGCGTCTTCTGCTCGCCGACCAGCACGACCTGCAACTGGTCGGTGATCGCGCGCGCGATGTTTTCCTGCAGGGCGAACACGTCGGACACGTCGCCGTCGTACGCGTGCGACCACAGGTGGCTGTCGTCGGCGACGCGGATGAGCTGCGCGGTGATGCGCACCTTGTCGCCCTGCTTGCGCACCGAGCCTTCGAGGATGTTCGCGACGCCCAGCGCATTTCCCATCGTGCGCAGATCGGCGGGATGGTCCTTGTAGTAGAACGAGGACGTGCGGCCGGCAACCTTGAGGTCCTGCACCTGCGCGAGCGCATTGAGGATTTCCTCGGACATGCCGTCGGAGAAATAGCCCTGGTCGTGCGCCGGCGAGAGATCGTCGAACGCGAGCACGGCGATGGACTTCGCGGGAATGGCTTCCTGCGCGGCGGGCGTTGCATCCTGCGCGCGCTGCGCGCGCTGCGCGACATCGGACTTGCGAAACGCGGGTTGGCCCTGGAAGTACCAGAACACTGCCAGCGCCGCGAGCAGCCCGGTCGCGGCGAACACACGTCCGCTGCCGCTGGTGCTCGTGTCGAACTTCACGCCCTCGGGCGTGATGTCGAACACCCAGGCCAGCGCCACCGCGATCGGGAACCCGAGCAGCGCAATCAGGATGAATACGCGCAGCACCCACGGCGGCGCGTCGAATGCGGGAAAGCCGATGCTCGCGGCCTGCACCGCGATCCACGCCGCGACCAGGTAGGCCGCACCGACCTTGAACACCTTGCGGCGCTGGAGTTCCGCGATCAGCGACATACCCGTCCCCACGGGCCGCGCCGATGCGCGGACGTTCGGTCGAAGGATGCCAGAAAACCCGGCGGCGGCGCAGCAAATCTAGCTCGAAAGCGCCCTGATCCGTTGCGCCAGCAATGCCTGCAGGTCCTCGCTGAAGCACGCCGCGTTGCGCGTGAACCAGTCGCGCCACGCCGCGCTGTCCAGCCAGGTCGTCATCGTGCGGTCGTAGCTCTCCCACATCGCGCGATCGAGCATGCCGTTGCGGAACTGGTAGTAGAGGTTGTCCCAGTGCCGGAAGCCGGACAGCAAGGACATGTGGAAGCGCATCAGCTCGGCGGGCGTGGCCGCGTCCGGATCGGATTGCACGCGCACGAAGAACTCGGTGAATTCGGGCGTCTCGCTCATCGAGTTGAGGATCGCGATCGAGTTGCCGACGACCGCGCTGTAGGTGCTCGCGCGCAGCGCGCGCGTGTTCTGCCGGACCTGCAAGCCGACGTAAATCAGCGATACGACGACGGCGACGCTGCTGACGATTTCGGCGATTTTCGAGACGGCATCCAGATCCATGGTTTTCTCTCCTGAAATCAGTGCAGCGGCAATTGGAACAGGCGGAAGAAGGCGATCAGCCAAACGAGACCAGCGCGATCGAATGTTTGCGCATGTCCATTCAGGGACGCTTCGCTTCGTCGGGCAGCACTCGATCGGCATAGTCGCCAGCGAGCCAGCGATCGCGTAGCACGAACTTCTGGATCTTCCCCGAGCCAGTGAGCGGGAAAGCATCGAGCGCGATCCAATGCGCGGGCGTTTTTGGCGCGGCCAGCTCGCGCCGCACATGGCGCACCAGCTCGTCGGCCGCAAGTGCGGCATCGGCGCGCGGGCGCAGGAACGCGATCGCGATCTCGCCCCAGCGCGGATCGGGCACGCCCACGATCGCGGCCTCGACGATGCCCGGATGCGTGATCAGCACGTTCTCGACTTCGGCCGGATAGATGTTCTCGCCGCCGCGGATGATCATGTCCTTGAGCCGGCCGGCGATGCGCACGTATCCCTGCGCGTCCATCGTGCCGAGGTCGCCGGTGTGCAACCAGCCTTCGGCGTCGATCGCTTTTGCGGTCGCCCCGGGATCGTCGTTGTATCCGAGCATGTTGCAGTAGCCGCGCACGCAGATTTCGCCGACCGCCGCGATCGGAACGACGGTGTTGCTCGTTGCGTCGCGAATCGAGACCTCGGTGTGCGGATACGGCTGACCGATCGTCTGCGTCTGTTCCATCCAACCATCGTCGAGCCGCGTCTGGGTGATGCCCGGAGAGGTTTCGGTCTGGCCGTAGATGATCGCGAATCGACAATCGAACGCGTCCTGCAAGCGCGTCACGAGTTCCGGTGGTACCGTCGAACCGCCGCTCATCGCCACCCGCAAAGAACGCATGTCGCGCGGCGAACGCGCATATGCCTCCAGCATCGTGATCAGCATCGTCGGCACGCCGATCAGCAGCGCGACGCGTTCGGATTCGATCAGCGCGAGAACAGCTGTTGGCTCGAACATCCGCACCATCACCAGCCGGCATCGCAGCTGCACGCTGCCGAGCATGCCGATCGAACAGCCCGCGGTGTGGAACATCGGCATCATGCCGAGGTAGGTGTCCCCGTGCCGCGCGCCCATGCGCTGCATAGAGAAGCGCGCGTTGTTGGTCAGGCTGCGATGCGAGAGCACCGCGCCCTTCGGAAAACCAGTCGTGCCCGAGGTGTACTGCACCTGCGCGGGAGCGTCGGGTCTGACTATGGGTCGCTCGCGTTCTTGGCCGGCGATCGCGAACAGCGCGACGTGATCGTCGAGATCCACGATTTCGCGGACCTGCGGCAGCGCCGTGCAGACTTCGCGCGCGATCCGCGCGAGCGGATTGCCGCGGTGTTCGGCCACCAGGAACAAACCCGCGCTGCGCGACTGCCGCAGCACGTAATCGAGTTCCTTCGGTTGATACGCGGGATTGACCGTCACCAGCGTCAAGCCGGCGAGTCCCGCGGCGAATTCCAGCAGCGCCCACTCGGGCGTGTTCGGGGACCAGATCGCGATGCGCTCGCCGGGCTCATAACGCGTGAGCAGCGCATCGGCGAGGCGTTGCGCGTCGCGCAGCAGTTCGCGATACGTCCAGCGCCGACCGATGGCTCCGTCGGCGCGCGCTTCGACGAGCGCTTCCGCGTCCGGATTTTCGGAAGCCGCTTCGATCAGCACGCCGCCGACGGTGCTGTCGCGGATCGGCTCGTCGCGCTGCGCGGGGAAATACGATTCGACCAGATGCACGGCGTACATGGCGATCCCCGACTCGCTGCACGAAGGCCGCACCTTGCGCCCGCGCCGGAATTCGATCAAGCCGTCACAGTTCCCGAATCTGCTGCGGCCAACCCGCTCGATCCTGTGATCCGCGCCTCGGACGCGGTGGATGCACGCGTGCACGCTTCGCGCCATGCGAATCGCCGTCGTTGCGACGGCCTTTTCCACCGGATCCCCCGCCGGACATGACCGACGCTTTCGCCACTTGCAAATATTTCGTTAATTCGTTAAGTTCCGACTTGACGAGTGCGTGCTAACTTATTGTTTAAACAATAGCTGAATATGCACATCCCCCTGCTCGCTGCGCTGCTCACGATCGTCGCCTTCGCGCTTGCGACCGTCCGGCGCGTGCCCGAAGGGCAGGCCTGGACGGTGCACCGCTTCGGCCGCTACGCCCGCACGCTGCAGCCGGGCATGCACGCGGTCTGGCCGGGGCTGGATCGCATCGCGAGCCATGTCGAATTGATCGGACACCGCATCGAGTTGCCCGCACGCGCGTTCGGCGCGGACGGCGGCAATGCCGACCTCTACTACCAGATCCTCGATCCGATGCAGACCGGTCAGGAACTCGAGTCGGTGGACGCGATGGTGCAACGCCAGGCCGACGACGCGCTGGCTAGCGTCGCCGCGAGCCTGCCGCAGCAGAGCGACTCGTCGGCCCCGATCGCCGATGCCCTCAAGGCAGAGCTCAACCGCCGACTGGGCCGCATGGGCCTGCGCGTGATCCGCTGCGCACTGCACGCGGGCTGACTGGCGTCGTCCACCTTCGCCCGCGATTTGCGGGATACTGGCCGGCCCCGTTTCGCGCCCGCCTGCATGGATTCGCTGGAGCCTCTTCGACCCGCCCTGACGTCCGGCGTAAGCGCGCTCGGTCTGCCGTCCGAGCCGCTGGCAACGCGTCTGCTGGACTACCTGGCGCTGCTGCTGCGCTGGAACGGCACTTACAACCTCACCGCGATCCGCGATCCGGCCGAGATGGTGCCCAAGCACCTGCTCGATTCGCTGAGCATCGTCCCGTATGTGCATGGCAGCGTGGCCGATATCGGGTCGGGCGCCGGCTTGCCAGGCATCCCGCTGGCGCTGGCCCTGCCGGACTGCTGCGTCACCGTGGTCGAATCGAACGGCAAGAAGGCACGTTTCCTGCGTGAAGCACAACGGCATCTGGGCCTGGCGAACATGCGCGTGGCCGAATCGCGGGCGGAAAACCTCGTCGCAGCCGAGCCGTTCGACTGTCTTGTGTCGCGCGCCTTCGGTAGTCTTGCGCAGTTCGTGCGCGTCGGCGGCTACCTGCTGGGCGAAAATGGGAGGCTGCTGGCGATGAAAGGCCAATCGCCCGGGGACGAAATCGCGGCGCTGCCCGCGGGCTGGCGCGTCGCCGCAACGCACGCGCTGGACGTTCCGGGCCTGGACGCGCAGCGGCATCTGGTAGTGATCGAGAGGACGGGAAGCGGCAACATGGAATCGGCGGGATGAGCAAGGCGCGCGTCATCGCGGTCGCCAACCAGAAAGGCGGCGTCGGCAAGACGACCACGGCGGTCAACCTCGCCGCGGCGCTCGCCGCGACGCCCGTGCGCGTGTTGCTGGTGGACCTCGACCCGCAGGGCAACGCGACGATGGGCGCCGGCGTGGACAAGCGCGATCTGTCGGGCTCGACCTGCGAATTGCTGCTCGGCGAAGCGGGACTGACCGACATCCTGCGGCGCAGCCCCGAACAGTTCGACCTGCTGCCCGGCAATTCCGACCTCACCGCGGCCGAGATCCGGCTGATGGACGAATCCGGTCGCGAGCAGCGGCTGAAGAACGCCCTCGCGCCGGTGCTGGGCCGCTACGATTTCGTCATCATCGATTGCCCGCCCTCGCTGTCGTTGCTCACGCTCAACGCGCTGGCCGCAGCCGACGGCGTGCTGGTACCGATGCAGTGCGAATATTTCGCGCTCGAAGGCCTGACCTCGCTGCTGCAAACGATCGATGCGCTGAAGGCAAAACTCAATCCGGCCCTCGAGATCGAAGGCATCCTGCGCGGCATGTTCGACGTGCGCAACAACCTCGCCAACGCAGTCTCGACCGAGCTGACCGGCCATTTCGGCGACTTGGTGTTCCGCACCATCGTGCCGCGCAACGTGCGGCTCGCCGAAGCGCCCAGCCACGGGCAGAGCATCATCGCCTACGACCGCGCCTCGCGCGGCGGCATCGCCTACCTCGGACTCGCCGGCGAAATCCTGCGCCGCGCGCGCGAACGCAAGACGGAGACGCATTCATGACGGCGGTGAAGAAACGCGGGCTCGGTCGCGGCCTGGACGCGCTGCTCGGCACGGGCGGCGGCGCTTCGGTCGAGCTGCCGCATCGCGAACATCCGCAACGCACGCTTGGCGTAGGCGAACTGCGTCCCGGTCGCTATCAGCCGCGCACCGGCATGGATGCGGAGAAACTCCGCGAGCTCGCCGATTCGATCCGCGCGCAGGGGCTGATCCAGCCGATCGTCGTGCGCCACGTCGCCGCGACCAAGTCGGCCAAAGCCGGTTACGAGATCATCGCAGGCGAACGCCGCTGGCGCGCTGCGCAGCTCGCCGGATTGACCGAGGTGCCGGTCGTGCTGCGCGAGGTGGACGACCGCGCGGTGATTGCGATGGCGCTGATCGAGAATATCCAGCGCGAGGACCTCAATCCGCTCGAGGAAGCGCACGCGCTTGCGCGCCTGATCGACGAATTCGGGCTCACCCACCAGCAGGCCGCCGAAGCGGTCGGCCGTTCGCGCGCCGCCGTCTCCAATCTGCTGCGCCTGCTCGAACTCCCCGAAGCCATCCGCGCGCTGCTCGAATCGCGCACGCTGGAGATGGGCCATGCGCGCGCGCTGCTGACCCTGCCCGTGAATGCCGCGCTCGAACTCGCGCGCGAAGCGGCCAAGCACGGCTGGTCGGTGCGCGAAATCGAGCACAAGGCGCAGCTTGCGCAAGTCAGCAAGAACAAATCGGCCGCGAAGAAAGCAGCCGCGCGCCCGGACCCGAACATCGCCGCGCTCGAACGCGAGCTCTCCGACAGCCTCGGCGCGAAGGTCGTCGTCCAGCACGGACGCGGCGATCGCGGCAAACTGGTAATCCACTACCACGGCCTGGACGCGCTCGACGGCGTGCTTGAGCGCCTGCGCGGGAAGGCGTAAGCGATGGACGCCGTCGAATTGTCGGTCGTCGTGCCGGTGCACAACGAGGAAGCGAACATCGCGCCGCTGGTCGGCGAGATCGTCGCGGCGCTGCGCGGACGCATCGCGTTCGAGATCGTCTATGTGGATGACCTCAGCCGCGACGGCAGCCTCGCGGTGCTGCAGAAATTGCAGGCTGAAACGCCCGAGTTGCGCGTGATCCGCCACCTGCAGCAGTCTGGCCAGAGCACCGCGATCCGCAACGGCGTGAAAGCCGCGCGCGGCGCGTGGATCGCCACGCTCGACGGCGACGGCCAGAACGATCCGGCCGACATCCCCAAGCTGCTCGATGCGCGCGCCAGCGCCGAGCCGCAGATCAAGCTGTTCGCAGGCTGGCGCGTGAACCGGCAGGACTCGGGCAGCAAGCGCTGGGCCTCGCGCTGGGCGAACCGGATCCGCTCGCGCATGCTGCGCGACGAGACCCCGGACACCGGCTGCGGCATCAAGCTGTTCGAACGCGAGGCCTTCCTCGACCTGCCGTACTTCGACCACATGCACCGCTACCTGCCCGCGCTGATGCAGCGCGCGGGCTGGAAGACGGTCAGCGTGCCGGTCAATCACCGCCACCGCACCGCGGGTGTGTCCAAGTACAACAACCTCAACCGCGCGCTGGTCGGCATCAGCGACCTGCGCGGCGTGGCCTGGCTGATCCGCCGCACCAAGCGCACGCAGGTCGCGGAACTCGATAAAAGCAACACGTAACTCCCTCCCTTTCGCGCAGCGAAGGAGAGGAGGTCAATTGACGGAGCCTCGCATGAACGACGTTATCCAGTGGCTTGCCTGGACTGGCATCCACGTCACCTGGTGGAAGATCATCGGCTACACCGGCGCGTTGATGTTCTCTGCGCGCTGGTTCGTGCAGATGTACGCGTCGCGACGCGCGGGCAAGCCGGAGATCCCGCGCCTGTTCTGGTACATGAGCATCGTCGGCAGCGCGACCACGCTGAGCTATTTCGTGTTCTCGCCCAAGGCCGACTCGGTCGGCGTGCTGCAGAACCTGTTCCCTGCCCTGACCGCGAGCTACAGCCTCTACCTGGACATCCGCCACCATGGCTGGGACCGCCGGCGCAACATGCCGGCCTGAGTCCCGTGCCCGGTTTGCACATGGCCGGCCGGGCCGCTAAAATGCGCGGCTCGCTTCGAGGGCGGTAATCCGCCCATTCAGGCCCGGCAGCACGATGCCGGCCACTCCGAGGCCGCTGCACCGCCCGCATCGTGCGCGTCCGGAACGGACGCGGGGCCGATGCTTCCCGGGCCACGGGAAGCGCAGACCGCAAACCCAGGAGTTCCCCATGGCACGTCAATGCCAGGTTTCAGGCAAGAAGACCGAGACGGGCAACAACGTCTCGCACGCGAACAACCGGACCCGTCGCCGGTTCCTTCCCAATCTGCACGAGCGCCGCTTCTGGGTCGCCAGCGAGAACCGCTGGGTGAAGCTGCGCGTTTCGGCGCACGCCCTGCGCACGATCGACAAGAACGGCATCGACGCCGTGCTCGCCGAACTGCGCGCCCGTGGCGAAAAGGTCTAAGGAGAACGATCATGGCATCCAAGCGCGACAAGATCCGCCTCGTCTCGTCGGCCGGCACCGGTCATTTCTACACCACCGACAAGAACAAGAAGACCACCCCGAACAAGATGGAGATCAGCAAGTACGATCCCGTCGTCCGCAAGCACGTGGCCTACAAGGAAGCAAAAATTAAATGAAGGGTTGAACTCCCGTCATTCGGAAATGCCACGAAGCCCGCCACCCGGCGGGCTTCGTCGTTTCGGGGCATGGCGAACGCGACGACATGCATCCGGCGCATATGCCTATGCGGCATCGCCCTTTCCGTCGGTCAGAGCGCCCGCGTAGCGTGACGTTCCACGCTACCGCCCGTCCCGCCGGCCATGTCGCTCGCCATTGTCCCATCGCCGATCCCGCTGCCCGCCGACAAGGCGGACCTGCTCGCGCGCTTGACCGAAGGCCTGGATACGCCGCGGCTGTGGTGGCTCTCGGGTTACGCCGCAGGGCTCGCCGAACGTCCCGCACACGCGATTCCCGCACCGGTCGTCGATGCCGCTGTCAGCGACAGCTTGTCCATCGTCTACGGCAGCCAGACCGGCAATTCCCGACGGATCGCCGAACGGCTTGCCCAGCAGGCCGAGTCCGCTGGCCTCGCGGTGCGCCTGCTGCGCGCCGACGCGTACCCGCTGCGCGAATTGAAGAACGAGCGGCACCTGTACGTCGTGATCAGCACGCAGGGCGATGGCGATCCGCCGGACGACGCGCGCGGTTTCATCGAGCACCTGCTCGGCAAGCGCGCTCCGCAGCTTCCGCAGTTGAAGTTCGCGGTGCTGGGCCTGGGCGATTCGAGCTACCCGCAGTTCTGCGCGATCGGCCGCAGGCTCGATGCGCGCCTGGCCGAACTGGGCGCGACGCGGCTGTTCGATCGCGGCGATGCCGACCTCGATCTGGAGACGATCGCCGATCCCTGGCTCGCACGCGCGATCGACATCGCGAAGAAGGAACTGAAAGCCCAGCCGCGCGGCAGCGTGGTGCCGTTGCGTCCGGCGCTGCACCCGACGCCGCCGTCGTGGTCGCGCGAGCATCCGTATGTCGCCGAAATCCTGGTCAACCAGCGCATCACCGCGCGTGGCCACGAACGCGACGTCCGTCATCTGGAAATCGCGCTCGAAGGCTCGGGTCTTTCGTACGAACCCGGCGACGCGCTCGGCGTCTGGCCGCGCAATCCGTCAGCGCTCGTCGAGGCCGTGCTCGAAAACCTCTCCCTGGATGGCAGGCAGGTCGTCGATCACACAGGACGCTCGCTGCCGTTGCGCGAATGGCTGTCCGCGCAGCGCGAACTGACTCGACTCGTCCGCCCGTTCCTCGTCCGCCACGCCGCGCTCGCGCGCAGCGGTGAGCTCGATCGACTGCTCGCGTCCGACCGCAACGACGATCTCGCCAGGTT
Organism: uncultured Gammaproteobacteria bacterium; assembly: GCA_964449135.1. GTDB lineage: Bacteria > Pseudomonadota > Gammaproteobacteria > Xanthomonadales > Xanthomonadaceae > SZAS-103. Next base: position 41,015 of record CAYUXZ010000018.1, read on the forward strand.
CGTCGCGACGAAGCAGGTCGTCGACGTGCTGCGCGAATTCCCCGCCGCATGGACCGCGGACGAACTCGTCGCCGCGCTGCGTCCTCTGACTCCGCGTCTGTATTCCATCGCTTCCAGCCGCAAGTTCGTCGGCGAGGAAGCGCACCTGACCGTCGCGCATCTCGAATACACAGCCGACGACGACACGCGCTGGGGCGCGGCCTCGCATTTTCTCGCTGCGGCCGCGGAAGGCGAACGTGCGCCGATCTTCATCGAGCGCAACGAGCGTTTTCGTCTTCCGAACGATGCCTCGCGCGACATCGTCATGATCGGCGCCGGCACCGGCATCGCGCCATTCCGCGGTTTCATGCAGGAACGCGACGCGACGGGCGCGGGCGGCCGCGCCTGGCTTCTGTTCGGCAATCGCAACAGCCGCAGCGACTTCCTCTACCAGCTCGAATGGCAGGACGCGCTGCGGCGCGGTGCACTGCACCGGCTCGATCTCGCGTTCTCGCGCGAGGGTTCCGATCGGGTCCATGTGCAACGCCGCGTCCGCGAGCACGGCCGCGAGCTGTACGCATGGCTGGAAAGCGGCGCGCATCTGTACGTCTGCGGCGCGACCGTGATGGGCAAAGGCGTACACGCCGCGCTCGTCGAGACGCTGGTCGCGCACGCCGGCAAGGATGCAGACGCCGCCGAGGATTACATGCGCGAACTGCAGCAGCAGGGCCGCTACGCCCGGGACGTGTACTGATGAGCGCGCATTCCGTCGAAACGATCAAGGCGGACAGTGCGCGCCTGCGTGGCACGCTGCAGGAGAGCCTGGCCGATCCGGTCACCGGCGCGCTGCGCGAAGACGACCAGGTGCTGATCAAGTACCACGGCAGCTACCAGCAGGACGATCGCGACATTCGCGAAGAGCGCCGCCTGCAGAAGCTCGAACCCGCGTACGCGTTCATGATCCGCACGCGCACTCCGGGCGGCGTGATCACGCCCGCGCAGTGGCTCGCGCTCGACGCGGTCGCCTCGACTTACGCCGAGCGCGGCCTGCGCATCACCACACGGCAGGCGATCCAGTTCCACGGCGTGATCAAGCGCGAGCTCAAGCCCACGATGCAGGCGATCAATGCCACGCTGATCGACACGCTCGCCGCCTGCGGCGATGTCGTGCGCAATGTCGCGGTCGGCGCCCATCCCTTGCAGTCGGCCACGCACGCGCAGGTCTACGCGCAGGCCGCGGCGCTGTCCGAACACCTGCTGCCGAACACGCGCGCCTATTACGAGATCTGGCTGGACGAAGAGCGAGTCGCGGGCAGCGGCGGCGAGGACGAACCGATCCTCGGCACCAACTACCTGCCGCGCAAGTTCAAGATCGGTTTTGCGATTCCGCCGACCAACGACGTCGACGTGTTCGCGCAGGACCTGGGCTTTGTCGCGATTCTCGACGACGCGGGCGCGCTCACCGGCTACAACGTGAGCGTCGGTGGCGGCATGGGGGCCACGCACGGCGATGCGGAAACCTATCCCCGACTCGGCGACGTGATCGGTTTCGTCTCGCCAGAGCAACTCACGGATATCGCCGTCGCCGTCGTCACCGCGCAGCGCGACTTCGGCAACCGCGACGTACGCAAGCGCGCGCGGCTGAAATACACGATCGACGATCGCGGCCTAGACTGGTTCAAGGCCGAGGTCGAGAGGCGCGCGGGCTTCGCGCTGCAACCCGCGCGTGCGTTCTCGTTCGAACACAACGGCGATCGTTTCGGCTGGATCGAAGGCGAGGACGGTCGTGTCCATCTGACATTGCGTATTCCTGCCGGCCGCATCTGGGATCGCGATGGATCGCTGCATCAGAGCGGGCTGCGCGCGATCGCGCAGTTCCTGAGCGAGAGCGCTGCAAACGACGACAACGCATCGCCGCAATTCCGGCTCACGCCGAACCAGAACCTCATCGTCGCGAATGTGTCCGCTGCGCAGCGCGCGCACATCGACGCGCTGGTCGCCGAGCACGGCCTCGATCTGCACCGCCACGCGACGCCGCTGGCGCTCAACGCGCTCGCCTGCGTCGCACTGCCGACCTGCGGCCTGGCGATGGCCGAAGCCGAGCGCTACCTGCCCGAACTGCTCGCGAAGGTGCAGGCGCTGCTCGATCGCCACGGCCTGCGCGACGCACCCATCCATCTGCGCATCAGCGGCTGCCCGAACGGCTGCTCGCGCCCATATCTGGGCGAGATCGCGCTCGTCGGCAAAGCGCCCGGCCGCTACAACCTGATGCTCGGCGCCGACCGTCGCGGTCAGCGCCTGAATCGCCTGTATCGCGAAAACATCGCGGAAGCCGAGATCCTCGCCGTGCTCGATCCGCTGTTCGCACGCTACGCGGAAGAACGCGAGGACGGCGAAGGGTTCGGAGATTTCCTGCTGCGCGCCGGCGTGGTCGAAGTCCCGCGCGCGATTCCTGTCGAGGTGTTGTCATGAACATCCTGCCCGATCCCGTCGCCGCCGCCGAATCGCCGCGCGCGCTCGCCGAGGTCAACCGCTGGCTCGCCGGTCGCACGGCGCAGCAGCGCGTGGAATGGGCGCTGCAGACGCTGGCCGGCGCGCACGCGCTCTCGTCGAGCTTCGGCGCGCAGGCCGCGGTATCGCTGCACCTGATCACATCGCTCGCGCCTAGCACGCCGGTGATCCTGCTCGACACCGGCCATCTGTTCCCGGAAACCTACCGTTTCGTCGAGGAACTGAGGCAGCGCCTCGCCCTGAACCTGCACGTGTATTCCCCGCGCGCGGAGGGCGCGTGGAGTCGCTCGCGAATCGACAGCCTCGCCGAACGCGGCGCGGACGGTATCGCCGAATACAACCGCGCGCACAAGGTCGAACCGATGCAGCGCGCGCTCGCCGAACTCGGCGTGAACACCTGGATTGCGGGCATCCGTCGCAGCCAGTCGGCGACGCGTGCGGCCATCGATTTCCTTGAATTGCGCGACGGCCGCTGGAAGCTGCATCCGCTCGCCGACTGGAGCGACCGCGACATCGGCCGCTACCTCGCGCAGTACGGCCTGCCCTGGCACCCGCTCTGGCACCAGGGCTACGTCTCGATCGGCGACGTACACACGACACGGCGCTGGGAACCGGGCCTGCGCGAGGAAGACTTGCGCTTTTTCGGACTCAAGCGCGAGTGCGGCCTGCACTTCGACGACGCCGAGGCAGCGTAACGCGCGGCGGCGTCAAAGCGGTTGTGCGATCGCCATTCGCACGGCAAGCTGGCCATCGAAGCTCGGGAAATCGTATGACCAGCAAATCCAAGACCCCACGCAAGCCCTCGGCTGCGAAAAAAACCGCGGCATCGAAGCAAGTCGCCGACGCCAAACCGCTGGACCTCGCCGCCGTGCGCGCGCAGATCGACGGCATCGACCGCGAAATCCAGGCGCTGATCGCCGATCGCGCGCAGTGGGCGCGCCAGGTCGGCAAGGCCAAGGGCAAGCTCGCCGCGGCGGTCGACTACTATCGGCCCGAACGCGAGGCGCAGGTGTTGCGGCGCGTGGTGGATCGCAACGACGGCCCGCTCGCCGACGACGTGCTGGTGCGGCTGTTCCGCGAAATCATGTCGGCCTGCCTCGCGCAGCAGGAGCCGCTGAAGGTCGGCTACCTCGGCCCCGAGGGCACGTTCTCGCAGCAGGCTGTGCACAAGCATTTCGGGCATTCGGCGAAAGGGCTGCCGCTGGCGAGCGTCGAGGAGGTGTTCGACGAGGTCGCGGCCGGCCACGCCGACTTTGGCGTGGTACCGGTCGAGAATTCCGGGCAGGGCACGATCCAGTCCACGCTCGACATGTTCCTGACTTCGCCGCTGAAGATCTGCGGCGAGGTCGAGTTGCGCGTGCACCAATACCTGCTCTCGCGCAGCGGTCGGATCGACGACATCGAGCGCGTGTATTCGCACGGCCTGTCGCTCGCGCAGTGTCGCAGCTGGCTGCGCCAGCACCTGCCGCATGCGGAGAAGCAGGCGGTCGCGAGCAACGCCGAAGCCGCGCGGCGCGCGCGCAACGCCGACGATTCGGCGGCGATCGCGGGCGAGACCGCGGCGCACGTCTATGGCCTGCGCATCGTCGCCGGACCGATCGAGGACCGCCCCGACAACACCACGCGCTTCCTCGTGATCGGCCGTGCGCTGTTCCCACCGTCCGGGCACGACCGTACTTCGCTGCTGGTGTTCGTGCGCGACCAGCCCGGCGCGCTCTATCGCGTGCTCGAACCGCTGGCGCGGCTCGGCATCAGCATGAACCGCATCGAGTCGCGGCCCGCGCACAGCGGGCTGTGGCAGTACGCGTTCTTCATCGACGTCGGCGGCCACGTCGAGGAATCGCCGCTGCGCGACGCACTCGCCGAGCTCGGCGACTTCGCCGCGCAGGTGACGATCCTGGGCTCGTATCCGGTCGCGGTTCCGTGAGCGAAGCTTCGCGCGACAGCGAAGCGTTCTTCGCAGCGTTCGCGCAGCCGGGCGTACGCGGGCTGCGTGCCTACGATCCCGGTCACGACCTGGTCGCGCTGCGTCGGCGTTTCGCCGAGCAGGCTTTGACCGAGCTCGGATCGAACGAAAATCCCTTCGGCCCGAGTCCGCGCGCGCTCGACGCCGCGCGCGCCAGCCTCGCCGACGCGCACCGCTATCCCGATCCGCTGGGTGGCGATCTCAAGCGCGCGCTCGCCGCGCGGCACGACGTCGCACCCGCGCAGATCCTGCTCGGCAACGGCTCACACGAATTGCTGATGCAGTTCGCGCAGGTGTTCGCTGGCCCCGGCGCGGACGTGGTCGCCTCGCGCTACGGATTCGCGGTGTACGCGCTCGCCGCGCAGGCCGCGGGCGCGCGCCTGCGCGTCGCCGAGGCGTACCCGCGCGATCATGCGCAACCACGCGGCCACGATCTGGACGCGATCGCCGCCTGCATCGATGGCGGCGTGCGGCTGGTCTACCTCGCCAATCCGAACAATCCCACCGGCACCTGGTTCGGCGCCGAGTCGTTCGCGCGATTCATGCGTCGCGTGCCCGAGAACGTCCTCGTCGTCGTCGACGAGGCTTACGCGGAATTCGCGATCGACGATGCGGACGGCTACGGCTCCGCGCTCGATCTGTTGCCGCAATACCGCAACCTCGTCGTCACGCGCACCTTCAGCAAGGCCCATGCACTCGCCGGATTGCGCGTGGGCTACGCAGTCGCAGATCGCGGATTGGTCGCGGTGATGGAGCGCGTGCGCGAAAGCTTCAACGTCAACATGCCGGCACTCGCCGCGGCCGAAACCGCATTGTCGGACGCGGCGCATTTGCAAAACGGCATCACCGGCAATCGCGAGCAGCGCGCGTGGTTGATCGCAGCGCTGCGCGAACGCGGCTGGCCGGTGGCGCCTTCGGCGACGAATTTCGTGCTCGTGGAATTCGGAGAGCACACGACTGCGATCGAGAAGGAATTGATCGCGCGTGGCGTCGTCGCGCGACCGATGGGCGGCTACGGCCTGCCAGAATGCCTGCGGATCACGGTCGGCAGTGCGGAAGAAAATGCGCGGCTGCTAGCCGCACTGGATACGATCGCCGCAGCGGCGTGAGGTTTCCGCGGGCAACGCCTATGTCGTGATTTGCTGGCTGAGTTCGACCCAGCTCGGCGGCGTGGGCCAGGACGGCTCGATGTTGCCGTCGATCGCGCGGCGCAGGTCGTGGCGATCGAGTTGCGGCGCCAGCGCATGCAGCAGCGCGAGCGCGTAATCGCGCAGCACGCGTTCGCGCGGCAATACCGCCCAGGCCACGCACTCGGGAATCTGTTCGGGCGCGGGCAGCATGCGCAGGTCGGAATCCTCGCGCGCGCTCACCGCCATCTCGGCGAGCACGCCCACGCCGAGTCCTGCGCGCACGTAAGTCTTGATCACGTCCGCATCGCGCGCCGTCATCGCGAGCTGCGGTTCGAATCCCGCCGCGGTGAAGGTGCGATGCAACGAGGATTCGGGGCGATTGGAAGATTCGTAGCTCACCAGCGGATGGCGCGCGAGTTCGCCCAGGCTCGGTGGGGCCGCGAGTTTCGCCAATGCATGATCGTTCTTGACGAGCAGCACGCGCCGCCAGCGGAACAGTGGTACTGCCAGTCCACCCTGCGGCGTCTCGCCGGCCGTGCTGATCACCGCCAGATCGGCCTGCCCGCTGTCCAGCAGCGAGAGCACCTCGCCGTCCGCGGCGGGACGCAGATCGACGCTGACTTCCGGAAAATCGCGGGTGATGCCGGTGATCGCGGGCGGCAGCACGTGCTTGGCCTGCGTGTGCGTGGTCACCAGCACGAGGCGCCCGCGGTGCTCGCCGCGCGCGTTCGCCGCATAGGCGCGGATGTTGCCGGCCTCGGCGAGCATGCGTCGCGCATGCGTGAGCACGCGCTCGCCCGCCGCGGTCACCGATTCCAGGCTGCGGCCCTTGCGCGCGAACAGCAGGAAGCCGAGTTCGTCCTCGAGTTGCTTGAGTTGCCGCGACAGTCCGGGCTGGGTGGCGTGCACGCGTTCGGCCGCCACGGTGATGTTAAGGCCGGCGTCGGCGATGGCGACGAGATAGCGAAGCTGGGTGAGGGTCATGGGGATCGTCCGGGAGAGAGGGCGTGCGTACGGCGGCGTCGAGCATTCGCGCTCGACAGCACATCGGACGACACGGGACGATCGGATGCAGCGACGACATGACGGAATTCCAGGGCAGGCCGCGCGCGAGCACGCGCGAGACCACACGCTAACCGATCGTCCGACCAGCGTCCACCCGGCGGATATGACCGCAGCGCATGAGCATCCGCGATCTGCTTATTTCCGGGCCGAGGCCATGGCGGCTACCGTCGAGACTCCACCACCGACCCTGCGCCATGGCTACGTCGAGCCCTCCGTTGTTTCCGCTGTTCGCGAACCTTCGCGGTCGACTCGTGCTCGTGGTCGGCGGCGGCGCGGTCGCGCAGCGCAAGGTCGAGGCGCTGCTCGCCGCTGGCGCGCGGGTGCGGCTCGTCGCACCGGAACTGACGCAGGAACTCGCCGCACTCGCGCACACCGGCGCGATCGAACATCGCGACCACGGATTCGCGGCCGAATCGCTGGACGAGGCCTGGCTCGCGATCGCGGCCACCGACGATCCCGCCGTCAACGCCGCGGTCGTTGCGGAATGCGAGCTGCGACGCGTCTTCGCGAACGTCGTCGACGATGCGGAGCGGTCGAGCATCCACGTGCCCGCGCGCATCGAGCGCGGCCCGCTGCAGATCGCGATCTCCAGCGGCGGCGGCGCGCCGATGCTCGCGCGTCATCTGCGCGAGAAGCTCGAGGCGCAGATTGACGATGCGTACGGCGCGCTGGCGGCGCTGCTCGCCCGAAAACGCGAACGCATTCGCGCACGCTTCCCCGATACGAAAGAACGTCGTCGATTGTTCGAACGCTTGCTCGAAGGCCCGCTGCTGCGGCTGCTGAGGCAGCGGCAGGAACATGTTGTGGAGCGAGTTTTGGATGCCGCGCTTGCGCAGGACCTGCCGGAAGACGCTCGCGGCTCGGTCGTGCTGGTCGGCGCGGGCCCGGGCGATCCGGGCCTGCTGACCTTGCGCGGACTGCGCGCGCTCAACGAGGCCGACGTGATCCTGCACGATCGTCTCGTGAGTCCCGACGTGCTCGCGCTCGCGCGCCGCGACGCGCTGCTCGTCGCGGTCGGCAAGCAGGCAGGCGGTGCGAGCACGCCGCAGGATCGCATCCACGAATTGATGGTCGAACACGCACGCGCGGGCCGGCGCGTGGTGCGGCTCAAGGGCGGCGATCCGTTCGTGTTCGGTCGCGGTGGCGAGGAACTCGAATTCCTGCGCGCGCACGGCATCCCGTACGAAGTCGTGCCCGGCATCACCGCGGCGATCGCCTGCGCGGCGTATGCGGGCATTCCGCTGACCCATCGCGAGCACGCGCGCTCGTTGCGAATCCTCACCGCGCATGCGGCCGATTCGCGCAACGCGCTCGAGACCGTGGCGTTCGGCGCGCAAAACGAAACGCTGGCGGTCTACATGGGCATGTCGGAACTCGCGGCGCTGCGCACGCGCCTGCTCGCGGCGGGCCGCCCTCCGGGCACGCCGTTCGCGCTGATCGAAAACGGATCACGCCCCGATCAGCGCGTGATCGTCGGCACGCTCGCGCAATTGCCCGAGCGCGCACGTGAACATGTGGTTCGCTCGCCCGCGCTGCTGATCGTCGGCGAGGTCGCCGCGCTCGCGCAGTCGTTGCACTGGTTCGGCGATCCACCGTTGACGCAGGCGCGATTCGCGCAGGCGGCATGATGCCGGGTTACTTCGCGCCGGCGCGCGCGAGTTTATTCCCGGGTGTCCATGCCGAGGACAGTTTCTGCGCCTCGAGGATCTGCGCCGGCGCGAGCGTGCGGTCGAGTTCGTGGCGCGATTTCGTCGCGAGTTCGTCGCCCTGCGCAGCGGCGAGATTGAGCCACGCGTAAGCGATCACGGGGTCGCGCGGCACCACGCCTTCGATCCCCGCGATGTAACTCTGTCCGACTTCACGTTGCGCCTGCGCGTGGCCCTGCGCCGCTGCTTTCTGCAACAGCGTCGTCGCCTGCGCTAGATCCTTCGGCACGCCTTCGCCGCGCGCGTAGGCCAGGCCGAGGTTGTACATCGCCGGGACTTCGCCCTGCGCGACCGCGCGCCGCCACCAGCGCGCAGCCTCGATCGGATCCTTGTTCACGCCTTCGCCCTGCATCAGCAGCAGGCCGAGGCCGTTCTCGCTGTCGGCGTCGCCTTGCATCGCCGCCTTGCGCCACCAGTCCGCCGCCTGCGCCGCGTCCCTGGTCGCGCCGTCACCCTGTAGAACCATGCGGCCGAGGTTGTACTGCGCGAGCGCGAAGCCCTGCTCGGCGGCTTTGCGATACCACGCCAGCGCCGCCGCCGGATCGCGCGGCACGCCGTCGCCGTTCTCGCTGAGCCGGCCGAGATTGTTCTGCGCATGCGGCAGTCCCGCCATCGCCGCCTTGCGGTACCACTGCGCGGCGATCGCAGGATTGTGCGGTACGCCCTGTCCTTCCGCGTACATCACGCCCAGATCGTTCTGCGCGATCGCATCGTCCTGCGCGGCGGCCTTCGAAAAAAACGCGAGCGCTTTCGGTAGATCGACCGGCACGCCGTCGCCGTGCGCATAGATCTCGGCAAGATCGCGTGCTGCGATCGCATGGCCTTGTGCGGCGGATTTCTCCCACCACTGCGCAGCCGTGCGCGCGTTCTTCGCGACGCCATCGCCATTCGCGTACGCAAGGCCGAGCCGGAACTGCGCGTCGGCGTTGCCCTGCGCCGCGGCTTGCTGCAAACCCGCAAGCGGGGACGCATCGGCAGACGTCGCCGCATCAGGCGCGCGAGATCCGCAGCCAGTTAGCGCGAGGAACGCCGCGCAGGCCCATGCGACCACGAACAGGTTTCGCGCATCCGAAGCGCGGCAAGCCGACGGCTTATCCATCCTTGCGGTTCTTCACCAACGACTCCACGACCGAAGGATCGGCAAGCGTGGAGGTATCGCCGAGCTGGTCTGGCGCGTTCTCGGCGATCTTGCGCAAGATGCGCCGCAGGATCTGTGCCGAGCGTGTGTTCGGCAGACCCGGCGCCCACTGGATACGGTCGGGCGCGGCGATCGGGCCGATGATTGTGCGCACCTCCGTCACCAGTTCCTTGCGCAGCGTCTCGCTGGGTTCGATACCTGCCTTGAGGGTGACGTAGGCGTAGATGCCCTGGCCCTTGATGTCGTGCGGGAATCCCACGACCGCCGCCTCGGCGACCGCGTGATGTTCGACCAGCGCGCTCTCGACCTCGGCGGTGCCGATGCGGTGCCCACTGACGTTGATCACGTCGTCGACGCGACCGGTGATCCAGTAATAGCCGTCGTCGTCGCGGCGGCAGCCGTCGCCGGTGAAGTACGTGCCCTTGTAGGTCTTGAAGTAGGTGTCGATGAAGCGCTGGTGGTCGCCGAACACCGTGCGCATCATCCCGGGCCAGGCGTCGATCAGCACGAGGTTGCCTTCGCAAGCGCCTTCGAGCACGTGGCCCTCGGTGTCCACGATCGCGGGCTGGATGCCGAAGAACGGCAGCGTCGCCGAACCGGGTTTCTGCGGAATCGCGGCGGGAAGCGGCGTGATGAGGATGCCGCCGGTCTCGGTCTGCCACCAGGTATCCACCACGGGACAGCGCGAATCGCCGACGATTTCCCAGTACCAGCGCCAGGCTTCGGGATTGATCGGTTCGCCGACCGTGCCGAGCAGTCTCAATGATTTGCGCGTGCACGATTTCACTGGCGCGTCGCCTTCGCGCCTCAACGCGCGGGTCGCGGTCGGCCCGTGGTTGAAGATCCTGAACTGGGTCCCGTTCGC
>CAYUXZ010000019.1:0-48573 GCA_964449135.1 uncultured Gammaproteobacteria bacterium
CTATGGATCGGATTCTTTCTCGGGGGCATTGCCTATTTCTCGGAGGGCCAGGTCCGAGCGTCGCTAACAACGGCGGACGGCTTGGGAACAGGCCGGGTTAGTGGGCCGGATTCGAACGCGGCGGGCGTCCGATCGGCGACTGGTCAATGTCCACGACCTTGTCGAACAGGTCGATGCCGCTGACTTCGCGATGCGGCGCCACCGGCTGCGACGCGCCGTTGAGTTCGTTCGACGCGAGCGCCTGCAGGGTGTCGTTGATCAGTGTGGACTTGCCCGATCCGGACACGCCGGTGATGCAGGTGAACAGGCCGGCCGGGATCGTGAGGTCGACGTCCTTGAGGTTGTTGCCCGACGCGCCGAGCAGGTGCAGCTGCATCTTCGGGTTCGCGCGCTGGCGCTGCCGCGGCACTTCGATGCGGCGCTTGCCCGAGAGGTATTCGCCGGTCAGCGATTCGCGCGCGCCGAGGATGTCGGCGAGCTGACCCTGCGCGACGATGCGGCCGCCGTGCACGCCGGCGCCCGGGCCGATGTCCACGATGTGATCCGCGGTGCGGATCGCGTCCTCGTCGTGCTCGACGACGATCACCGTGTTGCCGAGGTCGCGCAGCCGCGTGAGCGTGCCCAGCAGGCGCTCGTTGTCGCGCTGGTGCAGGCCGATCGAGGGTTCGTCGAGCACGTACATCACGCCGACCAGGCCTGCGCCGATCTGCGACGCAAGCCGGATGCGCTGCGCTTCGCCGCCCGAGAGCGAATCGGCCTTGCGGTCGAGCGTGAGGTAGTCGAGACCGACGTCGACGAGGAAACGCAGGCGATCGTGGATCTCCTTGACGATCTTCGCCGCGATCTCGCCGCGCCAGCCGGCGAGCTTGAGTTGCGCGAAAAACGCGAGGATCTCGTCCACCGGCAGCTTGACGACGTCGGGCAGCGCGCGGTCAGCGACGAAGACGTTGCGCGCCGAGCGGTTCAGCCGCGCGCCGCCGCAGTCGGGGCAGGGACGATCGCTGATGTACTTCGCGAGTTCCTCGCGGACCATCTGCGATTCGGTCTCGCGATAGCGCCGTTCGAGGTTCGGCAGGATGCCCTCGAACTTGTGCTTGCGCTGGGTGCGTCCGCCCGATTCGGTGAGATAGGAGAACGTGATCGTCTCGTCGCCGCTGCCGTTGAGCACGGCGTCGCGCACGCGCTCGGGCAAATCCTGCCAGGGCGTATCCACTTCGAAGCCGTAGTGGCGCGCGAGCGAGGCGATCAGCTGGAAATAGTAGGCATTGCGGCGGTCCCAGCCGCGCACGGCGCCGGCCGCGAGACTGAGTTCGGGATGGCCGACCACGCGCGCCGGATCGAAGAATTGCGTGACGCCCAGGCCATCGCAGGTCGGGCACGCGCCCGACGGCGAATTGAACGAGAACAGCCGGGGTTCGAGCTCGGGCAGCGAGTAGTCGCAGACCGGGCACGAATAGCGCGAAGAGAACAGCACCGGCGCGGCTTTTTCGTCATCCATGGAAAGCACGGAAGCAACGCCGTCGCCGAGCTTGAGTGCGGTCTCGACGCTCTCGGCGAGGCGCTGCTTCATGTCCTCGCGCGGACGGAAGCGGTCGATCACCGCCTCGATCGTGTGCTTCACGCGCAGCGCGAGCGCCGGCACCTGGTCGATCTCGTGGATCGCGCCGTCCACGCGCACGCGTACGTAACCCTGCGCGCGCAACTGCTCGAACACCTGCGCGTGCTCGCCCTTGCGGTCGCGCACGACCGGCGCAAGCAGCATCCAGCGCTGCTCCGGGTCGAGCGCGAGCATGGTGTCCACCATCTGGCTGACCGTCTGCGCCTCCAGCGGAAAGCCGTGGTCCGGGCAGCGCGGCGTGCCGACGCGTGCGTACAGCAGGCGCAGGTAGTCGTAGATCTCGGTGATCGTGCCGACCGTCGAACGCGGGTTGTGCGAGGTGGATTTCTGCTCGATCGAAATCGCCGGCGAAAGGCCTTCGATGTGATCGACGTCGGGCTTCTCCATCACCGACAGGAACTGCCGCGCGTAGGCCGACAGCGACTCGACATAGCGGCGCTGGCCTTCCGCGTAGATCGTGTCGAACGCGAGCGAGGACTTGCCCGAGCCGGACAAGCCGGTGATCACGATCAGCCGGTCGCGCGGCAGGTCGAGGTCGATGTTCTTCAGGTTATGGGTACGCGCGCCGCGGATGCGGATCGTGTCCATGCCGGCCATGCGCTGTCTCGCCCGGAATCCAATCCTTCAGTGTATTCCTGTCGTCAAGTCAGAGCCAGCTAGTACGAGTGACGCGGGATCAGTATTCAGTAGCCAGGTGCCAATTCGAGGCTGTGCTCTCGATTCAGCATGCTCACTTCGTGTAGGGCTCGATACTCCCCGGCATCGCACTCAACGCGACCGGTGTCGAAGCGGGAATCGCCGCGTCGTATTCCAGGCGCAAGCGACCCTGCGCGTCGCTGCGAACGGTTTTCGCCGAAGCGCCGTTGCCGATCACCGCCGTCTGCTGGCTGCCCGCGGGGTATACCAGTTCGATCCCGACGAAGCTCGGCGCCATGAAGCTCATCATCCCCGCCTGCTGCTTGGTTATGCGTTCCATCAGCGGCAGGCATTCCGTCAGTCGTCCATACGTTGTATTGGTGGATTGCGGCAGCCGCGCGGAGAACGACAGGCTGATTCCGACTTCGCTCTTGGGATGGTTGACCCAGAGCGCCGCGTCGGTCAAAGCCAATTCCGGCCGGATCGGCAGGCTGAACAGGCCGTTGCGCGCGACGGCGATGGGTTGCCTGGTCGCGCCCGCCTGCAGTTCAAGGCGCAGGTCGTCAGGCAGAGGCTGTCCTTGCTGCGAGGACTTGGCACGGAAAGCCGCGATCATGATGCCTTGCGGATCCATCTGCTTGGCCGTCGCGATCGGCTCGTAGAGCTTCTGGTAGGGGATCGTGCGGCCCTCCGTGGCGGCCGTTGCGATCGCCGCGGTCAGGAACCACAGCAGGACGGTCAGGGTAGGGCGCATCAGGGCGGTTCTCGGCGTCGGGGCCGACAGGCTAAGCCGGACGGCCCCGAGGGGGAAGTCCGGGTTGCGGTGCCCGTGCCGAATCGGGCGGATCGGTTTGACCCGAAAGGGATTTTTCCCCTACAATTCCGCTTCTGTCCGCCTCGATGCGGGCAGCGAACCGTAAAATAACTACGAAAGGACAACCGGTCATGTACGCAGTAGTGGTCACTGGCGGCAAGCAGTACCGCGTGATGCAGGGCGAAACCCTGCGGGTGGAGAAGCTCGACGGCGACGTCGGCAGCGCGGTCAAGTTCGACAATGTGTTGATGCTCGCCGACGGCGAGAAGGTGAGTCTGGGCGATGCGCTCAAGGGCGCTTCGGTTTTGGCGACGATCAAGGGCCACGGCCGCGCGGACAAGATCCGCATCGTCAAGTTCCGCCGCCGCAAGCACCATCGCAAGCAGATGGGGCATCGGCAGCACTACACCGAAGTCGAGATCACCGGCATCAACGGCGGCAAGGAGTAATCAGTCATGGCACACAAAAAGGGCGTAGGCTCCAGCCGCAACGGTCGCGACTCCAACCCGAAGTATCTCGGCGTGAAGGTCTATGGCGGCCAGGCGGTGGAAGCCGGCAACATCATCATTCGCCAGCGCGGAACCGAGTTCCACGCGGGCATGGGCGTGGCCATGGGCCGCGATCACACGCTGTACGCGCTGCGTGACGGCACCGTGGACTTCTCGCTGAAGGGTCCGAAGAGCCGTCGCACGGTCAGCGTCGTCGGCGGCGAGTAATTACCGCGCGCAACGCACCACGAGGCCCCGCTTGCGCGGGGCTTTTCGTTTGTGGGCTCGTGCGGGAATGGGAAAAGCGGCCACGCTGCCCGTACCATGGCGACCAGCCGATCCGGCTTACGCGCTTGGCTTCGCTTCTCAACCGTTTCCCGTTGCCCGTTCCCTGATCCCCGCATCCATGAAATTCGTTGACGAAGCCCAGATCCATGTGCAAGCCGGTGCCGGCGGCAACGGCTGCGTGAGCTTTCGCCGCGAGAAATTCATTCCGCTGGGCGGGCCTGATGGCGGCGACGGTGGCGACGGCGGCAGCGTCTGGCTGGTCGCCGACGAGAACCTCAACACCCTGATCGACTTCCGCCACGAGCGCCGCTTCAAGGCGCAGCGAGGCGAGAACGGCAAGGGTCGGCAGATGTTCGGCAAGGCAGGCGAGGACATCGAGATCCGCGTGCCGGTGGGCACCGCCGTCACCAATGTCGCGACCGAGGAACTGATCGGCGATCTCACCGAGCACGGCCAGAAATTGCTCGTCGCGCGCGGCGGCAAGGGCGGGCAGGGCAACGTGCATTTCAAGAGTTCGATCACGCGCGCGCCGCGTCGCGCGGTGCCGGGCAGCGAGGGCGAGGAGCGCGAGATCGCGCTGGAACTGCGCCTGCTCGCCGACGTCGGCCTGCTCGGGTTTCCGAACGCGGGCAAGTCCACTTTCATCCGCGCAGTCTCGGCGGCGACGCCGCGCGTGGCGGACTATCCGTTCACGACGCTGCAGCCGCATCTGGGCGTGGTCAGCGTCGAGGCGCACCGCAGCTTCGTGATCGCCGACATCCCCGGCCTGATCGAGGGCGCGGCCGACGGCGCGGGCCTGGGCATCCAGTTCCTGCGCCATATCCAGCGCACGCGATTGCTGCTGCATCTCGTGGACCTGATGCCGATCGACGGCTCCGATCCGGTCGAGCAGGTGCGCGCGATCGAGGCCGAGCTCGGCAAGTACGATCCGGAACTGCTGCACAAGCCGCGCTGGCTGGTGCTGAACAAGGCCGATCTGCTGCTGCCCGAGGAAGCGCGGGAGCGCGCGGAGCAGATCGCCAAATCGCTGGACTGGCAGGGTCCGTGGTTCGTCGTCTCGGCGATCGGCCACGAAGGCACGCGCGAGGTCTGCCTGAAGATCCAGCGGTTCTTCGACGACCTGAAATACGCGGCTTCGCAGGAAGCGGGCGCGCATCCGGAGTCGTCGAATTCCGATGCGACGGTAGCACGCGATGCGGGTTGAAGTTTCGACCGCGCACGAAAAAGCCGGCTTGCGCCGGCTTCGTCGCAATTCTGTTTTGACTTGTCGATCAGGCGGCTTGCAGCGCCTTGATGCGCGCGGTCAGGCGGCTCTTGTGGCGGGCGGCCTTGTTCTTGTGAATCAGGCCGCGCGACGAGTAGCGGTCGAGGATCGGCTGCGCGACGGCGAACGCGGCGACGGCGCCAGCGTGGTCCTTGGCGTTGAGCGCCTTGAGGACCTTCTTGACGGCGGTGCGCAGCATCGAGCGCGCGCTGGCATTGCGAGCGCGGTGCGTCTCGGCCTGGCGGGCGCGCTTTTTGGCGGACTTGATGTTGGCCAAGGCAAACTCCTGAAGATTCGGTGGTGCAAGGGATTGATGCGTAAGACCTCTTATTATCGCCGGCCGGTTTTGTCGAGTCAACCAACCCCTTCGTGCGCGGGGATGACCGCATGAGCCGCCCCAGCCTGCTGCGCTCGCTGGCCTCGTTCAGCGGCATGACGATGGTCAGCCGCGTGTTCGGGCTGCTGCGCGACCATTTCATCAGCCGCGTCTTCGGCGCGGATGCCGTGACCGATGCGTTCTGGGTCGCCTTCCGGATCCCGAACTTCATGCGCCGGCTGTTCGCGGAAGGTTCGTTCACCACGGCATTCGTGCCTGTGTTCACCGAAATCAAGGAAACGCGACCGCACGAAGAGCTCAAGACGATGGTCGCGCGTACAGCCGGTGCGCTGGGAGGTGTGCTGCTCATCGTGGTGGCGCTGGGAATGCTGTTTGCGCCGGAAGTGACCACGGTGTTTTCGCCGGGCGCGATAGAAACCCCGCGCAAATTCGAACTGACAGTCGAATTGCTGAGACTGACCTTCCCCTTCCTGCTGTTCGTCTCGCTGACCGCACTTGCAGGCGGAGCACTCAACAGTTTTCACCGTTTCGGCTTGCCGGCGCTGACGCCGGTCATCCTCAACCTGTGCATGATCGCGGGAGCGCTGTGGCTTTCGCCGCGTCTGGACACCCCGATCCTGGCGCTGGGCTGGGCTGTCTTCGTGGCGGGCGTGCTGCAACTGCTTTTCCAGTTCCCGCAACTGGCCCGCATCGATCTTCTGGTCTGGCCCCGCTGGGGATTCGGCGATCCGGTGGTGCGAAGGGTCATGCGGCTGATGGTCCCCACTTTGTTCGGCTCATCGATCATGCAGGTGAACCTGCTTCTCGACACCGTACTCGCTTCTCTGCTGTATGCCGGTTCGCAAAGCTGGCTATCGCTCGCCGATCGTTTCCTCGAACTGCCATTGGGCGTGTTCGGCATCGCGCTGGGCACAGTGATCCTGCCGACCCTGTCGCGGCATCATGTGAATACCGATCGCGAGGGGTTCTCGAAAGCCCTGGACTGGGGATTGCGCACGACCTTGATGATCTCGGCGCCGGCCATGCTCGGCCTGATGCTGTTGTCGGTGCCGCTGGTGGCGACCGTTTTCCAGTACGGCAAATTCACGCCCTTCTACACGCGCATGGCGGCACTGTCCGTGTTCGGTCTGAGCTTCGGGTTGCCTGCGTTCGCGCTCGTCAAGGTCGTGCTGCCGGCCTTCTATGCACGCAAGGACACGCGCACACCGGTACGCGCTGGGCTGGTCGCGATGGCCGCTAACATGGTGTTCAATGTGGTTTTCCTCGTGATCCTGTATCGCCTGCGAGTACCAGCGGAACTGCAGCAAGGCTCGATCTGGGCGGCATTGCTGAAAGTCCCCGGCCTGCATTTCGCGCTGGGCTTGGCGAGCGCGCTCGCGAGCTATCTGAACCTCGCGCTGCTCTGGCGCTGGTTGCGCAGGGCCGGCGTCTATCAGCGCGAACCGGGCTGGGGACGATTTTCCCTGCGGTTGTGCGTCGCCTGCGCGGCGATGGCCATGGCGGTATGGGGTGGGCTGCAGGTCGCGCCGGATTTCACCCAGGCCGTGTTCGTAATACGGGTCGTTTGGTTGCTGGGTCTGGTGATACTGGGCGTCGCGGTTTACGTGGCGGCGATGCTGGCGATGGGATTCCGCCCGCGCGAACTCCACGCGGAGTGATCCGGGCCTGAAAAACCCGTATCGCGGCTATACTTCGACCAAATGACGAAACTCTTCCGCGACGCCCTGGGCGAGTGTCTGAGCCCGCACGGCAGCGTGGTCTGCATCGGCGCGTTCGACGGCCTGCATCAAGGCCATCGCGCGCTGGTCGACCGCGCGGTCGCGCGCGCCCGTGCATTGGGCGTGGACGCGGTCGCGCTGAGCTTCGAGCCCTTGCCGCGCGAATACTTCGCCGGTGAGAAAGCGCCGCCGCGGCTGTCGCTGCCGCGCGCGAAGTTCGAGGGTCTGCGCGCGCTGGGTGCGGATCGCGTCGGCTTGCTGCGTTTCGATGCGAAGCTTGCGGCACTCGACGCACGGGAATTCGTCGAGCGCGTGCTGGTGCAACGACTCGCCGCGCGCGAAGTCTGGGTTGGCCCGGAATTCGGTTTCGGCAAGGGACGCGGCGGCGATCTCGCGTTGCTCAAGAAACTGGGCGAACGTCACGGCTTCGTCGCCGATGCGATCGCCCCGGTCGTCCTCGATGGCGAAAGGGTTTCGAGTTCGACGATCCGTGGCCTGCTCGGCGCGGGCGAACTCGATCAGGCGGCACACCTGTTCGGTCGGCCCTACGCGATCGCCGGCAAGGTCGTGCGTGGTGCGCAGCTCGGCCGCAAGCTCGGATTCCCGACCGCGAACCTGCGACTGGGCGGCAAGATGCCGGCGCTCGGCGGCATCTTCGCGACGCGCGTTCACGGCGTCACGGATTATCCGATGCCGTCGGTCTCGAGCCTGGGCATTCGACCGACGGTGAACGGCACCGAGCGTTTGCTCGAGGCGCATCTGTTCGACTTCGACGGCGACCTGTACGGCCGCCGCATCGAGGTGGAGTTCGTCGCCAAGCTGCGCGACGAGCTGCGCTTCGACAACCTGGACGCGCTGACCGCGCAGATGCATCGCGACGCCGCGCAGTCGCGCGCGCTGCTTGGAATGCAACCGACGAAACGTGGAGCTATGGCGTGAGCGATACCGAAAAGAGCGGCGCGGAGAACACGCGCTACAAGCACACGATCCATCTGCCCGCGACGGATTTACCGATGCGTGGCGATCTGCCCAAGCGCGAGCCGGACACGCTCGCTCGCTGGGAGTCCGAAACGCTGCATCTGCGCATCCGCGAGCATTCCAAGGGACGTCCGTCGTTCGTGCTGCACGACGGCCCGCCGTACGCGAACGGCGCGATCCACCTCGGCCACGCGGTCAACAAGGTGCTCAAGGACGCGGTCGTCAAGTCCAAGCTGATGGCAGGCTTCGACGCGCCCTACGTACCCGGCTGGGATTGCCACGGCCTGCCGATCGAGGTCGCGATCGAGAAGAAGTTCGGCAAGGTCGGCGAGAAGCTCGACCCGGCTGCGTTCCGCGCCAAGTGCCGCGAATACGCCGAATCGCAGATCGAACTGCAGCGCAAGGACTTCAAGCGCCTGGGCGTGATTGGTTACTGGGAACGCCCGTACAAAACGATGGACTTCGCGTTCGAGGCGGACATGCTGCGCTCGCTCGCGAAAATCGTCGAACGTGGCCATCTCGCACGCGGCGTCAAGCCGGTGCACTGGTGCTTCGACTGCGGCTCCGCGCTTGCCGAGGCCGAGATCGAATACCAGGACAAGACCTCGCCCGCGGTCGACGTCGCCTACGAGGCGCGCGATCCGCACAAGCTCGCCGGGAGATTCGGCGTGAATCCCGGCGACGCGCTGGTCGCGGTGCCGATCTGGACGACCACGCCGTGGACGCTGCCCGCTTCGCTCGCGGTCACGCTCGGCCCGGAACTCGACTACGTGCTCGTCGAGGGCCCGCAGCGCGACGGCCGCCGGCAATTGCTGGTGCTCGCCGAAGCGCTGGCCGATTCGGCGTTGCAGCGTTACGGCGTCGCGTCGACCAAGGTCCTTGGTCGAGCGAAAGGCGCCGCGCTCGAAGGCGACGTGCTCGCGCATCCGTTCTACGAGCGCGTGATCCCGATCCTGCTCGGCGACCACGTCACCACCGATGCCGGCACCGGCGCCGTGCACACCGCGCCCGGCCATGGCCAGGAAGACTTCGCGGTCGGCCAGCAGTACGGCCTGGTCGCCGCGTATCCCGCGAACGAGCTCAATCCGGTGGACGGCAAAGGCGTGTACCTGCCGGGTACGCCGATCTTCGAAGGCCAGCACATCTGGAAGGCGAACGAGTCCATCGTCGCGCTGCTGCGCGGCAACGGCAGTCTTCTAGCCGAAGCGAAGTTGCTGCACAGCTATCCGCATTGCTGGCGGCACAAGACGCCGGTCGCGTTCCGCGCGACGCCGCAATGGTTCATCTCGATGGAGCAGGCCGGACTGCGCCGCGATGCATTGCAAGCGATCCGCGAGATCGGCAAGCACGGCGGCTGGTTCCCCGACTGGGGCGAAGCGCGCATCGCCTCGATGATCGAGGGACGTCCCGACTGGTGCATCAGCCGCCAGCGCACCTGGGGCGTGCCGATCGCGCTGCTCGTGCACAAGATCAGCGGTGAGCCTCATCCGCACAGCGTGGAACTGATGCGCGAAGTCGCGACGCGCATCGAGAAGGACGGCACTGACGCGTGGTACGCGCTCGATCCTGCGGAGTTGATCGGTTCGGAAGCAACCGATTACGACAAGGTGACCGACATCCTCGACGTCTGGTTCGATTCGGGCGTCACCCACGAATGCGTGCTCGCGCAGCGTCCGCAGGACGGGCTGCGCAAGCCTGCCGACATCTACCTCGAAGGCTCCGACCAGCACCGCGGCTGGTTCCAGTCTTCGCTGCTGACCGCGATCGCGATGGACGGCGTTGCGCCGTACCGGCAATGCCTCACGCACGGCTTCACCGTCGATGCGCAGGGTCGCAAGATGTCCAAGTCGCTCGGTAACGGCATCGAGCCGCAGGACATCATCAAGAACCTCGGCGCCGACATCCTGCGCCTGTGGATCCTCTCGACCGACTATCGCAACGAGATGTCGCTGTCGCAGGAGATCCTCAAGCGCACCGCCGACGCCTACCGCCGCATCCGCAACACCGCGCGCTTCCTGCTCGGCAACCTGCACGGCTTCGATCCGGGCAAGCACGCCGTCGCGCACGCCGATATGCTGCTGCTGGACCAGTGGGCGGTGCACCGCACGCTGCAGTTACAGGAGACGATCAAAGCCGCCTACGCGCGTTACGACTTCGCTTCGGTCGTGCAGGAAGTGCAGAATTTCTGCGTCAACGACCTCGGCGCGCTGTATCTGGATGTCACCAAGGACCGCCTGTACACGATGCGCGAGGACAGCCGTGGCCGCCGTTCGGCGCAGACCGCGATGCTGCACATCGCCGAGGCGATGGTGCGCTGGATCGCGCCGATCCTGAGCTTCACCGCTGACGAGATATGGTCCTACCTGCCGGGCGAGCGGCTGGGCAACGTGCTGTTCGCGACGTGGTACGACGGTTTGAAGTCTTTGCCAGAGAACGCGGTTCTGAGCGCGACCGATTTCGACGATCTGCTTGCATTGCGCGCGGCAGTGTCAAACATGCTCGAGCCGATGCGCGCGGGTGGCTCCATCGGTGCGTCGCTGGATGCGGAAGTAACGTTGCATTTCGGAGACACGATCAAGGGACATTCACTATCCAAGCATCTCGAAAGCATGGGCGAAGAGCTTCGCTTCTTCTTCATCACGTCCGAAACGAAGTTATCCGACGTCTGGTCTTTGCCTGAAGGTCAGACTGGCATCAAACTTTCGAATGAGAGAGCTTGGGTTACGGTGAAGGTGAGCGAGCACAAGAAGTGCATCCGTTGCTGGCACCACCGGCCGGACGTCGGATCGCATCCGGAACATCCCGACATCTGCGGTCGCTGCGTGAGCAACGTCGAGGGTCCTGGCGAAGATCGGCGGTATTTCTGATGGCTTTGCAATCCGCGAAACCCAACGCGTTGCCATGGCTGATGCTGTCCGCGGCGATCATCGCGCTCGACCAGTGGACCAAGTACCTCGTCGCTACGACGCTGGTCCTGCACCAGCCGGTCGCTTTCATCGCGGGTTTCTGGAACTGGATGCTCGCGTACAACGAGGGCGCGGCGTTCAGTTTCCTCGGCGATGCATCGGGCTGGCAGCGCTGGATGTTCGGCACGCTCGCCATCATTGTGAGCTTTGGTATGGCGTGGTGGCTCTCGCGCACGCCGCGCGGCGACTGGCGCACCGCGCTGCCGTTTTCGCTGGTGATCGGTGGCGCACTGGGCAACCTGATCGACCGCATCCGCCTGGGCCACGTGATCGATTTCATCCAGTGGTACTGGCGCGACCACTACTGGCCGACGTTCAACGTCGCCGATTCGGCGATCGTCGCCGGCGCGATCGCGCTGCTGCTGTTCGGCATGCGCCACAAATCCGACGCAGGCGTAAGCTGACGGCATGGACGTCCTGCTCGCCAATCCGCGCGGTTTCTGCGCCGGCGTCGACCGCGCGATCGAGATCGTCAAGCGCGCGATCGAGACGCTGGGCGCGCCGATCTACGTGCGCCACGAAGTCGTGCACAACCGCTTCGTCGTGGACGATCTCAAGCAGCGCGGCGCGGTGTTCGTCGAGGAGCTGGACGAAGTGCCCGACGGCGCGACGGTGATCTTCTCCGCGCACGGCGTCTCGCAGGACGTGCGTCGCGAAGCCGCGCAACGCGGTCTGAAAGTGTTCGATGCGACCTGTCCGCTGGTGACCAAGGTGCACATGGAAGTCGCGCGCCACTGCCGCGCGGGACGCGACGTGGTACTGATCGGCCACGCCGGACATCCCGAAGTCGAAGGCACAATGGGGCAGTGGGATGCGCGTGGCGGCGGCGGAACGATCCACCTCGTCGAGGATGTCGAAGACGTCGCAAAGCTCGTCGTCGCGCAGCCGGACAACGTCGCGTACACGACGCAGACCACGCTGTCGGTCGACGACACGCGCGCTGTGATCGCCGCGCTGCAGGAAAAATATCCGGCCATCCAGGGTCCGAAACACGACGACATCTGCTATGCGACGCAGAACCGCCAGGATGCGGTGCGCGATCTGGCGAAGCAGTGCGACCTCGTGCTCGTGGTCGGTTCGGTGAACAGTTCGAACTCCAATCGCCTGCGCGAACTCGCCGAAAAACAGGGCGTCGAGGCGCATCTGATCGATGGCGCAGAACACATCGACCCCGCGTGGGTGCGCGGCAAGCAGCGGATCGGCGTGACCGCCGGCGCGTCGGCGCCCGAGGTGCTGGTCGAAGGCGTGCAGGCGCGGTTGCGCGAGCTCGGCGCGACCGGCGTCAGCAGCCTGGAAGGCGAGCCCGAGGACATGGTCTTCGCGCTGCCGCGCGAGCTGCGGCTGAACGTGATCGACTGAGCTGCGCGGCGGGTCGCGAATTGACCGCAGGGCGCGTCCCGCCTACACTTTGCGCCCCGCCCCCGCCCCCGCCTTCGCGGGGGCAGGCATTTAGCGGCCCTCCGTGCCGGAATAGCTCAGTTGGTAGAGCGGCGCATTCGTAATGCGTAGGTCGCAGGTTCGACTCCTGTTTCCGGCATATCCAAGTACGTGCAGGGACGCGTGTCCGCCTGCAGATTCCGAAGCGAAGCCTGCACTGCCTGAATGCGGCGCTTGTCATTGCGTCCCCGCGCAGCGCTAAGCTTCCGGCATGACCGCCAGACTGCACGCGCTCCGCGCCGACATCACCACGCTCGCGGTCGATGCGATCGTCAACGCGGCCAATGCCTCGCTGCTCGGCGGCGGCGGAGTCGATGGCGCGATCCATCGTGTGGCGGGCCCCGACCTGCTGCACGAATGCCGATTGCTCGGCGGCTGCAAGACTGGCGATGCCAAGCTGACGCGCGGTTATCGGCTGCCGGCGAAGCATGTGATCCACACGGTGGGACCGATCTGGCGCGGCGGCGATGCGGGCGAGCCGGATTTGCTGGGCTCCTGCTACCGCCGCTCGCTGGAAATCGCGCATGCGCATGGCATCGCGACGATTTCGTTCCCCTGCATCAGCACCGGCGTCTATGGCTATCCCGTCGCGCCGGCGGCCAAGGTCGCGGTCGCGACCGTGCGCGCCGCGGCGCTCGAATTCGCGACGATCCGCGAAGTGATCTTCTGCTGCCACTCGCCGTCGGACCTGCGGATCTACGAGGAACTGCTCGCGGCCGCCGATTGAGGCGCAGCCGATCCCGTCCCGCCGTCGTTCGTCCCTCCCGTGACGCAATTCGTCGCAACGCGCTTTCGTCCGTGTTGCCGTCCACGCAAGACTGCCCGCCGATCCATCGGATGGGGCGGCCTCATGAATGCATCGGTTCTCGCGCGATCGACGGATATCGCCGGCTTGCGACCTTCGGGTCCGTCCATCGCCGGATCGCGGCGCATCGAACGGATCGCCGACAGGGCCTTGCGCCTGTCCGCGGCAGCCTGGCTGACCGTGGCGGCGTCGGGTCAATTGTTGTTCGCGTTCTACGTCGCGATGTTCTACGGACGCGCCGTCGCGCAAGGACGCCTCGAGGACTGGAAGAAGGTGCTCAGCACCGGCTACTCGCCCGGCCATCCCTTCGACAACGCGGTGCTGCTTTCGCACCTGCTGTTCGCGGTGATCGTGACCGCTGCCGGCGTGCTGCAACTCGTCCCTTCGATTCGCCGTCGCTGGCCTCGCTTCCACCGCTGGAGCGGGCGCGTATTCGTCGCGGGCGCCGCGATCGGATGCATCGGCGGCGTGATCATGACCTGGACGCGGCAGGGCGTTGGCGACCTCACGCAGCACGTCGCGGGCACGCTCGATGCGACGTTGATCCTCGCGTTCGCGGCGATGGCGTGGCGCGATGCGCTGCGGCGCCGGTTCGACACGCATCGTCGCTGGGCGCTGCGCATGTTCCTCGCGGTCAACGGAGGCTGGTTCTTCCGGATCGGCCTGATGCTCTGGATCGTGGTCAACCGCGGGCCGGTCGGCTTCGATCCCAAGACCTTCACCGGACCGTTCATCACTTTCCTTGCCTTCGCCGAATACCTGCTGCCGCTGGCCGTGCTGCAGCTCTACTTCCATGCGCAATCGACCCGTGACCCGCGCACGCGCGTCGCGACCGCCGGCGTGCTGGGAGTCTCGGCGTTGCTGACCGCCGGCGGAGCCGCTGCCGCGTTCGCAATCCTCTGGCTGCCCCACCTCTAATCACACGATCATTTTCGAAGGGAGCCGTTCATGCCAGAAGTCTCCGCAGTCCGCCTGTACGTGCTGCGAGTCTTGTATCTGCTGATCTTCGTGGGGCAGGGATCGATCCAGTGGCCGATGATCGCCCACCACACGAACATGCTGGCTTTCTGGCACGGCGTCGGCGGCAGCATGCTGTTCGCCCTGGCGCTTTGCTCGGCGCTGGGCATCCGGTATCCACTGCAAATGCTGCCGCTGCTGCTGTTCGAAATGCTGTGGAAAGCGATCTGGCTGATCGCGATCGCGCTCCCGCTGTGGCTGAACCATCAGATGGACCCGGACACCGCGGAGTCGGCGCCATCCATCCTCGCAGGGATCGTCGTGCCGATCGTTCTTCCCTGGCGCTATGTGTTTGCGAATTACCTGAAGAAGGCGGGCGACCGATGGAAGTGACAATCCGTTTGGACCCAACGCGACAGCTTGGAGGAGAACCGTGAATCTGCTGCACGTCCCCGCAGGAAGCCCCTGGTGGCTGTTCGCCGCAGCGAACCTGATCCTGTTCCTGCACGTCGCCGGCGGCAGCGTCGGGATCGTCTCCGGTTTCGTGGCCTTGCTGTCGCGCAAGGGCGGGCGCGTGCATCGCGTCGCGGGAACCGTGTTCTTCGTTTCGATGCTGGTCATGGCCACGATCGGCGCCGGCGCTTCGCCGTTCCTTCCCGTGCCGGAAATGCCCAACGTCTTCGCCGGGATCCTGGTGATCTACCTGGTCACGACTTCGTTGGCGGCTGTCCGGCGCAAGGACGGCGGCATCGGCCGCTTCGAAAAAGGCGGGCTTGCGGTCGCGCTGGGTGTCGTCGCTGCCGGCGTCGTTTACATCCTGATGGCCAGGAACAGCCCGACCGGCACGATCGGCAAGACCCCGCCGCAAGCCTTCTTCGTCTTCGCGATCGTGGGGGCGATCGCGGCCGCCGGAGACCTCAAGGTGATCCTGCGCGGCGGAATTTCCGGCGCGGCGCGCATCGCGCGACACCTCTGGCGCATGTGCATCGCACTGACCATCGCGTCGGGCTCGTTCTTCCTCGGGCAGCAAAAGGTCATGCCGGTCTGGATGCAAGGATCGCCCTGGCTGTTCGTGCCGGTGTTCGCGCCCCTGCTGTTGATGGTTTTCTGGCTGATCCGCGTGCGACTGGGGAACCGGTTCAAGCATGGCCGGGTTCCGATGCAGAAAAAACAATCCGCGTTTCTCACGGGAGAAACTTCATGAGCAAAATCCTGATGGCTGCAACCCTGATGATCCTTGGCCCCGCGTCGGCAATGGCCGCCGACGACCCGATGGCGAATCTTTACGGCAACACGATCGTCTCGACCGGCGGCGCGGTGACGATCCGCACGCATTATCGCGCCGACCACACCTTCGATTTCACCGGCTCGATGATGCTCATCCACCGCACCTTCAAGGGCACCTGGGCATTGGACGACAAGGGCACTCTCTGCCGCACCTACATCGACGGCGCGCCGCCGGAGACGACGAACCCGCAATGCACGCCATTCGTGCCGCACAAGGTCGGCGACGTCTGGAGGTCGAAGGACAACGCGCGCACGCTGACCTTGAAGGCGGGAATCCTGTAAGGCGACCGCCATGAAGAAAGCGCTGCGTTTCTGTTTTTGGAGTCTGGTCGTTATCGTCGGACTGGCTGGCGCGCTGTTCGGTTATTACGTCTACACGCCAGCCCCGGAAATCCCGCGGTTGTCCGGCACGCTGGCGAAAGGTTCCATCTGGATCGACGGACTGCAGCGGACCTACACGATCTACGTACCGCGTGGGCTCGGGAAAGGCGCACCGCTGGTGCTGGTGCTGCATGGGTCGGGCGAAAACGGCGCACGGATGCGCATCGAAACCGGGTATGGATTCGAGCGTCTTGCCGACGAACACCACTTTGCGGTCGTCTATCCCAATGCGGAGAACGGAGGCGACTGGAATGCGTGCGGCACGGTGGGAGACATCGGCGCGAATGGGTCCGGCATCGACGATGTGGGATTCCTGACGGGGTTGACCGACAAACTCGTCGGCGAAATCGGCATCGATCCGGATCGCGTGTTCGCGGCCGGCAGTTCCCGCGGCGGTTTCATGGTGCTTCGCCTTGCCCTCGAAGCGCCTTCCCGGTTTCGTGCGGTTGCGGCGATTTCCGCCAACGTGCATGCGCCGGAGAACTTCAAATGCAAGCCCGCACGGAATGGCACTTCCTCCGTCATGATCATGAACGGCACCGAAGATCCACTGGTCCCGTTCGAGGGTGGCGAAGTCAGCCTGTTCGGATTTTCCTACCGGTACGGCAAAGTCCTTTCGTCGCGAGACTCGGGTCAGTACTTTGCAAACCTCAACCGCATCCTAGGTCCGCCTGCAACGAAACAAGCCGAGGTGGGCGGAGGAGTTCGCGTCGAGCACACGGTCTGGAGCAACAGCTCCCGGGTGGAAGTGGAACTCGTCGCCATCCACGGCGGCGGCCATGGGACGCCGCAACCCTACCGGCGCCGTCCGCGATTGCTGGGTCCCTCGCCAATGCAGCCGAACGGGCCGGAAGTGATCTGGGCCTTCTTCGAACGACAGGGGAATCGACATGACGAACCGTGACATCGAACCGTCTCAACGTACTGCGGCCAGGATCGTCGGGTTCACGTTGATCCTCGGTTTCGCGCTCGCGATCTTCGGCCAGTTCTACCTTTCCTCGGGCCTGCTGGTGCCCCACGACGCCGCGCAGACCGCGCGCAACATCCTGGCCCACGAGACGCGCTTCCGGCTGTATGCCGTCTGCAACCTGCTGTACGTCATCGACCTCTTGGTCCTTGTGTCGGCCCTCTACGTGGTCCTGAAGCCCGCGAACCCGGGCCTCGCCCTCGCTGCCGCCTTCTGCCGCCTCGTCTATGCCTTGCTCTGGATCATCACCGTGCTCAACCTGTTCGGGGCGCTGTGGTTGTTGCATGGCGCGGACTACCTGCAGGCGATCGCGCCGGAACAGCTGCATGCCCTTGCGAAGACGCAGATCCGCGGCGGCTTCGACGACTACTACGTGGGCCTGCCCTTCTTCGCTCTCGCATCGACGATCACCGCCTGGCTCTGGTTGAAATCCGGCTATCTTCCGAAAGCGCTCGCGGCTTTCGGCGTCCTCGCCTCCACCTGGGGCGTCGCCTGCGGCCTAGTGTTCCTCGTCTTCCCCCATTTCGATGAGGTCGTCAACGACTGGTGGTTCGACACGCCGCTGGGGCTCTTCGAGCTTGCCACCGGATTCTGGCTGCTGTTCATCGGATTGAAGCCGTTGGTCGCCGCACAGCCCGCGCGCGCCAACGTCGCCTAGCCGCGGCGTTCGTTGCTATCGTCTTGCCATGACCGCCGTCGCCACTCCGGAGCCGCAAACCTATCCACCGATCCTCGGTTGGCGGCGCGTGCGCGTGGCGATGATTCCGGTCGCGGTGTTTTTCTTGCCAATGAGCATCGGGTGGACGGGCTCGCGTTTCGTGCTGCTTGCGCGCCTGATCCTCGAAGCACTGAGTCTCGTGGCCGTGTTCGGTCTGTTCGAGCGCTGGCCGCGCAAATTGCCCGGATGGCTCGCGCGCTGGGGCCTGCAGGTGCTGGGCGTGGCGGTCACCGCGCCGGTCGCGGTGTTCTCGATCTATTGCCTGACGACGTTCGGCGACAATCCGTCGTGGATCCACCAGAGCGAACGCCTGATCGGTTTCGGCATGTTGACCTTCCTTGGCGTGCTGATCGGGCCGTGGATGGTCGTCGCGGCCCTGTTCCGGCAGATTCGTGGCGAGGCCGAGAAACAGGCGTTGGCGTTCGAACTCGAGCGCAGCGAACTCGAACGCCGCGCGCTCGACGCGCGCATGAACCTGCTGCAGGCGCAGGTCGAACCGCATTTCCTGTTCAACACGCTCGCGAACGTGCGCGAACTGGTGGACGCGGGTTCTTCGCAGGCCTCCGCCGTGCTCGGCAACCTGATCGCTTATCTGCGTGCCGCGGTGCCGCGTCTGCAGGAATCGGGCGCCACGATGCGGCAGGAAATCGAGCTCGTGCGCGCCTACCTCGAGGTCATGCACATGCGCATGCCGGACCGGCTGCAGTTCACCGTGAACGCGGACGAGGAAGCGCTGGCGCTGGCCTGCCCGCCGATGACCCTGCTGACCCTGGTCGAGAACGCGGTGCGCCACGGCATCGATCCGAGCGAGCAGGGCGGGCGCATCGAGGTGCGCGTGCGTCTGCGCGATGGACGTTGCCGCGCCGAGGTCATCGATACCGGCGTGGGCCTGGTGCATGCGCGCGACGGGATGGGTACAGGGCTCGACAACCTGCGCGAACGACTGCAACTCGCCTTCGGCGGCGATGCACAATTGCGCCTGTCCGCGCTCGAACCGCACGGCGCCTGCGCCGAGGTGGAATTCCCCGCGCGAGGGAGTGCTCCGTGACCCAGCGCCGACCAACCGCATTGATCGCTGACGACGAGCCGCTGCTGCGCAAGGCGCTGACGCGCCAGCTCGCGCAGGCCTGGCCAGAGTTGAATGTCGTGGCCCAGTCGCGCAACGGGCGCGAGGCGGTCGAACAGTTCGAAGCGCTGCAACCGGACATCTGTTTCCTCGACGTGCATATGCCGGGCCTGTCCGGCGTGGAAGCGGCGCGTTTCATCGGTCGTCGCGCGCACCTGGTGTTCGTCACCGCCTACGACCAGTACGCGGTGCAGGCCTTCGAGCAGGGAGCGATCGACTATCTCGTCAAACCGGTGGAATCCGCGCGTCTTGCAGATACCGTCGCGCGATTGCAGGAACGGTTGAAGGCCGCTGGACCAACGCGCGATGCGGAAGCGTTTCTGGAACAACTCGCCGCGCGACTGCGCAAGGACCAGGGACCCGAGCCGCTGCGCTGGCTGCGCGTGTCGGTCGGCCAATCGGTGCGCCTGATCGCGGTCGACGAGATCGATTTCCTGCGTTCCGACGAGAAGTACACGCTCGTCGCCTGGCGCGGCGAAGCGGGCAAGGCGGGCGAAGGCCTGATCCGCACGCCGCTCAAGGAGCTGCTGGCCCAGCTCGACGCCACACATTTCGCGCAGGTGCATCGCTCGGTGGTGGTGAACCTGCGTGCGATCAGCCACGTGACCCGCGGCGAGAACGAGACCGCCGACATCCACCTCAAGGGCCGCGGCGAAGTGCTGCCGGTCAGCCGCAGCTATCTGCACCTGTTTCGGCAGATGTGAGCCGCCGTCTCAGGCCCTGAGCATGGGCAGCGGTTAAAGTAGCCGCATCTTCCGAATCGCGACCTGCCATGGCCAAAGCCAAGACCGCCTACGTCTGCTCCGAATGCGGCGCCGATTTCAGCAAGTGGCAGGGCCAATGCGACGAATGCGGCGCGTGGAACACGCTGTCGGAAATCGTGATCGAACCGGCCTCTGCGGGCTCCGCGAAATCCGCTTCGCGAGCAAGTTACGCGGGCGTTGGCGATGCACCCAAGGTCGTCGCCTTGCGAGGCGTCGGTGATGTCGAGGAAGTTCGCACGCTGACGAAAATCGCCGAATTCGACCGCGTGCTCGGCGGTGGCCTCGTCGAAGGCTCGGTGGTGCTGGTCGGCGGCGATCCGGGCATCGGCAAGTCCACGCTGCTGCTGCAGGTGCAGTCCGCGCTGCGCGCGCGCCTGCCGGGGCTGTACGTCAGCGGCGAGGAAAGTCTCGCGCAGGTCGCTGCGCGTGGACGGCGATTGGGGCTCGAACTCGACGGCATGGATGCGCTCGCGGAAACCTGCATCGAGCGCATCCTCGCGCAGGCGCAGTCCTGCAAGCCGAAGCTGATCGTGGCCGACTCGGTGCAGACGCTGTGGAGCGAACAACTCGCCGCTGCGCCGGGCTCGGTCTCGCAGGTGCGCGAAACCGCCGCGCGGCTGGTGCGCTACGCGAAGGAGACCGGCACGTCGGTTTTCCTCGTCGGCCACGTCACCAAGGAGGGCGGCATCGCCGGGCCGCGCGTGCTCGAGCACATGGTCGATGCGGTGCTGTATTTCGAGGGCGAGAGCGGCTCGCGCTTCCGCGTGCTGCGCGCGTTCAAGAACCGCTTCGGCGCGGTCAACGAGCTCGGCGTGTTCGCGATGGGCGACAAGGGCCTGCGTGAAGTGCCGAATCCGTCCGCGATCTTCCTGTCGGGTTCGGACTCGCCGCAGCCGGGCAGCGCGGTGATGGTCACGCGCGAAGGCACGCGGCCGCTGCTGGTCGAGGTGCAGGCGCTGGTCGACCAGTCACCGCTCGCGAATCCGCGCCGCGTGACGCTGGGACTCGAGCAGAACCGCCTCGCGATGCTGCTCGCGGTGCTGCACCGTCACGGCGGCGTCGGCGTGTTCGACCAGGACGTGTTCGTCAACGTGGTCGGCGGCATCCGCGTGCAGGAAACCGCGGCGGACCTGCCGGTGCTGCTCGCGGTGCTGTCCTCACTGCGCGATCAGTCGCTGCCCGAGAAGACGGTCGTGTTCGGCGAAGTCGGCCTGTCGGGCGAGATCCGTCCCGTGCCCAACGGCGAGGAGCGCCTGAAGGAAGCCGCGCACCACGGCTTCCGCCGTGCGATCGTGCCGAAGGCAAATGCGCCGAAGAAGGGGCGGGTCGGCGAGATGGAGGTGATCGGGGTGGAGCGGCTCGCGCAGGCGCTCGAATCTGCGTAGTGAATTTGCGAAAGGAAACGATCCGTGTCTGATGAGTCCTGGGCAGAAGTTCAGCCATCGTTGCTCGCGCGTGCTGTTATGGCGCACGTCCAATCATCTGACGATTCCGCTGCTGAATTCAGAAGCATTCGATGGCTGCGTGGAGCATCGGCGCAAGCGCTACCGTGGCTGGAGATTGTCGAGGCAAGATCTGCTAACTGCTGGCATTACATCACCGCTGGAGCTTCGAGAATTCTGGATTTGCCTGGATATGGGCTGGAGTTTTGCTTCCGGAGTCGCCTGCAAGACCTCCGTCATGTCGAACTCGTTTCGATGGTCACCTATCTCCACAGCAAGCGCGATCATCGATTGGGAGTAGGGCACACGATGAATATCGGCCGACCGATTGTTGATGGCTCGAGCCTCGACCGATTGCTGGTTTCGCTTCCGTGCCCGTACGGCCCAGGCTTCGAATACGGGCATTTGTCCGATGACTCCCACGCTCGGTTTCTCTGGTTGTTGCCGATCACCGCGACCGAGGAGAAATTCCGTCACGATTTCGGGCTCGAGGCTATGGAAAGCAAGTTCGAAGAGGACGGTATCGACTATCTTGACCCGTTCAGAACGAGCCTTTGCTGATTTACAAGACTCGGCAGCAATCTGAGCCTTGCGATCAATCGACTCGGTGCAGGATGAGCTCCAGCACGTACTTGCTGCCGAAGAACGCCAACCCCAGCAGCGCCATCGCGATCAGGGTCAGCCGCACCGCGCGCGCGCCTCGCCACCCGTAGCGCCAGCGGCCGTAGAGCAGCCAGCCGAACACCAGCCACGAGGCGATCGACAGCACGGTGATGTGCCAGAGGTGCTGGGTCAGCAGGTCGTGCACGAACAACAGGCCGGTCACCAGCACGAGCGTCAGCAGCGCGAAACCGACCGTGATCGTGCGGAACAGCAGTTGTTCGAGCTGGGTCAGCGGTGGCAGCGCGCGCAGCCAGCCTTCGATGCGGCGCTGGCGCAGCGCACGTTCCTGGAACCACAGCATCAGCGCGAGCAGCGCGGCCAGCGAGAGCGTGGCGTAGGCGAACAGGCCGATCCAGGCGTGCAGCTGCAGCCGCCAGTCGAGGTTGTTCGCGAGGAAATGGCCGTAGAAGTAGTAGAGCGCGAGCATCGCCGCGGCGAGCGGATACACGATCACGCCCAATGCCTGCAGTTGTCCGCGCCAGGCCGCGAGTGTGGACAGCGCAGCCATCGCCAGCGTCACCAGCGAGAGCGCCGCGAAGAAATGCAGGTCCGGCCCGCCCGACGCGCGCCATGCGGCGGCGTGCAGGCCGGCATGGCCGGCGATCGCCAGCGTCGCGGCTGCAAGCGCGATGCGCAGATCGGTCGCGCGCCGCGCGTCCTCCTCCGTGGACACCCAGCGCGCGACCAGCGCGGTCGCGACGAGATAGGCGAGAACGACGAGAACGAGCAGGGCGGTCATTTCGCGAGTGTCGCATACCGTCACGGATGCGGGAACGCGCGCGCCGGGTCTGCGGGCCGCTGCGCTATAATCCGCGGCCTTTCCACGATGCGCCCGTCGCCATGTTCGAGTCCCTGACCCAGCGCCTGTCCGGCACGATCAACCGCCTGCGCGGCCGTGGGCGGTTGACCGAGGAGAACATCCGCGACGCGCTGCGCGACGTGCGCGTGGCGCTGCTCGAAGCGGACGTCGCGCTGCCGGTGGTGAAGGCGCTGATCGAGCGCATCCGCGTGCGCGCGATCGGCCACGAGGTGCTGAAG
The DNA here is from genome assembly GCA_964449135.1 of uncultured Gammaproteobacteria bacterium. Taxonomy (GTDB): domain Bacteria; phylum Pseudomonadota; class Gammaproteobacteria; order Xanthomonadales; family Xanthomonadaceae; genus SZAS-103. The sequence goes on from CAYUXZ010000019.1 coordinate 22,693, forward strand.
TCGCTGACGCCGGGCCAGGCGCTGGTCAAGATCGTGCGCGACGAGCTCGCTGGCGTGATGGGCGCGGCCGCGAACGACCTGCAGCTCAACGTGCCGGCGCCGGCGGTGATCCTGATGGCCGGCCTGCAGGGCGCGGGCAAGACCACGACTGTCGCCAAGCTCGCCAAGCACCTCAAGGAACGCCGCAAGAAGAAGGTGATGGTCGTTTCGGCGGACGTGTACCGCCCCGCCGCGATCGCGCAGCTCGAAACCCTCGCGCAGCAGGTCGGCGCGCTGTTCCATCCGTCGAGCGGCGACGAGAAGCCTGTCGCGATCGTGAATTCTGCGATCGACGCAGCACGCAAGAACTTCGCCGACGTGCTGATCGTGGACACCGCGGGCCGCCTCGCGATCGACGCGGCGATGATGGACGAGATCAAGGCGCTGCACGCCGCGGTGCGTCCGGTCGAGACCCTGTTCGTGGTGGATGCGATGACCGGCCAGGACGCGGCGAACACCGCGAAGGCCTTCAACGAGGCGCTGCCGCTGACCGGCGTGGTGCTGACCAAGACCGACGGCGATGCGCGCGGCGGCGCCGCGCTGTCCGTGCGCTACATCACCGGCAAGCCGATCAAGTTCGTCGGCGTCGGCGAGAAGCCCGACGGACTCGATGTATTCCATCCCGATCGCGCCGCCAGCCGCATCCTCGACATGGGCGACGTGCTCTCGCTGGTCGAGCAGGTCGAGCAGCAGGTGGACAAGGAGAAGGCCGCCAAGCTCGCCGAGAAGGTCGCGAAGGGGAAGAAGTTCGACCTCAACGACATGCGCGACCAGCTGCAGCAGATGCAGAACATGGGCGGGCTGCACGGGCTGATGGACAAGCTGCCCGGCATGGGCCAGATCCCCGAGGCGGCGAAGAACCGTGTCACCGGCAAGGAAGTGCCGCGCATGATCGCGATCATCAACTCGATGACGAAGAAGGAACGCCGCCATCCGGCGCTGATCAACGGCCAGCGGCGCGCGCGCATCGCGCGCGGGTCGGGCACGCAGCCGGCCGACGTCAATCAGCTGATGAAGCAGTTCCAGCAGATGGAGAAGATGATGTCCAAGCTCTCCATGGGCGGCCTCAAGGGCCTGATGCGCGGGATGCAGGGAATGATGGGCGGCGGAATGCCCGGCGGGCCGGGCGGCTTCGGCGGCATGCCGCGCTGAGCCAACGCGACAGGTCGTTGCCGCAAGCTGCGGCGATCAGTTCTTGCCGGTCGGTTTCGTGTCGCGTCGGGACTTGCCGGCGTCCAGCGCGGATTGATAACGCACCGCGAGCTTCCAGTCCGCCCCCTGTCTTTGCCAGACATCGACGACGTAGGTTGCGCCTGCGGGCTTTTCGCTGCGATTGACGAAGCTTACCACGGCGACGTCGCCGTACTCGTGCACCGCCATCTGTTCGGCCGACGCATCGGGGTGTTTCGATGCGAGCCACTGCGCGCGCGGGATCGGTTCGTTCGGCGCAGCGCCGTCGCGCATCTCGAAATCGGCGGCCAGCATGCGGTCGGTCGCGGCGCTGTCGGTCTTGCGCAATGCGTCCGCGAGTACGGCCTCGGCCTGCGAGAACTGCGCGACCGGGCGGGTCATGTTGACGATCTTCGCCCCGGGCGGCTGCGCGGGCACCGGCGTCGCGCACAACGCGAGCGCCAGGGCCAGGGCGACATGTGCACGAAAGGTGTTCATCGCAGACGCTCCATGCGGCAGCGGATTGCGGAAACAAAAAAGCCGCGTGCGCCAAGATAGCGCACGCGGCTGATTCCAGGCTGAAGCGCGATCAGTACGATTTCGCGCAGAAGCCGCCGGAGGCGTTGACCCAGTTCTGCTGGATCAGCCACTGCAGCCCGCCGATCACCATGTTGTAGTTCGAGCCGTTGGACGCGGTGGACTCGGTGCCGAAGGTCCACGCGCACTTGTCGGCGTTCTCGGCGCCGCGGGTGTCGTACCACGCGTTCAGATCCGGGTCGCTGGCCGCTTCTTCCCACTCATGGGCGATGATGCTGGCCATGCCGTCCGCACCGGCGTTGCCGTTTGGACTGTTGGTCTGCGCCGCGCAGGAACTCGGGCAGCGGTCCGGGTTGCCGACGAAGGCGTACTTGATGTCCGAACCGAGGATCGTGCCGTGGGTGTGCCAGCCGCAGTACTGGGTGCAGAAGCCCGAGGTGGCGTTCACGTCGGCCGAGGTCAGCACCATATAGACGGCGTTGGTGTCCTTCGGGAAGGCATTCGCGCTGATCTTGTTGGCGACAATGGTCTGGATGTTCGCGTCGGACAGCGCGGTGCCCTGCGAGTAGTTGTCGTTGGACGAACCCGCGTAGTGGATCGCGTTGCTGACGTGCGTGTTGCTGCCGTCGTAGTACGTGGTGTTGATGTTGTAGTACGGAGTACCGCCGAGGTTGCTCAGCAGCGTGGTCAGCAGGCTCACCGCCGAATTGCCGGACCAGTTGCCGTACCAGATCACGTACACGTTCGGGGTGCCGAGCAGCACCGGGCCGCCGTGGTAGCTGATGCCGTTGCCGCCGCCGCCACGCGGACGGCTGATCTGCTGCCAGGGACTGATCTGACGGCCATCGGCGAGCTCGCCAGGCTTGGCTGGGCGGCCGATGCCTTTACCGGTCGGCAGCAATTCGGCGTTCTGGTCGCTGATGCCACGCACGGTGCCGGCGTTGGCAGTCGTGAAGGCGAAAGCCGTGGCGATCGCCGCGGCGAGCAGCAGGGTCTTGTTCAAGCGCATTGGGGTAGTACTCCCGTGTGGTTCGATCAAAGGAAAGTGCGGAGACGAAGCGGTTTCCTTACCCGATCGCACTCGATACGCGCCCGCGGCAGCAGCGGGCGTCGGAAAATCCGCGAAACAGTGACACGGTTCATGGTATTCGTCACGCTGCCCCGCAACAAATACCGCTGATTTTGCCGGACTCACTCCATCCAACGGATGGAAAGAGGCAAGCCGGACATCCAATCCCTGCGTGACGCACACGAACTCCGACGGCTCTCTCTGGGACAGAATACGCATCCGTATTGAAATGCTGCGCCGCGGGGCATTTTGTGATTCGTGTCACAAAAACGCCCGATCCGCCGAGAACCTGCCGTACTGGAAATGCGCCGGCGCACACTGCATCATGCGACTTCGGTCACGCAATCGCCCTAAACAGGCGTTCAGGGGAACCGCGTTGCCGGGGTGATGCGTAATCGGCCGACCATGGGGTGTGCGTAGTCCGTCCGACCCGGCGGTTGCTCCGGAAGCGCCATGCACGTTCGTCCATTTTCCGAACCTTTGACGAGGATCCGCAGATGAAACTTTCGCTGCTGCAAAAGGCATCCATCGCGATGCCGGCCCTGTTGCTCGCGATGGCGGCCGGCGCGGCCGACAACGAGCGGCCGATGGCATCGGTCATCCGCACCGCGACCAGCCAGATCCAGATCACCAAGTCGTTCAAGACCGGATCGCTGGATTCCCTGCGCGATGCGGTCGTGAATCCGGCCGACTACCGCAAGGGTCCGCGCACCCACGATCTGGAACTCCTCCCGCGGCCTGCGCATGGCACCGCTGCCGCGATGGTTTCCGGCGACCGCGTCGTGCAGACCCGCGCCACCTCGGTGGCGGCGCTGGCGGTCACCAACGGCAGCAATGTATACGGACAAGGCGTCGGCTTCGTCGGTCCGTCCGGCGCGTATTCCGTTAACAGCGCGCCGCCGGATACGGTCGGCGCGATCGGCGCGACCCAGTTCGTGCAGGTCGTCAACACCACGTTCGCGGTGTTCGACAAGGCCACCAAGAACCCGGTGCTTGGCGCGATCCCGACCAACACCCTCTGGCACGGTTTCGGCGGCCAGTGCGAAAACACCAACGATGGCGACGGCACCGTGGTCTATGACAAGGCGGCGAACCGCTGGATCGTTTCGCAGTTCGCGTTGCAGAGCGCGCCGTATGCGCAATGCGTTGCGGTGTCCAAGACCAGCGACGCGACCGGCGGCTGGTGGCTCTACCAGTTCAACATGCCGAACACCGACCTCAACGACTATCCGAAGATGGGCGTGTGGCCGGATGCGTATTACGAAACCTTCAACATGTTCGGCTTCAGCTTCGACGGCGCGCTGCTGTGCGCCTACGACCGCAGCAAGATGCTGACCGGCGCGGCAGCGACCCAGCAGTGCTTCCAGCTCACGCCGGACTTCGGCGGCGTGCTGCCGTCCGACTGGGACGGCCACACCGCGCCGCCGGCCGGATCGCCGAACTACCTGCTCAACTTCGGCAGCAATTCGCTGAACCTGTGGAAGTTCCACGTGGATTGGGCGAATCCCGCGAACAGCACGCTGAGCAGCCCGACCGCGATCCCGGTCGCCAGCTTCACCGGCGCCTGCAATTTCGGCGGTGCATGCATCAAGCAGGCGAACGCGCCGATCAACAAGCTCGACTCGCTCGGTGATCGCATGATGTATCGCCTCGCCTATCGCAACTTCGGCGACCACGAGGCTCTGGTGGCGACGCATTCGGTGGATATCCCCGGCACGATCCGCACCGGCACCACCGGCATCCGCTGGTACGAGATCCGCAGCCCGGGCGCGGCCACGCCGGTGGTCTGGCAGCAGTCCACGTTCTCGCCCGACATCACCTACCGCTGGATGCCGTCGATCGCGCAGGACAAGCAGGGCAACATCGCGGTGGGCTACAGCGTGTCGAGCGCGACGATCAACCCGGGCGTGCGCTATACCGGTCGCCTGGCCTCGGATCCGCTGAACACCCTGCAGGCCGAGACCACGATGGTCAACGGCGGCGGTGCGCAGAAGATCGGCCTGTCGCGTTGGGGCGACTACAGCGCGATGACGGTGGACCCGAGCGACGATTGCACCTTCTGGTACACGCAGGAGTACCTGACCGCCAACGGCACCTTCAACTGGAGCACGCGGATCGGCTCGTTCAAGTTCCCGACCTGCAACTGACCGGTAGTACCGTTTTTCACGAGCCCCTCCGGCAGCACTGCCGGAGGGGCTTTTTGTTGCGGCGACTTTCCGATTGTCCCGCCGGCGGAGGGGGCATATTCCCCGCCTTGAGGTGGGCTTTCGTCCCCGCCTGCGGTTGGGTTAGAATGTACAGCTCGCTACCGGCCGCCCGAAGCCCGGCAGCCCTTCAGCCATCACGAGATCCATCATGGTCAAGATTCGCCTGACTCGCGGCGGCGCGAAAAAGCGCCCCTTCTACCACATCGTCGCGACCGACCAGCGCAACAAGCGCGACGGCCGCTCGCTCGAGCGCCTGGGTTACTACAACCCGATCGCCGGCGCCAACGAGAAGCGCATCGAGCTCGACACCGGCCGCGTGCAGCACTGGCTGGACCACGGCGCGCAGATGACCGACAAGGTCCGCATGCTGCTCAAGGAAGCGTCGCAGTCCAAGGCGGCGTGATGCCGGGCGCGTGAGCGCCCGGATTTCCGTTTCGTCGCCGCCGAACATGGCCAACGACGAACCCATCCGCGATTCCTCGACGACGGCCGATCGCGCCGAGCGCAGGATCGTGCTCGGGCGCATCGCCGGCGCGTTCGGCGTGCGTGGCGAGATCAAGCTCGAATCCTGGACCGACCCGCCGGTGGCGATTTTCCGTTACCAGCCATGGACGCTCGTGCGCGGCGAATCCGAATCGAAGCTCGCCGGCGTGCGTGGCCGCGCGCACGGCAAGTCCCTGGTCGCGAACGTGCCGGGAATCGCCGACCGCGACGCCGCGCAGGCGCTGGCCGGTTTCGAGATCGCCGTTCCGCGCAGCGTGCTGCCGCCGCCGAAAGCCGGCGAGTACTACTGGGTCGATCTGGAAGGACTGGCTGTCGTCAACGCCGAAGGCGTCGCATTCGGCGCAGTCGATCACCTGTTCGACACCGGCGCGAACCCCGTGCTCGTCGTCCGAGGCGAGCGAGAGCGGCTGATCCCGTTCGTGCATCCGCATCTGCAATCGGTGGATTTCGACGCACAGCGCATCGTCGTCGACTGGGACGCGGACTTCTGATGCGCTTCGACGTCATTGCCCTGTTCCCCGACTTCATCCGCCAGTGCGCTGACATCGGCGTGGTCGGCCGTGCGCGCGAACGCGGGCTGGTCCAGGTCGAAACCTGGAACCCGCGCGATTACGCGAGCGGCAACTACCGGCGCGTGGATGAGCGTCCTTTCGGCGGTGGGCCGGGCATGCTGATGCTCATCGAGCCGCTGCGCGCCTGCATCGTGGCCGCGCGCGCCGCCGGCGAAGCCGCGCCCCTGATCCACCTCAGCCCGCAGGGCGAACGCCTGACCCAGGCCACCGTGCGACGGCTGGCCGCGCATCCGCGCCTGCTGCTGCTGTGCGGGCGCTACGAAGGCATCGACGAGCGCTTGATCGCAAGCGAAGTGGATGAGGAAATCTCGATCGGCGATTACGTGCTCTCGGGCGGCGAACTCGGTGCCGCGGTGCTGATCGATTCGATCGGCCGCCTGCAGGACGGTGCCTTGAACGACGCCGATTCCGCAGCCCAGGATTCGTTCGAGGACGGCCTGCTCGATTGTCCGCACTACACGCGCTCGGACAGCGAGGGCACGACCGGCATCCCCGAGGTGCTGCTGTCCGGCGACCACGCCGCGATCCGCCGCTGGCGACGTCAGCAATCGCTCGGCCGCACTTGGCTGCGCCGGCCGGATTTGCTGGCGCGCGCAGCCTTGAACGACGAGGACCGCGCCTTGCTGGAGGCATTTAGACGTGACTGGCTGGCGACCCTAAAGCCCTGATATCACAGGACTAGCCACCGGCGGCGGCGATCCGTTACACTATGCAGCTTCCTGCCGGACTCGCAGCGAGTCCAGGCCATTCCACGGCGAACTCCCATGAACAAGCTCCAGCAATTCGAAGCCGACCAGATGCAGCGCGCGCTCCCCGATTTCGGGCCGGGCGACACCGTCGTGGTCAACGTCAAGGTCAAGGAAGGCAACCGCGAACGCGTGCAGGCCTATGAAGGCGTGGTCATCGCGAAGAAGAACAGCGGCCTGAATTCGGCCTTCACCGTGCGCAAGATGTCGCACGGCTTCGGCGTCGAACGCGTGTTCCAGACCCACAGCCCGAGCATCGATTCGGTCGAGGTCAAGCGTCGCGGCAAGGTGCGCTCCGGCAAGCTGTACTACCTGCGCGATCTCGAGGGCAAGGCCGCGCGCATCCGCGAGGATCTCGCCGCCGCCAGCGCTGCAAAGGCCGAGAAGGCCGCCGAGTAATCGCATCCAACCCGCTTCACGCGAACGGCCGCCTTGTGCGGCCGTTCTGCTTTCTGCGCTACAGATTGCACGAGCGGGCATCGGGGACGATGATGCGTCCGCACCGACGCATCGATCCGACATGAGCAAACCGGTTTCCGAATCCCCGCCCGATGGCGTGCGACTGGACGTCTGGCTCTGGGCCGCGCGCTTCTTCAAGACGCGTAGCCTCGCGCGAGCGGCGGTGGAGAGCGGCAAGATCGAAGTCGGCGGGCAGCGCGTGAAACCTTCGCGAGGCGTGCACGCGGGCGACGCGCTGCGCGTGCAGCGTGGCGAGGAGCTGTTCGAGATCGTGGTATGCGCGCTTTCCGAGGCGCGCGGTCCGGCCAGCGTCGCGCAGGCGTTGTATTCGGAAAGCGAGGTTTCGCGCCTGCGCCGCGCTAACGAGCGTGCGCAGCGCGCTGCCGAGCGCGCGGGCTATCGGCCGCCGCAGGGCAAACCCGACAAGCGCGCGCGGCGCCTGATCCGGGCGCTCGGCGACATCGACGCGCTCTAGGTCCGGACGCGACGTCCAAACGCAGGCTAGGAAAGGCCGCCGCGCTGCAGCGCCACCAGGCGGTACAGGGCTTCCAGCGCCTGCTTGGGCGTGAGTTCGTCGGGTTCGATCGCGTCGAGCGCGTCGAGCGCGGCCGAGTCCGGCACGAACAATCCCATCTGCTGCGGCGAGTCGAGGGCAGGCATCGAAAGCGCGGCCGATTCGCTGCGCGCGTGCCGCTCGAGTTCGGCCAGCCGCTTGCGCGCCCGTTGCAGTACCGGTTTCGGCAGGCCCGCGAGCGAAGCGACCTGCAGGCCGAAGCTGCGGTCGGCAGGGCCTTCCTTGACCGCATGCATGAAGACCAGTGCGTCGCCGTGCTCCACGGCATCGAGGTGCACGTTGGCGATGCCGCTGCCGGCTTTCGCGAGCGCGGTGAGTTCGAAATAGTGCGTCGCGAACAGCGTGAAGCAGCGATTCGCCGACGCGAGTTGGCGCGCGCAGGCATCGGCGAGCGCGAGGCCGTCATAGGTGGAAGTGCCGCGGCCGATCTCGTCCATCAGCACCAGCGAGCTCGGCGTCGCGTGATGCAGGATGTAGGCGGTCTCGGTCATCTCGACCATGAATGTGGACTGCCCGCGCGCGAGGTCGTCGCCGGCGCCGATGCGGGTGAGGATGCGATCGATCGGTCCGATCAGCGCGCGCGCCGCTGGCACGAAGCTGCCGGTGTGCGCGAGCAGCACGATCAGCGCGGACTGGCGCATGTAGGTGCTCTTGCCACCCATGTTCGGGCCGGTGATCACCAGCATTCGGCGCGATGGGTCGAGCAGCAGGTCGTTCGGTTCGAACGGTTCCTCGCGCACAGCCTCGACGACGGGATGGCGGCCGCGCTCGATGCGGATGCCGGGTTCTTCGACGAGCTGCGGTGCGTTCCAGTCCAGCGTGCGCGCGCGTTCGGCGAAGCCGGCGAGCACGTCGATCTCCGACAACGCGTCGGCGATCCGTCGCAGCGGAGCGAGATGTTCGTTGAGCGCGTCGAGCAGTTGTTCGTACAACGCGCGCTCGCGCTGCAGCGAACGCTCGCGCGCGGAAAGCACTTTGTCCTCGAAGTGCTTGAGTTCCTCGGTGATGTAGCGTTCGGCGCCGGTCAGGGTCTGCCGGCGCGTGTAGTGCACCGGGGCGCGCTCGGCCTGGCCCTTGCTGATCTCGATGTAGTAGCCGTGCACGCGGTTGTAACCGACTTTCAGCGTCGGAATGCCGGTCGCGGCTTTCTCGCGCGCCTCGAGTCCGACGAGGAAACCGTCGGCGTTCGTCGACAACATCCGCAGTTCGTCGAGTTCGGCGTCGTAGCCGTCGGCGATCACGCCGCCGTCGGCGATGCGCAGCGCAGGTTGCGGCGCGATGGCGCGCGCGAGAAGTTCAGCGCAGAACGTGCTCGCATGATCGGCGCTGTCGCCGAGTTCCGACAGCAGTTGCGCGAGTCGCGGCGAATCCAGGGTGGCGAGTTCGGCGCGGATCGCCGGCAGCAGCGCGAGCCCGTCGCGCAGTGTGGACAGGTCGCGAGGGCGCGCCGAGCGCAGTGCGACCCGGGTGAGGATGCGCTCGATGTCGCCGAGCGCGCGGAAGCGTTCGCGCAAGATTTCGTCGATGCCGCTTTCCAGCAACGCGCCGACCGCATGGTGGCGGCCGGCCAGCAACGCACGGTCGCGCAGCGGCCGATGCAGCCAGCGCCGCAGCAGGCGCCCGCCCATTGGCGTGATCGTGGTGTCGAGCACGCCGAGCAGGGTGTGTTCGCTGCGGCCGTCGGCGCGCGTGTCGAGTTCCAGATGCCGGCGCGTCGCCGCGTTCATCGCCAGGCTGTCGTCGCTGGTTTCCTGCGCGATCGCGGTCAGGTGCGCGAGCCGCTGCTTCTGCGTCTCCTCGACGTAGCCGAGTAGCGCGCCGGCGGCGCCGATCGCGAGCGGCAGCTCGGCGATCCCGAACGCATCCAGATCGTGCACGCCGAAGAACTCGTGCAGCTTGCGGCGTCCGGAGTCGGTGTCGAACAGCCACGGTGCGCGCCGGCGCACGCCGCTGCGCGTCGCGATCGGAACGGGCCAGCCATCCTCGTCCGGCAGCAACAGTTCGGCGGGTTCCAGCCGCGCGAGTTCGGCGAGCAGGACATCGGCGTCGGCGACCTGATTGACGAGAAAACGCCCGCCCGCGAGATCCGCCCAGGCGAGTCCGTATCCCGACTTGCCACGCGCGATCGCCATCAGCAGCGTGTCGCGGCGCTCGTCGAGCAGCGCCTCGTCGGTGACCGTGCCGGGCGTGACGATGCGCACGACCTTGCGTTCGACCAGGCCTTTCGCGAGCGCCGGATCGCCGATCTGTTCGCAGATCGCGACCGATTGGCCGAGCGCGACCAGCCGCGCGAGGTACGACTCGTAGGCGTGATGCGGCACGCCCGCCATCGGGATCGGCGCGCCAGCCGATGCGCCGCGCTGGGTGAGTGTGATGTCGAGCAGCTTCGCGGCCTTGCGCGCGTCGTCGTAGAACAGCTCGTAGAAATCGCCCATCCGGAAGAACATCAACACGTCCGGATGCTCCGCCTTCGCGGCGAAGTACTGCTTCATCAGCGGGGTGTGCTCGGGCGTTTTCTCTTGCAGCATGGACGGGGAATGGCCCGGACGGCGCGTGGATGGCGATCGGATGAGCCCGCTATGTTATCGGTGTTCGCGTGCCGGCGCCTTGTCGTCGTGATCGGCATCGTCGGACGGCATCGCCATGCCCGGCATCTCGTCCATGTCGTCGTCGTCCGGCGACGGCGCGCGCGCAACCAGTTCCTGGTACTGCGCGGCCGTCATCGTCGGCAGCTTGCGCACGAAGGCGACGATGCTCCAGATCTTCGCGTCGTCGTGGCTCGTGCCCCAGGCCGGCATCGCGCTCATCTTGATGCCGTGCTTGATCGTCCAGAACGCGATCTTCGGATCGACGCCGCGCCTGGACAGATTCGGCGGCTGCGGATACAGGCCTTGCCGAAGCTCCGAATCGTCCATGCCGGGCGCGAGGTGGCAGCCGGTGCACATCTCCGCGTAATGCCCGGCGCCCTGCAGGATGCGTTGCGGATCGTCGAGATTCGGCGGTTGCAGCTCCCGCGCGCGCACCGCGATCGAGCGGTCGCGCAGGGTGTCGATTAGCGAGCGCACGGTTGCCGTGTGGTGATCGTCCGCGCCGATGTTGTACACGCCCGACCAGACCAATCCGGCGGCGATCCCCGCGAGCACGGATGCGGCGATCAGGCCGCGCAGCAGGGCGTTGCGTCTTGCGAAGGGCATGGCGGGTCCCGGTGTTGATCTGCGTCAATGCGACGTTCGTATTTCTGCGTAGGGTGTTTTGTCAAGTGAAACGCCGAATGGGAGCGGTCCGATGCAGCTCCAGAACGTCCTGTATTTTCTGGCTTGGGCAGTTTTTTTCTTCCTGATGATGCGGTTCGGCTGCGGTGCGCACGTGATGGGGCACCACCATCATCACACGGAGTCCGATTCCGCGGATCGTGGTTCGTGGACGCCGCCGGGACAGGCGAGGGACCCGGTCTGCGGGATGACCGTGCAGACAGCGCAGGCCAAGTCGACCGTGCTCGCCGGCCACGTCTACTACTTCTGTTCGCAGGATTGCCGCAACACCTTCGAAGCCGATCCGGCGAGGTATGCGCAAGCACGCGGTTCCGCCAAGTCCCGACAGGAGCACACCCATGGTCATTGAAACCATCACCGAAATCCGTTTGGGCATTCCGTCGCAGCACGCTGCCGCGCGAACCATTCCGGTGTTCGCGCTGGGTGGCGCACTGAGCCTGTTCCTCGCGATCTCCTACGTGCTGTGCGTGCTGGGCTATCTGCTGTTCCCCGGGCTGCCGATCAACCATGCGGCGCTGACGATTTTCCTGCCGGGATTCGAGCTGCTGAGCGGGTCGACGTTCTTCCTCGGCCTGATCGAGAGCTTCGCCTGGGGCTGGTACGTCGCGCTGATCTTCGGGCCGGTCTACAACTTCTTGATCACGCGCGGAACGGAACGTTGAGCGCGAGTGTGATCCTGGCTGCCGCGCTCAACGCCGCCGCAGCCGCAGTGCGTTGCCGACGACCGACACCGAGCTCAGGCTCATCGCCAACGCCGCGATCATCGGGCTGAGCAGCAGTTCGAACGCCGGATACAGCACGCCCGCCGCGAGCGGGATGCCGAGCGCGTTATACGCGAACGCGAAACCGAGGTTCTGCTTCATGTTCGCCACCGTGGCCTCGGAGATCTGCCGCGCGCGCAGGATGCCGCGCAGGTCGCCCTTGACGAGGGTGATCTGCGCGCTGGACATCGCCACGTCGGTGCCGGTACCCATCGCGATGCCGACATCCGCGGCCGCGAGCGCGGGCGCGTCGTTGATGCCGTCGCCCGCCATCGCGACGTGACGGCCCGCGGCTTTCAGTTTCGCGACGAGCTCGGCCTTGTCCCGCGGCCGCACTTCGCCGTGCACCTCGTCGATGCCGAGTCGCCGCGCGACCGCCTCGGCGGTGGCGCGGCCATCGCCCGTGGCCATCACCACGCGCAGCCCGGCTTCGTGCAGCGCGGCGATCGCGGCGGGCGTGGTGTCCTTGATCGGGTCGGCGACCGCGATCAGCCCGGCGAGTGCGCCATCGACGGCCAGATGCATCACGCTCGCGCCTTCGCTGCGCAGGCGCTCGGCGGCATCGGCGAGCGGCGTCGCGTCGGCGCCGAGTTCGCGCATCAACACCGTGTTGCCGAGCGCGAGGCGATGGCCTTCCACGGCGCCGCGCACGCCGATGCCGGTGCCCGACTCGAACTCGGCCGCCGTCTCGAGCGGGAGTCCGCGACGGCGTGCTTCCGCGACGATCGCGTCGGCCAGCGGATGTTCGCTGCCCTGGTCCAGGCTCGCCGCGAGGCGCAGAACCTCGTCGGCGGATCGGCCATTCATGGCGACGACCTCGCGGAACGCGGGCTTGCCCTGCGTGAGCGTTCCGGTCTTGTCGACGATCAGCGTGTCGATCGTGCGCAGGCGTTCGATCGCCTCGGCGTCGCGGAACAGCACGCCCGCGCCCGCCGCGCGGCCGGTCGCGACCATGATCGACATCGGCGTCGCCAGGCCCAGCGCGCAAGGGCAGGCGATGATCAGCACGGCGACCGCGTTCACCACGGCGTAGGTCCAGGCCGGCGAAGGCCCGAACAACCCCCACGCGATGAAGGTCAGCACGGCGATCGCGAGCACCGCGAGCACGAACCAGTAGCTCACGCGATCGGCCATGCGCTGCATCGGCGCACGCGATCGCTGCGCCTGTGCGACGAGCTGCACGATCTGCGCGAGCACGGTGTCCGAACCGACCTTCTCGGCGCGGATCACGAGGCTGCCGCTGCCGTTGAGCGTCGCGCCGATCACTCGCGCGCCGATCGCTTTTCCCACCGGAATCGGTTCGCCGGTCAGCATCGACTCGTCGACGTTGGAACGGCCCTCGATCACCTCGCCATCGACGGGTACCTTCTCGCCGGGGCGCACGCGCAGGCGATCGCCGGCGCGGACCTCGGCCAGCGGAACATCCTCTTCGGCACCGTCGTCGCGCAGGCGACGCGCGGTCTTCGGCGCGAGACCGAGCAAGGCCTTGATCGCCGCGGAAGTGCTCGAGCGCGCCTTGAGTTCGAGCACCTGGCCGAGCAGGGTCAGCGATACGATGACCGCGGCGGCCTCGAAATACACCTCGACCCGGCCGTGCATCTTGAACGATTCGGGAAACCATCCGGGCGCGATCGCCGCGACCACGCTGTAGGCGAACGCAGCGCCGACGCCGGTGCCGATCAGCGTCCACATGTTCGGGCTGCGGTTGCGGATGGACTGCGCCCAGCGCACGAAGAACGGCCAGGCCGCCCACAGCACCACCGGGGCCGAGAGTGCGAGTTCGATCCAGGTGCGTACATTCGCGGGAACGGCCGCGATGCGACCCCCGGTCATCGCCAGCGCCAGCACGACGAGCGAGGCCGGCAGCGTCCACCAGAAGCGTCGACGGAAGTCGGTGAGTTCGTAGTTCTCGTCGTCCTCGAGCGAGGGCAGCATCGGCTCGAGCGCCATCCCGCAGATCGGGCAATTGCCCGGTGCGTCGCGCACGATCTGCGGGTGCATTGGGCAGGTGTAGCGCCTGCCGGTGTGCGCCGGCGCCGCGGTCGTCGAGGCATCCGCGGGTCTCGCCGGCGCGTGCCAGCGCGCCGGGTCGGCGGCGAACTTCGCCCGACAGTTCGCAGAGCAGAACCGGAATTCGTGGCCATCGTGCGTGATCCGATGCGGCGAGTCCGCCGCGACCTTCATTCCGCACACCGGATCGATCGTCATGTCATCCACGGTTTCACCTGTTTCTGGCCATGATGCGGCCGATCGGATCGGATATCGAAGCGTGACGGCATTGCGCGATCACTTCCCGCGTGGCAATCCCTTCAACACCGACTGCAGCTGCGCGTAGTTCGCCTGCGCACCCGCGCGGTCGTTCGCATCGCCGGTCGCGTCGAGCCGCTTGGCGAGCGTCGCCACGAAACTCGAACCCTGGCGCAGTTGATCCTGCTCGGCCTGCGGCAGCGCAGTGGACTTGCCGGGCAAGGCCGCGACCAGATCGCGGATCGCATAGGCCAGGGGATGCGCCTGGCCCAGGTCGCCATTCGAAACGATCGCGCCGAGCTGCGCGTTCTTCGCGTCGATCGCGCTCCAGATTTCGGCCGCGCTGTCGGGGATCGTGGCGGACGCCTCCGCTTGCGCTGGTTCGGCAGGCTCAGTCGCTGGCTGCGGAGTCATGTCTTTTGCGGGTGCTTTCGCAGCGGACGTTGCCGACGCCGTGGATGGTGAGGGCGCCGACGAATTCGCGGCCTCGTTTTTGCCGCCGCATGCGGTTGCGCCGAGAGCGATCGTGGCGAGCAGCGCGGGCAGAACGATGGAGGTTTTCACGGCAAAGGCTCCGGGTTGGGAATGCTTGGAGAGGACGCCGCATCGCGCGCGGCGCGGCGAAATTCGAGTCGGTGCCAGACCGTCGGCACGACCAGCAAATTCAAGGCAGTGGCCGTGACCAGACCGCCGAGCACGACCTGGGCGAGCGGCAGCTCGAGTTCCTTGCCGACCGGCGAACCGAACAGCAGCGGCAGCAGGCCCAGCGCGGCGGTCGCTGCGGTCATCAGTACCGGCACGAGGCGATCGAGCGTGCCTTGCATCACCACTTCATCGAGCGATCGACCGGCAGCGCGCAACTGCGCGTAGTGGGTGACGAGGATGATGCCGTTGCGGGTGGCGATGCCGAACAGCGTGATGAATCCGATCACCGCTGCCACGCTCAGGTTCGCGCCGGCCAGATACAGCGCGACGATGCCGCCGATCATCGCCAGCGGCAGATTGAACAGCACGATCAGCGCCTCGCGCAGCGTGCCGAAGGCCTTGAACAGCAACAGCACCGCGCCGAACAGCGCGAGCGCGCCGAAACCCAGCAGCGTGCGATTGGCCTGCTGCTGGCTCTGGAACTGGCCACCGTAGTCCACGTAGTAGCCCGCGGGCAGGTTCAGGCGATCGCCGATCCGTTTTTTCACGTCGCCGATCACCGCGCCCAGGTCGCGATCCTCGACGTTGAAGCCGAGCACGATCACGCGCTGCACGTTTTCGCGACCGATGGCGTATGGCTGGTCGTCCACGCGCACATCGGCGACGAGCCGCAGCGGCACCTTTCCGCCTTCGGTGTTGTCCGCTCCGGGCGCGTCGAGCGGAAGATCGCGAATCGCGGCGAGCGTCTCGCGCGCGGAGCCTTCGAGCCGCAGGTTCAGGTCGAAGCTGCGCCGGTTCTCGAGCACGTTGCTCACGTTCTCGCCGTTGAGCGCGGTCTGGATGTCGCGGGCGATGTCGCCGACCTTCAGCCCGAAGCGAGCGGCCTTGTCGCGGTCGATCCGGATCGTGACCTGCGGCACGCGGATCTGCTGTTCCAGATTGATGTCGACCGCGCCTTTCACGCCGCGGACGATGGACTGCGCGCGCAAGCCCAGATCGTAAAGCGTGTCGAGATTGTCGCCGTAGATTTTCACGGCGACTTGCGAGCGCACGCCGGATTGCACCTCGTCCATGCGGTGGGCGATGAACTGGCCGACGTTGAAGACGACGCCGGGCATCTGCGCGAGTTCGGCGCGAATGCGCGCGAGCAGCACGTCGGGCGGCACCGAGCGGTCCTTGCCGAAATCCAGCCGCACGTCGAATTCGCTGAAGTTCGGCGGCTGCGCGTCCTCGTCGAGTTCGGAGCGACCGGCGCGCTGGTCGATCGACACGACCTGCGGGTATTTGAGCAGCTCGTTCCGGACGATCGCACCCAGCCGCTTGGATTCGTCGAGCGAAGTTCCAGGCAAAGTCGTCATCGCGATCACGAAGTTGCCTTCCTTGAAATCGGGAAGGAAGGACAGGCCGAACAGGGGCAGCAACGCGAGCGCGCCGGCGAGCGCGAGTGCGGACAAGCCGACGACCCAACCGGGATGCGGCAGCGCCCAGCCGAGCAGCCTGCGGAAATGGCGCTTGAGCCAGCGCACGAAGACGGTTTCGGGTTCACCCGCTTCGGTGCGTGGCAAGAGGTTGACCGGCACGTGCGGGTCGAGCGTCATGCCCACGTCCGCCGCTTTTTCCGCAGAGCGCGTCAGCAGCAGGTAACACAGCGCCGGCACCAGCGTGACCGCGACGACCAGCGAAGCGCCGACCGAGGCGATGTAGGCCACGCCCAGCGGACTGAAGATGCGCCCGGCCAGATCGCCGAGGAAGAAGATCGGCAGGAAGATCAGCACGATGATCGCGGTCGCATACACGACCGAATTGACGATCTCGCGCACGGCGTCGAACACCAGCCGCAGTCCGCTGCCCGGCTGTGCTTGCACGCGCGCTACACGCAGCCGGTGGACCACGTTCTCGACGGTGATGATGCCGTTGTCGACGACCTCGCCGATCGCGATCGCCAGGCCGCCGAGCGTCATCGAATTGATGCCGACACCCAGCGCGTGCATCACCAGGATGCCGCCGACGAACGAGACCGGCATCGACACGAAGGTGACGAACGAGGCGCGCGCATTCATCAGGAACACGAACAGCACCGCGATCACGATCAGCGCGCCCTCGATCAGCGCGAGGTCGAGGTTGTGCACGGCGGCCTCGATGAAACTCGCCTGGCGGAACACCTGCGTGTCCATGCGCACGCCGGGCGGGAGGGTCTTGCGGATTTCCTCCAGCGCGGCTTCGACACGACGAGTCGTGCTCAGCGTGTCGGCGCCGTAGGCCTTGGAGATCGTGCCGATGACTGCATCGTGCGCGCCGAATGCACCGTCGCCGCGCTTGATCTCGCCGCCGAACGCGACGGTGGCTACATTGCCGACGGTGATCGGCACGCCGTTGCGCGTGGTGATCACCGCGTTGCGGATGTCGTCCAGCGAGCCGATCCGGCCTTCGCCGCTCACGGTGAGTTCCTGCCCCGGCGCCTGCACGAACGCACCCGGCACACTCGCGTTGGCGCTCTGCAGGGCCTGGCGAACCTGTTCGATGCTGATCCGGTAGGCCTGCATGCGCAGCGGATCGAGCCGCACCTGGTACTGCTTGACCTCACCGCCGATCGCGACCACGGAGGCGATGCCGCCGAGCGCGAGGATGCGCGGGCGGATTTCCCAGTCCGAAAGTGTGCGCAATGCTTCCGGCGACACCGTGTCGCTGACCAGCGCGTACTTCACCAGCCAGCCCACTGCGGAAGTCACCGGCAGCATCACCGGCGGCTGCGCCGTTGCTGGCAGCCGGCCGATCGCGTTCTGCAGGCGTTCGTTGATCTGCTGCCGATCGGTGTAGATGTCCGTATCCGAATCGAACACCACGGTAATCGTGGAAAGGCCGACCGCGGTCTTGGAGCGCACGACCGCCACGCCCGGCGATCCGTTGATCGCGCTCTCCAGCGGATAGGTGATCTGCGATTCGACGTCCTGCGGGGCCATGCCCGGCGCTTCGGTCTGGATCACGACCTCCGGCGGCGCGAACTCCGGGAACACGTCCACCGGCATGCGTCGCAGTGAGACGATCCCCGCGACGAACAGCACCAGCGTCAACGCGAGCACGACCACACGGTTGTGCAAGGACCAGGCGATGAGGCGATCGAACATGGTCAGTCGTCCTCCTGCTGGATCGCGCCGCCCGTGAGCCACACGGTGTAGATCTCACGATTGCCCTGGGTGACGACCTCGTCGCCGGGCACCAGGCCATCCTTGATTTCGGTGTAGCGGTCGTCGCTCGCGCCGGTGACGACTTCGACCCGTGCGTACTGCCCTTTCTGGCGCACGAACACGAATTTCTCGCCATTGGCTTCGATGATCGTCGCGTTCGGCACCGCCAGCGCCGTCGCGTTCTGCCGCAGCACGACGCCGACGCGGGCGAACAGGTTGGGCTTCAATGCGCCGTCGGGATTGGCCAGCGGAATCCATGCCTCGACCGTGCGGGTTTGCGGATCCAGGGTCGGGCCGATCATCGCGATGCTGCCTTCGAACGTTCTGCCGGGATACGCGAGCGTGCGCACCGAAACCGGTTGGCCGACGCGCAGCTTGCCGAGGTCTTCCTCGTAGACGCGCGCGACCACATCGACCTGGCTGCGATCGCCGATCTTGAACAGCGTGGTCGCAGGCTCGACCGACTGCCCGACCACGACGCCGACCGCATCGATGGCGCCGCCGCGCGGCGCGAGGATGTCCACGCTCGGCGGCGGATCGCCGACCAGGCGCGATTGCACGCGCGCCAATTTCTGTCCGGCTTTGACGCTGTCGCCCAATCGTGCGTACAGCGCGGTCACCTGGCCGCTGATGCGGGTGCTGACTTCGGTCTGCCGCTCGGGCGCCTGGCGCACTTCACCGTTGAGATACAGCATCTCGGACAACGGACGCAGCTCCGCACGGGCGACTTTCACGGCTAGCGTCTTTTCCTGCGCGGCGGTCAATCGGACCGGGCCCTTGGCTCCCTGGCCGACGTCGATTTGCGCGCCATGCGCCGAGGCCATCGACGCAACCAGCAGTCCAGCCAATGCAATGGGGACGATCAGGGACACGTGTATCGCGCGAACTCTGTTCTGTTGCATGGGTGTCTCCGGTTTCATGGCCGGCCCTCCGTGGAGGATGGCGGAACGTAATCGCCGACCGCGGTGTGCAGGCGTACCAGCGCCTGCAGGTAGGCATCGAGTGCGTCGAGATAGCGATCGGCCGCCTCCGATTGCTGGCGCTGTGCCTGCACCACATCGGCGAGCGGAACCAGACCCTGGCGATATCCGTTTTCGGCGAGGTGCTCGTTGCGCGCGGCCAGCGGCTGTACACCGCGCGCGATCGCGTCCATCGCGGCCTGCGAACGGCTCGCTTCGGCATGCGCTGTCGCGACCTCGCCGTTGATCGCAAGACGCAGCGCATCGATGCGCGCGGAGGCCTGGTCGCGCGATGCATCCGCTTCGGCGATCGCACCGCGGCCGGAGTTCTTCAACG
Source organism: uncultured Gammaproteobacteria bacterium (assembly GCA_964449135.1). Lineage (GTDB taxonomy): Bacteria > Pseudomonadota > Gammaproteobacteria > Xanthomonadales > Xanthomonadaceae > SZAS-103. Next base: position 41,976 of record CAYUXZ010000019.1, read on the forward strand.
GAAACGGAATCGAGACAGAGATGCCCACGGCGCGATCCGGGCTTTGGCGCGGCGCGCCGTCAATGACCAACCGGTCCTGAGAGAGTTCCACGCTGGCGGTCCAGTCTTCCCATCGCGAAGCTTCTGCGAGCGCGCGTTGCGCGTCGGCGCGATCCACGCCGAGCGTCGCGCTGCGCAGATCGGGGCGGGTGGCGAGCGCCTGTTGCTGCAGGTTCGACAGGCCCGGCAGCGTGGCGAACGACGGAACGGCACCTTCGATCGACAACGGCGCGGTTGCAGGCTTTCCGAGAAGAACGCTCAGGGCGATCAGCGTCGCATCGCGTTGCGCTTGCAGCTGCGCGCGTTCCTGATTGAGTCGTTGCAGGTCGATCTGCACGGTATTGACGTCGAGCTCGGAGACTTCCGCCGCCTTGAAACGATCGCGGCAGATGCGCGCAAGCCGGCCGTTGGCGGCGATCAGTTCGTCGCGCGCGGCGATGCGTTGCTCGATGATGACGATGCGGTAGATGTCGTTCGCGACTTCACCGGCGAGCTTGCGTTCGGCGTCGGCGACCTCGGCCTGCGCGAGTTCGATGTCCACGCGCGCGACGTCCTGCTGCCGCAGCAGGCGTCCGGTTACCGGGAATGCCTGGCTCAGCGACAGGCTCCGACTGTATTCGCCCTTGCCACCGGACAGGAAATCGCTGCGGTTCGAGACGGCGAGTGTCGGGTTCGCGCGCTGCCCTGCCTGGATCAACCGCGCGCGCGCAATGTCCACCGCATAACGCGCGGCTTGCAGGTCCTTGTTGTCGCGGACGGCTTGCTGGATCCACTCGGTTACACCCGATGGTTGAGCCACCTGCATCGTCTCGGCGCAAGCCTCGGCCGCGGACCAGACGCAGATCAGCCCGATGCAGCCGCGCATCACGAGCGCGGTCATTCGGAGCGATGGATTACGGCGAGCGTTCATGGCTTCTTCGCTGAACCGGCGACCGTCACGGTTCCCTGCATCCCCGCTTCCCAGTGTCCGGGCACCAGGCAGGCATAGAGGAATGTGCCTGGCACGCTGAATTGCCAGATCAGGTCCGCCGACTTGCCGGACTCGACGCGCACGGCGTTGGCGTCGTTGTGGACCATGGTCGGCATCCGCTGCATCTGTTTCGCGTGCTCGGCGATTTCGTCACGCGTGCCGAGCACGAATTCGTGCGGCAACTTGCCGGTATTGACGATGTGGAAGCGCAGCGTCTTCCCGCGCTCGACGGTCAACGAAGCGGGTTCGAAACGCATCGCGTCGGTGAGCGTGATCGTCACCGTGCGACTCGCGTTTTTCGCGATGCCCGGGCGCCCGAACGGCGTGCCGCCGTTGGTGTGGGCCGACTCGCCTTCGTGCGCGATCGTCGGCGACGTGGCGACGACGGCCATCGCAAAGGCGCACAGAATGGTCACTGGAATTTTCATGGCTGGTTCTCATGCCGAATCAAGCGGTGTGACTCGCCGCGCCCTGCGGATTCATGGGGCGGCGATGCCGGCGAACGAAGCTTGGGAATGCGAGGTGTCGCTGACCGTCGATCGAGGCAATCGAGACGAACGATCCGGCGTTCGATGCTGTTGCCGGGGGCGGTGCGAGGAGTCGTCCGATCAGCAACCGTCAGCCGGCGCGACGCCGTCGATGCGGCTTCGCACCCAAGCGGGCCGGATCAGGCGATCGGGGGTCTCAGCGGAGAGCCGCCGGAGAAATTGGTGTACCCCGAGAGGTGCGCCTTCGGGATCGGCTGCGAACCACCAGCGTACAGCGCTCTGGAAAGATCGTTGCTCAACAGGGCGACGCTTGCCGAGGAGCACAGGCCCATGCCGCAACCGCAGCCGCAGTGATCGCCCTTGCAGGGATGGCCGTGATCGTGCGCGCCGAGGCAGTGCGCGTCATGGTGGTGAATCGACGCGCTTGCGGATGACGCATCGGCATCATCGTCGTGATCGACCGCCGACGTGTGTTGCTCCTGGGCCGGTGCGCAGAAAGCGCCATTGAACACGGACGCCCAAGTGGCGGCAGGAACCGTCAGGCAGAGCAGCAACGTCAACAGTAGTCGGAATCGGCGCATCGCAGGCAGTGTCGCGCAGTCAAGGGATGCAGGCAAGTTGGGCGTAGTGCGCTACGTTCGGTGTTTCGACCGTTTTCCAGCGACCGCGTTGATCCGAAGGACAGGCATTTGCAGACATCCGCCGCGATTTGAGCTAGAAAGGCGCACACGCTCCGTTCGGATTCCGATGCCCACGACTACGCAAGCAACCATCGCTGTGCCCGACGACACGACGCTGCACGAGCTCGCGGTGCGGCTCGGCCGCGAACTGCAGTCGCGCAAGCTCATGCTGGTCACAGCAGAAAGCTGCACCGGCGGCTGGATCGCGAAAACCGTTACCGACATCGCCGGCAGTTCGGAGTGGTTCGACTGCGGGATGGCGGCGTACAGCTACGAAGCCAAGCAGGCGCTGCTCGGCGTGCATCCGCACACGCTGGAGGAGCACGGCGCGGTCAGCCGCGAGACCGCGATCGAGATGGTCTCTGGCGCACTGGTACATTCGGGCGCGAGCGTGGGAGTCGCGGTGACCGGCATCGCCGGCCCCAGCGGTGGCACGCCGGGCAAGCCGGTGGGCACGGTGTGGATCGCATGGAAACGACGCGGCGGCTATCCGCGCGCCGAAGTTTTCCACTTCGACGGCAATCGCGAGGCGGTACGCCGGCAGACCGTCGCCGCGGCGCTGAACGGCCTGCAGGCGGTGATCGCGTAAGAGGGCCGGACGAGCCTGCTCCACGAGCGCTTGACGGTCGAAACGGTTAGTAGTATTACTACTAACATGCAACTGACCGACACCCAGCGCGAAATCCTCGCCCTGATCGCCGAGCGCGTGGAGGCCGAGGGCATGCCGCCGTCGCAGACGGAGATCGCGCGCGCCTTCGGCTTCAAGGGCGTGCGTGCGGCGCAGTACCACCTCGAAGCGCTGGAAGCCGCCGGTGCGATCGAACGCATCCCGGGCCGCGCGCGGGGAATCCGCGTGCTGCAACCGCCGATGCCGTCGCAGCAGGAAATGGCGTTCGCGCAGGCCGCCGCGGCCAACGACGACAACGCATTGCGCGTGCCGCTGCTGGGGCAGGTCGCGGCCGGTCTTCCGATCGGCGCCGACATCGGCTCGGATTCCTATGTGCTGCTTGATCGCGTGCTGTTCGCGCCCGCGCCCGACTACGTGCTGCGCGTGAAGGGCGATTCGATGCGTGACGAGGGCATCTTCGACGGCGACCTGATCGGCGTGCACCGCACCAACGATGCGCGTTCCGGCCAGATCGTGGTCGCGCGCATCGGCGATGAGATCACCGTTAAGCTTCTGAAGACGGGCAAGGATGGAATCCGCCTGTTGCCGCGCAATCCCGATTACGAACCCATCCGCGTACGGCCCGACGACGATTTCGCAATCGAAGGCCTGTACTGCGGCCTGGTTCGACCAAACACGTCGCGGCCGAACCGATAGGCGAACGGCGATGACGAGCGATTTTCCTACACACGCGAACGTCATCCGCCTACGGCCCGACTACTCGCGCGATGCCAGATTGGCTCCGCGCGGAATCGTCTCAGTCTGTGCGACCTGCATCCGCTAGCTTGCCTACAACATCCACGAAGACACCGAGGACAGAACCATGGACGACAACAAGAAACGCGCACTGAGCGCCGCCCTGAGCCAGATCGAGAAGCAGTTCGGCAAGGGTTCGGTTATGCGCATGGGCGACCGCGTCGCGGAGCCGGCCGATGTCATCGGCACCGGCTCGCTGATGCTCGACATCGCGCTCGGCATCGGCGGTCTGCCGAAAGGCCGCGTCGTGGAAATCTACGGTCCGGAGTCCTCGGGCAAGACCACTCTGACCCTGCAGACCATCGCGGAGTGCCAGAAGATGGGCGGCGTCGCGGCCTTCATCGACGCCGAGCACGCGCTCGACCCGACCTATGCGCAGAAGCTCGGCGTCAACGTCGACGACCTGCTGGTGTCGCAGCCCGATACCGGCGAGCAGGCGCTCGAGATCGCCGACATGCTGGTGCGCTCGAACGCGGTGGACATGGTGGTGATCGACTCGGTCGCCGCGCTCACGCCCAAGGCCGAGATCGAGGGCGAGATGGGCGACCAGTTGCCCGGCCTGCAGGCGCGCCTGATGAGCCAGGCGCTGCGCAAGCTCACCGGCAACATCAAGCGCAGCAACTGCATGGTGTTCTTCATCAACCAGCTGCGCATGAAGATCGGGATCATGATGCCCGGCCAGAGTCCGGAGACCACGACCGGCGGCAATGCGCTCAAGTTCTACGCCTCGGTGCGCCTCGACATCCGCCGCATCGGCAGCATCAAGAAGGGCGAGGAGATCATCGGCAACCAGACCCGCATCAAGGTCGTCAAGAACAAGATGGCGCCGCCGTTCAAGCAGGTCATCACCGAGATCCTCTACGGCGAAGGCATCAGCCGCGAGGGCGAGCTGATCGACATGGGCGTCGACGCGCGCCTGGTCGAGAAGTCCGGCGCCTGGTACAGCTACGACGGCGAGCGCATCGGCCAGGGCAAGGAGAACGCCCGCCAGTACCTCAAGGAGAACCCCGCCGCCGCCGCCAAACTCGAAGCCGCGCTGCGCGAGAAGTTCGTGCCGCAGGAGGCTTCGCGCGCCGAAGCGGATGAGGATGTGGAAGCCTGATTAGGAGGGGCAGTGACAGCTGACGATCCGCGTATTCAACCCTTGCTCGAATGGAACCGCCTCGCGCGGGAAAATGCCGAGAACGCAATCGTGTCGTCAATGCTTTTGACATTGTTGAAAGCAGGTGGCCCGATCGAGATGTTCGTAACATGGCTTCTCGTAGGAACAGCAGCGATCGCATCCTTTTTACTGGGAAACGCAGACAAGCTAATTCCTATTTTTGGGCAGTCTGGCTTTCGCGAGGCAGGCGGAGCTCTTTTCCTCTCGTGCTTATTCGGTGTCCTCTCAAAAATATTCGCAGTGCGCCTTAAAGTTGCCATCAATGCTGTTGAGTCTGTTCAGAGGTCTTTTCAAGAACATTTGGCGAGATACGAAAACGAGGAAACAAAGATTAATGATGGCGCTCGGTTTTGGGGAATTTCGTTAGAAACAGGAATCCGCGCCGATCGTGTAATTGAGGAGTTCCTGAAGCCTCTCCCCTTCCTAATGCGCTGGGCCGCGCAACGCTTCTTCAAAAAACATGCGGGCAACACACAAGCTGCGTACATCTCTGGAATGAAAAGTCTTAGCGCTCAGAGCAGATGCGCCTTTCTTCAAGCTCTAGGCTTTTTGACATTTCTTTTCTTGGGATTCGCGAGCGCTACGACTGTTCATTAGCGATTGAAACAATGGATGTGAAGTCGCGCAAGCAAATAAGCGATATCGGTACTGACTCTCATACTGAATATTCGTACGAGAGGCGCACCCGCGAGCAAACGCCGACTCAGCGCGCACTGGGACTGCTCACCCGCCGCGAGCACTCGCGCAAGGAACTGACCCGCAAGCTCGCCGTGCGAGGCGTCGAGAAGGACGAAGCCGCGGCGACGGTCGACAAGCTCGCGCAGGCCGGCTGGCAGGACGATGCGCGATTCGCGGAGAGTCTCGCGCGAGCGCGTGCGAACACGGGCTACGGCCCGCTGCACATCCGCGCCGAACTCGCTGCGCACGGGCTGGATGCCGAGACGATCCGGGCTGCGCTGGAAGCTTGCGAATGCGACTGGGCCGACACGGCACGCCGACTGATTGCCCGGCGCTTCCCCGGCGGCAGGCGCCAGGATCCGAAGCAGCGCCGCAAGGCGATCGACTTCCTGCTGCGTCGAGGCTTCGAACGCTCAGTCGCGTTCGCCGTCGCGAGTTCGACCGGCGCGATCGCTGAGGACGACGGCTTCGACCCGGCCGACTAGGTCCACGTCCGGCGTTTCGAGGGCTGGCTCCACGCCGACCTGATACTCTTGGCGTCCGCGCTCCCGCGCCTGCCCGCACGTTCCGGTTCTGCCCGCTGTCCGTGCAGGCGGCGTCTTCGCGCGGGCAGCCATCCGAGACCACGCACGACCGCCATGACCGCTACGACCGAAACGACTTCGATGACCACCAGCGCCATCCGCGCGAGGTTCCTCGACTATTTCCGCGCGCAGGGCCACGAAGTCGTGCCGTCCAGCCCGCTGGTGCCGGGCAACGATCCGACCCTGCTGTTCACCAACGCCGGCATGGTGCAGTTCAAGGACGTCTTCCTCGGCGCCGACAAGCGCAGCTACAAGCGCGCGGCCAGCTCGCAGCGCTGCGTGCGCGCGGGCGGCAAGCACAACGACCTCGACCAGGTCGGCTATACCGCACGCCACCACACCTTCTTCGAGATGCTCGGCAACTTCAGCTTCGGCGACTACTTCAAGCGTGACGCGATCCGCTTCGCCTGGGAACTGCTCACCGGCGTGTGGAAGCTGCCGAAGGACCGGTTGATGGTGACCGTCTACCACACCGACGACGAGGCCTACGATCTCTGGCACACGATGATCGGCGTGCCCGCCGAGCGCATCGTGCGCATCGGCGACAACAAGGGCGCCCGCTACGCCTCGGACA